>NZ_NIRT01000015.1 GCF_003207795.1 Komagataeibacter nataicola | reverse complement strand
GATACGGCTGGGATCGGTCAAACGGGATGAAGCGGCTCATCGCGACACTCTACAGCCTTACCCCTTCACAGGGTACCCCAACCCGACAGGCTGCTAGAGATGTTGTGTACGGAAGACATTGGTTTTTACCCTGCCTTGTGCCGGCCACGCCGATGCTTACACCTATTCCTACCGCAAACTGATTCGGGGCAATGTCGGATCATCGCGGTCTGATCGTTTCCAGTATTCCTTACAAAGCTCAAGACCCAGTTCACTTAGACCGTAAATGGCTGGATTGTCTGGCAACTGCTCTAGTAACCCGAGGCGGATGAGTGGGCGTACAGAGCCGTCCGCGACCGAGTGCTCTTGATGTCGGCCATTTGCATCGACAATCCTCCAGCGACTTTTCCCGTTCTGCTTGAAGACTTCTATTCGGTCCGTTCTGTCCGTCCTGTAGCCATGTCTAGCGCTAAACCAAAATGTCATATTACTGAGTGTTTGCCGTGCCCGTGGCGGAACTTGAATCCATGTGAGATCATTTGCTTCCGGATCTAAGGGTGATATTTGCGTTAACCCGTCAAGGAAAGCAGCCACGAGAGCACGCTCGATAGCTCCGATCGTATTCTGGCTTGTACTTTGGCGCCGTGCAGCACGGTCGTCGCCAACAATACCCCGCGCGATTTCCTTATAGGATGCTCGCCGCCTTGCACTGATCTTGGTACCTGCCATTTCCTATCCATCTCCTGCAGTTGCCGAATAATAGCTGACTCACCCGTCCGACACGCTAATCAACCACGCCAATCGCTATACGCCGGGCGCGTGTCGATTTTCACTGAGAACTGACCCGGGTTTTTCATCAGGAATTGACCCAGCCAGATGCAATTTCAGGCATAGTCGGGCGGGCGGTCAAGAAGAGGATCTGTCCTTTCTGTTTTTTGACGCGGCGGTGCTGGCGCGGAACCTGTAGCTATCATTTCCTGTCTCGAGGATATGACAGTGATGGGTCAGCCGATCGAGGAGCGCCGTTGTCATCTTCGGGTCACCAAAGACGTCTCCCCATTCACTGAAGCTCAGATTGGTTGTGATGATGACACTGGTGCGCTCGTAGAGGCGGCTGAGCAGATGGAACAGCAGGGCGCCGCCAGATGCGCTGAAGGGGAGATAACCGAGTTCATCAAGGATCACGAGATCCAGGCGGAGCAGCCTGTCGGCAATCTGCCCGGCCCGGTAGGCGGTCTTTTCGTGTTCGAGCGCATTGACCAGGTCGACCGTTGACCAGAAGCGCGCCTTCTTGCGGTGATGGGTGATCGCCTGGATGGCCAGCGCGGTCGCCAGGTGGGTTTTCCCGGTTCCCGGACCGCCGATCAGCACGACATTTTCAGCACGCTCGATGAAGTCCCCGCTATGGAGCTGGCGGATCATGGGCTCGTTGACCTGCGTATCGGCAAAGGAGAACCCGGACAGGTCTTTATAGGCGGGGAACCGGGCGGTCTTTGTCTGGTAGGCGATGGAGCACACTTCGCGTTCGGCCAGTTCCGCCTTCAGGAGTTGTGAGAGGATGGGAATAGTCGCCTCGAAGGCAGGTGCGCCCTGCTCGATGAGGTTGGCCGTGGCCTGGGACAGGCCATACATCCGCAATCCACGGAGCATGACGACAAGTAAAGCAGCAGCAGGATCATGACGCACGGCGGCTGTCCCTTCGCAGGATGTCATACCGCCCTGTATCGGCGCACGGTTGCCCGGACTGGAAGCGCAGGGGCACGAAAACACGCCGACCCGTTGTCTGGCGTGCCTGGTGCTGTTCGTGTTTGCACTGTCGAATGAAAGCGGCGACCCGTCCGTAGGATCTCATAACCCGGTGCCACAAGGTTTTCATGCAGCCGTCGCGCCGTGCGCCGGTTCTTGCGTGATCGGGCGGCTTCCAGGACCATCCATCCCCTCGGTCTGTTAGCAAACGGGTCCAGTCGGCTGGGACGTTCGGGAACCAGGAACTGCGGTGCAATACTCTGTGCCCTGAGATATTTTCGGATCGTATTGCGTGACAGTCCCGTCCGGCGTTCGATCTCGCGGATCGGAAAATGATCCCGGCAGTGCCACCGACAGATCACACTCAGAAGCTCCATGTCGATCACTCCTCAAACCCCAGCAGATGCTGCCGGGGAGTGTGAAGGCATGGGTCAGTTCTCAGTGAAAATTAACACAGAGAGTCTGCAAACACGATACATCATGCTGTGGGAAATTTAACCATATCGATCAACGCATCTCCCTGCCGCACCAATTCCAGCCCAGCCACAAATGTCGCAGCCACAGCCGTTCGACGACCAATGGTTCCTTCAGATTCGGTAGATGCCATCGCGGGAACACAGTCCCATATGCTTCGAAAGGTTCCGTTCCTTATTTTCTCACGCATAAGGATCAATGCATCGGTCACGCGCCAGTACGAAGGCACATCGATCCGATAGACCGGAACCGAGAATTCAATCTGTGCCAGTTCCCGCTCCAGTACATTGAGACAGGCTTCCATCAGACTGAAATACGTCCCCTGCCGGACAGAAACACTACGATCCACGTCTGTTCCGCCCCGCGCAAAAACCGACACGCCAAGCTGCGGTCGCGCCTCCAGCCAGTCCGCCGCAGCGCGCATCTGCAACAACCCCTCGATCTGGTCCGCCGTCCGGCGTGCCTCGCTCTCGGCAACCTGCTTTTCCGCCTGCGTGGCAAACAGCAGCCGCGAGCGCAGGAATACCAGCCGGGCGATCCAGATCACCCAGTCCGCGCGCTGCATGAGCGGCGTCGTGCGGGCCAACCGCTCTGCCTCATCGACAAACTGGGCCGCCAGATCTGCGATGGATAACACGCCCAGGTCCAGACGCTGCCGTTCTGCCAGGTCCAGCAGCAGGTCCAGCGGCCCGTCAAACCCCTCGACATGGAATTCCGGCACCGCCGGGCGCGGCCGCCGGCGCGGCGGATCACCCCAGGCTTCCTCCTCGTCAGGCAGCATCAGCGGTCTCCCCGGCGTCGGCACGCGCGTATTGCGGCCGGATGTCGAACACCAGATCTGGCCAATCCGTCCGCACCCGGTCCAGCGCCTGCCACGGCGTCCACTCCGCCGACCAGAAGTGGTAGACCAGCCGGGCACTGCGGCGGACGCGCTGGTCGCGCGGGGCTTCGACCTCTACCCGGCGCAACGGCAGCAGCGTGCCCCACTGCGCCTGCAGCCAGGCCGCTGCCGCACGGGAGTCCGCCCCGGCTTCCAGAATGGGACCGGGAACCGGTACCAGCCGGTGCAGGTCAAAGGCACAGGCGGGCGTGCCCGCCGCCTGGTGCTGCAGGGCAATCTGATGCAGGCGTTCGGATGCCTGGCGTAGCAGCCGGGCCAGCGTCACCGCCTGCGCCCCCTTTGCCGCCATCGGCGCCAGCAGGCGCGCCTGTTCGTAATCAAAATCCACCTGCCAGGGAATGATCCCCGGACCCTGGGCCGCCACCCGGAACCGGCTCACCCTATCCACTGGACCGCTTACCGTGAGCGTCGTCTGGATCCAGTCCGGGGCCGGTCTCCGCATGCGTTGACGCGCTGGCGTCCGGACTGAGGACTCTGGCGGGGAGCCGGATTTTGTCCGCCGTGTCCGGTGGGCTGGACGATCCGAACGCCCCAGCGCCCGGTCCAGCACAAACCGGATCCCCGGCACCGACAATGGATCCCCGACCGTGCCGTGCGCATCGATCCCCCGGAACCCTGCCCCCCAGCGCAGTTGCGCGGCATCGCGCCAGGCCGCCCAGTTCCGCACCGGACAGACGGCCGGATCCCGACGCCGCCGCAACCGGCGCAACTGGTGCCGCCCGGACCGGGGCCGCAGCAGGGCGACGGTCATCCCGTCTGTCATGTCGGTGATGTCTTCCACCGTCAGCCGGGCCAAGGCCTCGGCGCCGATGTCCAGCGTGGCCGCCAGCAGTAGCAAAGCCCGGTCGCGCAGGCCGGGCAAATCGGGGCCGCAACGTCGCGCGGCGGCCAGCAGGGAAGCCGCATCGACCCCGGTCCGGCGCACCCGCGTAGCGGGCAGGGCGACATCAAGCCCCTCGCCATTGGCGGCACACCACGCTGTCAGCGCCGCCCGATCCACCACCAGGCTTTGCCGCGGCCGTCCGCCCTTCGCCCGGGCCTCCAGCCACGCCGCCACCGCGACAGGGCCGACCGGAAAGCAGCGATCGGCTGCCTGGGTCCCGACGAAAGCGCGCCAGGAGGCCGCATAGGTCCGCGCCGTGGCCGGCGACAGCCCGACCGGCGGCCGCGCGGCCTGCAGCAGTCGGCCGGTCTCAGCCATTCTGATCGGATCCGCGGTTTTCCGACCCAAAATCCCTATGGGCCGACGGCGGACGGACAGCGAACAGCCTGCCCACCCTCAGCGGGAAACCGCGCCGCCTGACCCTCACCATATTAAGGCGTTTACGCTTCATACAATGCGTTGTATCACGTTAACGGATATTTGGAGAACGGAAAAGCGCCAGATTGATCCTAAAAGGCGCGGTTTTCCGGACTTTCCGCTTCCTCCCCTCTCCGCCAGGCAAAATCCAACCAATCAAAACCCTACTTCCGATAAGTTATCTTGTCGGAAGTAGATGAAAAATTCCAAAATGCCTGCTAATGTCGAAACGTCCTTAATAAGGAGAATGTCAGATTTGCCGCGCTTTTCTCCGGTTCCGGTTCTCCTTAATCAGGAGAAAAATGACCCTTATTAATGCGAAAAAGTACCCTTAATTCGGTTACGCATCACCAATGCCTCCAGTCGACAGCGTCCCCAGTCCGCTATGCCTGGATGAAGCCACTGCAAAAAACTCTCCGGACTGAAGGCCTCGCGCTTTTTCCCTCTCCCCGCAGGAGCCCAGTCGATTTGTCCCGCCAACTCTCCCGTCCATCCCGGATCGGCCAGGATCAACGCCGCGATGGCCAGGACACCTGCCGCCACCTCAAGGGGCAGCATGGCCGGTGTGAAGACAAAGAGATCCTGCCAATCAGAATGCCGCAACATCCACCGTAACGGCGGCGCGACCTGCAGTTGAAGGCCAAGAGTAGGCACAACCATCCGCAAAAAATCTTCAACCAGCACCGGAAGATCCCTCGGATGTGTCACGCCACACCACCGCCCATGTGGCATGTGACCACGAAGGCTCCGATGTAGATCGCGTTGCAACGCGTCAATCGCTTTCACCGTTATGCCCGTCAGACGCAATCCCAAAGGTAGAACCGATAGCGTTTCGTCGTTTCGCAGCGCTACAGGTCTGTCGCGTGCGATACAGCGGGAGCGGATACGTCCCCGATAGGCACGGAACAGACAGCCCGTTCCAATCTGGTGACAAACAGGGCAGGTCTCTTCCAGAAGCTGGCGATGCTGACTGCAAAGCACTGTTGCCCCGCTCCGCCAGCTTCGACGTTCCCAGCTTTCTTCACCAGCCAGAAGGTCGGCCTGCAGACAGGCCCGGCACCATACCCGCCCAGGCCGATCCCATAGCCAACCGTCCTCCACACCATATCGCATTCCAGCAATTCGGCTTGTGCTGATTCCGGTCGCCTGAGCGAGAGCACGATCAACGTGGGGCACCGTCAGCCAATCAAGATCGCGATAAGCACTCTGCCCAACTCCTACATGATGGAGGATATCATTGGCCCGCAGATCATAGCGTGCCGCCAATCTGGTCAACCAGGAAGAAAGCGCCTCGCCCCGAAAGGGATCAGGAACAATTGGTAGCCTGCCAGGCTTGTTCACCTTCGCCCGTCCTGCTGGCGAGACCTGCCGGCGGCTACTGGGGCCTCAAGCCCGTCCCACACGTCATGGTCCTGGAGCCCACTGTAATCTACACGCTCGCTGCCGGAACGGATCGCCGCGATAGCCGCCCGTTCAATCGCCTTGCAAACACCCAGCGTGATGCCGCCTGTCCGGCCAACCAGAAGCTGCATGACCCGCGCGGAGTCAATCGGTGACGGCGCACGTAAGGGCAAGCTCCAGATCAGATGAGTTACAAAACGCTTAAAGTCAGCGCCCTCTTCCCATGTTGGCAACTCGAGATGCATGAACCGACTGCGTAATTGATCATCAGAGAGCAGTGCATGGCGGGTCTCGGGCACGCCAACACCGACTAGAGCAACACGCAGTTCGTTGGATAACCATCGCAACAGTTGCAAAAACTGTCGTTGTTGGCGTGGCGATGCTGCCAGGACGGAGTTCAGTTCATCAATGACAATGACCTTGGTCTGTAGATCTTTCATCACGCGCAACACTGTGGTTTCCCGAGGAGCGCTCCCCTCAAACGTATCCATTGGCGGGACCCCGACTGCCTTGAGCAATTGCAAAAAGAAGCGCGGGGCGGTCGGATCGTGGGGCATTAGCATGACCACCACAGGCTGCAGGCGGAAAGTCCCAGTTCCCTTGAGTACAACCGATGAATACCGCTCGAATTTACGGACCAGCATAGTCTTGCCCATGCCGCTCTGACCAATCAGAAGCAAATTTTCCATGCGCTCTGACCGTGGCTGGACATAAATCTCTTCAAGCCGTCTCAATGTCCGTGCGGCATGCGGATAGTCGACCCAGCGCTTGGCGCGAATATGCGCGATCCTCTGTTCGCTATCCAGGGTGGCCAAGGGTCTTACATCCTCTGGAAGGTGAGACCATTCAACCGTGCCCATGATCACCAGATCTCCACGCCACTGGTTGCCCCAGGCGGCGGCAAGGCAATCCGAGCATCATCTTCTTCAGTAATTTGACCCTCTGCCGGGACTGGCTCTGGTGTCAGAGCATGTGCTACCTCGCGGCGAACCGTCTTGCGCCTTGCCTGACGATTTCTACCCCTCGCTTCGTCGAGAATAGCGCGTTGCGTTACAATCGCGGAGAAGATTGCGTGTTCGTCGATTGATCGTCGACCTTCTTGCCGCAGCGTTCGCACTGCTTCCCTATGTTCCCACAAGGTAATGGGCGCCCGGCGCAGATCCGCATACGGAACGCGAATGTGATCACCGTCCGACAATTCCACGAACACTGCCGACAGGTTCCGTGGGTCGTATTTCACTCGCATCTTTGTGCCTGGCCGTCCGAGCAGGTGTGCAAGTGCCCCATCCTGATACTGGATGTTGAATAGCCGCACGCCGTCCCTGCGAACCACCCGCTCCTGGAACGGCATAAAATCGAGCAAAAATCCCTGTTCATCGACCGGATGCCGCAGGGAAATCCCTTGCGTCGCCTCAACCCAGCGGGCGACCGGAGTGCAACCAAGGCTACGGTGGACCTCATTATGATAGGGGCCTAGGACTTCCAGTGCCAAAATCCGTTCAAATTCCCGGAAGGATAGACAGGCCCGCGCTTCTGACGCGTAATCTCCCCTGACCTGTACATTTGAGAAGGTCGTCCCCGGCAGACATTGAATCCGTCCCATCAGCGTACCCATCAGTCGCTCGATATGTCCTCCATAGCGAGGCGTTACAGGCGGTCGGTAAACAATCTCGACCCCATGCTGTGCACAGCCACGTTCGAAGGCACGACTATGAAATTCGGCGCCGTTGTCCACATGAATGCAAGTTGGAAGACCTGCCGTAGGCCAACTATGCTCAATTAGACGCTCTGCCCGCCACGTGTCCTTTGGCAACACCGCCTGCGCTACAGCCAGTGCCACCGAGGTTGCGCTCGGAGCCTCCAGCGAAAGGAGGAAGCCGAGCACCATGCGGGTGTGGACATCCAAAACCAGGGTCAGCCACGGACGGCCAATGCTGCAACGTGTAACGTCATCGACCAATATAAGATCGACTTTGGTATGGTCGATCTGGACAATTTCCAGCGGTCGCGTCGTCTCCAAGCTGCCTTTAATCTGGTGGAAATGTGCTTCCGCAACCGCAGGCCCTTCGCGACGACGCACCTGCTTCTTCAGGTCAATAGCGTTTATCCTGGCACGTAGCGCTTTCATGGACGGCGGCTTGCGGTCTACGGCCCGGCATGCTTCGCAAAGATGACGATAAACCCGCGTCAAGGTCGGTTTTTCGCGCTGCAGGTAGCTTTTTTTCACGACTTCCATAATCAGACGCTCGACGGCATCTGATAGACGTCTGCTCCCTAGTCGTGGACCGCGCGCATGAGGGATTAACGCCGAGGTAGTTTTCTCCTCCCTAAGTTTCTTGATAAGCCGGTAGGTATGCTGAACGCTAAGACCAAGACGTTGAGCAACATACCTAACCTCCAGCGCATTCGAGCATTCAGCCTCAGCCAGCGGACGCAGTAGTGCACTGCGGTTGGTAGCCAATTCCCATGTTGCATCATCTACATCGCAAGCGGTTTGGATGGACCCGATAGACGAATGCACACGCGCCTCCCCCATCAAGCGACGAATGAATGCAATTCATAATGTTGGATAGCATCCAAACTCAGCACCCTATCGGGCTCACGGCTTCATTTGTCGTATCATCGTAGGAAAAGGAGAAAAGTTTCTTTGCTGCCGTACTCTATTACATGACCAAGAACGCAAATATGGAGGAAAGCAAAAAGTCGGTCGCCGAGAAGGGGTGACTGAGAGCAGCCATTCAAAGTGTTCACGTTCATGACGGCTACCAACCCTTGTCGGACGTTTAGCTCGCCATTTTCGATCATTGAGTGCGGATCAACTAGCGCAAGTGTATGGATTTTCAGGAGGTCGGCTGTATCCTGTGGTGTGCTGCCCGCTTATTTCCCCCTTAGAATAGCTGGTGCTATATCGCGAGTAAACAAGCTGTTGAAGGAGTTGATCCAAGCGATGAATCTGGCCGAAGTCAAAAGAGCTATTGTCGCGCGCAAGCTCAAATGGGTCGCAGGGGAAACTCCCGTCGCAGCGGCCGCGTTAACCTCTGGACAATTTGGTTTGCGGCGAACGAGCCTCAACGCGCCGGCGCTGCAGGTCGCTACAATGATGCCCGAGGCGTTTCGCGGAACGCGGCCTGCGAAAATCGACTGGCGTACTGAGGGCCGCGTGTCACCTATTCGCTCTCAAGATACATGCGGATCCTGTGTGGCCTTCGCTACCTGCGCAGCAATGGAAAGCGCGCTCGCGATCCAGGAGAATGAGCCAGCCAGTGTTGATCTCTCAGAAGCCGACCTGTTTTATTGTGGCTGCGGCGATTGCTGCGATACCGGGTGGGATTTCATCCCCGCGCTGGGACGCGCCAGCCAAGGCGTCGGTCTAGAGGCGGACTTCCCCTATGTGGTTGGATCGACCTGTAAGTCCATTCCGCCTGCTGTTAAAGTCTCCTCTTGGAAAACGGCCCACAGCGCGGATGATCGCCGATGGGCGCTAGTACGCGGCCCCGTGGTCGCGGGTATGCGAGTCTTCGACGATTTCCGGTACTATAAGAGCGGCGTATACGAACATGCTACAGGTGACGAAATTGGCCTCCATGCCGTCTGCGTCGTGGGTTATGACGACGACGCGTCATGCTGGATCGTCAAGAACAGCTGGTCCAGTAGTTGGGGGGAGGATGGGTTTTGCCGGATTGCCTATGGGCAGTGCGGGCTGGATCAGGAATTTCCCTTTATCGCGATAGAGGTCGAAAGATTGTGAGGTTGACTTGCCTATGGTGACGGAAGTGCAGAAGGGAACAAGCGTCATCGGAGCTAATGTTGGGCAAGCGGTCGAGCTCGCGTTGCCCTTTTCCGGCGGAACGGGCTTTCGATGGGAGGCCTCGGATTGCGACGGACTTCATATTGAGAGACGTGGGACTAAACCCTCGACTGGTTTCGGCGGTCGCGGGCAGGACCTCTTCATCGTGACACCAAGCCACACGGGTGACATATGGCTCAAACTTCAACTTCGTGCACCGTGGCAGCCAGAACCAGCCGAGGTGCGGAAGATCAAGTTCGAGGTGCGCTAAGGTACGCTAGGCAATCAAACCTCTGAACTTCAAAGGCACTGGCAAAATGATCTACCATCTTTCAATTCCCTTGGAGACATCGCAAATATCGGGCATAGAGTTGCGCATTGAACATTTGCTGTCGCGTCGGGGGGAATAGTGGCCAGCGCCGCCCAAATTATTTCGCTCGTCAGGAGCCACACCAAAGGCGATCGCAGCCGGTTCGAGCAAATCGCGTTGCAACTTGCTGCGGACGCAGCCAAGCGCGGTCATTCCCGTGTTGCGGAAGAGCTACGTGATCTCATTGAAGAGGCGCGCAACCAGATCGCCTCGATCGAGCGCACGCGCGACCCTATACCCATGGTGCGGCCGAAGGGCGAACTCGCCGGACTTCTTAGTGCCAGCTTCCCCCTGATCAGGCTGTCCTCGCTCGTTTTGCCAGACCGTCTGTCAGAAGCGCTCAAGCGTATCGTGAAGGAGCAACGCGAGCGCGACAAACTCGATGAGTTTGGGCTTAGCCCCCGCCGCAAGCTGCTGCTGAGCGGGCCTCCTGGTACAGGAAAAACCAGCACTGCGGCTGCGCTTGCAGGTGAGCTATCGCTCCCACTCTTCACGATCGAACTCGATGGCATCATCACGAAATATATGGGCGAAAGCGCATCCAAATTGCGCCTTGTTTTTGAATCTATCGCCAACAACCGTGGCGTCTATCTATTCGACGAGCTTGATGCTCTCGGCGCTGAACGCTCGATGCCCAATGACGTCGGTGAGGCACGACGCATCGCGACTGCCTTCCTCAAATTTCTAGAGGAAGACCGCAGCACGAGCCTTATTCTGGCTGCCACCAATCACGCCAAACTGCTCGACAAAGCGCTGTTCCGGCGCTTCGACGCGATCTTCACTTACGGGCTGCCCGACCAGACCCAAGCGCGCGCCGTAATTGAAAACAATCTCACGACCTTCGATCTGAGTAGCCTCGATTGGGATTCACTCATGGGAGAAACCAACGGTATGTCCCACTGCGACATTGCTCGCGGCGCGATCGACGCTGCGCGCGTAGCTGTGCTCGATCATGAAGGCATCCTAGACTCCCGCCTTCTGATGACAGCGCTTAGCGAACGGCGGAACGGGCACACTTTCTAATCAAGGATCAGATTGTAGCATGGCGGAGCATCCGCACCTCTTTGTTCGCCGCAACGGCCGTGCAATTCCATTTCGAGGCATTTCGCCCATAATTCGCAACGTTAGAATGCCGCGCGCCAACCGTCGGCAGCACATCGAGGTTCTCGTTGCTGCCGTCGATGCGGCGGCCGCGCGTGCCGCCGCAAAGGTTGCTGATCAAGTCCTGATCCCCGAGGCGGATCGCGGCTTCTATCTGAGCTTTGAAGCGTCCAGTCAGAGGCCCATGCCGCTCGCTTTCTTCGATTCATCTCGGCGCGGCATCAATCTTCTCTCGGTAAAGGTCGATGAGGGGCGACAGACTGCGAACGTCTTTATGCGCACTACCAAGATCGACAGCTTTAAGAAATCGACCAAAGCCTATGCCAATAGCCAGGCGGGAGAGGGCAAGCCCCCGCCCAACGAGGAATTCTTCGACCACCTCGAGAAAATTCGTCCGACGAAGTTTGGCGATCTTTGGACGGACCAAGGTAAACCGCCGTCACACAACAAGCCTTTCGCATGGGAACTCTGGCTTCGTCCCGGAACAGAGGATTGGATCAGAGATAGCGCACCTGAACTCGATATCACCATCGAAAGGGGGCATCTCACGTTTCCTGAAGCCATTGTGGTGCGCGCATACGGCACAAAGCGGCAGATTACGGCGTTAATTAAGCGCGTGCCTGTCGTAGCAGAATTGCGCGCTGCCTCCTCATTTATGGCACACCTTCTGGAGCTTATGCCTGGTCAACAGGCCGCAGCAGCCGAAGCCCTCCTGAACCAGATAGTGGCACCAGAAAAAGACGCCCCCCGCGTCTGCATACTTGACAGCGGCGTGCGCCGTACACACCCTCTCCTTGCACCTTTTATTGAGGCCGGTCGTACCCTGACGGTGAACACCGCATGGGCCGCCAATGATCATCACGGCCATGGCACCGGCATGGCTGGCGTCGCGCTCTATGGAAATCTTGCACCGCTCCTCGCCAGCACCGATCCGGTCATCCTGACACATCGGCTGGAATCCGTGACGGTGCTGCCACCGGCAGTCCCTGGCGCCTCGCAGCCTCTTCCGGGCACTTCCGTTCGCGCTGCCGTCCGCTTGATGGAACGCACCACGCGCGCCAATCGCGTCTACTCGCTCTCTATGAGCGCCCCCCGTGAGCGCTCGAATGGACATCCATCGAGCCTCTCGACTGTGATTGACCAGTTAGCCTTCGGTCGACCGGGCAAGCAGAGGCTCTTCTTCGTTCCGGCCGGAAATATCGATGAACAGCCCTACATGGCTGCGGACTACATCGCACTGAACGATGCCTCCCCGATGCGCTCACCGGCGCAAGCGCTCAATGCGATTACAGTCGGTGCCTGCACACGTTTCGTCGATCAGGAATTGCCACCGGATCATGTGGCGCCAGAGGGCGACCTCTGCCCCACTTCGCGAACCAGCATTGCGTGGCAACGGCCCATATTATGCAATAAGCCTGATATCGTAATGGAAGGCGGCAATAGGGTCGCTGATGTAGACGGCGTCGGAACCCTGCACGCGCCCCACCTCAGCATCGTCACTACAGCGCGTGACTTTGCCGCTCACCGCTTCAGTTGCACTGGCGAGACGAGCGCCGCTACGGCAGCAGCGAGTGGGCTAGCTGCTGCTATCATGGCGGCTTATCCCGACGCAACGCCCCAAACTGTTCGCGCTCTGATAATCCATTCGGCACGCTGGACGCCGGCGATGCTGCAGCGCCTGCCGACGCGACCGACCCGAGGTGACTATGGTCAACTTCTCCAGAGATACGGGTTCGGCATTCCTGATCGCATGCGTGCGCTGACAAGTCTCGACAATGCAATGACGATGATCATCCAAGACGAACTTCAGGTCTATCGTCGCGGATCGGGCAACAGCATCGCCCTCGGTGAGATGAAGTGGCACCAACTGCCATGGCCGGTCGATGTGCTCGAGGAACTCGGCGCCGATGAAGTCCGCCTTCGCGTCACCTTGTCCTATTTCGTCGAGCCCAATCCAACGCGTTCAACGCGCCAGCAGTCCAATCGCTACGCGTCGGCCAAGCTTCGGTTCGTCCTGAAGGGGATCGATGACGATGACGAGGAGGCGATTGCTCGCGTTAACACACTCATGCGTGAAGAAGACTATGAAGCTGAAGATCTCGATGAGGATGACCGGTTCGAGATCGGTCCCGCTAATGCCCGACGGGGCTCACTGCATCACGACGTTTGGACAGGTCCGGCGTCTGATCTTCTCCATAAGGGAGGTATTGGGGTCCTACCGGTCAAGGGATGGTGGGGCGACAGGAAGCGCGGCGAACGTTGGTTGCGGAAAATGCCCTATTCACTCGTCATGTCGATCGAAACGGTGGACGTCGAAGCAGATGCGCAGATCTACCAAGAGGTCGCCGCAATCGTTGAAAACGACAACCTCCTACGGAGCGCCACGATAATCGGAGAGTGACTTCGGACTTCTGGTAATCTTGGCAGACGACACCCAACGACAATCAATGCCACCCGCAACTGAGCGCCACGTAGCGTCGGCAGAGCCTTTCGTCGATCTTGTCGCTATGCTGCGCCGCTGACAAGGCAATAACATTCGTTCATGTCTGCTATCGATACCTTGGCAGGCGCTGCTGAATGTGTGGTCTCCGCGATTCACTCCTCTAATCCGATAGACCTCGAACGTCCCCAACTCTGTCTATCGCGGTTCGCTTGATAACGTCCGCTTTCAGGCGATGGTCACACCCACTTGGATGTCTGACATGAGAGCAAAAGCAATCTCATTCTGAAAATTTCGGAATCATTTTTTCGCATAATTAAGGATATTTTTCACTGCAATTGAGGATATTCTCATAATTAAGGTATAAAATAGATGATTGATAATATGGGATTTCTATTCTCATTAATAAAGATTTTCGACAAAACTCCCGAAATGCGCCTGTGTCCGAGCCTTTGCACCACATCTGCCTGCCTGCCCCTCCCCTGCTGCCATGTGAGGGCCGGGGACCATATGACCGGGCGAGCCCGTCATGCTGAGCGACGTCCGGATCCTCGGTTCCAACCGGCAGGCGCAGGCGGCGCTGCATGCCCATGTCGGGGCCTATCCGGGATTTTGTGCGGGGCCGTTTTCCCTCAGAGAGTGAAGCGTTCGCCGAAGATGATGGCGAACTGCGTTTTGGCCTCGGTCCATTCACGTGGCGGGCGCTTCCAGTCCTGCGCCAGGTGATTGAGCACGAGATATAGCAACTTCATCGCGGCCTCGTCATTGGGGAAATGTCCCCTAGCGCGGACGGCCCGGCGCAATTTCGAGTTCATCGCCTCTATGGAATTGGTCGTGTATATGATTTTCCGAACGGCTTCGGGGCAGGCAAAGAAGGGAACGACATTGTCCCAGACGCGCCGCCAGCAGGGCGCGATCGCCTCGGGGAAGCCCTTCAGCCCGTCGACCACGGTGATCAGGATATCGCCTACGCCGCGATGCTTCAGTTCGTTCATCACGCGTAGCCAGAACTTGGCGCCCTCGGTCTGCTCGATCCACAGGCCGGGAATGTCCTTCGTGCCGTCCGGCAGGATGCCTGGCGCCATATAGATGGCCTTGTTGCGAACGAAGCCTTCGTCGCGAATCTTGACCCGGATCGCGTCGAAGAACACGAGCGGATAGCACGTATCCAGGGGCCACCCCTGCCATTCCGTCACGGCGTCCATGACGGCATCGGTCACCGTCGAAATCAGGTCCGGCGAGACCTCGATGCCATAGAGATCCTCCAGATGGCCCCGGATCTCGCGCACGCTCATGCCGCGCGCATACATCGAGATGATCTTGTCATCGAAGTCGGGAAAACGGCGCTGATATTTCGCGATCAGCTTCGGGTCGAATGTCCCCGCCCGGTCGCGGGGAATGTCCAGCGTCACCTGCGACGAGCCGGTCAGGACCGTCTTCTTCGAGGTACCGTTCCGCCGGTTCCGCCGCTCCGACAGCGCCTTCTTCAATTCGTCCAGCAGGCCACCGCTGGCAAATAATTCGCGCGGATCACGCCCCGCAAGCAACTGGTCCAGAACGTCTTTGTCAATCGCCATGTCATAGGGCCTCCCAGCCCCAGTCTATGGCCCCGCACAAAATCCCGGATAAGCCCACCGATAGAGGATACGGAAATGGTGCTTCTTCATCTCCGTTTCATAAATTCCTGAAGCTTAGGCATCATGAAATCAAGGAACACCCGGATGCGATAAGGCATTCGTGTTCCACCAAGATAAAGGGCATGAATGTCTTCGACATCCCCATGCCCTGCGTCGGCCAGTACTTCTGTCAGCCGCCCCGCCTCCACATCATCGCGCACATGATAGTCACCAAGGCGAGCCAATCCCGCTCCGGCGACTGCCATGCGACGCACCGTCTCCCCGTTATTCGCCAGCAGGCTGCCACTTATGAGGCGATCCACGATCCTTCCGCCATCCCGTAAAGGCCAGATCGGAGCGGCGCGACGGAAATTGAAACCGAGGCAGTTATGATGATCCAGATCCTCAATCTTTTCTGGCACCCCATGCTGTTCCAGATAGCCGGGTGCTGCGACAATCATTCGACGGGCAGTCCCCACCTTGCGAGAAGTCAGGCTGCTATCGGTCAATGGACCGACCCTGAAAGCCACATCTGTCCGATCAAGATATAGGTCCACGATTTCATCTGAAAGCGACATATCAACGATAATATTGGGGTACCGCCGCCAGAACTCAGGCAGGAACGGTTCGACACCGAGAACGCCGAACGCAACCGACGCATTGACGCGCACCGTACCCCCGGTAATGTCCCCGCCCTGGCTGACCTCCTGTTCGATGTCGTGCAGGTCTGACAGAAGGGCCGTTCCCCTCTCGTGAAGCAGCCGGCCTTCATCCGTGAGAGACAGACGACGGGTTGAACGCTCCACCAAACGAACGCCCAGCCGATCCTCCATCCGACCAATCAGTTTACTGACCGTCGAAGGACTCATCAGGAGTTGACGGGCTGCCTCGGAAAAACTGCCTGTCTCAATGACCCGAACGAAGACCTGCATCTCCCACACACGATTATCCATCGTATCCGCCTATATGTGAACTCCATTCAAAAGTCATATGGAGAATTAGCCTATTATCAAGCCGGCTTATGCACTGCATGATTAAATCAGGAATGCAACAAACCGGCCGGCCGAAGCAGGGACCCTCTCACCACGGCAAGTCCCATCTGGGACAGCAGCCCATGTTGTGTCCGTATCTATCTGTTTTTACGAACTTTTGGAACATTATCTGATGAAAAACATTCTGCTTTTGAATGGTGGCAAGGTGTTCGCCCACTCTCATGGTCGTCTGAACGATACGCTGCATGACGTCGCCCTCGAACTCCTCTCGGACACGGGTTTCAGCATTCGCCAGACGAAGATTGACAGCGGCTACGACATTCAAACTGAAGTCGAGAACATCCTGTGGGCGGATTTGGTCATCTATCAGATGCCGGGCTGGTGGATGGGCGCACCGTGGACCGTCAAGAAATATGTGGATGAAGTCTTCACAGCCGGTCATGGCTCGCTTTATGCCAATGACGGGCGCAGCCGCTCCCATCCTGAACGCAAATATGGATCAGGTGGCCTGCTGGAAGGAAAGCATTACATGCTCTCCCTGACATGGAACGCCCCGGAAGAAGCCTTTGTCGATCCGGCGCAGTTCTTCGAAGGTAAGGGCATCGACGGAATTTACTTCCCATTCCACAAGGCCAACGAGTTCCTGGGCATGGCACCGCTTTCAACATATCTCGCAACGAACGTCATCAAGGAGCCGCACGTTGGCGAGACGATCGCGCGTTATCGCGACCATCTGGCCGAGGTTCTGGGCTTCGTTCTACCGAAGGGTGGCACTGAATCGTAATGCGGATCGCAGGATCTTCCGGGCAGTCCGCCGCGGGACCGTTCGATGGCCTGATCTGTGCCCCTTTTTTACGGGTGCCCGCACTATGCTGGCGAGCACGGACAATCGTGCTGTCGATCATCATGTATTCGTTATCATGGTTAGCAGCCTGATGCCGGAAAATCCGCTCGATCACATGCGAACGCGTGATGATCCGGTCATGCACGCACAAAACCTGCCCTTCGGCGATAATGCGCAGCCTGTCGGGATAAACCCGCAGGCTGACCGGACGATTGGCAAAGGAGGCCGGCACGCTATAGCGGTTGCCTTCGAACTGGATCAGACAGGTTGGTGAGACGCGCCTGGTCTGTTCGACAAACCCGTCAAAGGGACGCCCCGGCACTATGAGGTGAGGACGCTCGGCTTGCATGGACATCGGCGATGGTCCGGGCCAGTTCGATATGCTGCAGCCGTTCCCAGCAGTCCAGGCAGCGGGCTTCCAGCCAGGCATTCAGCGTCACCAGATCCGCAAAGGCAGGCAGATCCTGCCAGATATGGCGCCGTGCATCCCGCACGGTCTTCTCGATCTGCCCCTTCTCCCATCCCGCTGCCGGATTGCAGAAGGTCGCCTCGACAGATAATGGCTGGCCAGAGCCATGAAGCGCAGGTTGACCTGGCGCGCCTTCCGCCGTCTCGATGATCCGTCCCAATTCCTGCACGTTCGTAATTCCCTTGGCAGCGATCACACCGTGTTCCGCCAGATGCCCGTCTTAGTGAACATTATGGAATGCTGCGGGCCACTCTGGGTTCATACGCAGCATAATCCGTCACGCCGAAGGATCGATAGATTAGACTTCTATCAATCATAAAAATGCGATATAATGATTGATAGAGCCTTGGGGTATCAATCATGCTTTGGAATTGGCAGCTTCCGGACTGGCCACATTTCCACTTCGAGAAAAGCTGTCTGCGAGACGCCGAAACGGAGTTCCTAAAAGGTTCAGGCGTGGTCGTCGGTGCGATGCAGCATCTGGACAAAGACGCCAATCAGCATCTTGTCGTTCAACTCATGTCGCAAGAAACGGTCGAGAGCTCCGCTATTGAAGGCGAGGTGCTTGATCGGGCCAGTGTGCAATCGTCGATTGCGCGACACCTTGGCTTCGCCACAGACAGGCGACGTTCTACGCCAACTGAGGCTGGGGCTGCTGAATTGATGGCGGACCTCTATCGGCATTATGCGGCCCCTTTGACTGACCAGAGTCTCTTTGAGTGGCATGCCATGCTCATGAATGGTCGGCGAGATCTGGATGTCATTGGCGGGTATCGGACGCATGCCGAGGCAATGCAGATTATCTCCGGCCCCATCCATGCGCCGCACATCCACTTCGAAGCCCCGCCATCTCGAAGCGTCCCTTCGGAGATGGCGCAGTTTATCGGCTGGTTTAACAGGACCGCCCCAGGCGGGATTGACCCCTTGCCCGCGATTGAGCGGGCTGCGATTGCGCATCTGTGGTTTGAGACCATTCATCCCTTTGAAGATGGAAATGGTCGCATCGGACGGGCTATTGCTGAAAAAGCATTGGCGCAAACCCTCGCAGCCCCAACGCTGACGGCGTTGGCCGCGACCATCAATACATACAAGAAAGCGTACTATCTCGAACTGCATCGGGCCAGCAAGACGAACCAGATAGAGAACTGGATGGTCTGGTTCTCTCAGGTCGTGTTGGAGGCGCAATCCCGCACGCTTCGGAATATCCGGTTTCTTATTGAGAAAACGCGGTTTCTGGATCGCTTACGCGGAAAACTGAACATTCGTCAGGAGAAGGCCCTGCTTCGAATGCTGGCAGAAGGGCCTGATGGTTTTCAAGGTGGCCTGAGTGCCCAGAATTATCGGTCGATTACAGGGGCGACGTCTGCCACGGCGACGCGTGATCTGGTTGATCTGGTGGCGCGTGGTGCTCTTATTCGGACAGGAGAAAACCGGTATGCCCGGTATTCTCTTCGTCTCTGACAAACATGTAGTTTACTGTTCAACCACGAAAAAACCTTCAAGGTCGCTGCATTATGGACGCGGATAATCTGACAGAGCTCCCGACCGCGCTGGATGGCATTTTCGGCCACGATTAACTGGACGGTGCCAAATAGGTGGTTGGTAAAATAGGATTTCTGTTTCCATTCATGAGGCATTTCGACAAAAATCCCAAAATGCGCCTGTTCCAGAGCCTTTCCACCCTGCCTGCCTGTCTGCCCCTCCCCTGCTGCCCGCGTAGCGGTCGGCTCTGTCCTTCCGAACCGCTGGCCCAGCCTAGACCGGGCCAGCGGAAAAGAGGCAGGGGCGACCCCGGTCACCTTTTCTGCACCCAGGGGGCTTCTGACCGGGAAAGCCGGTCATGCTGAGCGACGTCCGGATCCTCGGCTCCAGCAGGCGCGCGCAGGCCGCGCTGCACGCCCGCGTTGACCATTTGACACGGCAGCGTCTGGCCGAGACACAGGATCCGGCGCGCTGGCGCGAAATCCTCTCGACCGCGCGTTTCACCCCACCCCTGCCCCTGCTTCTGGCCGGTATCGAGCGGCCGGACGGCACCTATTCCCCGGATACCCCTCTCGCGCAGGGCGTGCCATATGCCGCAGCGGCCCAGCAGATGGCTCAGGACCATGTTGGCAATGCCCCATCGGGGTTTGAACTGGCCGTCGGACTGGAAATTGATGACGGCACGCCCAGCTTCCTGGCCTGGTTCCGACCGCTCCAGTCCGTAGGGTCCTGTCCCGAGACGTCAGACGCAGCGCCTCCTGCACCCGTCGGCCAGCCGGCAGCTACCGTCGCGCAATGGTTTTCCGTCGTCTCGGCACAACCCGTACCTGAACATGATGGCCGCCTTGCCACCGCCCGTCAGGCGGCCGATGCCTATATGCACCGCAGCAAGGCCGGGAACACGCTGCGCACCTATCGTGCCGCCGTGCGATCCTGGTGCCAGTGGGCTGCTGGCCATGCCCTGCCCGCCCTGCCTGCCCGCGGTGAAGACGTCGCCGCCTATCTGGCCGACATGGCGCTGCAGGGGCGCAGGACCAGCACCATCGACCTGCACCGTGCCGCCCTGCGCTACCTGCACCACCTGGCCCAGATCGCTGTGCCGACTTCCCATCCGATGGTGACCGCAACCCTCGCCGGCATCCGTCGGGAGGCAAAGGAGACCCTGCCCCGCCAGAAAACCGCGCTCACCTGGGACAGGCTGGTCCGGGTCGTCGATACCATCAGTCCACATGATCTGGTCGGCGCGCGGGACCGGGCCATTCTGCTCCTCGGTTTTGCCGGCGCGTTCCGACGCTCCGAGCTTGCCGCACTGAAGGTGGACGACATCACGATGGACGAGGATGGCATGCAGATCCGGCTGGGCCGGTCCAAGGGGGATCCCCAGCGCAAGGGCGCGCTGATCGGCATTCCGCGGGGCCTGACCCGGAACTGCCCGGTTCTGGCGTACGAAGCCTGGCTCCGGCAGGCCGGGATCACGGAAGGCCCGGTCTTCCGGCGCATCTGGTCAGCGCGGGACCGCAGGGCGGGCACCACTCCCGTCGGGACCTCGCCCAGGATCGGGCCGCACGCCCTGTCGGACCGGGCGGTCACGGACATCATCCGTAAGCGATGCGGCGACACCCACCTCGAAGGGGATTTTGGCGGGCACAGCCTGCGCCGCGGGGCCATCACCACGGGAGCGAAAGACGGGTATGACCTTCTGGAACTGAAGCGCTTCTCGCGGCACAAAAGCCTTCAGGTCGTCGAGACCTATATCGACGAGGCCGGCATCAAGGCCCGGCACCCGGGAAGGTCGAGATTCTGAGCCTGTCTTGACCCCTACCTCCAGAGCGCTTCAACTCGCCTTCAACCGCAACACGTCAGGGTGGACTAAAGAGAGGAAACAGCGTGATGGGTTCCAGAATTCTTGTTGTCGGCGCGGGTGCCGTGGGTGGGTATTTTGGCGCCCGCATGGCCCGCGCCGGGCATGACGTGACCTTTCTGGTGCGGGAAAGACGCCTGCAGCAGCTCCGTGCCGAGGACCTGTGCCTGATCAGTTCCATTGGCAACGTCACCATCACCCCCCGGATGGTGATGGCCGGTGACATTGACGATCCCTACGACATCATCCTGCTCAGCGTAAAAGCCTATTCCCTGACGGCTGTAATGGACGATTTTGCGCCTGCGGTGGGACCGCAGACACGGATTGTCCCGTTGCTCAACGGCATGCAGCATCTTGATATTCTGGCAGACCGCTTTGGTCCTGCCGCGGTCATGGGAGGCACGTGCTTTATCGTCAGCAAGCTTGATGCGCAAGGGCGCATTGTCCAAACAGGTTCCCTTCCCTGGCTTTCCGTGGGGGAGCGGGAAGGTCGTGATACGCCAGCGGCGCGCAGTATTGCGGAAGCTCTGTCGGGCCCCGGATTTGAAACCGTGTGTTCCGCCCACATCCTGCAGGATATGTGGGACAAATGGGTTCTGCTCGCCGCCCTGGGCAGCATCTGCTGCCTGATGCGCGGAACCGTAGGGGATGTCGCCAGCCAGCCAGCAGGTCAGGCCTTTGCGCATGGCCGGACTTGCGCCAATGGCTCATGATCGTGGCGCGATGCGTGGGAAACGTGTCATTCCAGGGGGAGAAGATCTCTCCGCCACGTCCTGTTTCAGGCAGGACTGGCAGCGGCCTGCCATAATCCAGTTCTGAAAGCTGTTGCCAGGCGCATGAAGGAGCGGGGTAAGCCACATAAACTGGTGATCGTCGCTATCGCACGGTGTCTCATCACAATCGCCAACGCCGTCCTCAAAAACAGGCCTGCCATGGCGCATTAGCTCCGCCGCTTAAACACAGTTGCTAGGAATATCGCGAGAACGTCTAACTGTTGAACTTTAGAAAGTTTGAACAAAGAGGACAGTCTGCCATTCAAATCAGGTCTTGTAACTGCTTCAAAAAAGCTGCGATGTTCGCCTCATCGCGCTTGTAATAGGTCCAGGGGCCTATGCGCTGCGATGTGACAAGTTTGGCGCGTTGCAGCGCTGTCAGATACAGCGAAATGGTTGACTGAGACAGACCGGCCCGCTCCTGTATGATGCTCACGCAGACACCTACCTGTTCAGGATCAACTTCCTGTTCAGGGTAATTCTTGCGAGGGTCCTTGAGCTTCGCCAAGATTGCCAGCCGGGCGGGGTTGTCCAGGGCCTTCAGTGCGTCGTTGATATCGATGCTCATGATCCTCCATATAGCGAGAAATTCCAATATAGCAATATTTCGCTGCCTGTTGGATGGACCTAATTACGCTGGAAGCGTCAGAAGCCGTGTCCAGATGTCTGGACACGGCCTGAAGCGCCTAACGCTGATAGGTGGGATAGTCAGTATATCCTTTGGCGGTGCCGCCATACATGGTCTTCGGATCTACTGGATTGAGTGGCCAGCCATGAGCGATACGCTCCGGCAAATCGGGGTTTGCGATGAAGGGCCGGCCGAAGGCAATCAGATCGCCCAAGCCTGCCTTGACCACGCGCACGCCACGCTCGGGAGTGTACCTGCCGGCATAAAGAACCCGGCCGCTGAAGTTTTTCCGTATGTCCGCACGGAAGGATTCAGGCAGTTCGGGCGCGTTATCCCAATCCGCCTCGGCAATCGAGACGTAAGCGATCCCAACTTTTTCGAGAACCTTTATGGCCTCGATGTAGGTCGTGTGGGGGTCTTCCTCGACAAGACCAAGATAGACGCGGTCCTCGTCGGTGGTGGCGAACAGGGGAGAAAAGCGAACTCCCATGCGCTCTTTACCGACGACATCGGCAACCGCCTGCGTCACTTCGGCCAGGAATCTCAGTCGGTTTTCCAGTGAGCCGCCATATTCATCCTCGCGCTGATTGGTGTGGGTAGAAATGAACTGGTTTATCAGATAGCCGTTCGCGCTGTGGATCTCCACGCCGTCAAAGCCTGCATCGAGAGCATTGCGCGCGGCCTGGGCATAGAGCTGGACCAGTTCCTTGACCTCTGCGGTGGTCAGGGCGCGCGGTGCCGACGGTAGTGTGAGAGCGCCCTGGCCCGGGCCGGTTTCAACGAACACTCTGACATTGTCGGCCGGGATCGCCGACGGCGCGACCGGAGCGGCGCCACCAGGCTGTAGGGAGGTATGAGATACGCGCCCCACATGCCATAATTGCAAGAAGATGGTTCCGCCTTCGGCGTGAACGGCATCGGTTATCTTGCGCCAGCCCTCGACCTGTTCGGGACTGTAGATGCCGGGTGTCCACGCATATCCCTGCCCACGTGGTTCGATCTGTGTCCCCTCGGTCACCATGAACCCTGCACTGGAGCGTTGGCGGTAGTAGGTCGCCATCAGATCATTGGGGATGTTTCCCGGCTGGGAACTGCGAGAACGTGTGAGCGGGGGGAGAACGATCCGATTTCTGAGGGTATACGGACCCAGGGTCAGACTGTCGAAGAGAACCGAGTTCTGCATTTTGCGAATCCTAGATATTGAGAAACATCAATGTACGAGGGCATGAAAGGCCTCATATCCACTCGGGATCAGAACAGTCCGGCAGAAGCCTCGTTGAGCCGGCTGCGGGCATCAAGCGCTAATTTTTGGGTTTCGCGTTCAATGCCTGACCTTTTGTAACCACCGAAGCGCTCGGCGTCGGTATCGAGCTGATTGGCAAACTTCACCGGGCGTCTCCTTCTGTGGGTGAGTGACACTGCCAAACATAGCTATACATCGAGATATGTCAATATCTAGGTTTTAAGATTTAATCTGGCTGCTCTCCGTGTGACATCACCCGACCCTGACAGCGAACCCATTGCCTCGGCCTTCGTCCAGCGGCAGCGTCTGGGACAAATATCCATTCGCCGGGTTGTTCAGGTAAGCGATGTAGTCCGGATCAAACGCATTTTCGCCGAAGATCGCTGCGCCGGGTGCCAGCCGGGGTTCGATCAGTTTCAGAACTGGCAGATAGAGCGAGAACGCACCGTCGAGTAGGAGAAGATCAACCGGTCCATCAATATCGCGGAGCGTTTCAAGCGCATCGCCTTCACGAATATCCACAAGATCAGCTAAGCCTGCTGCATCAAGATTTGCCCGCGCCTGTGCCACCTTGGTGCGTTCCATTTCGCTACCGATCAACTGCCCGCCACCATTGTCACGAAGGGCCGTGGCCAGATAAATGGTCGAGATTCCCATAGACGTGCCGAATTCTACGACCCGACGGGCTTTGCAGGCTCGTGTCATCATGTAGAGAAACTGACCGTAGCGCGGCGAGACGGCGAGAAAATTGTCGGCATAGTCGTGATAGACGCTCCGATAGTCGGCTCTTTCTTGGGCAAGTAGTTCTGCCATCACCTGTTCAGCCGATGTTTCCGGTGCGTTAAAGCGCGCCATCATGGTTTCCATGAGTTCGCGGTCGGACGTTTCTGCATTCCTGTGCAGCGTTTCCAGGAGGGTAATGACTGGGCTAGTGGTCAATGTGTTCATGGGGCGTCCTTTCGCAGATGTCAGGATCTTGAAAATTTTGATTGATTGTCTGCTCAGGAATAGTCCTGCATGGATATGGCGTCATTCAGATATCAGGTCAGATTATTATTCAATCTTGCCAAACTGATCCTTGCCGTCAAAAATACGTCTATGCCCATGCTGAACGAATTGTCGAAGACGGAAGACTGGATCGAACCGGATGACGTTCCCCGGGCGATCGTAACCTACGGTTATGCGGCCGGGCAGGCTGAGAGCATGGAACTGGACTTTCACAGTCATGCCAAAAGCCAGATTATGCTGGTGCAACGCGGCGCGCTTACCTGCGAAGGGGATAGCGGATTATGGGTTGTTCCGCCGCGTAGTGCCATCTGGATACCAGGCGGGGCACGCCATGCCATCAGGATAAGCGGTGCGCTTGAGGGGTATAATGCATTCATTGATCCCGCGCTTGGTCCTCCCTTGCCTGAAACCTGCTGTGCGGTCGCCGTAACGCCGCTGCTTCGCGAGTTGCTGGTTCGGGCATCCGAACTGCCACTCTACTATGAAGAAAACGGCGTAAACTCACGCCTGCTGGACGTGCTTCTTGATGAACTTGCACGGGCCAGGATCGAGGATCTCCATCTTCCCATGCCTGTCGACAGGCGTCTTCGAGGGATTGTCAGCATGATGACCGGGGCGCCAGGTGAGCGGAAAACGCTCGATACCTGGGCCAGACAGGCCGGAGTCAGCGAGCGCACCCTGTCGCGCCTGATCAGCCAGGAGACCGGCATGAGTTTCGGACGCTGGCGGCAGCAGTTGAACGTCATGCTTGCTGTTCAATGGCTGGCAGATGGTGCGACGATCCAGCAGGTTGCGGGGCATCTAGGCTATGAGAGTGTACCGAGTTTCGTGACGATGTTCCGCAAAGTGCTGGGTATGTCTCCGGGACGTTATATGGCCGAGCGATATTCTGGATAATGGATCAGCGTGTCTTTGTTGAATTTCCGGCCATTTGTTTTCTCTGGCAGGGACCAAGTCGGGCGGAAAGATAGAGCCGATTCATGCGGCGCAGTTCATCCGGAGCACCAGGTGTTGTCGGAGCGTCCTTCAGGGTCATACCCAGCATGACCTTCATATTGTTCAGGACAACCGCCGCAATATCGCCGGCCGTCTGCTCGTGCAGTCCGGGCGCGCACACCCGCAGGGCGGCCGAAATACCGGCCAGAGCCTGCTGGCGTGACCGGTCTCGGATTTCCGTCCGGTCAGTATGCGCTTCCATCAGCGCCGGAAGGGATTTTACACGCGGATAAAGCACCGCGAGCAGGTCAATCAGGATATCAGCCAAATCTTCCGGTGAAAGATCTGCTGCCCGCTTTGCCAGCGCTTCATATTCGTCATGCACGATCGCCATGTGGTGCTGCAAAAGTGCTTCCCCGACGGCCTCCTTGTTGGGGAAGAAACGGTAGAGCGAACCGATCTTTGCGCCGGCCCTGCTGGCGATCTCCGCCATTGTGGTGGCTTCATAGCCATGCTCCGCCATGAGATCGGACGCAGCCGCCAGCAGTTCCGCCACTCTCTGCCGGCCGACTGCACGGCGCGGCTGAAGCGCCGTCCGCTTTTTGCTTGACGAAGTTGAGTCCATGCTCAAATATTACCCCAGTTTGAGTGCTTCCTCAATTTCTATCAACTCCGCGCTCAGCGGACAACGAGTCCGTAAAACATATGAGCAAACAGGGAAGAACCGTCATGATTTCTCTTTCAGCGCCCCGGACTGCCCTGATCCTGATTGATCTCCAGAAAGGTATTGTCGATCGCACGCTGGCTCCCTTTACAGGAGAGGCGGTTGTCGAGCGCTCCAAAAAGCTTGCATCCCGTTTTCGGACTGCAGGTTCGCCCGTCATTCTGGTTAATGTCGCCTTTGCGCCCGATTTCGCGGATGCCGTGCATACCGAGGTCGATCGCCCTTTTGCGCCGCCCCCGGGCGGATTTGCCCCTGACTGGACCGAACTGGTCGAGGGGCTGGCCGAGCCGACAGACCTGCTTGTCACAAAGAAACAGTGGGGTGCCTTCTATGGAACCGATCTGGATCTTCAGCTTCGGCGGCGCGGAATCACGACGATCGTACTGGGTGGTATCGCAACAAATATGGGTGTCGAGTCCACAGCCCGCGCCGCACATGAGCACGGTTACGGCGTGGTGATCGCAGAAGATCTGACATCCACTTTCGCTGAAGAAATGCAGCGCTTTGCCTGTGACCACGTTTTCCCGATGCTTGGCCGCGTTACGACCAGTGACTCCATCACTCTAGAATCCTGAGAAAAAAGTAGTAGTTCGCGGTTTTTCAATGCCGTGACACAAATCTGAAAGCAACAGCTTTGCCGCAATCGCAAGAGCCCGCCCGACTTCCGGCGGGCATCTGGAAAATCGTCAGCGTCGCAGCGATCGGGTCTTTCATGTCGCAACTGGATGCGACGATCGTGAATGTCTCGCTGCCGGATCTCGTCACGACACTGCATGCACCATTTTCGGTCATCCAATGGGTAGTGAGCGGCTATCTGCTGGCACTTGCCCTGACACTGCCGTTGAGTGGATGGCTTGTTGGTCGTATCGGCGGCAGGGCGGTTTATCTGGGGTGTTTTGGAGCTTTTACGATTACTTCAGGTCTTTGCGCCCTGGCGTGGTCCGCTTCGTCACTCATCACATTCCGCCTCTTACAGGGGATGGCGGGTGGACTGCTTGCACCTATGGCGCAGATGATGGTTGCCCGCGCAGCGGGCAGCCATTTGCCTAAAGTGGCCAGTGCGGTCACCATGCCGGTCCTGCTTGCCCCGCTTCTCGGTCCGGTCGTTGCAGGCGCGATCCTGTCGGTTGCGTCCTGGCGGTGGATTTTTCTTCTCAACCTGCCATTCGGTTTGCTGGCGCTCGTTCTTGCCGTCCTGTTTCTGCCTGACGATCGGGCTGAGGTGCGGCCTCGCTCGCTTGATATGACGGGGCTAGCCCTGCTGGCACCTGCGCTGATTTTCCTTCTTTATGGAACCGATCATGCGGGCCAGCTTCTCGGGCCAATATCCCTGTGCGGTGCTCTGCTGCTGTTTGTTGCGTACTTCCGTTGGGCGCAACGGAAAGGTGACAGTGCGCTGATCGATCTCAGGTTGTTTCACACGCCTGCGTTTTCAGCGGCCGCGATGACCATGTTCCTGTTGAATGGGGTGACGTTTGCCGGACAGATGCTGCTGCCGGTGTGGCTCATTCATGCCTGTGGCGTTTCATCCGACCGTACCGGCCTGTTCATGCTGCCGCTGGGGCTGGGGATGATGTGTACCTATCCCCTGATGGGACATCTCACGGACCGCTTTGGTATCCGCAGGCTGACCAGTTGTGGCGCACTATGCGCCTGTGTCGGCTCGCTGCTGCTCGCTGTCCTTGCTTATACCGGTCTGAATGTCGGCATATTGGCCATTGCTCTGTTCCTGCGTGGTGCCGGCATCGGCACAGTCGGGATTCCTGCAATGAGCGCGGGTTATGCGTCCGTTGCACGGCCGGACATTCCTATGGCAACGACCGCGCTGAACATCGTACAGCGGATGGGTGGGCCAACCATAACAACGCTCTGCGCCACCTTCCTTGGATGGCGACTCTCTGCTGCTGTCGTTTCCCACCCCGTTTCGACGATATTCACTGAGACATTCGGCCTGCTCTGCGCGATTCATGGTCTTCTGTTAATTGCCACGCTTTGGCTTCCATCGTGGCTTCCCAAGAAATAATCGGCATCATAATCAGCACGTCAGGCTTAACGCCTCTGTTGAAAGAAACAATTAACCATGAATCCATCTAGTACATCGGATATCGAGAATAGACTGCGCGTAATTGAAGATAAGCTCGCGATATACGAGCTTATCGCCTCTCATCCGCCAAGTTCCGATACGGGTGATGCGGACTATACTTTTTCAGTGTATCGCGAGGATGGCATCTTCGACCGGGGGGCTACCCTTGACGGCGCTAAAGGTGCCAAAGAGATCGCAGCATTTATTCAAAGACCAGAGCATCACGAGGCCATTCTAGGCGGCCTTGCTCATTTTACCGGTCTGCCGCTCATTGATTTGCGAGGTGATGTCGCAATTGTCACATCTTATCTCATGATTATTCATCTTGACCATGAAGGTCGTCGGCGTGAACTGCCAAATCATGGTGCCTCGACGGGATACCGAATTCACCGCGTGGTCGTGAATCGTTGGGAACTTGAACGGCACAACGGCCGCTGGATGATTGCTAGAGCAGATCCTGTTTGAATGCGTGCATTCAGACAGGTGAAGATGCTCGTAAAAACAATAAATTAGAGCATGTCCACCGAACCGGATTTTGGTGGACATGCTCTAGGCATACCCTGCTGCCCGTCGATGGATCGGTTGAACAGCAGGAACTGCTGCGCAGTGGTTTGAAAGAGGTATATCGTAATTAATCTTGATGCTGGAAGCATCAAGCGCTTTTGAGTGATAGGATATTATAATATCACTCAAAACCACGGTTTTATAATATAAGTATTTATAAAATAGACAAAGGAGCTATGGGCGTAAAACTTTTTCTTCAATCCTGTAATGATTCTCCGAGATGCTCTTGCATCCATTTAGCCTCTTCACTTGCGCTGCGGCGGAAATGGCGCTTGAAATCCCGGCTGAACTGGGCAACGCTGGCGTAACCGACTTCAGCAGCAATAGCGGCAATCGATCCCTTGCGCCGTGTGATCATCAGTCTGGCTTCATGCAGTCGTACAGCTTTGATGTACTGGATCGGAGTGCTTCCGGTAAGGGCTTTGAAGCCGACGTGATAGGAAGGAACACTCATACCGGCCATCGTAGCGAGTGCCGGTACTGACAGGCCCTCATTGTAGTTTTCGCGGATCATTGCCAGACTCTGCACGATCCTGTTGGTCGTGTCATTGCGACGCAGCGCCGCCATCAGCGCCCCACCTTGAGGGCCTGTCAGGACGCGGTAATGCAACTCGCGCAGCAGACCCGGGCCAAGAATGGCGAGTTCCTGCGGATGGTGGAGAGCATGAAGCAGACGCTGGAGCACATCAGCAATGGAAGATACCATCCGACTTGAAACCAAACTCCGTGCCCGCGTTTTCTCCTCATAACCGACTTGTCCTTCTAGGGTGGTCACGATTTCAGCAGCAAGATGCAGGTCAAAATCGAAGTAGATGGCGAGCAGAGGCTGACCAGGACTAGCCTGAGAGGCCATTCGAAAATGCACCGGGACCGAAACGGAAAGATAATGGTCGGCGTCATATCGGTAGATCTCGCCATTGAGAAAGCCCTGCTTGGCCCCTTGCAAAACGAAGACCGCACCAGGGCGATAAAGGACCGGCACATCTTCGAGAATGGTCTCGGAACGCAGGATGCGGATACCCGGCAAGGGCGTGGCGTTGTAACCAGGTCGCGGTGCGAGTGCGGCGGCCAACGCGAGGAGCGGAGTGAATTTTGGTTGAGAATTCATAGGATTGAGCAAGAAATTCAGAGGAATTGCGATAGAGAACGTATCAATATGATATTATTGGTCAAGGCATGAATGTTATCAAACAGAGCAAAACCATGCCAGAGCAGACTTTTTTCATAACCGGTGCCAATTCTGGGTTTGGGTTGGCCATCGCCAAGGCTGCTCTTGAAGCAGGTCATCGGGTGATTGGTACGATCCGATCGCAAACCGCAAGGGCATCCTTGCTGGAGCAACTGCCGGATATCTGTGCAGTCCTTTGTGACGTCACCGAATTCGACCGCATTCCCGCCATCGTCGCACAGACAGAAGAAGATCACGGCCCGGTCGATGTGCTCATCAACAATGCAGGTTATGGACACGAGGGCGTGCTGGAGGAATCACCCCTTGAGGAAATGCGTCACCAGTTCGACGTTAATGTCTTTGGTGCGGTTGCGATCGCCAAAGCCTTCCTGCCGCGTTTTCGCGAACGTCGCAGCGGGTTTATTGTGAACGTGACATCAATGGGTGGTCTCATCACAATGCCCGGCATAGCGTATTACTGTGGTAGTAAATTCGCCTTGCAGGGTATTTCAGAGGTCATGCGCGCCGAAATGGCACCTTTCGGCGTTCATGTCACGGCGCTGTGCCCCGGATCATTTCGCACAGACTGGGCCGGTCGTTCGATGGTAAGGACCGAGCGCTCGATTGCGGACTATGACGCTCTGTTCGATCCGATCCGCGCAGCGCGGCAGGAGAAAGACGGAAAGCAGTTGGGTGATCCGGCGAAACTTGCTGCCGCAGTGCTCCAGCTTGTTGCGTCCGCTTCCCCCCCGCCGCAACTCCTTCTTGGAAGTGATGCTCTCCGTTTGGTTCGTGAGCGGATCTCACGCCTGGAAAGGGAAATTGCGGATTGGGAGGAATTAACCCGATCAACGGACGACTAACGTTTTCAGAGAACAGCATCGGTTAATTGATCGCATCTTCATGTGCATCATTTTTACCAATAGAGAAAATACACCCCTTCGCTTCTGCATGCACATTTCATGATTTGATGCATACAAATACGAGACCAGAGTGCAGCAATGTCGAAAATAACGAACTTTGCTCGCTCTCCGGGCCGCCCTCGCAATCATAAAGTTAGACCGATCGTGTTGGCGGCGCCCCACAAACGCGTTCTGCAACACGGTTGTTCTGCTGTCGGCATCCAGATGATTGCTAAAAAAGCAGGGGTTGGCAGACAGACGCTCTATCGCCGATGGCCTAGCTGTCAGGTTGTGAGACGTCATTGGGATGATGTAGCGTGGGCAATACCGCGTTACGTTCTATGGTTTTCTTCCGTTTGCAGGGAGAGCGAATGATGCTTCAGATCCATCCACAGGCACGCACGACACCGGCCGTCCGGGCTGCCATAGCGCGTTCGTCAGAACCGACATCCGTGCTCGCCAGACGCTACGGGATCAGCGATGAAACTGTCCGCAAGTGGCGCAGGCGTGGCTCAGACGCCTGCCAGGACCGCAGCAGCCGTCCCTGGAAACTGGCCTGGAAAGCCTCGGAGGAAGAGCGCGCCATTGTTTGTCAGCTTCGGCGTTCTACCGGTTTTGGCCTGGATGACCTGACCTTTGTCATGCGGCATTTCCTGCCACATATGAATCGGGACAACATTTGGCGTATTCTGAAAGATGCTGGATTGAACAGGCTGCCTCCTGCTCCAAAGACCGGACCAGTTCGGGGACAGGGAACATTCCGGGATTACGATCCCGGTTATGTCCATATCGATGTGAAACATCTGCCAAAATCGCAGACAGCAGATGGAGAACGGCGGAAACGTTTTCTCTATGTCGCCATTGATAGATGCTCCCGTTCGGTCCATCTGGCCGTCTATGACGCGGAGAATACCGATCATTCCGTCGATTTCCTCAAAGCTGTCAAAACCGCCTTTCCTTTCCGAATCACCCATATTCTGACCGATCGTGGCTCATGCTTTACGGCGGATGCCTTCGAAAAAGCCTGTCATGATATGGGAATCGACCGACGCCGGACCAAAGCTTACTCCCCTCAGACCAATGGAATGGTCGAACGCTTCAATGGCCGTGTCGCGACAGAGGTGTTGCCGGTCTGTGTCTCAAGCCATAAGGATCTGGAAATTCTACTCAGAGGCTTCTGTTTCGCTTACAATCATCGCCCGCAGCGTGTTCTGGGCGGCATATCCCCTGCCAAGTGTATCTCCTCATGGCTTGAAAACCATTCCGCGTTCCGTAATCCTGATCATATCAAACCGGCTAGTCGTGACATCATGAAGCCGGTCGACGAAATCCTCGATTATGCCAATGACGTCTCACAACCTGACAGCTAGTAAAAACAAACAATATTTTGAACAGCGTTAGCTCTGAGCCGTTGGACGAATGACAATACTGCCAACATCTACTTCAGGGGGCTGTTCAAGCGCATAAAGGACACCACGTGCAATGGCATCGGGAGAAATCGCGATTCCTCCCAACCGCTCCTCAATCTTTCTCTTTGTCGCCTGATCAGTGATCGTGTCACCGAAATTAGTGGCTATGATACCTGGTGACACTTCGGTTACGCGAAGGTGTGGTCCCGCTTCCTGTCTTAACACTTCGGTTGCAGTACGGACTGCATTTTTAGTCGCAGCATAGACACCCATTGTGGGCAAGATCTGAATGCCGGCTGTTGAAATGATATTGACCACATGCCCTTTTCCTTGGCGTTCAAATACCGGAAGGGCCGCAGCAATCCCGTAAAGCGTGCCACGAAAATTCACGTCAATCATGGCATCCCAATCATCGACACGTAACGCATCGAAACGGGATATCGGACCAATTCCAGCATTGTTGACGATCACGTCGAGCCCTCCCGCCTTCTCGACTGCGAACGCAACAAACTCTTCAACGTCGCGACGATGACGCACATCTGTTTTTTTGAAAGCGGCTTTCCCACCTGCCTCGATAATCTTGTCCACAATGCCTTGAAGCGCGTCTTCATTACGAGCTCCCAGCACAACGAATGCGCCACGCTCCGCAAGCAGTTTCGCGGTCGCTTCGCCAATTCCGCTGCTTGCGCCTGTAATCGCGACAACTTTTCCTTCTACGGTCATTGATAATCTCCTTTAAAAAAGAAATATCTACGAACCAAAAGATTATCTATAAAATAACATCTATGAAACTAGCGCAATCGTCTAAATCTTGGACTTGTAACGGTTTTGTGCCAGCGGCGCTGCGCCGGAGCGGACGGCAGTTCTATGGTGGCGACAGGGAATCAACACCGAGGCCGCGAAAGAGAAGTGCCAGGATCCGCCTTACCTGCGCTTTGCCGTCCGAAGTGGGTGAAATTCGGAGTAGTAACGCCAGTAGCGTCAAAACATCTTCAGGATGAACGCCTGAATGTATTTCCCCCCGTTCTTCGCATGCTTCCAATAACTGGCGGACTGCGCCGACCATGGGCCGATAGGTTTCCCGCAAATCATCTTCGGAGATTGCCGAACTGAGCGTATCGGCAACGCCATGCTTCACCTCGCCAAACCGGACAAAGCGATCGCACCATAGTCGCAAAGCGTGCAGCGGCGCATGTCGGGCGAGCAGGTCTGGGGCCAGACCCACCAGCGCGTCAATTTCCTTCCGGTATACCCCCACCAATAATGCCTCCCGGCTTGGAAAGTGGCGGTAGAGCGTGCCCGCGCCGACCCCGGCCGCCTTTGCTATGGCATTGAGAGACACTGCCGGATCAGCGGCGAACGCATCGCGCGCGATGTCAAGAATGCGCTCGCGGTTTGCTTGCGCGTCTGCGCGCAGTCTTACGTGAGGATCAGCCATCACATCCCTTGACCAAACGGAGAGTTCTCCGTTAATAACTAAGCGGAGAACTTTCCGTTTAAATACCCTGCAAGGACACCCTATGCAATATGTGAAGCTCGGCCACTCCGGCCTTGAAGTGTCGCCCGTCTGCATCGGTTGCATGGGCTTCGGAAACCCCGCTCTCGGCCATCCCCGCTGGTCGCTTGATGAAGAAGCCAGTCGCTCGCTGATCCGTCACGCGCTCGAAGCTGGCATCAACTTCTTCGACACCGCGAATCTCTACTCGAACGGAAACAGCGAGGAGATCGTCGGCAGGGCGTTCGGGGATTTCGTGAGCCGGGACAGCGTGGTGATCGCCACCAAGCTGTGCGCGCCCATGCACAATGGTCCCAATGCGTTCGGCCTGTCGCGCAAGACGATCATGACCGAGGTGGACCACAGCCTGCGGCGGCTTGGCACCGATTACATCGACCTCTACCAGATTCACCGCCGCGATCAGACCACCCCGTGGGAGGAGACGCTGGAAGCGCTCCACGATCTCGTGAAGGCTGGCAAGGTGCGCTATCTCGGCGCGTCCTCGATGATGGCATGGGAATTTGCCAAAGCGCTGCATCTCCAGAAGACGAACGGCTGGACGCGCTTCATCTCAATGCAGGACAATTATAATCTGCTCGCCCGCGAGGAAGAGCGCGAGATGATACCGCTTTGCGCCGATGAGGGTGTGCAGACCGTCGTTTACAGCCCACTGGCGCGCGGCCGTCTGGCGCGTCCCTGGGGAACGATCACCAAACGAAGCGAAACCGAGCCCGCAGGCGCTGGGCAGAATGAGGCCACCGCTGGCGCCGACCGTCAGATCATCGATGCGGTGAACGCCATCGCAACCGAACGCGGCGTCAGCCCGGCACAGATCTCGCTTGCCTGGCTGCACCGCCAGCCCGTCGTTGCGGCACCCATCGTCGGAGCGCTCAAGTCGAAACACATTGACGATGCAATCGCGGCGCTCTCGATCACCCTCACCGACGATGAAGCAAGGCGACTGGAAGCTCCGTATACGCCGCGTCGCGATGGCCAGGGTGCATCCGACCCGGCCGCGCTTGCGCGAATCCTCGAAGTGGTGACCGGGTTCAAAAAGGACGTGCCTGATCTCATCGAAAGAAAGTAACTCTCGGATTCCGATATCGGGTAAGTCCACTGATGACGCATCGTTGACGGCACTACGCCGCCATGCCCCGGACTACCTCGGCCAACATCCCGACACCCAGCCTGATCTGGTGGACATCCAGCGCTGCATATCCCATGACCAGCCCCACACAGGCCGGGGCGTCTTCCGGCCGTGCGGGATCATAAAGCGGCGATACCGGATAGAGGCCGATCCCCTTCTGGCGGCCGCGCGCCACCAGTCCGGCTTCCACTGTCGCGGCCAGGTCGCGCAGTGGCCCTGCAACTCGACACCGGCGACACGCACGCCTTTCCTGCCTTCGCCGACGAAATCCGGCGCGTGCTGCGCGAATGGGGTGCGGAGCGCTTCAATTATCTGGTCAACATGGCCGGTACGTCCCATAGCGGGCTGTTTGGCGAGGTAACGGAAGAGGATTTTGATGCCGCCTATCGCGTGCACGCCAAAGGTCCGTTTTTCCTGACGCAGACGCTGCTGCCACTGGTCGCGGATGGTGGCCGGATCGTGAACATCTCATCCGGTCTGACGCGCTTTGCTTATCCCGGCCGGATTGCCTACGCCGCCATGAAGGGCGCGGTAGAAGTCATGACGCACTACATGGCCAAGGAACTTGGGGCCCGTCGCATTGCCGTCAACACAGTGGCGCCGGGTGCGATCCAGACGGATTTCTCGGGAGGTATGGTGCGGGACAATCCGGACATTGCCCGGCATATTGCAGAAGTAACCGCACTCGGACGTCCCGGCCTTCCTGATGACATCGGTCCGATGATCGCCTCCCTGCTGTCCGAAGACAATCGCTGGGTGAACGCGCAGCGGATCGAAGTCTCCGGTGGTCAGGCCATCTGAACGGGCCGTTCCACAAATGGCATGCCGTACTGCTACCATCAGGATACCAGCAGACGTTTGCGTGTAATCTTACCAGATACGGTGGTCGGCAGGTGACTGACGAAGTGGACTTCTTTCAGACCAATCCAGCGCCCGAGGACTTCATTGACCCGTGCTACGATTTCCTCGGCAGAAGGTGCGCATTCCACCTCGGGATCAGGAACCACGTAGGCGACAGGTCGCTGCCCCCGCAGTTCATCCGGGGTTGCAACCACGGCGCAGGCATGAACGGCAGGGTGAGAAGCAATGATCTTTTCGATCTGTACGCCCGAAATCCGCCGGCCTGCGACCTTGATGACGTCGTCAGAACGCCCGAGCATATGAACGGCGCGGTTGGCCTCGATCATGCCTTCGTCGAAGGTACGATAATACCTGCGTGTTTCATCAAGATACGCTGCAGGAGCACGGATCGTCCTGTCCTTCCAGACACCCGCCAGACAGCCAGGGGGCAACGGCAGGGAGAGAACAATCTCGCCGCACCGTTCCCCCGGCATGGACGGCACTATGGCCGGACGGAATCCCGGCGCAGGCCGCCCGATGTCATTCATGAGCGCGACCGGCTCGCGCTCGGGCAGGCCAAAGAAATGGGCGGTGATGCTCCACCCGGTTTCGGTCTGCCACCAGTGATTGACCACGGGTTTGCGAAAATAAGACCGCGCCCAGTCCAGCAAGGTTGGATCCGCATATTCCCCGGCAACGAAGATACGGGCCAGCGCAGGCAGTATCGCTCCCGACAGATGGCGGCTTTCCTGTCGCATGAGTCGCATCTGTGTTGGCGTCGTGAACAGGCATTTCACCTCGTGCTCATGACAGAGAGCGTGAACGGCGGAAGCAGATGCGCCCCCTTCCACGATTACGCTGGTGCAACCGCTGATCAGCGGCGCATAGACGCCATAGGAATGGCCGACGACCCAGCCGAGATCCGATGTGGTGAAGAAGGTATCTCCGGGTTTGCAGCCATAGATCAGTTCCATGGACAGCGCGAGCGCTACGGCATGACCACCGTTGTCGCGCACAATACCCTTCGCATGACCCGTCGTGCCAGATGTGTGAAGAATATAGAGAGGATCTTCGGAACGCAGCGTGACCGGCTCTGCTGGAGCGAAGTGTTCCAGCATGTGGAAATCATGATCCCGCACCGGCAGAAGTGAGGCCGGACAGGCTTTGCGCTGCACGATCACGCAGGCCTGTGGTCTATGCGCGGCCTCAGCCAGCGCCTCATTGAGGGCAGGTGCAGATGGGATTGCTGTCTGCCCCTGAAAGCTGCAACTGGCGGTGATGATGACTTTGGGGGCCACATCATCAATCCGGCGCGCCAGTTCCGGCCCCGCATAACCGGCAAAAACCACCACATGCACCGCCCCGATCCGCGCACAGGCCAGCATGGCGATGGCTGTTTCGATCATGGTGGGCATTACGATCAGGACACGGTCACCTTTTTCCACGCCGAGCGAGCGTAGACCACCGGAAAACCCCGTCACCCTGCCCTGCAGTTCCCGGTAGGTGACCACCTGTCGTTCCCTGGTGGCGCAGGAATGCCAGATCAATGCTGCCTGCGCGCCGCGACCATTTTCAACATGCCGGTCCACAGCATTGTAGCAGGTGTTGAGCGTGGCGTCAGGAAACCAGTCATGCCAGCCATCCGCCCGTGTCCTGCATGCGGTCACTGGCGGCTGCTTCCATGTCACGCGCTGTGCTGCAGCCAGCCAGAACTGCTCTGGCCGATTCAGCGCCGCATCATACATCGCCTCGTATGTCGTCCATGGAAGCATAGTATTTTACTCCGTTCAGGCTACGGGCACGTCTTTGCCGATGATCTGGCTGGCCAGCCACGCGGCGTCACGCGAGACACCGGAGAACCGTCCTGATCCCCATGTGTGCAGCCACGGCAGGCCGAGGAAGTAGAATCCCGGCGCGTCGGTTACGCCGCGATGCCAGACCGGCTTGTTGGCCCCGTTGAAGACCGGAACGTCGATCCAGCGATAATTCGGACGGAAGCCAATGCACCAGACGATCGAGGTGATGCCTGCGGCTTTCAGGTCCAGCGGGGTGTTGCTGCCATCGGGATCCCACACAGGTGCATAAGGGGCTTCGGTTGGGGCCGTGATCCCTTCGCGGGCGATATAGGCGTCAATGGACTGCTTGATATCGGCATTGGTCCTGTCCGCATCATCAAGGTTTTCCGCAAGATCCGGCGCGAAGTGTGCGATTTCGTCACGGATGGTCTCAAGCGTGCCATGCAGGCCCACGCCCTCCCTGGCAAAGAGGCGCAGGTCAAGATCATGGCCACCATTCCGGCCCGTGACATAATGATTGGTCTTGTCGCGTGCGCCGTCACGCAAGGGGTGATTATCTACCGTCAGGTCATAGAAGTGCATGTCCGCAAGCCAGTCCACAACGTCGCGGCCACGATAGAAGCGCGAGACACGCGGGGCGGAACCGACACACAGATGAACCTTGCGTTTTTCAAGGAACAGGTCCTCGACAATCTGCGCGCCGGACTGCCCGCTGCCCACGACCAGAACGGCCCCTTCCGACAACTGGGCCGCATTGCGGTAATCCTGCGAGTGGACCTGATGGATGGCGGGGTCGATCGCGCTGGCATAGCCGGGGATGACCGCGTCCTGATAGGCACCTGACGCGATGACAACATGTTTTGCGTGCCACGCCTCACCATCTGCTATCACGCGGTAGCCCCCACCTTCATGGCGCGTGATGGAGGTAACGGCCGTGTGTTCACGCAGCGGCGGATTGAAGGACTCAACAAAGCCTTTGACGTAGTCGATAATTTCCTGCTTCACCATGAAGCCGTGAGGATCGCTCCCTTTGTAGGGATGCCCTGGGAGTGCGCACTGCCAGTTTGGCGTGACCAGGCAAAAATTGTCCCAGCGTTCGTCATCCCACGAATGGCAGGCCGTCTTTGCCTCAAAGACAATGTGCTCCACCTTCTCGCGGCAGAGATACCAGCTCATCGAGAGCCCGGCCTGTCCGCCACCCACGATGATGACGGGGATGCTTTTTTCGTTCTGTGGCATGGTCATTCTTTTCGTCTCAATAACTGAAAGACAGGACACGCACCTGCGCATCGGGTCGATTGAGGAAGGGCGTACTGACCTGTCGAATGGCGTGCAGTTGGCCAAGGGCGCGGCTGCATGGGAAGCCGTAGCGGGCGCGAACCCGCTCGCTGGCTTCTGTCAGGGCCGTATCCGCCTTTTCAAGAAACTCTCGGACCGGATAGTCCTGACCGGGCGTGAAATGGTCTCTTATGACCAGCGATGGGGAGTAACAGTCGGTCTCCTTCCCATCGGGCCAGCGCACGCGAAAGGTCATTTCAGGCATGGTGACGAAACTCCTGAAGCAGGGACGCCAGCGTGCTGCAGCGCCGCGAGACGCCGGTATGCGGGGATGTGCCGGCCAGCGACGTTGCGCCAGTCGAAACGACGGGCGGTTGCGGGACCGCTGACCAGAAAATGGTCACGACTTTTGATGCTCAGCGCGTCACGCAAGGCCACCAACAGGGTTTCGGGGCGCGCCAGGTCACACCACAGTGCATCCGCTTGCGAGAGGTGCCCGGTAAAGGGCGCGATTTCTGGCACAATGGCAGGGGTGCCGCAGGCCAGCGCCTCCAGCGGGCACAGGCCGAACCCTTCTGTTATGGACGGATAGGCCAGCACATCCGCCTGCCGGTAGAATGAAGGCATGTCTTCATCCGCAACCGGTCCGGTTATGGTCACGTGATCCGCTGCACCGCTTTCGTGCAGACGTGCCGCGAACAGCGTCCGGTAGGCAGAATGATCCAGCAGCGAGGCCCCGCCCGCCACAACCAGATGCACATCAGGCTGTTCGCGGCGAAGGGCCAGAAATGCCTCCAGCAATTGCAGCATGTTCTTGCGCCGCTCGATCCCGCCCACGGACAGGATCAGGTGACGGCCAGCCGGCAGACGATACCGTGCCCGCAGCGAGGCATCGTGCGTGGTTGGTGCGGGCGAAAAGCGCATGGGATCGACCCCGTTGCCGACGACGGAGGCCTTGCGACTATGTTCGTTACGCAGGATGCCTTCCCACAGGGTACTGACGGTAAAGAGTTCGGTCGCCGCCATGAAGCCCCGCTCCTGTCGCGCGGCAAGGATGGGGTGGGAGAAACGGTCGAGATGGTGGACCGTGCGGGCAAAGCCCGGTATCCGCCCCTTTTCCACCAGATCGGCCAGCGCATTGGCGCTGATGGGGTCCTGCGCATGCAGCACGTCAAAATGCTGCTCATGCAGTGCGTCCCTGATTTCACCAATGCGGCGCTCCACCAGCGTTGGCAGATCGCTCTCCGGCACAGCCGGAATACAGTATGTGGCGCAGCGGGGCGTGCGGAAGAAACCGGCTCCTGTTACGTCCGGCGCGATGAGCGTTGCGTCATGGCGCGCGTCACACAGGGCTTCCGCCAGCGCCATGCCGTGCACCACACCGCCGCGCGGATTGGTCGAATGGGTCAGGATGCCAATGGACAGACTCATGGCACAAACCCCATGAGTGGCGTCCGGACGAGATCCCAGAAGGTTTCCTTCTCGTCCCCCCATGTGACATCCAGCCGCTGCGTGCTGTCACACTGACCGATGACAGAAGCCGCAATGTCACGTCCACGAAACCGGGCCATGATCGCTTCGGCATCTTCGGAGCGCGCCGTGAGCAGGTAGCCATAGCTGGGGAATGCGGAGAGCCAGCGCTCCATAGGCGCGGCATCGGGGCGCGGAATGTCATCAAGCGTGATCGTCATGCCGACGCCTGAACATTCAGCCAGCATAAGGGCGGTGCCCAGCAGTCCGGCCATGCTGATGTCCTTGGCGGCACGGCTCAGCCCATCTTCGGCTATGCACGGAAGAAGTTCGAGATCCCCCCGCAGACGTGCCGCTCCGTCGGTGCCGCACAGGGCGGAGCTTGCATCCCAGAACGGGTGCGGATCGTGCCAGCGGCCACGCAGGTCGATGGCGGCGATCAGAACCTCGCCCGGACGAGCATCGAAGCTGCTCAGCAGATGACGGGCACGGCCAAGGATCGCCACCGACAGCGAGTTATGGGTGCTGCGCAAGTTGGTATGACCGCCGACAACCGGCACGTCATAGGTGCGTGCTCCATCATGCAGACCGTTCAGAATGGACGCGGCCGTCTCGGACGTATCGCTCCACAACGCATCCACCACGGCCACGGGACGGCCTCCCATGGCCGCGATATCGCTGACATTGACCATCACGCCGCAATACCCGGCAAACCACGGCATTGAGCGGACAAAGCTGTCCTGAAATCCCTCGCTGGCCAGCAGGAGATAGCCGTCACCGTCCGGAAGCGCGGCACAGTCATCGCCAAGACGGATGGCGTCGGGATCTGCCGGTTTCAGGATCGCTGCAGCTTCAGCAATATCCTGTTTGCCCGCAAGGGCGCGACCATGGCGGAGCGTGCGCAGCAGTGTGGCAAGTTGATGTGCCATCACGCCACCTGCCGGTTGCGCGGCTGCGGACGTAGCAGCCAAGTCTGATCCTGACCGTGTGCCGGATAGCGCGCAAGGTTGGCCTGCATGTCGTGATGTGGCAGGCCGTGCAGGGTTATGGTGCCAAGGCTTTTCCAGTGCAGGCGGCGGAAAAACAGCACGTTCTGCTCCTGCACCTGCGCCAGAAACTGCGTGGCCCCAAATCCGTGCGCCGTGCTGACCGCCATGCGGATGAGTTCCGCCCCGATCCGGCCCAGTTTGCGGTGACCTTCATGCACGGCCAGACGGGAACCGCGCCACACACCGGGCTCGGCTTCATGGATGCGCACTGCTCCTACCACCCGGTCCGGCATGCCCGCCATGCAGCACGCCGCGATGATGGAAATGGCAACTGCGTCAGTTGCATCCCGATCGTCGTCTGCAAACACCTGCTGTTCGGTGCAGAACACTTCGCGGCGCAGCGCGTGATAGCCAGCCCTTTCCCATGGCGTGCGGGCAAGACGCACAACATATTCCGTGGGGATGAACGGCCGGTCTTCCATGCCTTCGAGGATCGTGCTCATTGTTCGTACGCCGAGAGCGAGGAACAGGCGCCACACCGGCCACACCCGGCCCGGATATCGGTGGATTTCATGTTTGCCTCGCGCAGCATCCGGCCCAGTGGCGCCAGCACGGATTTCATGAACTCGGCTGAAGGTGGCGCGTGATTTTCCAGCGGGGTGCCGGAAATGGGCACAAACGGCACCACGAAGGGATAGACCCCGAGCGCAATCAGGCGTTCGGCCAGAGCCAGAATGTCTTCGGCACTGTCGCCAAGACCTGCGAGAATGTAGGTATTGACCTGCCCACGCCCGAAGACCGGCACGGCGCTGGCAAAAGCGTCCATATAGCGATCGACGCTGACCGTGGCCTTACCGGGCATGATCTTCTCGCGCACGGCCTGTGTTGCGGCTTCGAGGTGCATGCCCAGACTGTCGGCACCCGCCCCGCGCAGGCGCTGGAACCAGCCGTGATCGCGCGGCGGCTCGCACTGCACCTGAAGCGGCAGATCCACCGCCGCCTTGATGGCACGGGCTGATTCCGCCAGTACGGCAGCACCCCGATCAATCACATTGGGCGTGCCGGTTGTCAGCACCATGTCGCGCACGCCGTCCAGCTCCACGGCGGCTTTTGCAACTTCGGCCAGTTGCGCGGGCGTCTTGTAGGCAATGGTGCGGTCGGCTTCGAGCGACTGGCCAATGGCGCAGAACTGGCACGACGTGCGCCGGTCGGCATAGCGGATGCAGGTCTGGTGCACCGTGGTCGCCAGCGTGTCGCGGCCATGCAGCAGGGCAATCTTCCAGTAAGGAATACCGTCCGCCGTGCTCAGGCCATAAAAGCGCGGGGTAGCCGAAAAATGGATCGTGGCCAGTATCTGACCATCACGCAGCAGAGTGCTTGTCCCACTCTGGTCAGGCGGACTGGCCTGAAACGGAGACCGCCGCGCACCGGACGTATAAACCGGAACCATGACGGTCTGACCCGCGATGATGATTGTCTTGTGATCCGAAGGACCGGCGCCGCCTTTGCGGGCGATACCCCCGGTCTGCTCGCCGATCTGAAGCCCGAAGGATTGCAGATCGGTGACAAGTCTGCGGCCGGAAAGCGTACCGAGTGTTGGAACGGTCATGGCGCAACCTCATCTGTACATGTGGAAACCGGGTCGGCTTCACCAGCGTAATGAACGGTAAGGGCAGGCCGCCGGTCCTGCAGCAGGCTGAGCAGTTCGGGCCGTGCGTAGTGCCCCACGGAATCCATCATCCGCTTGCGCTTGGTGATTAGGCCGAAGTCGAGATCGGCAATCACCATCCCCTCGCCTTCCGTCAGCGGCGTGCCCAGCAGCTTGCCTTCAGGTGAGACGATCGCGGTGAAGCATCCGCCTCGCAACGGCCCTTCCAATGCAGGGTCGTCGGCTATTTCCTTGATCTGCTCTTCCGTCAGCCAACCCGTGGCGTTCACCACAAAGCAGCCTGATTCCAGCGCGTGGTGGCGGATGGTGACTTCCATCTGGTCGGCGAAGATCTGGCCCACCAGCGAACCGGGGAACTGCGCGCAGTGGATTTCCTCGTGCTGGGTCATCAGCGCGTAGCGGGCGAGCGGGTTGTAATGCTCCCAGCACGCCAGCGCCCCGATGCGCCCGGCCGCACTTTCCACCACTTTCAGCCCCGAACCATCCCCCTGCCCCCAGACCATGCGCTCATGGTAAGTGGGCGTGATCTTGCGGCGCTTGAGCAGGATTTCACCTGTGGCGTCGAAGATGATCTGCGTGTTGTAAAGCGTACCGAAATCCCGCTCGTTCACGCCCAGCACCACGACCATGCCAGTGTCGCGGGCGGCTTCAGCCACCATGTCGGTTACCGGGCCGGGGATGACGACAGCGCGTTCGTAGAGCGCCAGATGCTCGCCGCCGAAGCGGAAAGCAGGCTGGATAAATGAGAAATAGGGATAATAGGGCACGAAGGTTTCGGGAAAGACCGCCAGCGCAACGCCTTTTTCGGCGGCATCGCGGATGGCCTGGCAGACTTTCCGGGCAGTCCCCAGACCATCATCACCAAGGACGGGGCTGATCTGGATGGCTGCGGCGCGAACGATACGGGGCATGGCGTGCGGTCCTCCCTTCGGCCTTCAGAGAGTCCAGGTGTTCAGGATGAAAGCGTTATCGCGGCGGGCCAGCAGGATGATGTCGAGCACGTCCTGCGGATTGATCGGCGTGATGCCGGGGATCAGGTTCTGCTCGCCGTAGCCATAAAGGGCCTGAAGCGCGAAGCGGCAGGCATAGACTTTGCCGCCTTCTTCAAGGATTTTCGCGATCTGCTTATTGCAGTTCATGTGCCCCGGAAAGGCCTCGTCACCCAGACGGGGAAAACCGCGCTGCACACCAAGGGTCACACCCGGACCGTACAGCAGCACCGACGTCTCGAAACCCTTGCGGATCAGACGGGTGGCCTGCAGAAGGTTTACAAACCCGACCGAACCTTCATTGGCAACGGTATGAAAAGTGATAAGGGCTTTTTCGCCGGGCTTGGCTTTGATGTCCTCGAAAACCTTGTTTTCATAATTGACGAAGCAATCGCCATCTTTATGCGGAGCGTATTCGACTTTCGGCATGGTATGTCTCCCGTGTGCTGCGGTCTCCGGCGGGAAGCCGGGACTGACCACGTTGCCGAAGCGAACGTGGCACGGGATGGCGGAGAGCCAAAATATTGTATGCCTTCTTACAGACGTACAAACAGATCAAATAAAATCAGACACAGCCCTCACGCCAAGACAGAGGCATACAAAAAATATACAGAAACCATACAATCGTAAGAAGTTACCGTAAGTGCCTGTTTTAACGCGATTTTACAATCACGCATTCGTGAATAAAGTGCCTTTTTGTTTTCCGGAATATCCGCCTTCCATCTCATGAAATCAGAAGATTTCGTCGATTCCGGGTTCTACCATCCGGTCACACAATATCGGCAAAACCGGGGGAGCGTTTGTGCTGCAGGACAGACAGCACTCCATGCAGGGATTCCTCAAGGCTCGCGGCATCCGGTGCGCTGCCCAATGCGATCCGCGCCCGCTGCGGGGGCTCGCCACTGATGGTAAAAACGGTACTGGGCACCAGCGCCAGGCCCCGCCTGCGGGCATAGGCCACAAAATCCGCACTGCCCCACCAGTCCGGCAGTTTCAGCCAGACATGCGGTCCGTCGGGATGCATACAGTGCCCGTCCCCCAGCACCTTGCGGGCAATGGACTGGCGCAGGCGCAGTTCCTTGCGGATGGCATGCAGGATTGTATGGGCCTGCTCCGTCTGCATCCATCGTGCCGTCAACGCACTCAGCAGGCCGGCATTGGTCAGGGCTATGGCCCGGATGGCCGCCGTAACCCGCCGGGTCATATCCGCATTGGGCAGGGCAACATAAGCCATGCGCAGGCCGGGACTGAGCGTCTTGGCGAGGGTGGCCACGTAGCTGACACGGCTATGGTCAAGGGCTGCCAGCGCCGGTAACGGATTGTCCATCAGCAGGCTGTAAGGATCATCTTCCGCAATATGCAGATGATGGCGCTGGGCGACCTTCAGGATGTCCTTGCGTCGTTGCAGGGACATCGTCGCCGTGGTGGGATTGTGGATGGTCGGGATGCAGTAGAGCAGCCGGGGATGATGTTCGGCGCAGACCCGGTCGAGCTGGTCCGGCATCATCCCTTCCATGTCGCTATCTACACCGACCAGAATAAGGTCGAACTGCGCCGCTATGGTCCGGATGCCGGGATAGGCGATACGGTCGGTGACAATGACATCGCCGGGCTGCGTATGCGTGCTGACAATTGCCGCAAGCGCGCTCTGCGCGCCGGGTGAGACAAGAATTTCATCCGTGCGCCGCTGCCCGATGACGGGCGCGATCCATTTCGCGCCCAGCTGGCGTTCTTCCTGTGTGCCGCCCGTTACCCGATAGGACATCAGGCTGTTCAGATCCTGCTGCTTCAGGATGGCCGTAATATCGCTCTGGATAATGCGTTGAAGGGGCGGGTCCTGCGGGATGGGCGGCAGGTTCATGGTCAGGTCAACCACGGCGGGACCGGTATGGCGCCAGTGGCTTTCCCCTGCGCCAACACGGACAAAGGTACCCCGGCCGACCGTCGCATCAATCAGGCCACGCCGCCGTGCCTCGGTAAACGCCCGGGTTACGGTCGTCAGATTGGTGCCAAGATGCTCCGCGATTGTTCGCTGTGGTGGCAGCCTGTCCCCTTCCCGCAGATCGCCCTTGCGGATGGAAAGTGCCAGGGCATCAGCCAGCGTCATGTAAATCGCATTCGGACTGCGGCTGATCTCTTCTTTCCAGTGGGCCAGATAAGGGTATGCAGACATGGGATAGAATTTCCATACATTCGATGAAATTCCATTTGACCATGTGCCATACAATCAACGCAATCACGATACTGGTAAGACTGGATATTCGGCGTAGGGGAGCCTACCAGGCTCGAGCGGGAATGTATTCCCGCGGGAAGATGGAGGTGCTATACAAGGTGGCAGGAAGGCCGGACCATGTCGGAATACAGGCACTGCACAATAGTCGCGCTGGCTATCTGCTGCGCACTCCTGTCAGTAGTGGCTTATGCCAGCGATCGCCCTGCCCCAGGGACCACTGCCAATATCGTAGATCCGGGTATCGATGAACGTGTCATGACTATACCTCTCCGGGCGGGCGGGTCTGTCCAGGCCATCTTCAGTTCTCCGGACCGGACACGGGCAACCATCATCATGTGCCCTGGCGGAACAGGTGACATCCGCCTCGGACAGGACGAGCGCATCCGGCATGCCGACAATTTCGTCGTGCGAACGCGCGAGGCATGGAACAGGCAGGACTATGCGGTGCTCATTCCGGACACGGTTGGCCACCTCAATCTTCGGGGGCAGCGTAGTTCCGCGCACTATGTCCATCTTGTCGATGACCTCATCACTCATTGCCGATCTAATTCATCAACGGCTCTGCAGGAGAAAAGGAACGGCAAGCTCTGTCACAGCATCCGCGCTCTGGCGTTGAGGGAAATGACCGGTCCCGGACAGAACATGCCGCCTGAAATACCCCCTGAACAGATGGTCCTTACCTGCTGATGTTTCCGGGTCGTTGCATGGATCATCACCTCCATGGATTACGAGTGAGGGCACATGGATGATCGGGGCGGCAACAACACGTTTCTCAAGGTATTCGAATGTTGGTGAACGCGGTGCCAGTCCCCAGCGCACGCGATAGGAATGTAGTGTGATATCTGCCCAGTCGGGATTTTCGAATGCCAGGGCCGTCGCTGCAAATTCGTCTTCCGGGATTTGCCATCCCGGGTTCCAGATCGACCAGATATACCGCATGAATTTCTGGCGGTCGTTCCGGATGAGTTCGGCACCGCGATCAAGCGCCATGAGCCAGTGATACCAGTAATTCTGCATCTGCTGGTAAGACATGGCCTGTCCAGCATCATTTGTTCCCCATCCTACGGACAGGGCCACACATCCCGCTATCCGTTCTGGCGCCAGAACGGAAGCAATATAAGCAGCTCGTGCGCCCCAGTCATGTCCGATGACGCTGAAACGGGAAAGCCCCAGAACGTCCATCATTTCAAGCATATCATGAGCGAGAGCCACAAGCTGCCCGTTTCGGGGAATGCCTACTTCCCGAAAGCGCGTTGCGCCGCAGCCGCGCAACCAGGGCACATAAGTCCGAAAACCGGCGTCGTGCAGATCCGGCAGGAGCCGGTTCCATGTCAGCGCATCGTCCGGCCACCCATGAAGCAGGATAACAGGAGGACCGTCTTCTGGCCCCGAGATCCGGCAAGCGATGTCGAGCTGGGATGTCGTAATTGTTACGTTCTGCATGAGAGCATCTCCACTCCCGCCATGCGCGTTTCCCTCTCAATTCAGAAACGAACATACGATTATATCATATCGCATTTCACGATAAAAATAATCATACTTTCGGGGACACTGGTGTTACTTCCCCTGCTCGGGATTGTCCTGAACGGGACATCCTCTCTCCTATACGGAACGGTGCCTGAGTTGGCGCCTGACGGAGATATGGGCCGGGCCTTTGCCGTATTCTATACCGGCGTGATCGGCGCAGGCGGACTGGTGCCGATTGCCTATGGCCTTCTCGCCGATCATGTCGGTCGGACCACAGGTTAACTTGCGACAGCCCTGCTTATCGTACCAATGGTACTTCGAATGGGTTCTTCCATGAAGGCCGCGTGAGGCCGCCCAGAGCAGACGACAACCGATGCCGGAGACGTGGACTATTTGTGCTCAGGAGGAAGAGATCATGACAGGTAGTACGAACAGTCGGACAGGCGGCTACCACTGTGGTGCGGTACGCTTTGAAGTGACGCTCAGCGACGGCCTTCAATCCGTCCGTCGCTGCAACTGCTCTTATTGCCGCATGCGGGGATCGGTCGTTGCCGCGGTAGCGCTGTATGGGATAAAAATTCTCCAGGGTGGGGACATCCTGACGAGCTACCGGTTCAATACGGGAACAGCCCAACATTTCTTCTGTTCCCGCTGTGGCATCCACACGCATCATCAGCGTCGGTCCGACCCGTCAAGACATGCCGTAAACGTGGCCTGTCTTGACGCGGTCAGTCCTTTTGATTTTTCGGAAGTGCCGGTAACGGACGGGATCAACCATCCGAACGACACAGGAAAACCGGCGCGACTGGCCGGTATCCTGCGTTTTGAAAGTGTAGCAGAGCACTGAAATGTTCCAGGATAGGATGAAGCATTGAGATTTGAGGTCTGCTTTTGGAACGATATCATAGGCCTTGAAGTGACTGCTATGAGGCGAGAGCAGCCGGTCGGACTTATCGCCTCGCGGCCAAATGTCCTCGACGAAGAACGAAATCTTTTGTTCTTAAACAGTCCGGCAATCAGACCATTCAACCTGATCACGAAATCGACTGGGCGGACTGCCGAGTGTCTTGCGGAATGCAAACGCAAACGCGGATGCCGTGGAATAACCAAGAGCATGCGCGACCTCTCCAACTGGCAGGCCGGATGCGAGCATGCCAACGGCGGCCTGCATCTGCACCTGCCGGCGATAGTGACTGAAGCTCATGCCAACCTCAGCTTCAAACAACCGGGCCAGCGTCCGACTGCTGGCCCCAGCCACATCCTGCCATTCGAACAGTGACCGGCCATCCGCCGGAGAGACCATCAGCGCATCAGTGACACGCCGCAGCCGTGCATCCGAAGGACGCGGCACACCCAGAGGTTCGGAACGTGCCGATGCGATCTGGTCCAGCAGCACCGCCACCATGCGCGACGCCGGTGAAGGAACGGGATAATCTGACGGGCATCTGGCAACCGCATCAATCAGTTCCTGCAACAGCGTTGTAAGGGCGATGATACGACAGGCTGGCAGAAAATCCCGGCACATCTCCGGCGCAATCAGCACGGCACGCAGCCTGCTTTCCTTGGGGCTGTGAACGGCATGCACAACACCCGGTGGCACCAGGAGTGCCCGTCCGGGCGGTACCAGCCACTGGTTATCTTCGGTCGTGACGCGGATCACGCCATGCGTGGTCGCCAGAAGCTGTCCAAGATCAGCGTGACAATGAGGTTCGACATCCGCAGCTTCCACATGATGCTCCGCATGCACGCGCACTGGACGTAGCTCTGTGGGCGGTGTGCGATCAGCAAGACTGCTGGCCTGCAGGGATCGGGATTGCTTCATCTGGCATATTTTCGACAGTTTATGGCATCCTGTCGAGCGCGGGGTAAAAATCCAGCCTGTATAGCAGGGGGCATGACACGTTCCGCGAAAACGCTTCTGCCCTGGCTGATGATCTTCGGTGCCGGTATCTGCCTACGCACCGGAATTGCTTCCCTCTCTCCCATCCTCGACCAGATCAAACGAACTCTTGCCATCACCAACGCCGAACTGGGCCTGCTGACCACGCTTCCAGTCCTGTGCATGGGCGGCCTCTCCCCGCTCGGGCATATGCTGGAACGGCGACTTGGCCTGAAACGCTCCATGATAATGGCATTGGCGCTTCTGACCATCGTCCTGCTCCTTCGCCTCGATGGCGGCAGCTATGGAGTGCTGCTTTTCACGGCTGTCGGGGTAGGGGTAGGGGTAGGCGTAGGCGACGCGATCATCCGGCCACTGCTGTCGGGTTTCATCAAGGGTGAGTTTGCCTCCCGCGCGCCTGAGGCCATGAGCGTCTATGCCGCCAGCATGGGAGTAGGCTCAGCCGTGGCCGCTTTCGCAACGCCCCGCATCAGTGACGCCACCGGGAGCTGGCCGCTGGGTCTGGCTTTCTGGGCGCTTCCCACGGCACTCGCCGGGTTCTGCTGGATACTATGGCGTGAGGATATTGCTGCGTCTGCGCGTTCCGCGGCACAGCCTTCTCTCACGATCAGCCGGAGCGGCATTCTGGGACTGACGCTGTTCTTCGGTCTTCAGGCCGGGATCAATTACGCAGCAATTGCGTGGCTGCCGTCCCTGTATGGTACCCTGGGCTATTCTGACCATACGGCAGGGCTTCTTGTCGCCATCATGATGCTGTTCCAGACGGGCGTCAGCTTTGGCATGAACGTCATCATGCGCGCCCTGAAACTTACAACCATCAAGGCAGCTCTGGCTTTTTCCGGCCTCGCCATTTTGGGTACGCTCTGCCTGCTGCTTGCAAAGCCGCTGCCATGGCTGGCGCCTTTGATGATCGGGATTGCGACGGGAGGCCTGTTTCCAATAGCGCTCCTCCAGCCTCTGGATTTCGCACATGACAGATCAGAGGCGACACGGCTGTCTGGGTTAACCCAGACGGGCGGCTATCTGCTTGGCGGTATCCTACCGTGGATTGCAGGTCTGCTGATCGATCAGCTCGGCGTTGACACAGCACTCCTGACGTTGCTGGTTGGTAGTGCTGGCCTGCTTACTGTGGTTACGGTGCTGATCCAGCGCACTTATCAGAAATGATACAGCCCGCCATGAATGTCTGCTTTCAGCTCCCTTCTGGAAAGATCCGGGTATCCCGGTGAAGACGCAGGCTATCCGTCCGTTCGGGATTACTTTGCGCGTCAATGCTTTGGCGGAACAATTGCCAGTTGCGCCCGGACACTCGGACGCTCCTGCATCCGCGCGAACCAGGCTAAAAGCGCCTCGCATTCCTGTGGGATCGGTAATTCTACGGCTTTGGCGAATATAAAACCGCCGATGACTGCAATATCCGCCATCGAGAAAGCCTCACCGGCTATAAAGGGCTGTTTCCGCAACTCTGCATCAAAGTAATGCATCCCGCACAGAGCCTTATCGCGCTGGCGCAGGCCCCATTCCCGGTTCTGGTAGACTTCCACATCGGGACCAAGACCCGGTGTGGCATGATGAAAATAGACGCTGATGGCGTCCAGCATCTCAATCTCGGCGCGTTTTGTCATCATCTGGATCACGCCTTTTTCAAGCGGGGTTCGACCAGTCAGTGTCGGTTCCCCGGCAAGCGCATCAAGATAGACCGTGATCGCCGTACATTCGGCGAGAAAGAGTCCACCGTCCAGTTCAAGAACTGGCAATGTTCCGGAATAATTTTTGGTCAGAAAACCAGGTGTCTTGTGTTCGCCCTTCCACAAGTTGATCGGCACGAATTCGACGTCGGACAGGAGATTCTTTTCTGCCAGAGCAATCCGGACACGGGCTGGATAGGGCCCTGTGGGCCAGTCGTAAATTTTCATTGGAGCAGCCTTATTGGCATCGAACGCGAAAATATCAGGCGTCGTCCGGACATTTCCCCTGACCTTTCGGCACCGGGGCTGTGACTGCCCGGGAGCCCTCCCCTACAGCGTTGACTGAAACGCCTTGCGTCCTTCTGAATCCAGTGCTGCGAAATCTTCGTCAGATAGCGTTATGCTGGCAGCGGCGACATTCTGCTCCAGATGCGCGACCTTCGAGGTGCCAGGGATTGGCAGCATCACCGGACTGCGTTTCAGGATCCATGCCAAGGCGATCTGGCTCGGGTGCGCACCGTATTTCCCTGCCATGGTATCCAGGATTGAGCCTGGCTTCGCGAGGTCGCCAGCGGCAAGCGGAAACCAGGGGATGAACCCGATGTTCTGCGCCGTGCAGTAGTCGAGTACGTCCTCGCTGGTGCGGTCAACGAGATTATAGCGGTTCTGGACGGTTGCCACGTCAAAGAACTTCGAGGCGGCCTTGATGTCTTCGACGGAGACTTCGCTCAGTCCTGCATGCCGGATCAGTTTCTGGTCGATGAAGGACCTGATCGCGTCAAACTGCTCGTCCGCCGGAACCTTGGGATCGATCCGGTGCAATTGCCACAGATCGATCTGTTCGACGCCGAGATTGCGCAGGCTCTTGTGTACCTGCTGGAGCAGGTATTCCGGCCGTCCAACCGGCTTCCAGATATCCGGCCCCGAACGGGTCAGACCACCCTTCGTGGCGATCACCAGTCCCTTGGGGTATGGGTGCAGCGCCTCTTTAATCAGCCATTCCGAAACATCGGGGCCGTAGGAATCGGCAGTGTCGATGAAGTTGACGCCGATTTCGGGAAGGCGCCTCAGCGTGCGGATGGCCTCGTCGTGGTCGGCGGGCGGTCCCCATATGCCCGGACCGGTGATGCGCATCGCGCCGAAGCCAAGACGATGAACGGCAAGGTCGCCGCCGATGCTGAAGGTGCCGGCGTCGGTGGCGTTAGCGGATAAACTGGTCATGGCCTTCGTTCCTTTTTTCCAACGGGTGATTGGGGATCAGTCATTCCATCAGGCCGCGAAGCCACCATCAATGTTGTATGCAGCACCGGTGATGATGCCTGCCTCTGGCCCGGCAAGATACGCGACCAGCCCTGCGATCTCCGCGCCCGTGGCATGGCGTTTGATCGCCATGAAGTCGTGCATAACGTCTTTCAGCGGTCCATCGGCAGGGTTCATGTCGGTATCGGTGGGGCCGGGCTGGACAACGTTGACGGTGATGCCGCGCGTCCCGAAATCGCGCGCCAGTCCTTTGACCATGCCTTTCAGTGCGGCCTTGCTGGCGCTGTAGGCTGCAAGGCCAGTCATCGGCATACGGTCGGCATTGGCTGAGCCGATGAAGATGATGCGGCCGCCGTCGGGCATGGTCCGTGCGGCAGCAACTGCCGCGTGATAGGGCGCGAGGGTATTGATGCGGAAAAGCCGGTCGATGGCGTCCGGCGGCATGTCCAGTGGATCACCCGCGCCAAGAATTCCGGAGTTGACGACCAGCACGTCGAGAGGACCAAGCGAGGCGATCAGCGCGATGAGGGAGTCCCGGTCGCCACTGTCGGCGCGCATGGCCCTGCTTCCGGTCTCGGCCGCCAGGGCCTGAGCATCCTCAGGGGAGGACAGATACGTGAAAACGACTTTCGCGCCATCCGTTGCGAAGCGGCGGACAATGGCGGCCCCAATCCCGCGGCTACCGCCAAGCACGAGGACGGATTTGCCATTAAAGCTGCTCATGCTCGTGTTTCTCCCTGCGCCAGAATTTCCGCCAGCCTGTCGAACGCTGGCTGGTAGATATGTGTCGGCATTCTGGCCTCCATGCTGGCTGCGTGTTCGGCAGCCGCTTCGAACTGACCGCGCCAGCGGATAAATGTGCGATCGCCATCCGTTACGGGCAAAAGCGTGATGGTCGACCGGTAGTTCCGGATCGGTAAAGCCGATTCAATGATCGAGAAGGTCACCGCATGATCCACATCGGACAGCGCCAGAAGCTGTTCACGGATGACGCCGACATCGCCCATTTCAACACGACGGATCGCGCCAACACGGTCGCCGGGATCATCGCCTTCGATCACGCAGCTTTTCACACCCGGCAACCAGCGACCAAGAGCGCCAAAATCGCGGATCAGCCCCCAGACGGACGAAACGGGTGCATTGATGACGCTGCTGGCCATAACGTGAATCATGTGGAGTCCCCTGGCTTTTTTCTGTGTGGGATCAAAGCGACTGGCCTCCCGTCACCTCAATGCGCTGGCCATTCACCCAGTGCATGTCGTCAGACAGGAGGGCACGGACCGCGGCCCCGATGTCGTCGGGTTGGCCGACGCGCCCCAGCGGCGTAATCTCCGCGAGGTTTTTGTTGACCGTGGCATCATCACGGACCAGACCGCCGCCAAAGTCTGATGCGACCGCCCCGGGGGCTATGGCATTGACGGTAATGCCCCGCGCGCCCAGTTCTTTTGCCATATAGAGCGAGATGACTTCGGTCGCGGCTTTCATGGCTGCGTAGGGCCCATGATCCGGCAGGTAGAAGCGCGTCGCGGCAGAGGTGATGTTGAGAATGCGGCCACCATCACGGATCAGCGGAAGGAGCGCTACCGTCAGCAGGTAGGGGCCCTTGAAGTGGATGTTGTACTGATTGTCGAGCTGTTCGGACGTTGCGGCGTCGAAGCGCGTGTGGATGATGTTGCCGGCGTTCTGAACAACATAATTCAATCCCCCCTGCCCGAACTCGCTTGCGAGAAGGGCTTTGACCTGCTGAGCAAAATCCGTGAACGACGCATGGTTCGCGATGTCCAGTTGCAGCATGCGCAGCTTTGCGCCCTCCTGACTGAGGGCGGTTTCGGCAGCCTTCGCCTCATCTTCGTTGGCGTGATAAGTGCCGATCACGCTGATGCCGGAGGCTGTCAGATGCTTCGCAATACTGTAGCCGATGCCACGATTGGCGCCCGTGACGAGGGCGATTTTTGATGTGCTCATGATCAGCTTCCCTGAAGAGGCATGGCGTCAGGTTCCGAAGATACCATTTCCATATCGACCGATCCATAATAGAGACACGAAGCAGGGTCAAGGATTTGTGGATCGACCGATATGGAATTTTGTGCCGGGTCCGGATCGTCTCGCCACCGTCAACCCGTCAGCGTTTTTTGGACCGCTTTGCTGTTCCCCGTTTCACCGCGTTGATATCCCATAACGTCAGCAACGACGTGACGGCCGCATCCAGAGTGTCGGAGGTTACCCCGTCCCGGGCTTCGCATGTCATGCCGTGGAAAAAAGTCGCGAAAATGTCGGGCAGGACATCTGTCGCCGGGGACGCTTTCAATTCGCCATTAGCGATGGCGCGTTCCACGCAGGCTCTGATGCCGGTGCGCGTGCGCTGTCGTTCCGCCGCGAGGAGCGCCTGGACGGGTTCGTTTTCAGGTGAGCAGTTACTGGCGCCACAGACGACCAGACACCCGGCCGGATGTGTGCGGGCGGCCTGCATGCGCGCCGAACCGCGCAACGTCTGTTCAATGGCCTCACGCGGGGACAGGCTCTCGTCCCATAAGGGCGCCATAACCTGTCCGTAGGTCTCCAGGTATCGTTGCACAACTTCGCGGAACAGGGCTTCCTTCGAGCCGAACGCGGCATAGAAGCTCGCAGGCGAGATATTACCCATGCAGGACTTGAGCTGGGTCAGGGAGGTCGGTTCATAGCCCTGCGCCCAGAAGAGCGCTGTGGCGGCGTCAATCGCCCTGTCGCGGTCAAACTCACGAGGACGTCCAGTCCGCGCCATGTCATCGTTCCTTCCGAAAGACTTCCATATTAAGTGATCCAGAAGTAATTGCCAAGGCTGCTATGTCTCTATATGTGTATCGTCCGATCCACATATGAGCGACCCATGACCCCGACCATCACAGTACCCACGACAAAACCCGATGAGCGCCTGCCTGTCGCAGGCCTGCTCGCGCTGGCCATGACCGGCTTCATCTGCATCATGACCGAAACCCTGCCCGCCGGTCTGTTGCCTCAGATCGGCGCGGGTCTGCATATTTCCCCTGCGCTGGCAGGGCAGATGGTGACGGCTTATGCCATAGGCTCACTGAGTGCGGCGATCCCGCTGACACTCGCCACGCAGCGATGGCGGCGCAGAAGGGTCCTGCTGCTGGCGATCATCGGCTTCGTGGTGTTCAATTCCATCACTGCGTTTTCGGCGCATTATGGCGCGACCCTCGTGGCCCGGTACGGAGCGGGTGCGGCGGCGGGTCTCGCCTGGGCGTTGCTGGCTGGTTACGCACGCCGGATGGTGACGCGCGCCCAGCAGGGCCGTGCCCTGGCGATTGCCATGGTCGGCACGCCGATTGCACTGTCGCTGGGGGTGCCCGCCGGGACATGGCTGGGCGCTGCCGTCGGCTGGCGTCTGGCCTTCTGGATCATGTCGGGCCTGACCATACTGCTGATCGCATGGGTGCTGGCGAAGGTTCCTGATTTTCCGGGTGCCGCGCATGACGAGCGTTTGCCGTTCCGTCATGTTTTGTACACGCCCGGCGTGCGGTCGGTTCTGGGCGTGGTGATGGCGTGGATGCTCGCGCACAATGTGCTCTATACCTACATCGTGCCGTTCGTGACACCAGCCGGACTGGCGGGGCAGGCGGATCGTATCCTGCTGCTGTTCGGGGTCGCCGCCCTGGTTGGCATCTGGCTGACCAGCCGCATGGTCGACCATGCCCTGCGCCTGTCCGTCCTGCTCAGTCTGGCCATATTCGCAGTCGTGGCAGCGGCTTTCGCCATCGGATCAGCGTCGCCTGCGGTGATTATGATCGGTGTCACGATATGGGGGCTGACATTCGGTGGCGCCGCAACATTGCTCCAGACCGCGCTCGCCGATGCGGCCGGCGATGGCGCGGATGTCGCGCTGTCGATGAATGTGGTGGCGTGGAACAGCGCCATAGCCGGTGGGGGCCTTCTGGGCGGCGTGCTGCTCGACACATGGGGGCCGGCATCGTTCCCCTGGGCGGTGATGGGGCTTGTCGCGGTCGGCTTCCTGATCGCATGGCAGGCCCGGTCCCATGGGTTTCGACCTGGCCACCGGCTCGGGCATGAGAGCTAAGGATACGATGGGGATGTCACAGGCATCTTCTACCCTGTGCAGGGCTATCATGTTCACCATCACTTTTAACCCTGCTCAAGCACACGTCCTGCAATTCTGAAGCCTGTGGCGGAACCTGCCGCATCAGGCATCTGAAAATCCGGATAAAGGACAAAGGCAATGGATCTGGTCATGCCCTGAAACGAGGGATGACTGTCAGTTCGTCAGTGTCGTGAAGGAAACACAATGCTGCGACAACCATGACTGCTACACCACACGGAGCTTATCCATGTCACGACCGCCATTCCCGCCTTTTGATATTGAAAGTGCGACACGCAAGGTCCGGCTTGCTGAAGATGCCTGGAATTCCCGGAATCCGGAACAGGTAACGCAGGCCTATACAATGGATAGCCAGTGGCGCAACCGGGTGGAATTCATCCGTGGGCGCGATGAGATCGTGGCGTTCCTGACACGCAAATGGAACGTGGAGCACGAATACCGCCTGATCAAGGAGCTCTGGGGTTTCCGCAATAACCGCATGGCTGTCCGTTTTGCCTATGAATGGCATGATGATGCGGGCCAATGGTTTCGGTCTTACGGCAATGAACTGTGGGAATTCGATACCGCCGGGCTTATGCGCTGCCGGGTCGCATCAATCAATGACCTGCCGATAGAGGCTGGAGAGCGACTGTTCCATTGGCCCGCGGGAAGACGACCGGACGATCACCCGGGGCTGTCCGATCTTGAACTTTAATGTTCTGAAAGAAATTGCTCTCGCCAGAGTTCTTTCATGATTTCGATCCTCACCATCCCTGTTCGGTGGGCAGAAGGAAGAGTTCTGCGACATCCATTCGGGATGGTGCGTTCAGCGCAAACAGGATCGTGTCAGCAATGTCCTCGCCTTCCAGATAGGTCATGGAAGCCGCCAGGTCATCCATCTGCCTGCGGTAAGTGGGATCGGTAATCTGCTCGTACAGTTCCGACTTCACGGCACCCGGTTGAATGCAGGTGACGCGGATATTGTGCTTTGGCCCGATCTCCATCCTGAACCCATCGGAAAACGCCGCAACGGCGGCCTTGGTGGCGCAATAGACGGCCAGGCCGGTAAAGACTTTGCGGCCCGCAATCGAGGACATGTTGAAGATATGGCCCGAATGCTGTGCGATCATTTGTGGAAGAACCGCCGCCGTTGCATTGAGAACACCGGACACGTTTACGTCCACCATACGCTGCCATTCGTCCACTTTCAGGCTGTCAACATCAGACAGAGGCATCAGGCCCGCATTGTTCACCAGCACATCAATCCTGCCGAAACGGGCGATGAGGGCATCTGCTGCAGCCTTACATGACTTCAGATCCGTAACGTCGGTTGGAAGGGCAACGGCTTTGCCCCCTGTCCCGTTGATTTCCGTCGCCAGCGCGTCCAGACGGTCCTTGCGCCGTGCTGCCAGACCGACTATTGCACCCTCTGTCGCAAGTTTGCGTGCTGTTGCAGCTCCTATCCCGCTGGAGGCTCCAGTAACAAGGGCGATCTTACCTCTGATACTCATGATAATCTTCACCTATCCCGTTTAAAAAAGGTCAAGAAAACAGGTAAAGATCAGGGCAGATGGTTTCTGTCGTCCTCTTGCTTAAATCATTGTGATTTTGCGATTTTGTGAGTTGATCGGGACAATTCACGGCACGACTGAAAGGTAACCCGGATGCTTCACCCGCATCGTTCTTCGCTGCATGCCGCCAGTTATGCCCTGGAGGGCCGTATTCCGGGCCAGAAAATCGGGCAAAGCCAGGGAGGGGCATGGAAAGAGGCCGAGGCGCAGCTATTCCGCCGACCGCAACACGAAGATGAAGTGCTGGTCCCGGCCGTGGCCGAACCTTTGCTGGTCTGGATCATCTCAGGAGAAGCGCAGATCGAGGAATGCGAACTGACCGGTGAATGGACGAAAAGTCAGGCCGGGTCCGGATCATTTTTCCTGACACAGACCAATGCGCCTTACCTCATGCGCTGGCAGGCTGATCCGGACCATCCGTTTGAGGTCCTTCATCTTTATCTGGGACTCACTCTGGTGAACCGCGCTGCCCGATCGTTAGGGCTCAATCCATCACGGCTCTCTATGCGCGACATTTCCGGTGTTCAGGATGCATTCATATCTGGCGTTCTGGCAGGCCTGACGGCTGAGATCCAGACGTCTCATTCGGCAAGTTCTCTATTTGTGAACGGACTTCTGGAAAGTCTGACCGTCCATCTTCTGCGTCATTATGCACAGACACAGCCTTCGCCTACGCCCAAACCCGCACAACTGCCAGCGTGGAAGCTGCGCAAGGCACTGGATCATATGGAGGCCCATCTCGCCGAACCGTTCGACCTCGATTTTCTGGCCGGATTGTGCGGGATGAGCCGGTTTCATTTCAGTCGGTCATTTCACAACACCATGGGGCAAAGCCCATCACGCTGGTTTATCTGGCGGCGCGTGGAACATGCAAAGGACCTTTTATCACAGACCAACAGGTCCATCATCGAAATCGCCCTGACCAGTGGCTATGAGAGTGCGAGCCATTTTGCACATATGTTTCGCAGGGAAACCGGCATGAGCCCACGCGACTACAGGAAGCTATGCAGCATCCTGGTCAATCCCGATGCTGCGATCCATCTTGCTGTCATAGGCTAGTCCCGCCAAGGTGCGGAAGTGCTCAGTCTTACCATGTCCAGCGAACGTATCGCCGCAGCAGTTGCATTCCATGGCGATCTTTCAGATGAAACGCCGACCACATGAAGACAGTGGAATTGGTTGCAGCCCCCTCATCGACATAGCACGCCTTGCGATCGCTCACAGTAGACGATGAGGAAAAACGGTGCATTATGCAAGTCCCCAGTCAGGGTGAATTCATGTTCGATAGGTTTCCTGAACTTGGTGGGAGTGCGATCAAGGAGGCGACTACGATCTCGATGACCAACGACGTCCAGAACCATTGCTCATAAAAATCCGGTACGCACCTTCTAATGTTCTGACGTCCGAACATCAGCATATGCTCAAATGCCCTGAAGTTCCCGCATTTTGCAATAGGATGTATTATTCCCATCCAACAATGACCTCACAAATTTCCTTTGAGAATGTTCTGACGTCCGAACATTGGGCATGAGGATAAACTAGAACCAGAAGACTGTCGCAACACGTCGCACAGCAGAATATCATCCTCCATGATATGTTTGATCGCTATCTCCTGGGCTGATTTATGCCCCGTTTTTAGTGATTCGTCTGCTTTGACAAAGCCTCATTCAAGACACAAGTAATCTATAACATAGTCCTAAGTTGCCGCTTCAGTCATGCCGCTCCTGGGTCGGATTAGATCTTCGACGAGAGCAGACACACATTGATCGTATCTCTCGAAGACCAACTTAGGGCTTCATATCAGCCCATATGCCGTCGATTTTTTCCTTGACAAGAAAGACTGATAACAATCAACATCAACCATCATCGTTGATGTTGATGCTATTTTACGCATCAAAAGTCTGTTTGGGGAAGCCATAATGAACGGTCAGACATTTCGAAATAGCCGACTGACTTTGCGATTAAGTCAGGCCGACATCAAAGATGAACTCAACCGCAGACTTGGCCGAAGCTATGATAAACCCAAGATTAGCCGCTGGGAAAACGATAAAGAACCGATCCCGGATGATGTGGCCGAGGTGATACGTAATATGGCTGGCGCAGTTCAAGATTCTGCAAGAATACTCGTGCTGGCAAACCAAAAAGGCGGCGTTGGGAAAACAACTTCTTCGCTCAATCTTGCATACGCGTTGTCATCACTGGGAGGACGCGTTCTTCTCATTGATATGGATCCCCAAGCAACAGCTACCGCCGGAATACTCGCCGGCGCCAGTGTTGAACTTTATCATCAGGGCAAAACGACAGCCCACCTCATTCTCGGTGGGAAACCTCTCTCTGAAATCGTGGTTGCGGCAGGTACACTACCAGACGGACGCGAACTGCCCTTCGATTTCATCGCCAGCCATATTGACCTAGCCGAAACGGACGGCCGGAGAGAGCCCGGTTTTGACGCCGCGTTACGGGAAGCCATTGATCCTGTCCGTGAGGACTACGACTGGATCGTAATCGATGCACCTCCCAATCTCGGCATGCTTACATGGATGAGCCTTGCTGCTGCCGACGATGCAATTGTCCCTGTAAGAACCGAGCCTTACGACACAATGGGCGTTGGCCTGATTATCGGCACAATCGGCAAGATCCAGCGTCGTCTGAATCCGGGGCTTCGACTCCTTGGTATTTTACCGACCCAATATAACGCACGCAAATCTGTGGACCGTGAAGTCCTTCAACACTTATGTTCCATGATGAAGGATCGCGCCCCAGTTCTGGAACCCGTGCCATCAAGCGCTGTGTACGGTCATGCTGCACGCGCAGGCAGGATTGCGTTGGAGTCCTCTTCTTCAGCGGCCGCAACGGCACCATACCTTCGGCTGGCACAAGCACTCCAAACGAAGACAGATTTTCCGCTTGCAGATATCGAACAGCCCGAAGGTAATGCGTGATGGCAACCCGACGCAAAACAAAAGCCCCGTCTCCTATTCTCGGCGTAGCCGCTGGTCTCATTGACGACGCCAGCAACAGTTTCGTTCGCCAGGACGGCAAATTTCGACATACATTCGAAGTTCCTTTGACGGAAGTCGCGCCAGATCCGGACCAACCACGAAAAAGTTTCGACGACGAGAGTATCGCCGCACTGGCAGAAACAATGGTCGCTGAAGGACAGCTTCAGCCCATTCTTGTACGTCGTGTCACGAACTCACAATCCGACAAACGGTGGGTCATAGTCGCGGGCGAACGCCGTTGGCGAGCAGCGCAACATGCTGGCTGGTCCAGCATGCTCGCAATTGAACACGATGGTGATGCTGAAGTCGCAGCGCTCATTGAGAACCTTCAGAGAGTGGACCTAAACCCTCTGGAAGAAGCAACCGGTATCCAACGACTGATTGAAAAAAGAGGCTGGAACCAGAGCCAGGCAGGTGAAGTTCTTGGAAAAAGTCGCGGCGAAATTAGCTCTATCCTGAAGATCCTGACGCTCCCAACCGATATCCTTGAGGAGTTGACGTCAGAACGAGGTGTGGCACGAAATACCCTTGTGGAACTCGCACGAGTCCCGGATCCTGTGAGACGACAAGAGCTCATTGAACAAGCCAGAACCGGACAACTCACAGTAAAAGCTATTCGACTGGGTCGAGCTGACCTCGAACGGCCGGAATCCGCACCGACCCGCAAACCTTCCGGATTTACGTTTACATCCGTAGACAGGATGGCCCAGCGTCTAAGTGAAGTCCGTGCCCAACAACTCCCGCTTAATTCGGAAGACCGTGAACGCTTGCGAAGACTCCGGGCCGAGATTGATCAGGTGCTGGGTGATGAAAATACGTAACACTGACGAGAGAATCATTGACCCTGGCTGTATTAACCGGTTTGTTTGCATTCGGAACATCGCGCACAAAAGGCAAGGCTGGGGTAGATAATGGCTAGCAACGAAGCTGACCTGTTTGTCGACTCCCTAATAGGGGCTCCGTTAAAGGATGACAGAGCCCTTATGGAATATCCGTTCTTCAGCATCCAGAAGCAACCGCGCATGGAGCCTCTGGTATATGACGACGGGAAAATACAAATTACCATAGAACCTGGCCCAAAAGGGCTTGCGACGATTTGGGATAAGGACATACTTCTTTATGTAGTCTCCCTTATCAATGAACGCATTGAGCGCGGAATGACTGTCGACCATACAGTCCGCTTCGCTGCGCATGATCTCCTGCGCGTCACGGGTCGAGGAACAGGTAAGCGCAGCTATGACCTTTTGCTCGATGCGCTTCATCGTCTGAGATCTACGAACATCATGACAACAATCGAATCCGCAGACGAACGCGACCGGCGCGGGTTTGGCTGGATAGAGACATGGCGCGTAGTCGAGCGGAAAACATCGACCGGCCGTAAAATTATGGCAGCCATTGAAATTACGCTCAATGACTGGATGTTTCGTGCCCTCGTCAAGGAACGCAGGGTGCTGACAATTAACCCCACTTATTTTAGTCTCGATAGTGGCTTGGGTCGCCGTATTTATGAGATCGGACGAAAGCATCTTGGTAACCAAGAAATATGGAAAATTAGTCTAGATAAACTTGCCAAGAAAATCGGTACTACACGCGAATTACGATTTTTCAAAAGAGATCTTCTCAAAATTATAGGCGATGACGTTATCCCCGATTATCAACTATCTCTCGAAGTAGGTCCAAGGGGAGGGCGTCCCGTAGTGATTTTTGAACATCGAGAATCACAATCTTAGCGATAAAACATGAGCAGGACATGTGCGCGATGTTCCGAACCATGAGACGCTGTCGCGTTTGTTTTCCTAGGCGGCTGTAAAGCGCAAAATACCCAAGATACCAAGCCTGCTGGTTATCGGATGCCATAACTTGTCATCGCCCAAGGAATCAAACGCATAGACGTCCGAACGCTAGGGACCTACCTTAAACGTGCGCGATGTTCCGAATTCATGGCGTTTGGGCAAAGACTGAGCCTCATAAACACCTTGGACAACTATCGGCATGAACTTGATAACCGAATTAGCAAGGTGAAGATCGTTAATGTGCGCGATATTCCGAATGTCTGGCCTAATGCCTTTTCCGGCGTGCGCGATATTCCGAAGTTTTCTCTTCCCTATATCCATTCCCAAGAATTGGAGGCCTGTTGCAGTTGTTCTTGACGGTCGCAAAGTATGCCTTCTGCCCTGTCGACGATGATTACTCCCGTTATTCACAGGAACGCGATTCTCATTCGGAATATCGCGCACGTCTTATCGGAACATCGCGCACAGAAATAGCCCCTAACCAAATGATATTAAACGCACATTTCAGCCTTTAACTTTTTAACAGTTTAAAAATAACCTTCTAACTTGACCGTTGGGGATAAGTCTGCCTTCCTTGCATTCCATCTTCAGTTCGCGCTAAGACGCGTTACCTTTCGGTATCTAAGCAGCAACATTCCCCCCCTTGCAGAAGCAGCTTATTAGACATTGAATTAACGTCGCAATGTCTGCATCTGCTACAATCGAGAAACACCCATTTAGGGATACGATTTAGATCCGAGAATTCCAAAGCTGCTGGAACAAGAATAAAAGAAATAAAAATATCATAATAGAAATATAAACCAGTATGTAAAACACCAGATCGGTCAGCACGCCGCAAGGGGCTGCTCCTCCCCGTGCTCGGCGTCTGCGTCGCCTGCGCGCGGGTCCGGTGCTGCCGCTACGCGGCACCCTTGCCCCGCACCGCCCGACCCGCTGGCAACGAGAGCTGAAGGAAAGAGTAATCAGGCAGCACAACCTGGTTAGCACGCCCGTTCCTGACATCCCGAAAACCTGACCCCGGAACCATCCCGGCCTGCAGAAGCAGTGCCGGGTGCCGGCGTTTGTACGGAGCACGGCCATGTCGTTCCAGCTCAACCTCTTCGGTACAACCGCTCTCGCAGATACCCAGAACGACCTTTTCTGGGGCGAACTTGAAGGTGAAGACGGTTCATCCCTTGCCTCGCCCGCCACACCGGCCGCGATGGCCCTTCCCCAGATCGACTTTCATATGGTTACCGACCGAAGCCTCGCAGCCACCTGGAAACAGCGAGCCCGTGACAATGCGCTGGCAATCGCACTGCTCAAGGAGATCGAAGAAGCTGACCGAAACGCATCGTCCCCCGAACAGATCGTCCTGTCACGCTTCATCGGCTTTGGAGCAGGAGAACTGGCGAACAACCTGTTCCCATCTGGAAGCGATAGTGCCCGTCCAGGCTGGGAAGAAATTGGCGAGGCGATCCATGCCTCCACAACAGACATTGAGAGGGCAGGACTGAAGCGCGCAACACAATATGCGCACTTCACCCCTGAACTGATCGTGCACGCACTCTGGAGTAAAGTGTTGCGGATGGGATTCAGAGGCGGTTCCGTGCTCGAACCCGGGTGTGGCACCGGTCTTTTTATCGCGGCCCGACCGGAAAAGCTCGAGGGACGCATCGCCTTTACCGGGATCGAGAATGATCCGATCACAGCAAGGATTGCGCGCAGGCTCTATCCGAACCAGTGGATCCGCAGCGAGGATTTCACGACAGCGAAGCTCGCAACCGGGTACGACCTTGCAATCGGTAATCCACCCTTTTCCAATCGCACCGTGCGGGCCCCCGAAGGTCTGGGGCGGCTTGGCCTGAGCCTGCATGACTTTTTCATCGCCCGATCCATCGAAGCACTCCGCCCGGGCGGCATTGCAATCTTCGTGACATCCCGCCATACGCTGGACAAGACGGACAGCACCGCGCGTCGGACCATCGCTAAAATGGCTGACCTCGTGGGGGCGGTCCGTCTTCCGGCCGGAGCCATGCGCGATGACGCCGGCACGGACGTCGTGGTGGACGTGCTGGTGTTTCGAAAGCGCATGATCGGCGACATGGCCGATGATAAGGCCTGGCTGGAAACCAGCGCTCTTGTGAACAGCGACCAGGGCAACGGCCCTCTCCTTGTTAACCGCTATTTCCTCGACCATCCGGAGCAGGTGCTTGGCCGTCACGGCTGGACCACTACCCAGTTCGGTCCCGATTACACATGCGACGCGCCTGTCGGCCTCAGGCTCGATGTGATGTTGCCCGACGCTTTGGACCGGATCGGGCAGGACGTGCGGTTTCCGGAACCCCTGGACCAGCGCATCGTCCGGCCGACGGGATCCGGTATCCTGATCGGCACGGCTGCCGATGGCGCCCAGCTGAAAGAGGGATCCTACTTCGTCACGAAAGGTGTCCTGCAACAGATATGCGACGGCCAGGCCGCTACGGTCGCCATCAGGAAGGGGGATCAGAAGGACGGCCTTTTCCAGAAGCATGCCCGGATCATTACCGCACTGATACCCGTCCGGGATGCAGCACGCGCGGTTCTGCGGGCGCAGATGGAGAACCTGCCCCATGGACGCCTGCAGGGCGACCTGAAGCGTGCCTATTTCAGCTTTGTCCGACAGTTCGGACCGATCAACCTGATGAACGTGACGGTCAGGATCGACCCGGAAACCGGGGTCGAGAACGAAACCCAGCGGCGGCCAAACCTGATGCCATTTTACGATGATCCCGATGTCTGGCTGGTTTCGTCCGTCGAGGAATATGACGAGGCGACACAGAAGGGCCGGATGGGACCGATTTTCTCGGAACGGGTCATTCATGCGCCTGTCGAACCCGAGATCCATTCCGCCCACGACGCCCTGGCTGTCTGCCTGCATGAAACAGGCGGCGTGGAAATGCCGCGGATCGCGGAACTCATGGGACAGTCCGAAGCTGAGGTCGCAGCCGCACTGGGGGATGCGGTGTATCTCGATCCGGTACGGAGCGTGGACGGTCGCGATGTCTGGGTCACGGCTGACGAAATGCTCTCCGGCCCAGTGCGTACCAAGCTGGAAGAGGCACGCGATGCAGCCCGGATCGATGGACGCTACGCCCGGAGCGTCACGGCGCTGGAAGCCGTCCAGCCAGCCGATCTGCGTCCTTCGGAAATCACCGCGCGCCTCGGGGCTCCGTGGTTGCCGGTCAGTGACATTATTGCCTTTACCGCCGAGGTGCTCGGGGTCGAGACGATCATCTATCACGCGCCCGCGGTCGCCTGCTGGACCGTGGAGAAACGGGCGTTCATGGGCAAGGCCGAGGCTACGTCAGTCTGGGGGACGGAACGGCGACATGCCGGCGAACTGCTGGAAGATGCCCTGACGCAGGCATCGCCAAAAATATGGGATGTCTGGCGTGATGGCGATGGCAATGAGCACCGCGAACTGAACACACAGGAGACGGAAGCCGCAAAGGAAAAACTGGCAGCGATCAGGCGTGCGTTCGAGACATGGGTCTGGCAGGATGGCGATCGGGCCGAGCGGCTGGTCCGGCTGTACAATGATACTTACAACAACCTGGTTGCACGCGCGTTTGATGGCTCCCATCTGCGCCTGCCCGGTGCAAGCACCACGATCAGCCTGCGCCCCCACCAGAAACGGGTCATCTGGCGGATCATCGCCGCGGGCGGCACGTATATCGCGCACGCGGTCGGCTCCGGAAAGACGTTCTCGATGGTTGCGGCTGTCATGGAGCAGAAGCGGCTTGGCCTGATCAGCAAGGCGATGATCGCCGTCCCCGGTCACTGCCTCGCCCAGATGGCTCGCGAATTCCTCATGCTCTACCCGACCGCACGGATCCTCGTCGCCGACGAGACGAACTTCGTGAAGGCAAAGCGCCAGCGGTTCCTCGCGCGGGCCGCGACCGGAAACTGGGATGCGATCATCATCACGCATGATGCGTTCCGGTTCATCCCGGTGGAGGGGAATTTCGAGCGCCAGATGATCGAGGCGCAGATCGCGTCTTACGAGGAAGTGCTGGAAAGCGTCGACGCGTCAGACCGTCTGTCGCGCAAGCGGGTCGAGAGCATGAAGGAGAAGATGCAGGCGAAGCTGGAAGGCCTTTCCGCTCGCAAGGACGATCTCGTGCATCTGGGCGAGATCGGTATCGACCAGATCCTCGTCGATGAAGCGCAGCAGTTCCGGAAGCTGAGTTTTGCAACCAACCAGTCCGACCTCAAGGGGGTCGATCCGAACGGCTCGCAGCGGGCCTGGGATCTCTTCGTGAAGACGCGCTATCTGGCGGCAAAAAATCCGGAACGTCCGCTGATCATGGCGTCCGGTTCCCCGATCACCAATACGCTCGCCGAGATGTGGACGGTCAGCCGCTATATGGATCTTGAGGCGCTGCAGAAGCGCTACCTGCATGAATTCGATGCCTGGGCAGCCAATTTCGGCGAGACCCGTACCGAACTGGAACTGCAGCCAAGCGGGCTTTACAAGCCGGTCACGCGCTTCACCGAGTTCGTCAACGTCGCCGACCTCATGGCGATGTATCGCGACTTCGCGGACGTCGTGCAGCACGATGACCTGCGCCAGTACGTGACTCTGCCAGCGATCCGAGGCGGACGTCGCGAGATTATTGTCGCGCCGACAAACGATAACTTCAGGGCCTACCAGAAGACGCTGGCGGCCCGCATCAACGCCATCGAAGCGCGCCAGGGGCGTCCCCAGAAGGGCGACGACATCCTCCTGTCCGTCATCACGGATGCCCGTCATGCCGCGATCGACCTGCGCTTCGTCGCCCCTCTCGCCGCGAATGACGATACATCGAAGCTGAACCTGATGATCGGGAACGTGTTCCGGATCTGGCAGGAGACATCGGAAAGCCGTTACAGCGATCCTGAAACCGGTCGGCCGTACGACCTGCCGGGGGCGGTGCAGATGATCTTTTCGGATCTGGGCACCGAGAGCGCGATGGAGACACGCGGTTTTTCCGCCTATACGTGGATCCGCGATGAACTGATCCGCCTGGGCGTGCCGCGCGCGGAAATCGCGTTCATGCAGCACTACAGGAAGAGTGCGGCGAAGCAGAAGCTGTTCGGTGATCTCAATGCCGGCCGCAAGCGGATCCTGATCGGCTCGACGGCGACCATGGGCACCGGCGTCAACGCCCAGCAGCGCCTCAAGGCCCTGCACCATCTCGACGTGCCGTGGCTGGTCTCCGACATCATCCAGCGCGAGGGACGCATCGAGCGGCAGGGCAACCAGCACGCGGAAATCGAACTCTACGCCTACGCCCAGCAGGGTTCCGTTGACGCGACCAACTGGCAGCTCCTCGAACGCAAGCAGCGCTTTATTGGACTTGCGATGTCAGGTGACCGTTCCATCCGGCGGATCGAGGACATTGGCGGGGAAGGGGGAAACCAGTTCGCCATGGCCAAGGCGCTTGCCTCGGGCGATGCCCGGCTGATGCACAAAGCCGGGCTGGAGGCCGATCTTGCGCGGCTCGAGAGACTGGCGGCCGCCCATTATGACGACCAGTTCGCCGTAAAACGTGCCATCGACCGGGCCGAGCGTGAGATTGCGGGCGCGGAGCGCCAGATCCCGCTTATCGAGGCGGATATTGCCAGCCGTCAGCCCACGAAGGGGGATGCGTTCGTATTGCGCAGGGACAAGGGAGACGTCAGCGAGCGCGAGAAGGCCGGATCATGGCTCCTGTCCCAGGTCCGCCTGGCGGCAAAGAACGGTGAGGCAGGGGTCTGGAACCTTGGACGCATCGGTGGGTTCGCCGTCATGTGCGAAGCTGGGCCTGGCCGTCGCGTGTACTACGAAAAGCGCGCGGTCGACGTGACGCTGTTTGTGGAAGCACGCTCGGGTCGCATTGAGATCGCCATCGAGGACGACACGAAGGGCCTTGGGCTGACCTCGCGCCTTGAACATGCGCTGCTTCGGATCGATGACGCGCTCCGTGACGCAATCCGGATGCGGGAGGAAGCGCAGCGTCGCCTGCCATCATACCGCGCCCGTCTGGGCCTGCCGTTCGCGGAACAGGCGATGCTTGATGAAAAGCGCGCGGAGCTGAAAGCGCTGGAAGACGATCTGGCGGCGACCGCGACCGATGAAGACCCGGCGCATGACGACACCGAGGACAGGGAGAAGGAAGAAGAGGCGGCAGCCTGAGAAGGGCTGCCATCTCCGGCCAGGCGCCGCAAGGGGTGGCGCCTCCCCGTGCTCGGCGTCTGCGCCGCCTGCGCGCGGGTCCGGTGCCGCCGCTGCGCGGCGCCCTTGCCCCGCCAGCCCGGTGCTGGCCGCCGGAGTGCATCAGGAAAGGCGTCCTGAGAACACGGAGTAAAAACCATGGAACTGCGCGAAGTCGATCCGAAAACCCTGCTCGATAACCCCGAAAACCCGCGGAAATCCGCGCCCAACGAGGCGGAAGAGCGCCAGCTGGCGCTGAACGTCAAGGCCGTCGGGATCATCCACCCGCCTCTGGTCCGCGAAACTCCTGACGGCCTGATGATCGTTGCAGGGCATCGCCGCCGGCGTGCCGCAGTCAAGGCCGGCCTGAAAACCATTCAGGTGACGGTGGCAGGCGATGATGCGGAACTGGACCGGATGCGTGCCGCATCGGAGAACATGATCCGTCAGCCCATGACCCAGGTTGAACAGTGGCGGGTTGTCGCCAGGCTCCGGGAGGAAAAAAAGTGGAATGACACCGCGATCTGCAAGGCGTTGATGCTCACACCGGTGCAGCTGAAGCAGATCGGTCGCCTGTCTGCCATCCTGCCCGAGATTCTGGCGTGGATCGAGGCGGGCAAAGGTCCTGGCAATCGTGAACTGGCGAGCATCGCCCTTGCGTCAACCGCGCTGCAGGAACAGGTCTGGGGCCATTTCGGGTTTCCGGTTGGCTCGTCGCCGCCCGAGGATGTCGAAGCCTGTGAAGATGAGGGCGAGCAACTACCCGACGGAAATTGGGAACCCGGCGCTGCCATCCCCGATTGGGACCGGATTGCATCAGCCCTGCGGCAGGACCGTTTTTATGCAATCGAGGCCTCGTTTGATGACGCCATTGCAAAAAGTTGCCGGATCGCCTGGCAGGAAGATCTGTTCGGTGAAGCCGGGAAGGACGGCCGTTATACCGATGACGGCTTCGCCTACGAGAAGGCGCAGCGCCAGTGGCTGGGTCAGAACACGCCTGAAGACGCACTGATCCTCCAGAGCGACGAGAACGGCGAGCCGGTTTTCGAACCCGGCATGGTGCGGATCTACTGGCAGCGCGAGGGCGCCACGAAATTCTTCTGGCTCGATCATCGCCTGAAGGTTCGCGAGGGCTGGTGTGTCCTGCCGGGCAGCGAGGCGGCAGGCCGCGTGACGCCGTCCGCCGTCATTGAAGCCCTGCCCGAAGGGCCACGGGAACGGCCCGATATCTCGGGGCGCGGTTTTGACATGATCGGCAGTTTCCGCACCCAGGCGCTGCATGCCGCATTGGATGGCATGCGGGGCTCTGCCGATCCATGGATCCTGCTCGGACTGATGATCGCGGCCCTCAACGCGCAGAATGTCCGGGTGGATGGGGATTCCAACGCGCACTACCCGCAGCGCCGTCCGTCACGGCGGCTCGTGGCTGCCGCCGGACTGTTCCAGGATGGCGAGATGGCGCTGGACGAGGCGGTCCTGCGTGGCGCTGCTGTCGACGTGCTGAAAGCCGTGCTGTCCTGCGAAAAGAACGCGACGAATAGCGGCGACTGGGGTGTCCTGGTCGGCCATATCGTGAAAGCGGACGACCATCTGCCTGCCATGGCGGATGAAGATTTCCTGAAAACGCTCAGCAAGTCCGGCATCACGAAGGCCATAAAGGCCGAAGGCATCCTGCCGCGCAATACCGGCAAGGAAATGCGCCGCGCCCTGATGGACCATGTCGGGCAGGGGATCTGGGTGCATCCTGCCGCGCGTTTCCAGGTCGATGTCGCAGCGCTGAACGCCACCTTCGCGGAAGCGCTCGCCCCGCCATCCGAAGCGGATGACGATGATGGGGACCTGGCGCATGACGACGAGACCGAGTTGGAAGACGACGCGGATGCCGATGCGCGGACTGGTGGCCCGGGAACCGATGATCCTGCCGCGACGGGCATTGAGCTCGATGAAGTGACTGACACGCCCACAGACCTGGCGGCAGATCAGGGGGATGAGGTGCCGCACGGCAGGGCCGAAAGTCTGGCTCCGCCATCGCAGACACCTGAAGAATTCCTCAGGACGCATGTTGAGTTTGTAGGCTTCAGCTGAGCGAGGCTGTTGCCGCCGTACGGCTCTGGCTCACGGCCCGTCGCCCCCAGTGGTGACGTCGGGCGGTGAGCCAGCAACGGCCTCTGGCAGGACGTCGACCGCGAAATTCTGCGATGCGCCCCAACCGGGCTTATCCGGAACGTCAGGTTACGCGTTCACTTGCGTCGGCGAAGGAGAACCGTGATGACCCATGAATACATGACGGAAAAGCGTCTGATCGGCAGGTATGTGGTTGAACTGGGCTTCCACCCGGATGGTGGGGTTCTGATCCGGACGCCTGAAATCTATCCGCCAGCGGCCCGCCGATGGCGGGGACCCTATGAGAGCGTGGAGGCGGCAGTGGTCGAATTTTCCGCTTTCACGGCGGTTCCCAGAGTCACATCGGCCGAGCTGACCCGGCTGAGAGAGCGTGGCTCTGTCGCCGAAATCTGCGGAAAGGACGTGATGGTGTGGCACTGCCCATGGCGGGAAGCCAAGACACTGAGCGAATTTGTCCTGGTAAGGGAGGACGGCAATGCCTGATTTTCGTGTCACGCTGGTTGAGCGCCTGTTTGAAGCGGATGCCGGCGATTTCAGGGTCACGGCGACGGACGCCGAGGCGGCTGCGCGGATCGTCCTCGATGCGGTCCCCGACAGTGTGGACTCTGACGGGATCCGGACCACCATTCTGCCTGACGGTCAGGAAGTGGACCTTGAGGTCGAGGAAGTCGTCCATGGCGAGATCGTGGCCATGGTCCACGATGCCGGGACCGGCGTGCTGCAGGGACAGTTTGGTTTTTCCCTTGTTTTCAGCCCGGGCCGAGAGGCAGCCGCCGTTCTCGCCAGAGTGATGGATCGTGTCCTTGCGGATGACGGTGAGCGGGACACCCATGCAGCCTGCATGGTGCTACGCCGGTATCTGCACGAATACCTGAACGCGGACGCGTAGGAAAAGCAGGAAGAAACAGAAAAAAATATGCCCGAAGGGCCATCGCGCCTCAAACGGTGGCTCTTGTCCCGCTCCGCGGGCCTGCGATGCCGGCGCACGCGCCGCGTTTGACCCGCGATACCCCGTCGGACCGCCAGAAGACATTCAGACAAGGAGAATGTCCATGGCGACCGCAAGCCTGTCATCCCGCCAGGGAACTGTCGTGTCGGGGCAGGGAGAGATGCCTGATCTGGCGCGTTATGATCACGTCATCGTCGCCTGTTCCTTTGGCAAGGATTCCCTCGCCAGTACGCTGCACCTGCTCGAAAAGGGCGTGGCGCCCCAGCGCATCGAGTGGTGGCACCATCTTGTGGACGATGACGGGGACGTTTTTGACTGGCCGCATGTGCCCGATTACGGGCGGCATCTGGCTGCGGCCCTTGGCGTCAGGCTGTATTTCTCCGCGCGCCAGGGTGGGATCGTGCGGGAAATGCTGCGCGATAATGCGCCGACCGCACCGGTCTGGTTCGATACCCCGACAGGGCGGGTCACTGTCGGTGGCAAGGGGCCGCCCAATACGCGACGCCGCTTCCCGCAGGTTTCGGCGAACCTGTCGGTCCGCTGGTGTTCCCCATACGCCAAGATCATGGTTGCGGATGGTGCCCTGCGGAACCAGGCGCGCTTCAGTCATGCCCGGACCCTGTTTGTAACCGGAGAACGCGCGGCGGAATCCGCGAACCGTGCCCGTTACGCTGTCTTTGAGCGGCACCGGGCAGACTGTCGTGATGGTCGGGCCCGACGGCATATCGATCACTGGCGGCCGGTACATGCCTGGAGTGAAGCGGCTGTCTGGCAGATCCTGCGTCGGCATGGCGTGATTCCGCCGCTTCCCTATCAGCTCGGGTTTGGCCGTCTGTCCTGCCTGGCATGTGTATTCATGTCTGCCGATCAGGCTGCAACGCTGCGTCACATGGACCCGGATCGGTTCGCCCGGCTGTGTGAGTGGGAACGCGCATTTGGCTGCACCATCCGACGCGACCGGGACCTCGGCACGCTGGCCAGTGGCGGCACGGTCTACGGCCCCGTGCGCCGGCACCCGGATCGGGTGCGCCGCGCGCTCTGCCGCCGCTGGCGTGGCCGTGTCCTCACATCCCCCGAACAATGGGTCCTGCCCGCTGGTGCATTCGGCGAGAGCGCCGGGCCGGTCTGACCCGCCTCATCTTCCAGCAGGGAGAAACCCGATGTTAGCGCCTTTCCAGATCCGGAAATTCCTCGACCTGAGCACCGGCCACCTCCCCCTGTCGGACCGTGGACACCTTGAGAGATATGCAAGGTCAGGTGGCTCCTTTGGGCTGACCTGCCTGTCCGGCCCGCACGGATGGTTTGTCCATGTCCCGCTGGATCCATACTCCCATGATTGGCCGGGGTCGCGGTCACTGCGGGCCATTCTTGCCCTGGCCCGGAATCACGACTGTGATTACGTCCTGTTTGATGCGGACGGCCCGGTCGATGCCTCGCTTCGTTTCTTTGATGACGATGAAGATGAATGACCGGCAACGGCATCGGGCGTCCCTCGGGCCAGAGGCGCCAGTTCTTATTTCTTAAGGCGGGATACTTCGGTGTTCCGCCTTTTTTGTGTCCTCGCAAGGGGATCACACGAAGGAATACTGCAATGAAACTTCATTTTGACCACGCCCTGGTGGCGCGTCTTCTTGCTCATGCGCAAGCCGCGAGCGAACATTCCCCTACCTATGATCAGCTTGTTGACCCGGCCTTTCTCAAGGCTGGCGTGTCGTCGCGCCATCCGACCGGTGCGGATGTCGACCGTGCGAAGATACCGGCAGGTCTCATGCTGGTTGGCGATCATGGGGTGTACCTGATGTCGAATGGTTATCCGGGCTTCAGTGACGCTGAGGGTCAGGCGAACCTTGTCGCCTATGCTGTCGAAGCGGACCCGCGCACACGTCCTGACGACTGGTACGATGTCAAACGCGCGTCGTTTGGCGGTGACGATGGCGCGGAATTTCTTTCTGCCGACACCATCCGCAAGGCACTGGAGGCGACTGTGGGCAGTCGTTTGTGGATTGATGTCACGCCTGCGCGGATCAGTTGCCCCTATCTGGCATCCCCGCAAAAAAACCGATCCGGACGACCGGATGGCGGATCTGGAAAGGCCTGCTCTGAATAAAAATACAATAAAAACAAAATATATAAATAAATGAAACAGTAAAGGTAGGAGGCGTGCACCACAGTCCAGCCTGCCGCGCAAGGGGTGGCTCCTCGCCGTGCGCGATGGCTGCGCCATCTGTGCGCGGCTCCGGTGCCGCCGCTGTGCGGCGCCCTTGCCCGCCAGTCTGCCCTGCGGTCGCCGGAAGGGGTCGAAACCCTCGAAAAAAGGATCTGGAAATGGCACAGAACCGCATCGCGCCGCCGTCCCGCCCCGTCGTCGAAATCGCCAAATTCGTCGCCATCGTGCTCCTCTGGACGGCCTCCATGGTCACTTTCCTCCTGCTGCCCGACGTCTTCCTCGATCCGTGCACGGGCATCATCGATCTCAGGTGACACCACTCTCGCCATCCGCTGCCCATCCGCACCGCCCTTCGGGGCGGCGTCTGCATTTTCTGGAGACTGATCATGGCCAGAACCGAACGTACCGATATTCACCAGTCCGTCACTGACCGCATCATCCGCGAACTTGAAGCGGGAACCGTGCCGTGGGTCTGCCCGTGGAGCCGCGCGAAATGCGGCATTGCCCTGCCGCGTAATGCCGCGACCGATCGGGCCTATTCCGGGATCAACATCCTGATGCTGTGGGGTTCGGTAGAGATGCAGGGGTTTTCTACCCAGAAATGGCTGACGTTCCGTCAGGCGCATGCGCAGGGCGGCAATGTCAGGAAAGGCGAGAAGGGAACGACGGTGTTTTATGCTGACCGTTTCACGCCAAAATCGGAAGCGGGTTCCGACGAGCCACGCCAGATCCCGTTTCTAAAGCGGTTTACGGTGTTCAATGTTGACCAGTGCGAGAACCTGCCGGAGAGCATGGTCGCGCCGACCGCGCCGTTGCCGGAACGCGAAATCGTGCCGCACGCGGAAGCGCTGATGACCGAAACCGGGGCGGACATTCGCATCGGTGGTGACAAGGCATTTTATGCCCCGGATGCGGACTTCATCCGGGTTCCGCCCCAGCAGTCCTATTTCAACCAGATCGACTGGTACCGAACCGTCTTTCACGAGATCGGGCATTGGACCGGGGCCGAAAGCCGACTGGCGCGCACCTTTGGCAGGCGGTTTGGGGACCATGCCTACGCGGCCGAGGAACTGGTTGCAGAGATGACATCAGCTTTCGTGTGCGCGGAACTGCAGATCGAGCCGACGGTCCGCCATGCGGATTACATCGGGAACTGGCTGGCACTGCTGAAGGCTGACAAGCGCGCCATTTTCACCGCAGCGAGTGCTGCTTCAGCCGCGGCCCAATACATTTTCAGCTCATCGACACGTCGGCTGTCCGTCGAGGACGTGGCTTCTGCCGCCTGAAACCCAACCCTGAAAATATATGCGCCCGCAAGGGCGCGCTGAGTGATGGAGTTCATCATGCCAGTCTTTGCCCTGATTGCCACTCCCGCCGTGCGCATCCGTTCCGACGGCTGCACCATCCTTAAGGCGCTGCCGATGGAACACCTTGGTGCACGGGGGATGACAGAAGCCCGGACGCTCGCGGAAATCTCGACTGCCGTAACGCTTTACGGTGAGAGGACCGCCGGCGCGCATCCCGGGCGCTCGTTTTCCATCAGTGTGCATATCCGTCGGGGCGATCGTAAGCCACGTGGCTTTGATGCGGCTTACCGCACTGGCGCCCTGGGGACCGACAGATGGGTTCTCATGGTCGATAACGACGCTGATGGCGCGCGGATCCTGCATGGACGATCCGCAGCCGAAACCGGAAACATGGCGTCCTGCAAAGGAGACGTGGCATGATCCGCCAGTATTATACGTCTCCATTTCAGGGCGGTAATAACCCGCTCCGGGTCGGGACCATTGCCAGTGGAACCATCTTCGATCTTCCGGCCCCTGTTTCAGGACGTCCCTATCGGACCCGGCCGTGGATCGTGGAATGCTTTCTGAACGGCACGATGGGGGCGGCTGCGCAGAACCCCGTCACCGGTCTCTGGGAAGACCGTTATATGCGGGGCCGCTCGGATCTGGTCGTATTGCGCAGCCTCGCCAATGCGCGCTGCGTGACCGTGGCAGTGCGCTATCTGGAAAGGATGAGTGAAGAGAGCCTGGGCGAGGGGTATTATCCGGATCTGCCGGATGTGAACCGCTTTCATAACGGCTATCGATGCCGGAGCCAAGTGTCATGACGGCGGGGCCGATCCTGTGCGAGCGGCTTCGGATCCCGCCTTTCGACCCGGTTGTCCTGAAACCCACCCAATGGGCGACGGCCCAGCAAAAGGCAAAGCTTGGTAATGCGATCCTGCGGTTCATCGCACTCGGAATGCCTGCAGAAAAATTTACCCCGGCCCTGTATAACCGGCTGAGCAATATGTTCGGATTTATCGCGCATTATAATCGGACCGGCTTCGCGCAGACATGGTTCGACAATGCAGCCACACGGCGCGATTTCCTCGATCAGGTTGCGCGATATCCCTGCTGGGGCGACCCGACTTTTGTCTGGTCGGATGTAGAGAAGGAAATCGGGCAGCGCGTCCGGGAAAACCTGCTGGTCGAGGCATGGACGACCCGTGCCCGCGAGGTACAGGTTGCGCGCGAGAAAGCGGAGTTGGCCCGTCTGCAGGCAAAGCATGGCGGAACAGTGACGGCAGCGGATGCACCCGTGCCCACCGTGCAGCTCGGGCTGCTCTAGCCCTGGGCCATGTGCCAGGAGCCATGCCCGTCGAGGCACCGGCCCAGGAACGCCAGTGCGGCACGCGGATATTTACGGATTTCCAGAAGGCTGCCAGTGGGTACCTCCATGTGGTAAGCACCGATCCGGATGGCGCAATGCGGCTGGCCGCGCAGGAATTTTATGCCCCTGCCGGTGCGAACTGCCTGACGGGGACCAAAAACGCCCACAACGTGACGGCCACCGAGGTAAATATCGGCGTTGAACTGGCGCCACAGGGGGGCCCGGATATCCTGCTCGTCGACTTCGACCTGCACGGTGCAGCAGTCATGCCACGCATCTGGCGTGCCATCCACGCCATACAGGGTCTGGCAGAGCTGGCGGATCGCCGGCTCATGTTCGGGGAGGAAGGACCAGCCGATTTCCTTGCCGAGAAAACGTCCCCTGTAACGTCGGGCCTGGATTGCCAGTTCAGGATGAAAGTCGGCCTTCAGGGTGATGCGGCCTTCCGACGCAGTAATCACGGCCATGATGAACTCCCAATGTAGCGACAGGGAAATTCTAGGATGATTATCATAATTGTACAAGAAGAAATGATACGATTATGAGCGAAATAAGAAAATAAAGCAGAAATAAAAATACAGATGGAAAAAGCATGACCTCGGCCCCTGCCGGGTTTCTGACCTGGTTTTTGCGGTCTGAAGCGGCCGTCGTCGGGCGCAACCCCCGGGCCTGCGGTCGGGACGGCACCGTGAAGCCGCATGCGCGGCTTCCGCACCACTGCCGCCCCGAGGGGTTGCGCCCGCCGCCTGTGGCCCGCTTCCGCGCGACCGCACCAGGTCAGAGATCCGGCAGGGGCCGGAGACGACCAGGAAGGAAAAAAGGAACAAGACCATGAGCCAGTCAGTCAATCGCGCCATCATCATCGGTCACCTGGGCAGGGATCCGGATCTTGCCGCACGCAGGGAAGGGGAGGGCAAAATCGCATCCTTCGGCGTGGCGACAAGCGAAACCTGGACCGATCGCGCCAGCGGTGAGCGCCGGGAAAAAACCCAGTGGCACCGTGTCGTCTCTTTCAACGATCACCTTTCAGCCGTGATCGAACGTCGGTGCCAGAAGGGAACGCTGGTCTATGTCGAAGGCCATCTCGAGACACGCAAGTGGACCGACCAGCAGGGACAGGACCGTTATGTGACCGAGATCATCATTGATCGGTTTGATGGAAACCTGAAGGTGCTGGCCAATGGTCGAAGCACGGGCGATGGACGTTTTGATGAAGAGCGTCCCTCGCGGAGCGCTGCACAGCGCCCCGTTCCTGCCGCAACTTCCAACGCGCAGGACGTGGATGATGAAATCCCGTTTTAGGTCGTTCGGTGTTCCGGGTCGTCAGCGACCCGGAGCATTGTGCCTGTTCAGGGAGAAGAAAATGCGGTTTCTGCCGCGCCAGTTCTCGTCATGAATACTTGTGAGGACTGTCAGACCTGATGGCGCGGGCGATCGGGAAAGCCTGTCGGCCGACACCGGAACGCCGGTCGTCCGTCCACATCGGGGATGAACTGTGTCTCTCCTGTTTCTCCATCGACCTTTATACGGGCTCGTGAACCTTATTTTTTCGTCAGTCGCATGATGTGGGCGCAGACGGGATCCTCCACAGGGAGTATCTGGCGTCGTGAGTGCCCGCTCATCCATGGTTCCGGTAATGCGTGCGCAGTGGCGCGGGCATATGCCGTTTGCTGCCGCGCGTAAACTGCGGCCATTCGTGCGTCCTATATTCTTTTGCAGTTCACGCAGAATAAAACCCTCAACGCGGATCATCAGGACGCAATATCTCGACGAACCATACAGAGGTCGTCGTGTGTTTCCGCACGATCATCTCAAATACTCACTGTAAATACGGGAGCGGTCTGAAACACAACCTATGCTGTTCGTGAAGGAGTGTCTTTCATGGCTTACACGTCTTCCCCAGAAGCACAGAAAAGAGAACTTGATGAGCTTCGCAATGCTGTAAACTGCGCCGTTGTGCTGGAAAAAGCCGGGTTCCGGCTGGATCGGCAGGCCACCGCGCAGCGTTCCGCCCGTAACTTGAAATTTCGCCGTGACAGTGAGGCCATTATTGTCAATCACGATGGCAAGGGCTGGTGGGATCCCAAGGGCGACGGTAAGGGCGATGTATTCAAGCTTGTCCAGTATCTCGATCCCTCGAAGAACCTCGGTCATGTCAGGCAGGAACTTCGCGCCCTGATCGGCAGGAGCCCGACGCTCGAAGTTGTCGAGCGTACGAAGGGAGCGGGTGACAGACCGCGGCGCGATCCCGCTGAACTGTGGAACCGTCGCACCGCACCCGGGCAGGGCACGGCTGCATGGCGCTATCTGACGGAGATCCGTGGGTTGCCCGACCATATTGTCGCGATTGCCGGACAGCAGGGCGCGCTGAAGGAAGGCCCGCACGGAACCGCCTGGTTTGGCCACCGGGATGTGGACGGGCAGTTCACCGGCATGGAAATGCGGGGGCCGGATTACAAGGGGTTTTCGACGGGCGGGGTTGGCAAGCGTCTCTTCGGTTTCCGGGCTGACGGGGGAGAAGCGCCCGTGACGCGCCTTGTCGTCACCGAGGCGGCCATTGATGCATTATCCTTTGCAGCACTCGATCGCTTCCAGAAAGGAACGCTCTATACCTCGACGGGTGGCGGCATGAGCCCAGAGAGCGAAGCGAACCTGAAACGGGTCATGATGCAGGTCGCCGCCCAGCCTGAAGCGCGACTGGTTGTTGCCGTTGATAATGACCTGCAGGGGGATCGTTATGCCGGGAAATTCGCTGCGATGGCACGGGACGTCGGTCTCTGGTCAGGACGGATATCTTCTGTGGTTACCGTCCGTTATGCAAGAGTTTTCTGACCCATATTGACGTGTGATCGTGTGCGGTCTTCTGTAAGGCCTGTTGATGTGGC
>NZ_NIRT01000014.1 GCF_003207795.1 Komagataeibacter nataicola | reverse complement strand
GTACGTGTGGAACCCCTCGGGCGGCGTGCCGGATTATGGCGTAAGCTACAACCGCCGCGTGGGCAACGAGGCCATTTTTGGCCTGCACAGCAGCATTACATTCTGATGGGCACCCCTGCCGCCCCGCATGAGCGGGGCTGGTCGGGCGCGATCGTGCTGCTGCTTATGGTGCTGCTCTTAGTACCCGGACGGGCCAATGCCCCCCACACCCGCAACGATACGCCCCGACAAAGGAAAAAAAGCACAGGGCCGCATTGAAAATTTGTATTATTGTACCGCCTCCCCCCGCCCTATAAACAACAGGGGAGGAATCCATGTCTTACTACGACAGATTTGATGATGTCCGAACCATCATGCGCACATCGGCAAACAACCGATGGCTGGAATGTTCCTCCACCGACCCCAAAGGCAGAACCACCTTCATCCTGCTCGACATCTGCAACATCATCCAGCTGAAACTGGAATATGATGGCACGGCCCTGTACCGGAACATTGGCGATGCCGGGCGCTATACCCTGCATGCTTTTGATGATCCCGTTCATGAACTTGCAGGCAGGCTTGGCACAAAAACCATTACACACATCATGCAGCCCGATTACCTCGTGCTGCATGATCTTGAGGATTATGAGGTTCTGGGCGCGGGCGCGCCCGCAGGCAAACAGCAGGGGCGGGCCTATAACGTGTGCAGCATGATCCATTGCGCGACATACGCCCTTTATGCCCGCTCCACCACGCCGGTATGCATCGTCTATGACTACGCCAGCATTACCCTGCGCTATAACCCCACCTGTGCACGTAGCAGGCCCAAAAGGCGCAGGCGCCGTGGCTTCCTCAGGCTGGTGAAATGGTTTTTCACGCCACCCAAACCCGGTGGCAGGAAATATGCGACGTGATGCCGCACGCCAGCGCGTAGCTGCCTTAAAAAAACATCGCAGCCATCAGGCAAAAACAGTTTCACGTCTTCTTTTTGCATTATATGGACCCTTGATGATACGGCCCGAACAACCCGCCGCATGACGGGTTTGCGCGCCCCACCAAAAAGGAAAAAACCGTTGCGCCGTCTTGTTGCTCTCTGCCTTCCGCTCACCATGGCCGCCTGCGCGCAGCATGCACCCCGCCCCATGGTCAATTACTGCAGCCAGCCCGCCATTGGCGCGGCCATCGTGCGCACGGCAAACCAAGGCGCGCCCACGGCCTCGCCCGCCATCCGTTTCGAGGGGGGCACGGTCAGGAGCTCGGTCTATAACGACCACGTGCAGGTACTCGCCTGCCATGGCAGCCTCGTGCGCGGCAATGGCACGCGCGAGGATGGCGTGGCCATCGCCCGCCTGTCGCACATGCATACGGACTGGAAATCCCTGTGGAGCACCACGGCTGCGACCCATCAGTGGCTGTCGGATGCCGATATCGCACGCAACCGGCAGGACCGTTACGCCAATTACTACGAACACACACCGCAGGCCTGCAAGCCCTACGCGCATGACCTGTTCTATGGCGCTCCGAAATCGGACAAGGAAACCGACCACCTGCGCGAGACACTGTATGACTGCCTGGCCGAGCATAACGTCAAGCCGCTGCGCCCCGTCTCGGGCGTGGAGCATACCTACAGCCCGTTTGGCCTGAATTTCTACATTCCCTACTACACCAACCTCAATGCGGATGATAACGGTCCCTTCCTTTACTGAAGCCCGGAACACCCGCCATGGCCATCGTGCCGATCATCCGCTACCCGCATGCGTGCCTCGAACAGGTCGCCCGCCCCGTTGACGCCACCAGCGCCGAAACAGCGCTTCTGGCCCGCGACCTGCTCGATACCCTGCGCGCGGCGCCGGGCCTGGGCATAACCGCAAGCCATGTGGGCCAGCCCCTGCGGCTGGTGGTGATCGACCTGCATGATGGCGCGGGCGCGCATGTCTATGCCAACCCCGAGGTCATCTGGCACGCTGATGATACCGCCACGATGGAGGAAGGCAGCCTGTCCATGCCGGGTATCCACGCGCCCGTCACCCGGCCCGCCCGCGTGCGGGTGCGCTATGACCGCCCCGATGGCACCGTGGCGGAAGACGAGGCCTGCGGCCTGCTGAGCGCCTGCCTGCAGCACGAGATCGACCAGACCAACGGCCTGTTCTGGACCCGGCGGCTGTCACGCCTGCGCCGCGAGCGCGCGCTCAGGCGGTATGCCAGGCTGGAACGCGAACATGAGGGCAATGGATAAAAGCTTCACCAGAAGCTTTTACCATTTTTGCATCAGTCCGCCTGGCCATCATCAAGCATGTAACCACTCGAGCGCACGGTGCGGATCAGGTCAGCCCCGCCCGTGGCGTTAAGCGCAAGGCGCAGGCGGCGGATATGTACATCCACCGTGCGTTCCTCCACATGGATGCGGTCATCCCACGCGGCCGCCAGGATCTCGGCGCGTGAGAACACCCGGCGCGGATGGCGCATGAGGTGCAGCAGGATACGGTATTCGGTCGGCCCCAGCGCAATGGTGCTGCCCGCGCGCGACACACGGCGCCCCCCGTGGTCGATCGTGACATCGGCAAAGGTCAGGACATCCCCCTCTGCCACGGCGGCAGCCGCAGCCCCCCGCCCCGCGCTGCGCCGCATCACCGCGCGCACGCGGGCATGCAGCACGTCCATGCCGCATGGCTTGACGAGGTAGTCATCCGCTCCGGTATCAAGCGCGTGAATCGAATCCTGCTCCTCGCCGCGCGCGGTGAGCATGATGATGGGCAGGTAGCGCGTAGCCGCCGCCATGCGCAGCCTGCGGCACAGATCCACGCCCGAAAGGCCGGGCATCATCCAGTCAAGCAGCACGAGGTCGGGTTTCCAGCTGGTCACGCCGGTCAGGGCATCAAGCCCGTTATCAACCGGCATGACCGTATGCCCCGCCGCCTCGAGGTTGTAGGTGAGCATGACGGACAGGGCGGCGTCGTCTTCTGCAACGAGGATGCGGAGCGGTTGATCAGCCTGCACGGGGTCTAGCTTCCCTGGCCCGAGAACCCGCCGCGTGGCCGCACCACGGGCAGGATCTCACCGGTGGCGGTGTAGTACACGCGCTCGGCAATGTTGGTGGCGTGGTCACCGATGCGCTCGAGGTTCTTGGCAATGAACAGCAGGTGGGTGCATGGCCCGATATTGCGCGGGTCTTCCATCATGTAGGTCACGAGTTCGCGGAACATGGCGTTGTAGAGTTCATCCACCGCCGTATCGGACTGCCACACCTCGCGCGCGAGATCGGGGTTGCGCTGGCTCAGGGCATCAATCGCGCGGCGCAGGTTGTCCTGCACCAGGCGGCCCATGCTGCGCAGGCCACTGAGCGAGATGCGCGAGGCCAGCAGTTCCGCGCGCAGCGAACGCCGCGCGATGGAGGCGGCGCAATCACCGATGCGTTCCATGTCTCCGGTGATCTTGAGGGCCGAGACCACCTCACGCAGGTCACCCGCCACGGGCGAGCGCAGGGCGAGGATGCGGATCACCATGGCCTCCACATCGCGCTCGAGCGCATCGACCTGCGGGTCGAGGTCGGCGGCGATGCCGGCGGCGTTCTCGTCACGGTCGGCAATGGCGGCAACGGCCTGTGAGGTCTGGCGTTCCACCAGTCCGCCCATGCGCGCCATCATGGAGCGCAACTGCTCGAGTTCCTGCTCGTAACTGCGTACGATATGTGCTGATTCCTGTCCCACCACCCGCAACCTTTTTGCCTGCCTGCCCGCGCAATCATGCACGATCCGCCCGATAACGGGGCTTACGATGCCTTATGGGACTATACTATATCGGTCCCCGATTTGTTCAAGACGATGTCATATCCCACCCGGATGAGACAGAATAATGAAATAAAAAGATATTTTTTCAGGAACGCCCTCATGCCGCGCCCGCCCTGCCGCCCCGTTGTGTTCCCTGCCACCTCCGCTGGCCGCCTGCATGTGCTCACGGTCGCACTCAGCACCCTGCTCGGCCTCGGGCCGGGCATGGCGGCGGCGGATGACACCACCACCACGCCTGCTGCGGCAAAACCACCCCGCCCGCCTGCTGCGGGCAAGGTGGAGCGCCTGACCGTAACCAGCCAGCGCGTGGTGGGCACCGAGCCCGGTGGCGGGCTGATCCGGGTGGAGGATGCGGCAAAATCGGTCAGCACCATCGGCACGGATTTCATGCGCAAGCAGGCCCCGAGTGCCACGGCGTTCGACATGGTCAGCCTGCTGCCGGGCGCCAATGTCTCCTCCTCCGACCCGCTGGGCTTTTCGCCGCAGACCAATATCAGCGTGCGCGGACTGGGCGGGGATTCGCTGGGTTATGTGCTCGAGGGCATGCCGCTCAACGATATCGCCTACTACAACGGCTATCCCGGCCAGTTTGCCGATACCGAGAATTACCAGAGCGTCTCGCTCGCCCAGGGGTCAGCCGATCTCGACTCCCCCGTGCTCAACGCGGCGGGCGGGCTGATGAGCATGACCTTCCGCGATCCGTCGATGCGGGCGGGCGGGTATGCGGATGTTTCCTACGGCTCATACAACACCAACCGCCAGTTCCTGCGGCTTGAAACCGGGCAGATCGGGCATACCGGCCTGCGGGGCTTCGTGTCCTACTCGCACGGCTATACCGATAACTGGCGCGGACCGGGCCATGACGAGCGCCAGCATATCGACTTCAAGTTCCTGCGCGAATGGGGGCAGGGCAACCGGGTCTCGCTGATCGGCACATGGAACACCATGGTGGCCAGCTACTACCCGCCGGTTGACAAGTCTGACTGGCAGGCCCAGGGCGTGCATGGCGCGGCCAACAACCTTGCCGCCACCTACAACCCCAACAATGCCGCTGGCGGCACCGATTACTGGGAGCTGTACCGCCAGCCCGAGCGCATTGCCTACCTTGCCGCCCCCGCGCGCTTTACGCTGGCGCGCGACCTGCACCTCAAGGTCACGCCCTATGCCCAATGGAGCTATGGCAACGACCCCGGCGGCACGACGCTGGGCGATGCCGGGCTTTCAGGCGGGGCAGATGCGGGCACGGTGGTGCGCTCGAACTGGACCCAGACCAGCTACCGCTCGGGCTTCAACGCCACGCTCGACTGGCAGCTTGGCAACCATGACCTCGTGTTCGGCTACTGGTATGACTACTCCGATGACAGCGAGCACCAGCCCTTCACCGCCGTGAACGCGCAGGGCTACGCGCCCGATATCTGGGTGGACCGCATCAGCCGCACCCTGCTCGATGGCAATGGCCAGCAGGTCGATGCGGGCAGCTACCACATGATTTCCCAGACCAACGCGCTCTATATCGGCGACCGGATGCATTTCCTGCACAAGAAGCTGATGGTGGATGTGGGCTTCAAGGAAGTGATGCTCGACCGCACCGGCACCACCACATCGGGCGGCGTGCAGACGGCGGCAGGCAGCAACAGCGCAACACCGCTGCCGCGCATCGCCATCCGCTACCAGATCACGCCACGCCACATGGTGTTCTTCAACACCACCACCAATTTCCGCACGCCTGATGAAAGCGCGCTGTTTGGCGGGGTAACGGCCAGCGGCACCGCAACGCAGCTTAAAAACGAATATTCCGTGTCCGAGGAACTCGGCTACCGCTACAATGGCGACCTGATCGTGGGCAGCCTGACGCTGTTCAACTACAATTTCACCAACCGCGAAATCCAGACCCTGCTCAACGTCAATGGCGCGCAGGTGGATTCCACCATCAACGGTGGCGGCCAGACCTCACGCGGGGTGGATGTGGAGATCGGGCTCAAGCCATGGCACCACTTCGCCCCCTACCTGTCGGGCGAATACCTGCACGCCACCATCGACAGCGACATTCCATCAGCCACCGGCACGCTGGCAACCCGCGGCAAGATGGCGGTGGAAAGCCCCACGCTTCAGGCCTCGGCGGGGCTGAGTTATGATGACGGGCATTTCTTTGGGCTGGCTTCGGTGCATTATACCGGGCGGCAGTATTCAACCTTCATGAATGACGAGCGCATGCCCGACCACACCACGGGCAACCTCGCCATCGGTTACCGCATGGATGACCATGCCTTCCTCTCGCACCCCGAATTCCGCATGAACTTCATCAACATCACCAACCAGCATTACCTCTCTGGCGTGGCCACGCCCACGCTCACCAGGGCCGACGGGCCGCAATATTACGTGGGCGGCGGGCTGGCGGTGCTGTTTACCGCCGCCACGGGGTTCTGAGCCGCAAGCCCGCGCAGCACCACCGCGCCCGCCAGCAGGTACAGCACGGCGGGCACCAGCAGAAAGCCCGCATGGATGCCCGCCTGCGCCTGCACCGTCTGTTGACCCGCGCCACTGACCAGCCCTGCCGCCGCCAGCACGCCCGCCAGCAGGCTGCCGCCAATGTCAAACGCCATTTTTGACGCCGTGGAATTGAGCGCCCAGCCCAGCCCCACCGCGTGCAGTCCGTCCGCACTGCCTTCATGCCGCATGGCCTGCGCCAGCAGGGTGAAGCAGGCCGGGTTGCACACACCCACGCACAGCCCGAACAGCGCCAGCCCCACCCCGGTCACATCCAGCCGCGCCGGCAGCCCGTAGGCCAGCAGCAGGATGCCCCCTGCCGCAACCGTGCCGCGCCGCATGACCATGCCCGGCCCCCACCATGCGCACAAAGGCAGGGAAAGCCCGCACCCTGCCAGCACCATCAGGCTCATCATGCCCAAAAGCCAGCCCGCCATGTGGTCGCCCGCATGCACCACGTAACGCACGTCATACACCAGCGCGCCGAACAGAAAGGTGCTGCCCAGCATGGTCAGCAGCATGGCTCCCGTCAGCCGCCGCCATGCCCGGTTGGCCAGCAGCGACACAACGAGCTGCCGGGGTGCGACATCACCCCCATCCGTCGCCACGCGCTCGTGGCACAGCCGCGCGGGCAGCCACACCAGCCCCCCCACCACGCACGCCACCCCCGTCATGAACAGGGCGAAGCCCGCCTGCCGGTTGCCGTGGCCCAGAAAATCCACGGCAGGCAGGGTGGCCATGCTGACTGCCAGCCCGCCCAGCGTGGCCCCCACCATGCGGCTCGTGGCCAGGCGCAGGCGGATGGCAGGATCGGATGAAATCAGGCTGGTCATGACGCCATAGGCGGTATTGACCACCCCGTAGCTCACGCACAGCCCCATATAGGCAACACCCGCGCACAGCCCGCGCACCGCTATGGGCCAGCCGCGCGGCAGCGGCACGAAGGTCAGCACCACCAGCACCATGAACGGCACGAGCCCGCCGCGCAGCAGCGGCAGGGCCTGATGACCCGCGGGCCTGCGGTCGATCCACAGCCCCACGGCCGGATCGGTCACGAGACTGACCGCGCGCGCGGCCAGCAGCATGAACCCCACCATGCGGGCAGGAAAAAAGCAGATATCGGTATAGAAATACGCCAGGTAGCTGAGCATCAGCCCCCAGATGATGTTGAACCCCGCATCACCCGCGCCAAATGCCACGATCTCCTTCAGCCCCACGCATGCGGGAGGAGGTGGCACCGGCGCGGGCGGGCGCATCATCCCGGCGTGACCGCGCGGCGGATGCCAAAACATTCTTCCGGCCCCGGAAAGCGGCGGGTGCGCACATCCTCGGCATAACGGGCCACCGCACCGTCAATCATATCGCCCACATCGCCATAACGGCGCACGAAGCGCGGGGTGACCGTGCCGAACATGCCCAGCATGTCATCAACCACCAGCACTTGCCCATCGCACGCAGGCGAGGCCCCGATGCCGATCACCGGCACCGGCACGGCGGCCACGATCTCGCGCGAGACGGATTCGACCGTGCCCTCAAGCACCACGGCAAAGGCTCCGGCATCCGCAATGGCATGGGCATCATCGCGCACCTTGCGCGCCTGCGCCTCGTCACGCCCCTGCGTGCGAAAGCCGCCCGTGGCGTTGACCGCCTGCGGCATCAGCCCCACATGCCCGCAGACGGGAATGCCACGCTCGGCCAGAAAGCGCACGGTTCCGGCCATTTCCACCCCGCCTTCAAGTTTGACCGCGCCGCAGCCGGTTTCAGCCATGAGGCGGGCGGCGTTGCGAAAGGCCTGCTGCGGCGATTCCTGATAGGAGCCAAAGGGCATGTCCACCACAACCAGCGCGCGCTGCGAGGCCCGGACCACGGCGGCGCCATGGGCAACCATCATGTCCATGCTCACGGCCAGCGTATCAGGCATGCCGTACACCACCATGCCCAGCGAATCCCCCACAAGCATCACATCGACATGCGCATCGAGCCTGCGGGCCATGGGCGCGGTATAGGCCGTAAGCCATACACCGGGTTCCTCACCCTTGCGCACATCGCGGATGGTCCGCCGCCGGGGCTGCTCCCCTTTGCCCATGCCTGCCATTTTCCTGCCATATCCATTGCGTTACGATGATATCTGGATATTGCAGCCCACCGGTCTTGGCAAATCCTCCCGCCGCCGTGGCGGCATGAGGCCATGGGCAGGCGGGCGCAATCGGGGGGAACCCCTACGCTATTCTTAACAGAACCGAAAGAGACCTATCCGTGCAGCCAGAGGGAAATCTGTCATGGATTTAATGTGATATTAATTACTATTATCACATAATATGCCTATGATATACATCAATACGGCAGCCAACGACCCCTTCATGCAGGCCTCACCCCATAACAAGGCGCATGCCGTATTTTCCATGTGACCCCGCCCCCATCCCTGTGGCGCATGGTTCCGCGCGGTGCAGGCCCCTCCTGCCCGTTCCACCACCAGTCTCAACCGTTCTGGCCACAGATACTTCAAGGACCGCCCGATGCGTGAAACACGTACCGCCCTGGCTGCCTGGCATCTGCAGCATTCCCGCCCTGAATGCCTGGTAAGCTATTTCGACCCCTGGCAGCCGGTCGCACGGCAGCTTGACCTGCTTGCCAACCGCTTCCAGGCCGTGAAAGCCCTGTGCGACGCCGACCGCGACAGCCTCGCCGTGGAAGATGACGCATTGGCGCAACTGCGTGATTCGCTGGCGTTTCACCTGCTCAAGGCCTGTGTGTGGTGGCAGGTGGATTTCGCGCCCCGCGCGGTAACGGGGCTGTCGGCGCCGCATTTCATGGAGCACGCCCACCGCCATACCGCACGGCATGTGGATGATGAAACGATGCTCGATGTCATGACATGGCAGCATTACATGCACCGCGCCGATAGCGGCCACATCATGGTAACCGGCACAGACCCGCTCTACCGTGGCAGCACCAGCATCGTGTACGGCATTGACGGGCATCGGGGCTTCCGCTTCGCCATGCAGCGCCCCGGCCAGAAGCTGGCGTGGAACGACATCACCCACCCGGATTTCATTGCCGCCAGCCTCAACGCCCGCGCGCTGCACTGCCTGATCGAGACGGAATGCGCCGCCATTGGCGAATGGGATCAGGCGCGTGAGGAGCATATCCAGGCCGCCCGCCACCATGCCCGGCACTTCCACATCGTGGGGCAGGCCGACCCCGTGGCGCGCTATGCCGCGGCCCTTGAGCAGTTCAGCCGGTGCCAGTCGCGCTTCGGGCGGTTCGCGTTCGAGAACATCGTCAACCACATGGCGTTTGCCGTGGTCCATGCCGCTCATGAGCAGGGCCTGAGCCTGGTCGGCCTCCTGCGCCAGGGCGAAGAGAATCCGGCAAGCTCAAACATGGTCGACAGCCTGAAAAGGCGCGCGCACGCCCACGTCACCACCGGCACCGACCCGCTGCGCCAGACGGAACTCGTGGCCATGCTCAACCGGGTTGAAACCGGCTTCGCCCTCTCTAACGGGCGATAAGACAGGGGGAGAAGAAAACATATTCTTCTCCCCCCACGACATCCGGGCCTGCAATACCTATATTCAGCAGGAGTAGCAGGAGACCCGATATATGGCATTGGCCAAAAGCAGACGACCGGCACCCCGCCGCAGGACGGTACAGCCCCGCTCACCGCGTGTACGCGGCGAGACCCGCCGCCTGCTGGAAATGCTGTGCGTGCTGCATGGTTCGATCCATCGCGGATCGCGTGATGCCGGTGCCCTCGTGCGCTGCGTGGTGCAGGCGCAGCCCGATCTTGGCCTGCCCGACAAGGACCTGCCCGCCGCCCCCCGCCATGATGGCGAGAACCCGCCCACCGCCACGGAATGGAAGCGCCTGGGCCATGCGCTGGAGGAAATCCGCCTCCAGCACATGAATGACCGGGGCTACGTGGATGCCTGGCTTGATGAACTCAGCCACGCCACCGGCCTTGGCAGCGTTGCCAGCGAAGTGCTCGGCCTTGCCATGTGCTACCGCCTGAACGGGCATTTCGAGCAGTTATGGGATGACCTGTGCGAAAACCGCTCGCGCGGGCCGTTCCTGTGCGAGGACATTCCGCTGCTGCACCTGCTGCTTGGCCAGGAGGAGGATGCGATCGCCACGGCCCTCGCCCCCGATGGCCAGCTGCGCATGAGCGGGCTGATGACCGTGGATGAGGATGGCGACATCACGCTCCTGCCCCGGCTGATGGCGCTGATGAACCGCCGCGCCAGCGTGGTGGGTGATATCCGCTCCATGCTGCTTGGCCAGCCCCGTGCCGCCACCCTGCCGTGGGAGGCCTTCGCCCATCTGGGCCAGCAGGCCGAGATTGCGGCCAGGCTGCTCAAGGCAGCGGTGGCCACCCATGCCAGCGGCATCAACATCCTGCTTTATGGGCCGCCGGGCACCGGCAAGACCGAATTTGCCGCCACCCTTGCGCGGCATATTGGCGCGACACTGTACCCCGTGGGCGAGGCCGACAGCGCGGGCGATGAACCCTCGCGCCATGAGCGCCTTGCCGACCTGCGGTGCAGCACGCGCCTGCTGCGCAACACCGAGTCCATCCTTCTGTTCGATGAGGCGGAGGACCTGTTTACCTCCAGCCTGTTCGACGCGCCGCAATCCTACAGCCGCGTGTTCTTTCACCGCCTGCTCGAGCAGGGTGGCACGCCGGTGATCTGGACCGCCAACGACCTCGATACCCTCGGCCCCGCCATCGCCCGGCGCATGGCGCTGTGCATCGAGGTGCGCCAGCCCGGCATCGGCGTGCGCACACGCCTGTGGCAGGACATGGCGCGTGAGGAGAAAGTGGCCCTCGCCCCGCAGGATGCGGCTGATCTTGCCCGCACCATACCGGCAGCACCCGGCATCTTTCGCAACGCGCTGCGCTCCACCCACCTTGCAGGCGGCGATTCGGCCATGGCCAGCCTGATCGCTACCGGCATTGCGCGGGCGGCGGCAGGCGGGCAGATGCCCATGCCCTCGCAGCCCGACGTGACGGATTACGACGCCACCCTGATCAATGCCGATTGCGACCTGCAGGCCCTGACCACACGCCTCGCCCGCCCCGGCGCGCCCCGTGCGGTCTCGCTGCTGCTGTCCGGGCCACCGGGCTCGGGCAAGAGCGCCTATGCCCGCCACCTTGCGGCACAGATGGACATGCCCGTGCTGCAAAAGCGCGCCTCTGACCTTCTGGACAAATATGTGGGCCAGAGCGAGCAGCAGATTGCCGCCGCCTTCGCCGAGGCGTGCGACAGCGGCGCTTTCCTGATCATTGACGAGGCCGACAGCCTGCTTGGCGACCGCCGCTCCGCCGAGCGGTCATGGGAGATCAGCCAGGTCAACGAGATGCTGACCTGGATGGAACAGCACCCGCTGCCGTTTGCCTGCACCACCAACCTGGTGGAAAAGCTGGACCCGGCCAGCATGCGCCGCTTCCTGTTCCGCGCGCGCTTTGGCTACCTGAACGCAACACAGGCGGCGCATGCGTTCTCACGCTTTTTCGGGCAGGATGCGCCAGCCGCGCTGCGGCATCTGCACACCCTCGTACCCTCGGATTTCGCGCTGGTGCTGCGTCGGGCGCGGCTGCTGGATGAAAACCCCACGCCCGACGAACTGCTTGAACGCCTGCGCACGGAAACCGCAGGCCGCGAGGGCAACCGCAAGATCGGTTTTCTTTCCTGAAGAACAAGTAAACAAACGTTTTTGGGTGCCGCCTTTTTACAAAAAGGCGGTATTCTTCTGTTTACTGCTTACTGCGGCGGATGGGCGGCGGCATCAGCCTCGATAGCACATTCGGCGGCAGGAGGGGCTGCCATGGTGGCGTGCAGCGCCGTCACCTCCGCCCGCGCCGCATCCATTTCCTGCCTGAAGCCGTCATCCTGCTCCATGGCCGAATACAGCACGCCGCCATTGAGCCAGCCCGCCGCGACATCGCTCTGCCACTGCACGCCACAGACCACGCGGCTCTCACCAAACACGCGGGCGCGCTGCATGATCGCGGCCGTGCGGTCGGGCAGGATATCGGACAGGATCAGCCCCGTCACCCAGCCCAAAGTCGCATGGAGCGAGGGATAGGACGGGTCACGCTTGAGGTCGGTGCGAAGCGGGATGCAGGTGGGGAGTTCGGCCTCGGTAAAGGGGCGGGGCCGGTTCCACAGCGCTTTCTCGGCATTGACGGCAGGTGTCAGGCGCTTTTCGATCCGCGCTACAAGGCCAACGAGTTCGGGCAGATGCTCAGGCGGCAGGGTAAAGCCCACCGCACACGAAAAGGCCGAGACCATATGCGCGGGCGTATCGCGGTTATCGGCCTGTGCGAGTTTCCACCGTGGCGTGCCTTCAAGGGCGCGGGTCTCGGCAAAGACGGAAGCATCAGCCGCGCGCTGCGCCGTGTCCGGGCCGGGCGGCGGCGGCAGGAACACCTGCCCGTCGGGCAAAGGCGGGCCAGCAGGCGCATCGGCCTGCGCGGCCGGGTGGGAATGGACAGCATGATGAGCGGCGTGCGGATGTGCAACAGCCACCACAGGCGGCATGGCCAGCAGCCCCGTTACGGTACAGGCGGCCAGCCTGCGCGCCATGGCAGCACGATCGAGACGCATCTTGTTCCTGTCAGTTCAGCTTCTGCCGCAGGGCACGGCCATACCCTGCCCATAGCATGGGGCGCGGAAGGGGCAAATGCCACGCATGCCAGACGCATCTTCTGCGCCGGCGGGTTTTATGGCATGCTGGCCCGACAAGCTGGAGGCACGCCCCGATGAACCGCAGAAACCCGATATGGCCCACTACCGTCAGCCCCGTGCGGATCGGGCTGTGCGTGATCGGGCTGACGCTGGTACTCGTCCAGTTCATTCACGGGCTGAACATCAGCCCCAATGCCATGCCGGGCCAGGTCATGTTCCATATCGCCATGCTGGCCCTGGGCGCCATCGTGTTCGTGGCGGGCATGTGGGGGCCTTCGCTTTAAATAACGCCGTTAAACCAAACTATTGAAAAATAATAAAAGTTTTTGGAGAAGCTTTTTCCAAAAGCTTTGAAGGACGCCACCATTCCGGCAAAAGGCGACGCCCCTAAACCCTTGGGTTTCAGCGCCCGCCCGATACCGTCATGACGCTGCCCGTCATGTACGATGATGCGGGCGACAGCAGGAACGCCACCGCCTGCGCAATCTCGTCCACATGGCCCACGCGGCCCATGGGCACCACGGTCTCGGCCAGCTTCGCGGTCTCGGGGGGGACCATGTCGGTCGCGGTCAGGCCGGGCGCCACCGCATTGACGCGGATGCCCTCACGCGCGACCTCATTGGCCAGGCCACGCGTAAAGGTCTCGACCGCCGCCTTGGTGGCGGCATAGGGCACAAGCCCCGGCAACCCGCCCAGCCGCGCCGCAACGGAAGACAGGTTCACGATCACGCCCCCTTTGCCGCCATGGCGGGTGGACATGCGGCGCACCGCCTCGCCCGCGGCCAGCATGGTGGCGCGGATATTGATGTTGAACAGCGCATCGAGCGTCTCGGCGCTCTGCTCATCCACCCGCACCTTGGTGCCGGTTACACCGGCATTGTTGACCAGCCCCCACAGCGGCCCGAGCTCATGCGCGCGCGTGAACAGGGTGCGGATCTCGCCCGGCTTGGAAAGATCGGCCCTGATGGCCATCGCCCGGCCACCCTGTTCGGTAATGGCGCGGGCCAGCGCCTCGGCCGGGGCGGCGTTGGTGGCGTAATTGATGGCCACCGCATGCCCCTCACGCGCCAGCAGGGCGCTGATGGCATGGCCAATGCCCCGGCTGCCCCCCGTTACGATCACGACGCCGGGGGTCTTGGGCGATGCGGGGGAATGGGCGCTGTTCATGAAGCTGTCCTGCCTGCTGTGAAGTGTCCGATAAGGGGATCATAGGCCCCTGCCCCCGCCTGCAAACCAGAAAACGCGCCCGTTTGCAGGCAGCCGGCGTATATCAGCCATCCAGTCGTGCAAGGTGGGGCAGCAGATCACCAAGCCCCTTGATGGTGGCGGAACGTGACAGCCCGGTTTCATCCGAGAACCGGCCAATGACGGGGTCAGGGATCAGTGTTGTCACCACGCTTTCATCAACCGATGTGTTGGTGGGATGGTTTTCCCAGCCGATGACCTGCTCTTCCAGCCCGGCCTTGCGGGCGCGGGCATGCAGGTCCTTGCGGCCGGGGCTGTTGGCATTGCCCATATAGGCGATGACCGCGCTCATCAGGCCCGATGTATCGGTGCGGGCACCGGTCAGCACATCAGCAACCTTGCCTGCGGCCTGTCCGATCTGATCCGTACGGGTGGTAGCCATGGTGTATGCTCCTTTGTGGTCTGACGTTGTGGTCATGACAGGCCAACGAAGGCAGGACGCCATTCGTGCCATCACGGATTTATGAAGACTGTCCTGTATTTTTCAGGGAACTTCCGGAGCACGTGCCTCATCACCCTGTTATGACAAAAAAGGTTGACAGCTGTAGCAAACTGCAATGCGCTGTGAGGCGGCAAGACCACGCCGCCTTGAAAAAACAGAGGAGAAAACGCAATGCGACGCCTGCCCGATGTCCGGCGTTCCACCACGCATGGGCTGCTTGCGCTAGTCTGTGTTGCCACGGGTGTTGCCTGCGCCACGCCACCCACCCATGCGGCCGAGCGCGGCGATCAGGCCAGCGCGTGCAAGGGCGATGTGTTCAGGCTCTGCTTTCTCGACATTCCGAACGAAAAACTGATGACGGAATGCCTGGAAAGCAAGCTCGACCAGCTCTCGCCCAAATGCCGGGCCATGTTCGAGGATGATAGCCCGCCCGAGGCCACGGGCACGCCCGCGCAGCCTCCGCCGCCCGCGCCCCCTGCCCCGCACTGAAAACATGCGGGCCTGCGCCCAAACGGATTTCCGGGTGAAACTTTTACCCCATTATCAATGATCTGGTTCCAGACGATCGCTTAAACCGGCATGTAATGGCGATGGGCGATTATTTGACGGCCCGCCATTTGTACCCCACACAAATAGCCCGTATTTCTGGAACAGGGTCGTCATGCCTGATTATGCTCCCACCATCATGTGGTTTCGTGATGACCTGCGGCTGGCGGATAACCCGGCCCTTTCTGCCGCGGTGGCGGCAGGGCCGGTGGTGTGCGTGTATATCCACGACCCCGCGCTGAAGCTGGGCGGGGCCGAGAAATGGTGGCTGCATGGCGCGCTTGAAGCCCTTGATGCCGACCTGCGCGCGCATGGCGGGCAGCTATGCCTCATGACGGGCGCGGAGCAGGACAGTCTTGTATGGCTTGCACGCGCCCTGGGCGCGCGTGGCGTGGAATGGAACCGCCGTTATGCCGGGCCTGCCCGCACGCGTGATGCCGCGATCAAGGCTACGCTGAGAGCCGGGGGTCTGGCAGCGCAGAGCCACCCCGGCAACATGCTGCATGAACCATGGCAGGTGCGCACGAAGCAGGGCAGCCCCTTTCGCGTTTTTACGCCATGGTGGCGGGCGCTGCAGGCCATGGGGCCGCCGCTGCCGCCGCTGCCCGTGCCGCATGGCCTGGCCACGGCTCTGGCGGCGGCCCCGGTGCAGGCCGCCGCAACCGAACGGCTTGTGCCGCTGGCCGCCCTGTCGCTCCGCCCCGCCACACCCGACTGGGCGGCGGGCCTGCGCGCCACATGGCAACCCGGCGAGGCAGCCGCCCGCAAGCGGCTTGATACATTCGTGGCGGAGCGCCTGCCCGGCTATGCCACCGCGCGTGACCTGCCCGCCCAGCCCGCCACGTCGGGCCTTTCACCATGCCTGCGCTTTGGTCATCTCTCATCCCGGCAGGTGTGGCACGCGGTTGATGCTCACGGCGCGGGCGACCGCGACGCTGCGAGCTTCCTGAGTGAGCTCGGGTGGCGTGATTTCGCCCATTCCACCCTGTTTGACTTTCCTGATATGGCAACGCGCAGCCTGCGACCCGAATTCGACGCCATGCCCTGGCGCACCGACCCCGCCGGGCTGCGGGCCTGGCAGCGTGGGCGCACGGGCTACCCCATCATCGACGCGGGCATGCGCGAACTGTGGCACACGGGCTGCATGCATAACCGCGTGCGCATGATCGTGGCGTCTTTCCTGACCAAGCACCTGCTGCTCGACTGGCGGGTGGGCGAACAGTGGTTTGCCGATACGCTGGTGGATGCCGATGTAGCGAGCAACCCGTTCAACTGGCAGTGGGTGGCCGGGTGCGGGCTGGATGCGGCCCCGTATTTCCGTATTTTCAACCCGGTGCTGCAAGGCGAGAAATTCGACCCCGAGGGCGCATATGTGCGGCACTGGGTGCCCGAAATCGCGCGCCTGCCGGGACGCGCCATCCACACGCCATGGAAAGCCGACCTGCCCGCAGGCACCCGCTACCCCACGCCCGTGGTGGATCTGGCGGGCGGGCGGACCCGCGCGCTGGCAGCATGGAAAGCGCTCCAGCCCCGATTATAGACCATACACCCTGTAAGTAGACAGCCGCCTCATATGGTGTTAGGGATCTCTCTAACGGTAACAGATATTATGTATTAATTATTATATGAAACTAATTCCCGCCATTCCTCGAAAGACGGGAAGGCCCTGACATGGCCACGCCTTTTCACAGACTGATCGCGGTATTTTTTAGCTGGTAAGCAACAATATCTCAAAAACGGCAATATTTTAATCATGTCTCCCGTGCTGGCGACATGCACGCAGCACCTGGAGGCAGGATTTAATGGGTAGCAGGAACAGGTATGGCTCCGTACAGGCAGTGTCCTGTGAGAACGGGCAGTTTGTCCTTGTGTCCGGTCATTTCGATATGGATTCGATCCAGCAGATCATGGCCCGGTACCGCAGGGAGGGCGGCGTGTCCGTCCGCTGGGGCAATGAATGCCCCATCGTGGCGCGTAGCGGTGCCTGGCTGAGCACGACCCTGACCGAACTTGACGGGTGGAACGCAGGCACCCTGAACCTTGACGGGGGCACGATCATCGTGGGCCATGCCCAGGGCACGAGCGTGACCATGCTGCCGGTGAACGTGCGGGCGGGCGGAGGCACCCTGATGTTTGACAGCGGCACGAAAGATGGCGGCAGCCTGCTCGTTGACCTCAAGCGCATGTGTGACCCCCACGCCACGCTGAAACTGGTCTTTGCAGGGCTGGAGCAGCAGTTTGCCGCCTATGATCCCATGACGGACATGACCCTTGTCGGGCTGCCCCCCGCCAGCGACACCGTGGAGGGCTGGGTTGCCCTGCGGCTTGATGGCAACCCGTGGCACATCACCTGCCCCACGACCATAGAAGGCGCGCCCCTGCCCCAACTGCGCCGCGAATGGCAGGCCAACGGGCAGCCGCATGTGACCCTGCGCCTGCCGGGCTGAAAAAGGGCGTCAGAACAAATCACGAAAAAAGGAGGACTCTGCATTCCGGTGCATGATCTCCGCAAGCGTCAACAGACTTATCCACAGGCTTGCGTGAAAGATTCCATCTTGCGAATCCTGTTTCCTGTTGCGACAAAGAGACAATAAATGGCTATTTTCCGCCAGAATCAGGATTCTTTTTGTGCCCTTCTTTACGCCTGCGGTTTCCTGTGCAGGGGACTCGGCCAGATTACGGTGAAAAAAATCCACACCTGACCGGCCCGTTCCAGCAGGGACTCAGCCATTCAGTCCCGGTTCGCCGTCATGTTCCGCAAGGGCGGACGGCGGCTGGCCGGGCAGGGCGAAGTGAACCAGAAGCTCGTGGGGCAGATTTTCGGTAAAAACCTGGTCGAATCGCGCATGCAGCGACTGACGGACCCAGACCTCGAACGGTGTGCCGCCGCCTCGCCTGGCGGGGAGGAGCGGCGTATCGTGAAATGCTGGCATGGTGTCCCTCCCTGTAATGCCGGGCGTGTCATGCACAGGAAACGGTCAGGCCACGCTGACAGTTTCCTGCATCCGTGCCCCGGCGGGGCTGCCATGCGCGCGCGCCCCGCAATCCCGGCTCAGGCCGCCATGGAGTCGAGCAGCGGAATGCCGGTAGCCTGCGCCATGTGCGTGCAATACGCCCGCACCGGCGCGGGCCATGTAATTCCCGCCACCAGCGTCAGGTTGCGCAGGAAGGGAAAAAGATGGATGTCATCGGTTGAAAGCGTGCCGTTTACCGCCTCCGGGCTACGGATCAGTTCGGCCAAGCGGGGAAGTGCCGCGTTGATGCGGCCGATCAGGGCCGGGCTTTCAGCCAGGCGCTGATAAAACGGGCCAACCATCTCCTCCTTGTTGCGGATGAAATACAGCCGCGCCGCCGTGGTGGCGAATTCCGGCAGCGGCGTTCCCGCCGTGCGCGGCAGTGTCAGGTTCAGGTAGGGGCCTTGCATCTCCTTCATCCACGCGGTGATTTCAGGGCGCGTGGGGCCGGTCAGCAGGGGCCTGCCATCCATGGCATCGACATGGGCAACGATATCCATGCTTTCCCCCATGAAATGGCCGTCCTGTTCCAGAATCGGCACCATCTTGCAGCCGATCATGCGGGTGGGGGTTTCCACATCGTCATTGAGCAGCACGATATCGGTAACCGGCATGTGCTTGAGGCCAAAAATCATGCGCGGCTTCACGCAGAAGGGGCAGTGATCATAGATATAAAGTTTCATTGCAATTCCATGATGGTTCCGGGACCGTGGCGCAGCGCGCCGGTGGCATGCTGGCGCGCTGTATCCTCTTCCTTTTGGCGGGGGAGCACGGTAAAAACATGATGATGGAAAACGCGTCGGATATACAACCCGCCCCCGGGGGGCGCCGGAATTTCCTCGGGCTTGTCACCACCGCCACGGCTGCGGCGGGTGTGGGGGCATGCCTGTGGCCTTTCCTGCAAAGTCTTGCCCCGCGTGACAGCGCCGCCGCCCACCTGCCGGTGGATGTGGACATATCCGCCCTGCCGCCAGGGCAGCAGATTGTCGTGACGTGGCAGGGCAAGCCGGTTTTCATTACCCACCGCACGCCTCAGGCGCTGGCCGTGCTGCAGGATGCGGCCCAGACCGCCCGCCTGCGCGATGGGCCATCGCACGACAACCAGCAGCCGCCCTATGCCACGAACTGGCACCGTTCGCTTGACCCGCGCTACGGCGTGGTCGTGGGCATCTGCACCCATCTGGGCTGCGTGCCTGCCTACAAACCCCTGCCCGAGGGCCGGGGCGAGGCCAGTTGGCCCGGTGGCTACGCCTGCCCGTGCCATGGCTCCAAATTCGACCTCGCAGGCCGTGTATTCCGTGGCGCGCCCGCGCCCTACAACCTGCCCGTGCCGCCTTACAGCATGCCCTCACCCACCGTCATCCGGCTGGGTGAGAACCCGGCGGGGCAGGATTTTGACTTCTCGAGCATTCTCCAGCTCTGAAAAAACCGGCAAAATTTCTGAAGAACGCCGCCTTTTTGAAAAAAAGGCGGCACCCAGAAACCTTTATTTTCATCACATGGCTTTAACGCACCGGTCTGAGGTGCAGGTCCATGGTGTAGATCGCAACCGGCAGGCGCAGGCGTGATTTTCCATCAGGCTGAAAACTGGCGGTGCGGTTGAGCTGGACTGCGGGAATCCACAACGTGCCGTGGCTGTCGATCCACATGGCATCGGCCCAGACCAGCCGTTTGTCCCGCACCAGCGTGCTGACCTTGCCCTGCGGGGTCAGGCGCAGGATACGCAGCCGGTTCACATCCGATACATACAGGTTGCCATCACCATCAATGGCCGTGCCGCCGGTGGTGGGCGTGTTGTAGAACAGCCTTACAGTGCGGGCGAGATCCTGCGCGGGCAGGTCCGGGTTTTCCAGCGCGGCGGTGGGGGCAACCCATAACGGGCCGGAACTGGGCTGGAAATAGAGTTTCGACCCATCTGGCGAAACCTCGAGCTGGTCGGCATGCACGCGGGCGGGGTGGCCGCCGGTGGTCAACAGCCGGCCCTCAGCATACATCGGGCGCTCATCGGTGGTGGAACGGTCATGGGCCAGCACGCGGCGCTGCTGGCCCGTGCGCTGGTTGACCACGATCAGGGCCGGATCGCCCGCATCGGTTACGAAAATCGTGTCATTATGAAAGCGGATGTCATCAATATAGCTGTGCTGCGTGCTGCTGGCGCGCAACGAGATGACATGCACGGGCTGCCCGGTCGTGATGTCAAAGGCCAGAAGCCGCGCGGGCGCGCCCCCCATGGGGTTGGGCGGACCGCCCACATTGGCATCGCCCGAATCCACGACCCATAACAGCCCGTCCGGCCCGATGCGCAGGGCGTTGACCCGCACGAAGGGCTGCAGGTCGTCTTTCGTGCCATCAACGTGGTTCCAGCGCGCATCGGGAAAGGCATGGGGCACACCCTGCGCATCGACCTCGGCCACACTCGGGCCACCGCCACCCCCACCCCAATACGGGAAAGAGACGAACATGCGCCCGTTATCCGCCACGGCAACGGCATTGAGCACGCGCTGCGAGGTCCAGGCCGTGTGCAGCGCCTCACGCGCGCAGGCCTGCACCGGCTGGCCCGCAAGGCCAGAGGCGAACAACGCACCCGCCACGGCCATGCCGCGCAGGGAAAGGGAAAAACCGGTGAACCGCATGCACCCACCCTATCACCCTGCGCCACAAAAGCCGTTCACGGCTACGTGTGAAAAAGCCATGACGTGCAGGCCAGGACCGGGCGTTTTCTTGCGGCCGCGGGCATCATTATTCAACTTGAAAAACAACTGACTGATAAAAGTTTTCGGGTGCCACCCTTTCGCAAAAAAGCGGCGTGATCTGAGGCTTTGTGAAAAAAGCCTCAGCAAAAAACTTTCTGGCGGGACTGTCCCCCGCAGGCGCCACGGCCATGCGGGGGCGGGTCTTCAGGCGGTGGGAGCGACTGCGGCCATCTGGCCCAGGGCCGCGCGCAGCTTGCTTTCATTGGCGGGCGAAAGCGAGGTCTGCAGCACGCGGGCGTGGCCCTTGAACTGGCTCAGGTCAGCCAGAACCTTGTCGGGCTGCGACTTGCGCACCAGCACGAACAGGGCAGACGTATTGGCGGGAATGGTCGAGCCGAGCGACTTGATGAAATTGTCATCAATGCCGTAATCGGACATCTTGCCCGCAATCGCCCCGGCGCCAGCCCCCACGATGCTGCCCGCGACAAAGCCTGCCAGCGGGTTCAGGCACAGCAGGCCAACCAGCGCGCCCCAGAACCCGCCCGAGAACAGGCCATAGGAGGCACCGACCTTTTCAAGGTTGATGCTCTGCTGCAGGTGCAGCTTGCCATCCGCCCCACGGACCACGACAACCGCGTCCTCAAGGTCAAGCAGGTATTCCTTTTCCAGCTTCTTGCATTCGGTCAGCGCGGCCGTGGCTTCGTCCTGGCTGTCAAAGCCGATAACGATCAGATCGGACATGGGATACTCCGTTGCATGCTACCGCCACGGTGGTGGCGGATTATGGATCTGATATTACATGCAAGCCGCCCATCTGCCGTGGTGGTTTTGGGCATGGCCGCCGCCTGCACGATGCAGGTCTATGCGCGGGCATTCAGTCCTGCGCGGCGGCAGGGGGCGTGAACACATCGCGCGGCGCATGCGTGAAGGCATCCTGCCCTGGCGCGCCATCGCGCTGCGGGTCGTGGCCGGGCGGGTCTGCCGGAGGTGGCGCGGGCGGCGGGGAAGCCGGTGCGCCATCGGGCGGCGCGGGCGGAGCCTCGAGGGCCGGTATCATCAGCGTTGCCGGGGAACCCGGCTGCGCCGCGCGGGCCAGCAGGCCATCAACATAGCCATTGCGCAGCCCGCGCGTGGGGCTGCCGGTATTGTAGCAGCTCAGCGCGTGGCGCAGCGCGGCCTGCGGGCTGGCCGCATCGGGCAGGGCCGCGCGGTAGCATTCATGCAGGATCAGGCTGGCCACGCGCAGGTTGCGGCATGGCTCGAGCAGGGCGGCGGGGTCCAGCCCCAGCCGCGTGGCGTTGCGGCTGTTGACCTGCAGCAGCCCTGTATCAAAATCATGCCCGTGGGCCGCCAGCCAGCGCACGGTGGCGATGGCCTCGGCCTCGCTGGCGGGTGGTCGGGGCAGGCGGTACGGACCATTGACATGAATGGCCCACGGCACGCCCGCTGATTCCTGTGCCACAACCAGCATGAGCGTGCGCGGCGCGGTATCGGGCGCGCAGCGCTGCGCAAGCGTGGCCAGAGGCAGAGCGGGCACGGCCGCCGCTACCGGCCCGGTCAGGCCGCACGAAAGCCACACAAAAAACGCGAGAAGGAACGGGCGGTGCATTTCTTCCTTCCCGGACTTGCCAATAACAGGGGGCTTTTTTATCCTTTTCGCATGCGAACGGTGTCAAGAGACGGATTTGAGCAATCGGTAGTGGGCATGTACAGGGTCGGGCCATACGGTCTGTGAGTCAGGCTGGCATTCCGTTTTCCCTGCGGCCTGCGGGCACGCGCCTGGGCATCGTGGCGATGGGCCTGCTGCTGGCGGGCTGCACGCCCCGACCGGGCCATGTCAGGCAGCCCAACATGTGGCATCTGGTGCAGGTCAACCGTACCCCGCCGCCTGAACTGTCGGGCCGGACAGCGCTCACGTCTGCCACCCCTGCTCCCCCCGCCGCACAGGATGCCCACCCATGACACCCACCCCATGGCGCATGGCAATGGTGGCGGCCCTCATGGCGCCGGTCCTGTGCCCCCAGCCTGCCGGAGCGACGGGACGCAAGAGCACCTCGCCGTATGACTATCGCATCAAGTCGGTCATCTATAACCCGCGTGATACGGTGGAAGTCGACGGCGTGGTGGGGATTGCGACCGACATCACCCTTGCCCCCGACGAGCATTACGTCACCCACGCCTTTGGCGAGGAGGGCGGCTGGTCCTTCGCCTGCCGCGAGAACCACTGCTTCATCCGCCCCAAGGCGCAGGAGAGCGACACCAACCTGACCATCGTGACCGACCGGCACACCTACCATATCCTGCTGCATTACGTGGGCGGCCGACAGGAGAAGGGGGTAGATGGCCACATGCGCACCGTCTTCGCCTCCACGCCGTGGGCGCTGGCGCAGGCCACGGTGGAGCTGACCTATATCTACCCCGATGAGGATGACGGCAAAAAGGCCGCTGCCGCGCGCGCCAGCCACATCGAGGCCGAACTGGCCGACCCGTATGGCGACGGGCCGCATAATACCGCCTATCGCCGCTCGGATGGCACGCAGGACCGGGCCATCGCACCCCTGAACGTGTGGGATGACTATCGCTTCACCTATTTCCGCTTCCCTGAAAACGGGGTGCTTCCCACGCTGTATGTCATGAACGAAAGCGGGCAGGAAACGGTGGTCAACGCCGTGGTGCTGGGGCGTGACCACAATATCCTCGCCGCCCAGATGACCGCCCGGCAATGGCGCATCCGCTACGGAAGCCTGGTGATTGGCGTGGTCAATGACGGGTTCAATCCCTCGCTGGGCAGTGCGCCGGGCGGCACCATCTCGCCCATGGTGCGCCGGGTCGTGCGTGATGGGGCATCATGAAGCACGTGGCCCCTGCCTGTGCGCTGGCGCTGTGCGCGCTGGCCAGCCCCGCCCACGCGCAGGATGCAGCCCACCTGACCCTGAAATGCCCCGGCAGCACCGTCATGGTCGACGGGCAGGGACAGGCCTCGTGCCCGCCCGCCGCGCCACCCGCACCCGCAGCAACCCCCGCGCCTGCGGTGGACAGCGCTGAAGATGCCGCCATGAAGCGCAGGCTTGGCCATGATTTCACCTTCGCAACCCCCGTGGCCGATACCACCACCCCCCCGGCGGCGACGCCCGCTGCCGCCACGGCAGCGACCAAGACCGATAACCCGCTGCTGACCCGCCTGCTGCCCGAGAGCACGCCCACCGCCCATGCCAGCCTGCTGCGCGGCCAGAACCTGATCGTGGGCAAGGGCACGCTGATCCCGTGCGGCACGATCAACGAGATCAACACCACCCTGCCCGGACTGGTCACCTGCCGGGTCAGCCATGATGTCTATTCCATCAACGGCAAGGTGCGCCTGATCGACAAGGGAGCGGTGGCGGAAGGCGAGGTGACATCCGCCCTGCAATATGGCCAGAACCGTATTTTCGTGAACTGGCTGCGCCTGCGCAACCCCGAGGGCGTGAGCATAGACCTGCTCAGCCCCGGCACCACGCCGCTTGGCGGCAGCGGGGTGAAGGGCAAGGTCAATACGCATTTCTGGGCGCGCTTTGGCGATGCGATCATGGTGTCGATCATCACCAATGTGGGGCAGATGATGGTGCAGGCCATCACCAACCTCGCCTCCAAGCCCGGCACCACCAGCATCACCACCAGCAGCGACGACACCAACTCCGTCGTCAGCCAGGTGGAAAAGATCATCCTCAGCCAGACCAGCAACGTGCCGCCCAGCCTGTATGTGCAGCAGGGCAACATGGTGCAGATCTATGTAGCGCGCGATCTCGACTTCAGCAGCGTCTATACATTGGCCGAGCAGTAACCATGGCTGCCATGTGGCGGTGCGTGAAAGCCCTGGTGAACCATGACCCCGCCCCGCGTGTTGTCTGCCCATGGGCCACCCGGCCCGCAACATGACACGAAAGGCAGGCCCATGCCCCGTTCGATGAATGATGACGACCGCCCCGGTGATGCCGGTGAAAACAAGCACGCCACAGCCCGCCATCTGGCCGAGGCCGGCCTGCGCGCCGAACGCGCGGGCGACCAGACGCGCGCCGATGAACTGTTTGATGAAGCCGAACGCACCGACCCCGAGGCGCTGGCCAACGTGCTGATGGAAAACCCCGCCCCCCGCCGCCGTGTTCCGGCACAAGGGTTTGGCGATGATGCAGGTGTTGCCCGCATGAGCCGGATGGTGGAACCCGGCTCGGACGCACCATCGCGCTCCGGTATTACCGATGAAGGCAGCGGCGCGGATTCAGAACGCCGCTGAAAGGCACCCCCCGCCTGATGAAAGGGCAGGTTGCTAGCACCTCGATACACCGCAATGTCATCACCTGACCTGCGGCACATGGCCCTTCCTCAAGGCTGTTTTTTTCGAGAAGCGTCAGAAAATGCCGCCTTTTTGAAAAAGGCGGCACCCAGAAACTTTTATCAGTTTTTTTATCAAGGGTTTATTTTCGGGCAGGGCGCAGGCAGGCTTTCAGGGCAGCTTTTGAGGAGAAGCCAGACATGTATATCGCCATGAACCGTTTCCGCATCCCGCCCGAGAACGAGGCCGAATTCCGTGAACGCTGGCTCGGCCGCGAGGTGCACCTGCGCACCGTGCCCGGTTTTGTCAGCTTCCAGTTCCTCAAGGGCCCCGCGCATGAGGACTACATCCTCTACGCCTCGCACACCGTGTGGGAATCCTATGAGGCGTTTTTAGGCTGGACCCAGTCCGAGCAGTTCCGCGCCGCCCACGCGCATGCGGGCAACCGCAAGCCGCTCATGGCGGGGCCGCCGGTGTTCGAAGGCTTTGAAGTGCTTCAGGATATTCAGAACTGAAAACCGCCTTTTTAAAAAAGCGCCCGTTTTTCCAAAGCTTTTTGAAGAAAACTTCACCACAACCTTTCAGGATCGACATTCATGCGGCGTCATCCGGCCTCTTCGGGGGTCGGGTTTTCATGTCGTGATCCATCATCATCAAAGGGAGGCCGCCATGCCGCCAGTCATCCATCCGTTCAATCCTGGCCGACGGGCCATGCTTGCCGGGGGGCTGGCCGCAGGCGGACTATGGAGCATCGGGCAATCCGCCCGGGCCGCCAGCCCCGACGGCCTGCCCCAGCCGCCCAGCGTGGTATCGAACCCGCCCCGGCAATGGGGCACTGACGCCCCCGTCACGCCCCTGCCCGACCCCGATATTCTGGTGCTTGACCCCAGCTTTGGCAATCTGGCCTACGCCAATGCCAGCCTGAAGCTGGCATGGCGCGGCGGCGGCTGGCTGGAAGGCCCGGCCTGGTGCAGCGAAGGGCGCTTCCTGCTGCTCAGTGACACCATCCGCGCCGTGCAGTACCGCTATCTGTGGGAGAACGGGGCCGTCTCGCTTTTCCGCAGCCCGTCCTATCACAGCAACGGCAACATCTTTGACAATGAAGGCCGCCTGGTCAGTTGCGAGCACGGCCTGCGCCGCGTGGTGCGCTGGGAGCATGACGGCTCATGCCGCGTGCTGGCCGACCGCTACAATGGCGCGCCGCTGAACTCGCCCAACGACCTTGCCGTCCACCCCGATGGCAGCATCTGGTTTACCGATCCGGGCTATGGCGACACGATCGTGGAGGGCCACCCCGATGCGCCGGGCAACCCCGCCAACCGCGAGGGCGTGGAGCGCTGGAACCTTGATGGCGAGGTCATGACCGAGTTTGGTGGCAGCAGGCGGCAGGAGGACCATGTCTTCCGCATCGACCCCGCCACGGGCGAGGTGAAGGCCGTGCTGACCGAAAAGCAGTTGCCCGACCCCAACGGCATTGCCTTCTCGCCCGATGGCCGGATTGTCTATGTCATTTCCGACGGGCCGGGACCGGGGCAGGATGGCCATGGCGGCGACGGGCGCATCCATGCCGCCGACGTGGCAGGCAGCGAAGTGCGCAACCTCCGCCCGTTTGCTGACATGATGCTCAACGGGCATGCAATGGTTCCCGATGGCATGCGCACCGACATTTTCGGCAATCTGTGGTGCGGGGCCAACGGGCCGCTGGGGCTGTGTGGCGTGGTGGTGTACAACCCCCACGGCCACATGATCGGGCGCATCCGCCTGCCGCGCGGGGTGTCGAACCTGACCTTTGGCGGCCCCAAGCGCGATGTGGTGTTCATGTGCGCGGGCGATACGCTGTTCACGCTGCAGGTCAACACGCAGGGGGCTGCGCCCTCTTAGAAACCTGCCTTAAAAAATAAAAGTTTTTGGGTGCCGCCTTTTTTCAAAAAGGCGGCGTTCTTCGAAGCTTTTTGAAAAAAGCTTCACCAAAAACTTTTATCCGCTCAGGCGCCGCCCACGCCCTTGCCCACCATGTCGAGCGGGCGGACCAGCCGGTCAAAGGTTGCGCCATCGACAAAGCCGGAGGCCAATGCGGCTTCACGCAGGCTGATGTCATGCTCCATGGCCTGATGCGCAATGGCGGAAGCGCGATCGTAACCGATCTCGGGGCTGAGGGCGGTAACCAGCATGACCGAACCCGCCACGTAAGCATCAATGCGCTTGCGGTTGAGCGTGGTGCCCTCCACTGAAAACACACGGAAGTTGTGGCAGCCATCGGCCAGGATGCGGATGGCATGCAGCACATTGGCCACGATCACCGGGCGCATCACGTTCAGGTCAAGCTGGCCCTGACTGCCCGCAAACGCCACCGTGGCGTCATTGCCAAGCACCTGCGTGCAGATCATCACCATCGCCTCGCACTGGGTCGGGTTGACCTTGCCGGGCATGATGGAGGAGCCGGGTTCGTTTTCCGGCAGGTGCAGTTCACCCAGCCCGCAGCGCGGGCCGGAGCCGAGCAGGCGCATGTCATTGGCGATCTTGAGCAGGGTTACGGCCACCCCGCGCAGCCCGGCGGAAGCCCGCACCATGGCATCCAGCCCGCCAAGCGCCGCGAATTTGTTGGGCGCGGTGACAAAGGGCTTATCGGTCAGGGTAGCGATGCGCTTTGCTATGGCGCGGCTGAAGCCCGGCGGCGCGTTCAGCCCCGTGCCCACCGCCGTGCCGCCCGCCGCAAGCTGCAACAGACCCGGCCGCGCGGCCTCGACCGCCTCAAGCGCATCTTCAAGCTGCTGCGCCCAGCCCGACCATTCCTGCCCCACCGTAAGCGGCACGGCATCCTGCAAATGGGTGCGGCCAATCTTGACCACCTGCATCCATTCCTCTGCCTTGCTGCGCAGGCTTTCAATCAGTTCACGCACGCGCGGCAGCAGGCGGCTGTCGATTTCCAGCAAGGTGGCGACATGCATGGCAGTGGGAAACGAGTCATTGCTCGACTGCCCCATGTTCACGTCATCATTGGGGTGAACCGGACTTTTGGAACCGACCGTGCCGCCAAGGCACTGGATGGCGCGATTTGCGATCACCTCGTTCACGTTCATGTTCGTCTGGGTGCCCGATCCGGTCTGCCAGACAAAGAGCGGGAATTCGGAATCGAGCTTGCCCGCAATCACTTCATCAGCCACGCGGCTGATGGCGTCGGCCTTCCATTGCGGCATGCGCCCGTCGGCGGCATTGACCTGGGCCGCCGCCTTTTTCACGATGCCGTAGGCATGACAGACCTCGATGGGCATATGATCGCGCCCGATCGAGAAATGCACGAGGCTGCGCTGCGTCTGGGCACCCCAGTAATGGCTGGCGGGCACGTCAATCGCGCCCATCGAGTCCTTCTCGCGCCGGGTGCCGGTGGCATCGAGCCTGATGGGGCAGTCGGTGAATGTCGGGGTCGTGGGTTCGGTCATGGTGGCGTTCCTTCCCTTATGGTTGAAGGGAATATGGGCACACCACCTGCCTTTCGCGCCCCTGCCCGCCATCACAAGCGGGTGCGCGGCACTTCTTGAAAAGAATGCCGCCTTTTTGAAAAAAGGCGGCACCCAAAAACTTTTACTGTTTTTTGTGCAGCGTTTTCAGAAGTCGGCTTCCAGTGTGAAGTGGAAGGCGCGCGGCATGCCGGCATAGGCGGCGCTGCCACTGTTGAGCGACGCGGCCGTCGGATCCTTGGTCGTAACACCCGCACTCGAGACCGTGCCGTTATAGACCGAGGACCAGTACCGCTCATTGGCCACGTTCGTTACGCCAAAGCGCGCCATCCACGGGTGCTTCGCCGCACGGAACGGATAACGCAGGCCCATATCCAGCGTTACGTAGGAACCGGCATAGGTCGAATTCGTAATATCCGCCGCGCGGCGGCCCGTGTAATGCACGTTGGCATTGACCGCCAGACCATTGAGGGCAAAGCCACGCGGGAACGGAATGCGGTAATCCATCAGCGCATTGGCCTGCAGCGGGGCCACACCCACAACTTCCTTGTTGTTGAGGGCGGCAAAGGCTGCATGGGTCACCTCGGCATCGATCCAGGTCATGCCGCCAATAACCGACAGGCGGGGCGTGATGTGGCCCATGGCCTGGAACTCCACGCCATAATTACGCTGCATGCCAAAATTGCCATACAGCGTGTTGCTGCCTTCATAGAAGGCATAGCTACGCGTGGCGCGGAAACCCGCCACGTTGAACTGCATCTGGCGCCACTGCATCTTGTAGCCCACCTCATATTCCTCGCTATGCACGGGGGAGGTAAGGCCATTGGCGTTGAGCGCGTCGGCTGGGGCGGTTGTGCCCGCCTGCAGCGAGCGGCCATAGGTGAAATAGGCGGTCTGGTTGTCGGTCGGCTTGTAAACCAGGCTGGCCATGGGGCTGAAGGCCGCATTGGCGCGGCTGTTGGTGGTCGCACCCTTGGCCAGATGCGTTGTGGTGACGGTATAACCGTTTTCGATGCTCGTAGTGTTCTTCTCGGCCGTCGTGGTGCCGGTGGCGTCCTGATCCAGCCAGCTCCATGCCAGCGTGCCCATGACCGACCAGTGCTTGTTGAAATGCACCGTATCGCCCAGAATCATCGACTGGTAGCGCACGTACTGCGATTCATACTTGCCGTTGTAATAGGGCTGCGGACCATTGGGCGCCACGGTGGGGTTATAGAGCGAACCCGACTTGACGGCCGTATAGCTCTGCCCGCTCAGCGGGTTGTAGCCGCCTTCCATGTAGCCATTGGTGCCAATGACCAGATCATGCCTGATGAAGCCCGTGCGCACATGACCATTGATATAGGCCATGTTACTGCCGACCTTGAAGTCATTGACCGTGGTGGCGGCGGAGAGGGACTGCGTATAGCCACCGGAGTTGTTAATCAGCGAGTCGGCTGATTCAAACACCTGCCGCCCGGAATCCTGGTAAAGCCCGCCGATGACGAAGCTCCAGTTATCATTGATCCGGTGCCTGAGCTTGGCGAGGAAGACGTTGTTCTCGGAATTGTAGCCCGAATATTCCTGGCCCATATGGGGCTTGCCCAGGTCAGGGGCGGTGGGCAGCTGGTAGCCCTTGAGGTTGACGCCCGCGGGCATGCCGCGCTCATCGAACGTGTAATGGCTGGCATCAAGCTCCAGCACGGTATCGCGATCAAAATGGATATCGAAATCGGCGCTGACCATGTTACGGCGCACCCAGCTGTCCTGCACATAGGACGTGCCATCGCCATGCAGCAGGTTGATGCGGTAGCCAAACCAGCCATGCCTGCCCGCGCGGCCTGATGCATCGACGTTTTCCATCAGCGTGCCAACGGAATCCACACCCACCACAAGGCGGTTGATGCGCTCGTCGGTCGGGCGCTTGAGGCCGTATTCGAACGTACCCGCCGGGTTCTGGGGCCCGTACATGGCGCCGGCAAGGCCGTTGAGCACCTGCACGTTGTCAAACTGCTCGGCGGCATAGGGCGTAACCGTAAAGGCGTTCAGCCCGTCGATGCGGCTGTTGGAGATCACATCCGCCTCGAACCCGCGTGACTGCGGGCGGCTGGTGCCGGGATCGGCGCGCGTTTCAAGCTGCACAGACGGAATGTACTGCATCAGGTCGTTGATGTTACGCGCCTGCTGGTTGACGATCACGTCATGCGGCACGGTCATGATCGACATGGGCGTATCAAGCGTGCGGCGCGTGCCAAGCGGGCCGAGATTGGCCATCTTTTTATTATAGTTGGCCGCGGCACCCGCCACCATGCGGTGGTGGCCGATCACGGTCATTTCCTCCGCATTGGCGGAGCCTACGGCATTATCGGTGGCAGCGGTGCTTTTGGCGGTCGAGAGGGCTTTTTTGCCTTTGTCCGCATCCGTGCCCTGTGCGTAAGCGGAGGGGATGAGCAGTGCGCCAAGACTGGCCGAAAGCATCCACGCCATACCTGCGGTCATTCTGGCCATGCTGGTTCCATTTCGTTAGCCATTTTGAACATGTATGGCCGTATATAACCCACCTGCCGCAGCGTCTATATCAGCATAAATATATTAATCACGTAATCGTCACATAGCGCATGACTGTGTCCTTATAGATACAGATGTCTATATATGACTGTATATAGATGCGCCTACTTTACTGATGACCCCGCTTTTGCAGAAAGCATAGCCCGATGCTGCACAACTATATGGAATCGATACTGAAACACACATGCCGCCCGAAGTGTTTCCACAAAGCTGCACCGCAATACCGGACAAAGGCAAAATGGCGCGGGCCCTGTCAGCCACCCTGCCCGCATTCCATCAGGCAGAAAGTGCCACCGAGAACATTCATCCCATAAGCTGTCTTAAAATCAGGCTACCTAGACCCGCGTCAGCAGCAGCATGGCGCCGAACCCCATGAACACCAGCCCGGTCACAATACCAAAGACCCGCCGCACCGCCGGCCTGCGCAGCCATGCCGACAGCATGCGCCCGCCGCCTGCATAAACCAGGTACCAGAACGCCTCCACCAGCACGAAGGTCACAACCAGCAGCACATATTGCGGCATGTGCGGGACGGCGGGATTGACGAACTGCGGCAGGAAGGCCGCCGCAAACAGCAGCAGCTTGGGGTTGCTGATGCCGGTCAGGAATCCATCACGGAACAGGTCATGCCATGCGGCGGGCGGCCACGCATCCGCCGCCTGCGCGCCCTCGCCTTCAGTGTCGCGCGCCATCCACACCCGCACGCCCAGAAACACCAGATACGCCGCCCCCATTACGCGCAGCACCGCAAACAGCCGGGGCGACGTTGCCAGCACGCCCGCCATGCCCGCGAGTGAGGCGCACACCACCAGCACAATGGCCAGCATGCACCCCGCCATGACCCCCGTGCTGCGCAGCAGGCCCTGGCGCACGCTGATGGACATGACATGCATCATGTTCGGCCCCGGCATGGCCGAGAGCAGGAAGGCGGTCGCGGCAAACAGCAGCCATGTATGAAAGCTCACCCGTTCCACCCCGATCGTGTCATGCGCATGGCGTAACAATGCAGCCTTCGCTTGACGGATGGCAAGCCTGTGCTGTAAACGGATGTTATATTATAACACTTTGGGCGTTCCCATGCCATTCCCGTCCCCGTCTGCCGCCCGCCATGCCCCGCAGGACAGCACCACGACAATGCCCCACCCTGCCCCCGGAGCACCAACGCCCCTGCCGCTTACATGGATGGCCCGCGCGGGGTGGCAGCGTCTGGTGTGCATGGCGCTGCCCTGCGGCCTGTTATGGGGGCTGGTGGCCTGGGCCGTGGCCCAGCCATGAGCTATGGCGCCATCGGGCTGGATGATGCGGGGGTCACGCTGCACGGCACGCCGGTATGGCAGCATGTAACCGGCAGCTTCCCACCCGGCAGCATGACCGCCATCGCGGGCGCCAATGGCGCGGGCAAGTCCACCCTGCTGCGCGCCATACTTGGCGAGGTGCCGCTTGCGGCGGGCAGGATTACGCTTGGCGGGCTGCGCGCGCAGGATTTTGGCTACCTGCCGCAGGCCCGCATCATTGACCGCGCCTTTCCCATCAGTGTTACGGACATGGTGCTCAGTGGCGCATGGCGGCAGACCGGGGCCTTTGGTGCCGCAGGCCGCACGGTGCGCCAGCGCGCGGCCGATGCGCTGCGCCGCGTGGGGCTGGAGAAACAGGCCGGGCGCATGATCGACGCACTCTCGGCAGGGCAGTTCCAGCGCCTTCTGTTCGCGCGCCTGCTCATGACCGATGCCACCGTCATCATGCTCGATGAACCGTTCACGGCGCTGGATGCCCCCACCACGCAGGACCTGCTGGCACTGGTGCGTGAATGGCACGCGCAGGGCCGCACCATCATCGCCGTGCTGCATGACATGCACCAGATCCGCACCTGTTTTCCGCATGTGGTGCTGCTGTCAGGCGGGCAGGCCATCTGGGGCGAGACCGCCCGCATCCTCACGCCCGGCATGCTGCAACGCGCCTATGACACGCCGCAGCCCACATGGGCAGGCAGCCCGGCATGAGCATACTGGCCGGGTTGTGGGAGCCGTTCGCCACTTTTGGCTTCATGCGCCGCGCACTGGTGGCCTCCATCACGCTGGGCATGGGGGCGGGGCCGGTCGGCGTGCTGCTGCAACTGCGCCGCATGAGCCTGATTGGCGATGCGATGAGCCACGCCATCCTGCCCGGTGCCGCCATAGGCTTTCTGGCGGCGGGCGGGCTGTCACTTACGGCCATGGGGCTGGGCGGCATCGCGGCGGGGCTGGGGGTGGCGCTGCTGGCGGGGCTGGTCAGCCGCCGCACGCACCTGGCGGAAGATGCGAGCTTTGCCAGTTTCTACCTCACATCACTGGCGCTGGGCGTGCTGATCGTCTCGGCGCGGGGGTCGAATATCGACCTGCTGCACGTGCTGTTCGGCACCATCCTCGCCATTGACGGGCCTGCCCTGTACCTGATGGCGGGCATCACCACGCTCAGCCTGTTCCTGCTCTCCTTCATCTGGCGGCCACTGGTCATGGAATGCGTCGATCCCGGCTTCATGCGCATGACCGGCAGCCGGGGCGCGCTGTACCACATGGTGTTCCTGTTCCTCGTGGTCATCAACCTCGTGGCCGGGTTTGAAGCCCTGGGCACGCTCATGTCGGTCGGCATGATGATGGTGCCCGCCGCCACCGCGCGGCTGTGGACGCGCCGCCTCGTGCCCATGATGGCGCTCTCGGCCATGGTGGGCATGCTGGCGGGCTTTACGGGGCTGCTCGTGTCCTACCATTTCCGGCTGGCGGCGGGGCCGTGCATCATCCTGACCTGCTCGGCCGCCTACCTTTTCTCCCTTATCGCCTCCCCCGTCGGCATCCGCGCGGGTGGTGGTGGTTCATCCCCTTTCCGGAGTCACTGACATGCGCCGCCTCACCTGCCTTCTGGGCTTCTGCGGTTTCCTGTCCATCCTGCCTGCCCGTGCCGCCCCCGCGCCGCATGTCGTGCATGCCGTTGCCAGCTTTACCGTGCTGGCCGATGTGGTGTCGCATGTGGGCGGCGCGCATGTTGCCGTCACCTCGCTGGTGCCGCCCGATGGCGACCCGCATGAATTCGAGCCTGCCCCCGATGACGCACGCGCCCTGCGGCAGGCCGATGTCGTGTTCATGAGTGGCGAGGGACTGGAAAGCTGGTTTGGCCGCCTTGCGCACGCGGCGGGCTATCAGGGCAGGCCGGTCATCGTATCAGACGGGATCGACATCCATACCGAACACGATGGCCAGCAGGTGGAAACCGACCCGCATGTATGGAACAGCGTGCCCAACGTGATTGTATGGACCAGCAACATCCGCGATGCGCTGATCGCAGCCGACCCGGCGGACGCAGATGATTTCCGCGCCTCGGCTGCCGCCTATGCCGCGCAGTTGCACGCCCTTGACCATGACATCCGCACAGCGATCGACACCATCCCGCCCGCGCGGCGGCGCGTGCTGACCAGCCATGACGCCTTTGGCTATTTTGGCCGCGCCTATGGCGTGACCTTCATGGCGCCGCAGGGCCTGTCTACCGAGACCGAAGCCTCCGCCGCCGATGTGGGCAAACTGATCGCGCAGATCCGCGAGACCGGCATGACCACCTATTTCCTTGAAAACGCCACCGACCCGCGCCTTGTCCAGCAGGTCGCCCGCGCCACCGGGGCGCAGCCCGGCGGCGAACTTTATGCCGAGGCCCTCTCGAGCGCGAGCGGCCCCGCCCCCGATTACATCAGCATGATGCGCTACAATACCGACCTGATGGTCAGGGCGATGCGTCCGCACTGATCCCATCAGTCGTACCCACGGCAAAGGGGGTGAGGTCAATGGCGTTTTCATGCATCCCCACCACCGACTGCCGGTGCGTGATCGACACCACCGTCATGCCCGGGCAGGCCTGGGCCAGCAGGGCGTAAAGCGCCGCCTCTGATGCCGCATCGAGGTTCGAGGTCGATTCATCCAAAAACACCCAGCCCGGCCGCGCCAGCACAATGCGCGCGAAGGCGAGGCGCTGGAGTTCGCCGGGCGAGAGGATCTGGCCCCACGGCTCCTCATTTTCAATACGCGGCACCAGCGCGCCAAGCCCCACCTGCTGCAGCGCCTGCGCCACCTGCGTTGCGGAATACGCCTCGCTACCCGCCGGATAGGCCACGGCCCGGCGCAGCGTGCCGGTGGGCATGTAAGGGCGCTGGGGCACGAACATCATGGGCACGTCAGGGCGCGTGATCGTGCCTTTGGCAAAAGGCCAGATGCCTGCGAGCACCCGGAACAGCGTGGACTTGCCGGTGCCAGAGGGGCCGGTCACCACCGTCATCTGCCCCGGCGCCAGCGTAAGGTTCACATCCCTGAGCAGCGCCGTGCCATCAGGGCGGAACACGTCCAGCCCGCTGACCTGCATGCCCGCCCCGGCGGGGGCGGCAATGAGGCTGACTTCGCTTTTCATGGCCTGCGCGCGGTCCATCACGCGCTGGAAGGTGGCCAGACGCGCCACCTCCGCATGCCATGTGGTCAGCGCGGCATAGGAATTGGACAGCCAGCCCAAAGCCCCCTGCACGCGTGAGAACGCCATGACAAGCTGCATGAGTGTGCCAAAGCTCATCTTGCCCGCGAAATAGCGGATCGAGCCGATCAGCAGCGCAAAATTGCCCGACACCACATCAAGCCCGGTGGTGAGCAGCCCCAGCCATTTGGTGCGGCGCATGATGGAGAGGAAATTGCCGTACACGGAAGCGAAGGACCGGTCGAGCCCGGCCTGTTCCTCCGCCTCGCCCCGATAGAGCGCGATGCCTTCGGCATTGTTGCGCACATGGACAAGGCTGTAGCGGAAATCAGCCTCGGCGCGCTGCTGGAAGAACTGCAGCCCCGCCAGTCTGTGCCCCGCCAGATGCGTCACCCACGTCGCCACCACGGAATAGATGAGCGCAGCCCAGAAGAAGTAGCCCGGTATGGACATGCCCCATATTTCCAGCGGCCCGGACAGCACCCACAAAAGCCCGACATAGCTGAACAGCGTCACGATATTGGACAGCAGGTTGATGAACTGCGTCAGCGTATCGGTAACAAAGCTGTTCAGATCCTCCTGTATGCGCTGGTCGGGGTTATCGGCCCCGGCCTCGAGGCCCGACGTGGTGATGGCGATGCGGAAATAGGTCTGGTGCTCCATCCACTGCCGCGTCATGCGCGCGGTCAGCCACCGCCGCCAGCGCAGGCCCAGCATCTGCTGCAGGTAAGTGGCATAGACACTGAACAGGATGGCCGGAATGGTGATGATGAAGAAGCCGGGCACGTACCCGCTCTCGTTATGCACATACCAGAACAGCCCGCGCAGGAAGGTGGTGGCATCACGCTGCTGCAGCGCCGTGTAATACACATTGCGCGAGAAGGACTGGAGCAGATCCATCCCCACGATGGAGAAGGTCAGCACCAGAACGGCCACGAGCAGGCCCCAGGCCCATTTCCTGTCCTCCGACACGAAATAGGGGCGGGTCAGGTACCAGACATCTTTCAGAAGAAGGCGCAAATGCTGCATGTTGATCCCGTGCAGTGGGGTGAAAGGCAGGAACCCACAGCATTCCCACGAAGTGGGGGCGGACTCAATCATGATTGCGGCACGGACCCGTTTTGCGCGCAAAAAGCCGGGCGCATTAAGCGTTATCACAACTTATTGACCATACGCGCCATTTGCGCGCGTGCGCCACCGCGCTGGCAATACCGGCTGACAACAGGGGTTTATGGCGCATAAAGCGCATGACAAGGGCGCCATATATCGAAAAGACGAATGCCTGACATATCCGCCGCAGGGGTGTGGTGCGCGCGCATCGTGTTATGCCTGACACATAGATTCACAATTGAGTGGGCCCTGACGGGCCTGCCAGATGAACATGCAAGGAATAACGAATATGGTGTCGTTCGGTCGCGTCCTGTCCGCCAGTGCCTTCGCAACCCTGCTGGCCACAGCACCGCTTGCGGCCCATGCCGCTGAAGTCTCGCCGCCCACGGGTGCGGGTGTGGCCAACCAGGTCGAGCAGATCAAGCCGGGTTCGCTCTCGGCGGATACGGTTTATTCCGCCGTCGCCTCCGCCAAGCCCGCTGATCTGGGCGGCATCATGAACTACTGCATCCAGTCCAACTACCTGACCGCGTCTGAAGCCTGGCCGGTGCTCGCCGCCTTCAACAAGAAGACCAACGACGTGCCGTCCAACCAGAAGGGCAACATGTCCTATGCCGATGGCTCGACCGGCCTGCTGAAAGTGGGCGGCAAGGCTCCCATCTCGCTCGAGGATGCCTCGACCGACATCCGCAAGCAGGCCTGCGCCAAGGTGGAAGCCCGCGCGAAGTCCATGCTCTGATGACGGTGGCCTGACGCCTCGTTTACAGACCCCGTCAGTTAAGCTGGCGGGGTTTTTTATTTTAAAGAAGTTTTTGGTGAAGCTTTTTTCAAAAAGCTTCAAAGAACGCCGCCTTTTTGAAAAAAGGCGGCACCCAAAAACTTTTATTCCGTATCTTCCTTACTGCACCCACACGCGTGAAAACGCCATGTGATACAGGCTGGTCGAAAAATAATGGCCCAGCCGGGGCGAGACAAGATCGACATATCGCGTGCTGATTATGGGGGCGGCGGGAGCAAGGCGGGTGATGCGGTCATCCACCTGCCCCCACAACGCCAGCGCCGCCTGCGGGTCGGGTTCACTGCGGATACGCGCCACAAGCCCCTGCATCACCGGGTCGCACAGGCCGGACATGTTGATGGAACTGTCGGAACCGGGATGGAAGTTCTCACAGCCAAACAGCGTATCAAGGAAGTTGGAGGGCGAGGCGTAATCCGCGTACCATCCCAGCAGGCTGATCTGCACATGGTTGGCGGTGTTGGCGGCGTAATTGCCCTCCATGGCGGGCGAGAGGGGGTGCAGGCGCGCGTGGTAGCCCATCGCCTCAAGCATGTCGCGCAGATAGGTGCCCATGCTCACGTACATGGCGGTAGCGGGCACGATCAGGGTCACGTCCATGCCCTCCGTGCCGCTTTCATGCACGAGTTCGCGGGCGCGTTGCAGGTCGGGGTGCACCCAGACAGGGGCCGGGTGGTCAGGGTCGGCGCCGCGCGTCCAGGCACAGGTGCCATCGCCGGGCAGCAGGCCCGGCGGCACCATGCGGCATAGCGGCGTGGCAATGCCCGAGCCGCCGTACAGGATGGTCATGGCGCGGCGGTCAAGCGCGTAATTTACGGCCTCGCGCGCCTTGAGCTGGTCAAAGGGCGGGATGTTGACGTTCATCGGCAGGAAGATCAGGCCATAAAGCGGAGATACATGCACCTGCGCCGTATAGCGGCTGCCAATCTCGCCCAGCCGGTCGAGCGGCTTGAGGCCCGCCATCCAGTCATACTGCCCGCGCTCGACAGCAGTGACCGCATCTTCTTCCGACAGGCCAAAATCATAGACAATGCGGTCCACATACCCATCGGGCTGGGCTGCCTCGCTCCATTCATGAAAATAGGGGTTACGCTCCAGCACCAGCCCGCGCTCGGGGTCGGATGACACGATATGGTATGGCCCTGTGCCGGGCGCGGCCACATTGCCCAGATCATGCGCGGGCGTTGACGCGGGCAGGATGGAGGCGTGGCCGAAGGCGAGTTTTTGCGGAAATTCGGAATCCGGCCCGGTCAGGTTAATGGTGATGCGGCGGGTGGCGGGGTCGGTTTCCACGCCGCCTTGCAGCGTGCAGTGCGCGCCATCGCGCAGGCAAGCATCCGCCCCCACTATGGTGCCGTAAAACGAGCCTGCCGTGGGCGTGCCCACCTTGAAGATGCGCCGCAGCGAGGCAGCCACGTCCTCAACCGTAACCGGCGCGCCATCTGAAAAGCGGATGCCTTCGCGCAGGGTGAACACCCATGTGCGCCCGCCATCACGCGGCTCGGGCATGGCCTCGGCCAGATCAGGCACCACCTGGTTGCCTGCTGGCCCCTCCAGCTTGGGGTAGGTAAGCAGCCCGTCATACATGACCGCGGCAAGCTGCATGTACTGGCTGGTGTAGCTGATCTGCGGGTCAAGCGTGCCAGACGCGCTTGCCGCCGTCAGCCGCAGGGTGCCGCCACGATGGGGGCTGCCCTGCGTGCCCTGCGCCAGGCCGCCAGCAGGCAGCGCATGCAGCCCACCAAACATGAGCGCCATGAGGCCCAGTCGGTGGCACAATGCCCGCATGCGCTGGCCCGCCCGGTTCAGTTATGCGCCGGGGGCGCCATGAGCTCCGTCATGCGGGCCGTGATGTCGGCTGCCGTGGCGGTGGCGGGCAGGCTGCCCTCATAGCGCCCGGTGGGCGACATGATCACGATCTGGCTGGCAGGCTCCATGCTGTAATCCCCATTGGCGCCATCATGCCGCACGTAAGGAGCATGATACTCCTTGGCCACGGCCTGAATCATCTTGGGCGAGCCGGTCATGACCGTGACATGCGAGCCATAGCGCAGGGCATAGGTGCGCAGCACATCGGAGTTATCACGCATGGGGTCGAGCGTGATGAAGATGGGCACCGCCAGCCGCGCGCGGTCGTGGCCAAGCGCTTCCACGCCCTCGGCCATGGCCTTGACGGTGGCGCCGCATACGTCATCGGGGCAGTGGGTATCGCCAAAATAGATCAGCATCCAGCGGCCCCGGAAGTCGGTATCAAGCACCGAACCATCCGCTCCGTTAATCAGCCTGAACGACCCGCCAACCGGGTTGCCATAGGTGGTCAGCGGCACGGGCGCGCTATCGGAATAACGGTAGCCGAAATACCCCGCCACCGAGGAGACCGCCAGTATCAGCAACCCGACCAGCACGAAAAACCGGTCCCGTTCATTTCGCATTATCAATGTGCATCCGCCCAGTTCGTTCCGGTCCCGGTTTCCACGACCAGAGGCACAGACAGGGCCGCTGCGGATTCCATGACCTGTTTGACGAGGGCTGCCAGACGATCGGCATCATCCTTGCGCACCTCGAACACAAGTTCGTCATGGACCTGAAGGAGCATGCGTCCGTCAAGCCCCGCATCCGACAGGGCAGCCGGAATTCGCACCATGGCGCGCTTGATGATGTCAGCCGCTCCCCCCTGCAGCGGCGCGTTGATGGCCTGGCGCTCGGCATAGTTGCGGCGCACGGCGCTCTTCTCGGCAATGCCCGGCACATAGCAGCGGCGGCCGAATGGCGTGGTGACATAGCCGTTTTTGCGGGCCTCCGCCTTCACCCGCTCCATGTAATCGCGGATGCCGGGATAGCGGGCGAAATAGGCGTCGATATACCCTCGTGCCTCACCGGGGGAGATGCCAAGCTGGCGGCTCAGCCCGAAGGCGCTGATGCCGTAGATGATGCCGAAATTGATGGCCTTGGCGCGCCTGCGCGTGAGCGGGTCCATGCCTTCAAGCGGGATTCCGAACACTTCGGAGGCCGTGCGGGCATGGATGTCCTGCCGCAGCGCGAATGCCTCGCGCAGGGCGGGAATATCCGCCACATCGGCCAGAAGCCGCAGTTCGATCTGCGAATAATCCGCCGAGACCAGCACATGGCCGGGTGCGGCCACAAAGGCGCGGCGGATGCGCCCGCCTTCCTCCGTGCGGATGGGGATATTCTGCAGGTTGGGGTCGTTCGATGACAGGCGGCCCGTTGTCGTCACCGCCATCTGGAAGGAGGTGTGCACGCGCCCCGTGGCGGGGTTGATCTGGTTGAGCAGCGCATCGGCATAGGTGCTTTTCAGCTTGGCCAGCTGCCGCCAGGCCAGAATGCGCGCGGGCAGGTCATGACCCTGATCGGCCAGATCCTGCAACACTGCCGAATCCGTGCCCCATGCGCCCGCCTTGGTGCGCTTGCCGCCAGGCAGGCCCATCTCGTCAAACAGGATCTCGCCCAGCTGCTTGGGGGAGCCAACATTGAAGTCACGCCCGGCCAGCTTGTGAATCTCGGCCTCGATCACTGCCATGCGGCCTGCGAACTCGGTGGACATGGCGCGCAGGTCATCGGCATCAACCCTGATGCCCGCCCGCTCCATATCCGCCAGGATGGGCACCAGCGGGCGCTCCATTTCCTCATACAGCGCCAGCGCCCTGTTGATGCGGAGCTGGGGCCTGAGCACCTGCCACAGGCGCAGCGTCACATCCGCATCTTCCGCCGCGTACGGCGTGGCGCGGTCAATCGCCACCTGCGAGAACACGACCCGCTTGCGGCCCGTGCCGGTCACTTCATCGTAGGGAATGGGCGTGTGATCGAGCGTGAGGCGCGAAAGCTCGTCCATGCCCTGCCCGTGCTGCCCGGCTGACTGCGCATACGAGATCAGCATGGTGTCATCAATCGGGGCAGGCTGCACGCTGCCCGCCTGGGTCAGCACCAGCAGGTCGAACTTGGCGTTTTGAAACACCTTGAGCACCGACGGGTCGGCAAACAGCGGCTCAAGGATTTCCAGCGCGGTTTCCACCTTTATCTGGGGCGCACCCGCGCTGTCCATCAGATCCACCTGATGGCCAAGCGGAATATAGCATGCCCGCCCGCAGCGTGGCGCAAGCGAGATGCCAACCAGCGGCGCGGTGAGCGGGTCAAGCCCGTCGGTTTCGGTATCCACCGCGCACACGCCGCTGGTGCGGGCCTCGCTGACCCATTCCCGCAGGGCCTCGGGGTCGGTTATGGTGATGTACGGGCCATAAGGCTCGGACGGAAAGGGCGGGCGCTGTGCCACCGGAGCCGCGGCCAGCGTGTCATGCGCCGAGATGCGCGGGCGCGGCTTTGCCTTGAGCCCCATGCGCTGCAACAGCGACGAAAAACCCATATCCGACAGCCATGCGCCCAGCCGCTCCATGTCCACATCACAGCAGCCCAGATCGGCCAGCGGTTCGGGACAGGGCGCATCCTCGCACAGCGTGACCAGCTTGTAGGACAGGCGGGCCATGTCGGCATGGGCCAGCAGGTTCTCACGCCGCTTGGAGGCCTTCATGCCCTCGGCCCCTGCGAGGATGGCCTCAAGCGAGCCATATTCCGCCATCAGGGCCGATGCGGTCTTGGGGCCGATTCCGGGCACGCCGGGCACGTTGTCCACCGGGTCACCGATCAGGGCCTGCACCTGCGCCACCCGGTCGGGAGTCACGCCGAATTTTGCCTCGACTTCCTTCGGTCCGATCGGCCGGTTCCTGATCGGGTCCATCATCATCACGCCGGGGCGGATGAGCTGCATCAGATCCTTGTCCGATGAATAGATGGTGCACTGCCCGCCCGCATCGGTTGCCTTGCGGGCGTAGGCTGCGATCAGGTCATCAGCTTCCCACCCTGCCGCCTCGATGGCGGGCACGCCAAAGGCTGCGGTGGCGTCGCGCACGAGGCTGAACTGCGGTCGCAGTTCCTCGGGTGGTTCGGGGCGGTGGGCCTTGTATTCGCCATACAGGTCATTGCGGAAGGTATGGCGGCCCGCATCGAAGATGACGGCCAGATGCGTGCCGGCATGCTCGCGCAGGAGCCGCGACAGCATGTTCGTAAAACCATAGACCGCGTTGACGGGCGTGCCATCAGGGCTGGTCATGGGTGGCAGGGCGTGGAAGGCGCGGAAGATATACCCCGAGCCATCCACCAGGATCAGGTGAAGCGGCGTGTCGCTGGACATGGATGTAGAAGCAGTCAGTGCGCGTCACCCGCCGGTGCATCGGGGTTGAGCACGAACAGGCGGGAGCAGTAGGGGCAGAAGGTCTGGTGATGGCCGATGCGCAGGAAAACGCGCGGGTGGCCGAGCGCACCGAGGCCGCCATCACAGGACAGGGTGCGCGAATCGACCACGATGGTTTCAATCGTGCCCAGACGGGGGTGCGGTGCGGGATCGGGGGACAGGGCTTGCATTCTGATCGGCCTCGGGTTGTTGTCCGGCTTGGATTTGCATGGCGCGCCCGATGGGCGGACCATGCGCTGGCCCATGATGATACGCAGGATTGCCGTGCTTTCAAACATTCGCCTGTCACGCCTGCTTTATCCAGCGCTTTTTGTGATGTTGACCGCCTGCGCCACGCACGAGGCCCCGGCCCCCACCCCGCCCGCACGCCATGCGGAACTCAGCCGCCGCATACCGCCTGACCGCGTGGTGGATGTTGCGGGCGTGGGTGCTGTGCCCCTGCGCATCTGGCCTGCCCGTGGGCCGGAGCGCGCGGTAATTCTGGCGCTGCACGGCTTCAATGACAGCCGCGATGCGTGGGAGCGCCCGGCTCCCGCACTCAATGCCGCAGGGCTGGGCGTAGTCGCACCCGACCTGCCCGGCTTTGGCCAGACACAGGCGCGCGGGGGCTGGGTGGGCACCGACATGCTGCGCCGCACGGTCAGCACTCTGGTCACCACCATCAGGCGCGAACACCCCGACGTGCCGCTTTACATCATGGGCGAGAGCATGGGCGGCGCGCTTGCCGCCGTGCAGGCGGCCCAGCCCGACGCGCCGCCAGTGGCGGGCACGATCCTGCTGGCCCCGGCGTTGTGGGATCTGGATGCGGGCGCGCGCCTGACCACCCACCTTATGGCGGCCATGGCCCCGCGCTGGCGGCTGAGCGGGCGCGAACTGCCCGTGCATGTGACCGCAGCCGACGACCAGCTGGCTCTGGCCCGCCTGTATTACGACCCGCTGACCCTGCGCGACACATCCACCACCGCCCTGGCCGGGCTGACCGACCTCATGCACCAGGCCGCCCATGCCAGCGCCCACATGCATGGACCGGTGCTGGTGATATATGGCGGGTGCGACCAGATCGTGCCCGCTGCCGCCATGGCGCGGGCGTGGCGACACATGCCAGCGCGCACCCGGCTGGATTACATACCCAACGGCTACCACCTGCTGACCCGCGGACGGGCAGGCGAGAAGGTGACGGCGGACATAACCGGCTGGATCCTGCACCCCGAGCGCTTCCTGCCCTCGGGCGGGGATGCTGCGGCGGCGGCATGGATGGCCGAACCCCCTGGCCACGACGCCCCGCTGCCCATCCTGCCCGGACGGATGGACGCGATCGCGCCGCGATGATTTTTCCCGATTGGGGCTGGCGTTCCGCCCTGTGGCGATGTATGCAGGCGTGAGTGGACTCGTAGCTCAGCTGGATAGAGCGTCGCCCTCCGAAGGCGAAGGTCGAAGGTTCGAATCCTTTCGAGTCCGCCATTAATTTCCAAAAAATAGCAGAAAATAGCCATTTTTTGGCTGTTTCCGTTTGGCTTACCCCCCTTAACGCCCCTCTTAAAACTGTCGCTTGGACGGCTTTAGCAGGCAGGATGGGGTGCATGTTTGTTTTGATAACGCAATGAAATAGGTTGACCTATAAAATGAGGATGTAGGTGTGAGGGTGTTACCCCTACACATAAAAAAGGCCTCCATCTCTGGAAGCCCCTTACCTGTCCTGATTTCCTTTGCGGGCCGTCCTGACTTTCGCCCGCCTGCCATCACCCGGCCACCTCCCTGCCCGTCAGGGCAAACCAGCGGCGCAGGCTGGTATCCATTACCTCATCGGTCATGCGGTCCCGCTCCACTTCCCCGATGCTGCGCTCCGTCCACAAATCCCCCAATGCCTCAAGGGTTGCTGTCAGGGCACGCTGGTAGTCATCGTCTGTCCGGTTCCGGTCATGGCAGTAATCGGCAATCACCACGCCAGCGCCGTGCGTACCCAGTTCAGACAGGCTCGGTTGAGGCTTTTCGCCCCGGTAGAGTTCAGCCATCTTATCCATGGCGGCATCCATTGCCGCCTGCCTGTGTTCGTCCGTGTCCTGCCCTGGTATGACCATCTGGCGAAACAGCGCCGTAAGCCGTCGCGTTACGGCCTCCACAGCGAATCCGTAGGGCAGTCCGGCATCATGCGCGAACATGGCCGCGATCCTGCCTGTGCCAGGCATGTTCACCATGCCCACGCCATCAACGACCTTGCGGTCATTATCATCCAGCGACGCCATGATACGGGTCTGTGCGACTTCCCGGCTTTCATCCAGCGCGCGCCCATCCTTCACGGGCCAATCATGGACGGCGGCAATCTTCTGACAGAACTGGCGAGCCGCCAGCCCGTCCATCGCACAGGCAAGCGGGCATTCCGTGCCGTCCACGAACACCACAGATGGCAGATAGGTCGCATCCCCCATCCCTGCCGGGACAGGCCGCGTCCATAGGCACCGCACGGCCTTGGGGTCCAGCGTAGCAGGATCAGCCATCACGGTCGGAACTGCACGGGCCGTGGCATATTTGGGATTGCTCATGTCATGCGTCCTCGCTGCTGTCAGGGGCATAGGTAATTTCGGGATAATCATCAGGCAGGCGAGGGCCACCACCAATCATGTGCTCAGGCGTGGCGTCATCCCGGTCGCGTGGATAGGGAGCCATGAAGCGGTGGCGATTCTGGTCCCATGCCCACCCCTGCTCTTTGAGCCATTGCGGGTCTGGTGAGCCGAACAGGTGCAGCTTGCCGGTCTTTGGGTCGAGCCGGATGCCCGAACGATCTTCATGCGCCGGGGCCTGCGCTGGGGATGGTCCTGTTGCTTCCAGTATCTGAATGATGGCGTCCCGGCTGTACTTCATCATCCTGATAAGGTCTGGGGTGATGGCGGCGGTATTGCCCCTTATGGCCGGTTGCCCGTCCACCAGCACGACACGGCACCCAAGATCATCCAGTTGCGCCAGCAGGGCGGAGGGGTCCGGGATCTCTGGAGCGCAATCCGACTTTGCCCACTCCATCAGTCCGGCAAGGGCGACACTAACCATGATGCCCACCTCCGATGTGTATGTGCATCCCGTTCAGACCCGTTGTTCTCAACGGCTGCCCTTCACTGTTATCTCCGCTGTTCTCAACGACGGGTAGCCCCTCAGACCGCCTGCTATCAGGTGCAAACAGAGCCAATCCGTTTCGGGGTCTGTAAAATGCGGTGTGACTGGTGTGACCGGTGTGACCAGCGTTCGGATTGGCTGTTTTCTGTCGTTTTTCTGGGGTTCTTCCGGTCACACACCCAAAAATACGAGGTGTGACCGGTGTGACCGGGAATAGATGGGCCATCATTTGTCCCCACCCATAATGTCATCACTGATTGCGTAGACGCGCACGGACTTGCCGTGTTCGGGGTCTTTGAGGAATGACGCCGATTTCCCGCCCTTGCCCGAATTGAGATACCCGGCAGCGATAAGGCTTTGCGCGGCCCGCCTGGCATCCAGCCCCTTACACACGACCTCACGCCATACAGCAGGGAAAATCAGGTATTCCCATTTCTCCGCACCGCCTTCTGTTGTCACCTTACGGCGGTATCCGGCGCGATTGATCGTGCGGGAGCGGCTGTCATCACCGTCGCCATCGGGACCACCCAGCGGGGTGAAACGGCTCTCTCCATGTTCCTCAATGAAAAGCCGGACCTGTTCGATTGCGGTCCTGTCCTCCGCCGCCTGGGTGCCGCCACGCTCATCAAGCCATGAGCGGAAGCACACCAGAACGGCCCGCGTTGCTTCCCCACGCTGCCACGGCAGAACGCCATACGCGGTTGCCATCTCGCCCGCAGCAGCCACCAGCCCGAACCGTCGTACTACGGAGCGCACCTGCCCATCGACAGGGCCAGCATCAGGCAATGCCTGTTCTTCAAACCGTGCCACAATCTGCTTGATGGTATCGGTAAGGACGGCCTCATCTTCATTGCGGTCCAGCACAAGGGCCTGCAACCATGCGCGGCTTGCGGTGCCGTAGCTGGTCCGGGCCGCACGGCGGATATGATCGGCAAGGTCGCCCGGTGAGGCCATGTCATGCAGGTTTTCAAACAGGCCCATCCCGGCCCCGGCATCGGCCTGCACGTTCACAAGGCGGACCTCCTGCCCTGCCATCGGGCGCTGTCCTGCTTCTCCCATCTTGGTTGCCAGCGTGATTTCGCCGGTAGACAGGAACAGCACGCGCCAGCTCTTGCGGGCACGGGCTTCGCCATTGCGACCGGCACGCTGCTTGCCGCTGTTGTTCGCCAGCATATAGGTGATTTCACCGACTTCGCGGCTGTTGGCCTGCCCCATCTCATCAAGGACAAGCAGGGTGTCGGAGGTCTCGGACGCGATGCCCTCCGTCCCGTTGGACGTGCCGCGCCATGAACGCACCTGCCCGTCACGGTCGCCCTTGCCCCATACCGAACCCGCAGCGAACAGGGATGTGGATTTGCCGGACTGGCTCTTGCCCACGATGTGGAACCCACCCGACTGTTCGCCCATCAGGTCCAGCAGGGGGCCGCAAAAGGCAACAGACAGGGAAAACGCAAGGCGGCTGTTACCTACGGCGTATGCGGCAATATCATGCTGCCAGTCCACCAGAGTCCCGGCTGTGCCGTATTCCGCGCCCCGTGCCATGCGGGTCGTCTGGAACACCACATCACGCCGCCCCGCACCAACCGTCACACCATTGGGCAGGACAAAGGTGGCGTTGCCATTGTCATGATACCATCCCGACTTATCGACACAGCGCAGACGGCGCACGGTATGAACCGAGGCAAAGAACTGGCGCAGCAGCCGCACGCCAGAGACGGTGCAACCAAAACCCGCGTCCTCAAGTTCACTGGCAATATCCTTGCCGTCCCCATGCACCATACGCTTTGGCAATGCCCACTGGTGGGGCTTTCCGTCCGGGTCCAGCCAGCTAATCAGGACACCCCACCCCATGTTGTCCACGTCCCGCGTCTCGGCAATCACGTTGAAGGGGATGCAGACCTTTACCTTCTTCGGGGGGAGGTCGCCTTCCTGCTCGGGGGTGAAATACAGGCCCCCGCGCTCCATGCTGTAACCATGCGGCATCTTGACGTTTGCGACGGCTGGCGTGGCCTGATCCAGATATGGACGCAGGAAATCCACATCGGACGTTTCCCCTCCGCCCGTCAGATCATCCGGCACGTCATCAGCCAAATCCCAGCCGGGAGGCAGGTTTTCCGGCACCCCCACCTTACGCACCACCGCAGCCCCAACATCCTCAAGAGCGGCAATGACCGCATCGGCGTACCCGCTGCCAGCATCATCATTGTCCGGCCAGATCGTCACGCTACGTCCCGCCAGGGGCGACCAGTCATTATTGGCCGCCGCCTTGCTGCCACCCTGGGAGGTCATGACCACATAATCAGGAAACAGACGGGCCGCCGCGTCCGCCGTCTTTTCACCTTCCACCAGCAGCACGGGCACATCAGGGAAGGCCGCCAACTGATCCAGTCCGTAAAGCGGCAACGGCTTGCGCCCCTGCTTCCAGTGCCAGCCTGTTGCATCGTGGCGCTTGCCCTTCCTGTCCGTCCACACACGACGACCAAAGGACAGGGGCAGAATATCCTTGCTGCCGTTCTCACGCTCCAAACGGAAACGGGCACAAAGGGGGCGGCCCTCCGCATCGCGGTAAACCCACATTGCCACCGCATCGCGCGGTCTTTCAGGATCGCAAGGGGCAGGCGTAACCGGCTCCCATTCTTCACCGGCAGGACCACCAGCGGCTTTTGCCCTGGCCTTTTCCTCATCGCTCAAAGGCGCAAGGGGTGCCGGTCCTGACAGGCACGCCATTGCGGGAAGGGCGCTGGCTTCGGAGGTAATGCCGGTCATGGCCGCACCTCCATGCCAAGCATAATGGAAAGCTGTTGCGCCGCCTCAAGCTGGGACAGTCCAAACAGATAGGCCGCAAGGGATACGGGATCACCGCCCCGGTCGCCCGTGGCGAAATCAGACCATCGGCCCGTGTTCATGTTCACTTTGAACGAACCCGGATTACGATCACCCCGGCGCGGGTTCCGCGACACCCATTCGTGCCCCTCACGCTTACCGTCTGGCAGCCAGCGCAGGAGCAGGGCTGTCAGCACGCCAAGGGCTGCGCGGTTGACTGTCTGGAAGTCTATTTTACCCCCCGGATTCGCGCGTACGGATTCCGGGTGTGCATGTGTTTCTGCCATGTCAGGCTTGCCATCTTTTCAGGCGCGCCCGTCATTTTACCTGGGAAATCCTACGTCGGTGACGTATAGTGTATGTGGCCTTCAACAGCACACATCACCGGCGCGGCTCCCTCAGTTAATGACGGGGGCCGTTGCTTTTTGGGATGAATGTTGCGCTGGGAAGGGACGCAAGCCATGCCAGTCCCGCCCGGAAATCAATCACCGTCCGGCGTCCCAGCTTCTTTGCGATCAGCTTGCCGTCATTCAACTTGCGATACGTTTCCGTGCGGGACATGCCCGTCCGCGCCACCCACTCAACCACCGATACGTAATGCGGAGGTGCCTTCTCATTGCCGCCAGCAGTCACGCGCACCCCCTCAAGCCATAGCGTGGGAGGTCACGCAGCCAGTCCGGCCAACAGGCAGGCGGGCAGCAATCACAGGCAGGTCAGACCGGCGCACGAAGCGGAAGCGGCCCCGCTTGATTGTGGGGATCATCCCGCTTGCCGCGTAGGAGTAAGCCGTCGTCATCGCATGGAAGCTATCGCCAGCGCCCCGAGTCGCACGCTGGCTGTTCAGTTCCGCAATCGCATCGGCAAAAGGGATCAGGTCGTCGTTTTCTTCGGTCATAAAGCACCGCAAACCAAGGGTTTCAGGGTGCTATCAGGGCGTCAGGAAGCACAAGGGCCTGTGCAGAAATGCACAGATTATCCTTGTCAACCAAACTTAAGTCCTGTTAGGGAAACCGACAGGAACCCACGGAATGGAACCTGTAGTTTTTCTAACAGGATTGGCGGTTTTCCGCCGTCCTGATAGCAATGACACTACCAACGAAAAGCCGCTTTCGGTGTTGGCGCACCGGGCGGCTTTTCTTTTGGCGACGCGCTCCCGAAGAAGCGAGTCACGCGCCACTGATTCTCTATACACCCCAAAACATGCCCGTTCCAATACCTAATGCCGCAAGGCCTTTCTATGCCGCACAGAACGGCTTTAGAAATGTACGGCTATAGGTAGACAAAAAGATATTTGATCCCCCTGCACGGGCTTCTATGGGCCTCTTATGGGCATGTAGTTGATCGCATAGGAAACTGCCTTTGCATCCATCAGAACGAAATGAGGACAAACCGCTTGGGGAATCCGGCTTTTGTTCACAAGTGCCAATTCCCTGCCTGGCAAACAGCAGGGAGGGTTAACCTCACGGTTAAGCCCTACATCGTTTCTCATGAAATACAGTCCTCAATGGCGTGGGCATACCGACCGATCCCATCGGCCAGCCATGCCAACTCAGTGCCGGTCTGTTTGTCCCCCTCCGCCATGCGGGCCAGTATCCCGGCCATGACACTGATTTCCGTAGTGGCAGCCTGTATGACTGCCAGCCGATCGGGCGTTGCGAGGCTGGGTGGCGCGGTATGCGCGCGCCATGCCCGGTGGCAGGACGCGGAACTGCTGCCCATCGCCTCGCCTACCTCACGCCATGACAGACCCTCTTTGCGGAGGTGTTCAATCCGGCGGAGGGCGCGGGCAGACCAGATGCGTGCGGGGCGGCTCATGCGTGCCCCCTGTGATGCTGGTGAGCCATATAGAGGTCATACAGACGCGCTTTGGCCGCCACGGTGAAATAGCCCACATGCCGATCCACCAACGGGATACCTTCATGCTCAAATCTGGCGCATGGAGCGTCTTTCAGCCTGTTGCGCATGGCCTCGGCTTCCGCCTGCACCAGCCTTTGCGCCTCCCGTAACGGCAGGCCATTCACGCCCCACACGGTCTCGGCCCATCGCTTCCCGCGCCGGATCGGGTCAGGTTCTCCAAACAGCGTGGCGTATGCTTCATCCGACGTCATGGCTTCACCTCCTGCCACATGTGGTTTGACAGCCGAAGCATCGCGCCACTGATACGGACGGCGATGCCGGTAAGGGGGATAAGGAAGAATAGGGCGGCGTTGATGAGGAAGCGTTTCATCTCAAATCGCCTCATCAATGGTGATGCATTGCCGCTCGATTTCGTCAGCAGCCCACGTGATAGCCAGCCCAAAGGATTGCGCCTGTGCCGGGGTCAGGCCCGACCGGCTGGCGGTAGCTGTCATCCCCTCTCCGGCCCAGCGCATGAGGATGGCGAGACGTGCGAGATAATGGCTAGCGTTCTGGGCTGCCCTGACCTGCTTGATGTCGATTTGTAGAAGGTCGCTCATTTCGGGTACACCCCGCCATTTTTGGCAGCGTTAATGTCCGCGCTGGCATTCGCCTGCATCTTTTTGGTGTAGTCGGACAGCCAGTGAGCCACATCCATCCAGTGGTCTCTGTTACTGTCGTTCGGGACTTCCGTAATCTCCATATCGTGCGCAAGCGCACGCAGCACATTGCTTACGTTGCTCAGGGATCGCTCCTGCCAGCCGAGGGCGTAGATAGCCGTGCTGAAATCGTTCTTGCTCATTTCGCGCCCCCTTTCAGCGCCAGAATGTCACGGGCAAGGCTGCCCTCTATGGTGTCGGGCTTCGGATTACACAGCATCACCAGCCGGGCTTTGTCCTGTAGATCGGAAAGAGTTCGGACGGGCGTGCGGATGACCTTGCGGTAGGCCGCGCCAAAACGCCGCATCTGTGTTTCCGCGTCGATGGTGGCGGGTTCCTTCCAGCACCGGCGATCAGCGGCAAGAGCAGCCATGGTGGCCTTGCGGATGGGACTGTTCATTTGGCTCTCTCCCGGCGCTCATCGGGAAGGGCCAGCCATGCCACATCCAGTTCGGTGTGGAGGCGCTTTACCCATTTGTGCATCCATTCCAACGGAACTGGCTCCGAGGCGGTGATAAGGGCGTCCAGTATCTCGGACAGAGCGCGCAAATCGCACACAACAGCATGCACGCGGTTCTGTGGTGTCTCGCTCATCGGGCCACCTCCGCCAGCGCGATCACTGTGGGGTGGGGTTTCGCGGCACCGTGCCGCAGAACCTCCGGTTGGGCGAACCCGGCCAGGGCGAGCAGAAGCAGCGCGGGGAAGATCAGCCCGGCCGCCAGATGCTCGGATGTTAGTAAGGGGTCTTTCCCGGTTTTGGGAAAAAGGGAGCCGAGTACGCTTGTACCCAGCCGGGAGCATGCCCATGTGTGTCTGGGCGTGCTATAGGCACGATTAGCCATTGCCGAAACTCCGGTTCGGTTGTGGTTAAGGCCGGTTGGAAGTTGCCGCTTCCTTCCGGCCTGCTTTTTTGGTAACCAATAAAAATGATAGCGTCAATAACTGGTAACCAAAAAAACAGAGGTCGGCCTAAAACAGGCGAACGATCTCATGTAGCTGCTCGCGTCACCGATGAAGAAATGAGGTTGATTGATGCATGGGCAGCCAGTCACGGCATCACCCGTGCAGAAGCCATCCGCCGCCTAATTGCGAAGGGACTTGAGGCAGATAAAGAGTAAAATCGAACAAGTTTTCCGTTTGATTCAATGCGTGTGGGAATATTATTCAGAAACCGTATATCTGTAATTTTCTGAAAAGATTTTCATAGAATTGCCTTAATTCGTAACTTTTAGAAAATTTCTAAGAGAGACGAATATGTCAGACGATTTTCGACAAAAGTTTAAAGCATTTTCAGAACGCATGGTTGGCCTTGCTCCGCGTTGCAGCAATGAAGAAGCCACAAAAATGTTCCTTGTTCTGCCATTTTTGCAGTTCTTGGGATATGACATCATGAATCCGGACGAAGTGTGCCCGGAACATCACGCAGATTTTTCAGAAAAATACAAAAATAGAGTGGACTATGCTGTCCTTCGTGAAGGACAGCCGGTAATTGCAATCGAGTGTAAGGCACTAGGTGCGCCATTGAAAGATGACCGAGGACAGTTAAAGTCATATTTTAATGCAGCCCACACAGTAAAAATGGGCGTTATCACTGATGGCCTAGTTTATGAGTTCTATGCAGACTCAGATGAGCCAAATATGATGGACCCGACCGCCTTTCTATCATTTGACCTTCGGGAGATTGCAAAAGGGAAGATTGAGGACTCCGTTGTCGACGGGTTGAAAAGTCTTCAAAAGTCCAACTTCGACCCTGAAAATATTGGGGCAGAAGCCAAACGCAAGCTGGTTTTCCAAAATCTCGTTCAGCAGATCGAGGATCTTGCAGCATCACCCAGTGAGGCGTTTGTGCGCCTTTTGCTGCAAAATATTGGCCTCAAGCATATTCGCGCCAAGGCAGTCGCCGAGTATATGGACCTGACAAAAAGCGCCTTCGCTGAGTTCGTGAACCTTCGCATTCTCCAGAGACTAGACCTCCCGGTAAAGGACAAGGAAGCTGACAAGCCGGTTCTGGTTGCCGATGTCCCGAAGGTAGATCCCGATGCAAAACCCGCAGATGGTATCATCACGACAGAAACCGAGTTGGAAGTTTATGAGTATGCCAAACGGCGGCTCGCGTTCTTGGCGGATAGTGACGAATTATTCGATGCTATAACCAGTATTGAATATAAAGATTACAAAGGAAAATTTGTAGTATTCTACCGAAAGGAGCGGGCTGGACGTCTGTTCGATTTTTATGAGGATAAGGGTATCAAATATACGTTCGACTTCGGTGAAGAATTTGGGGGTGAGTTTGAATCAGATGAACTGGGCGGCATAGACGATCAGCTTCTCAGTGTGTTTAAAGCCCGCGTTGAAGCCATGGGTGCAAAAGGAAAGCGATCCAAGGTTGATGCGTAGTGCTGTCGAACTCAGGACGGCATTCCTGCGATGGCACGTAAAAGAGGAATGGGCTTTGGGCCAAGGATTCCCAGCCTGAGAAAGAAGATTGCGGCAAGGACCTCCTACAAACGCTATATAAGGCACAATCTTGGCCTTAAGGCCCCGCGCGGTTGGGGGTGGCTGACCAATCCAAGGAAAGCCGCCTACAACCGAGTCTATTACCAGAAAAACAAACTGTGGAATGGCTTTCTAGGGTGGGTGGTCATCGGGTTTATTGTGGCAGTGCTGCTTGGAGCATTCCATTAATACCCTGCCGAGAATGGCGGTGGGGGTGCGATTGAAGAAGGAACAAGCGTGATGCAAAGGCTCAAGAGGTGGTGCCTTACAGCCATGCTTGGTCTCACGCTGGCGGGCTGCACACAGCATCCCCCACATAGGCAGCACGATACACCTGAGTGCATGAACTACCGGGCCATGATGACTGCGCCCATGCCGCCGGACGCGATGAAACGGCTACAGGCGCGATGCGAGGCATCTCGACGGCCGTGGTGACAAAGGACGTACCGCCGTATGCCATCCCCGACGACACTGGAACGGTCACGGAAGTCAGAAGGCAAAAGTCCCCCGGACACGCAGCGGGCCACTACGACTTTGTGACGTTATCGGTAGGCTCTGTGGCTATTTTCAATTTTTTAACGAGTGTGAGTGTAAAATGAAAAAAATTCATAAGTATAGAAAAAGAGATGCTTATCTTATGGCTAAGATGACCCTTGCATCTCCAATGAAATTCCTTGGATGAAAAAAAATAAAAGGAGAACGTGGTTTAGAAAAAGGAACTTGGGAAGATAATACCGGCGGGAAATTTACTGCATGCATCCAAAGAGACATAAAAGGATTTATTCAGGTCTAACGTCCCCAGTCTCTCATCATTTCTCGCCGCTTATCGAATAGATCACCCCTCCGATACGCGGCCTCAACCTTATCCCCGATAGCGTGCTCCAGAGCCATCTCTCGGGGATAGTCGTTTTCTCTGCCGTCCACAAAGGTACGCAGAAAGCCTCAAACGCTCAATGCGGTCACCAGGAGACGATTATTCCGTTACACACGCCTGAGCACGTCCCTGACAGGCTGTGGCGGCCATCTGTGTCGGCACCATCCCCTTCCAGGGGTCTTTGGAGCATTGCGGCACACCAGCAGATCACCCGCGTCAACGTCGAGCATGCAATGCAAGTCAGGCCGGTGCCTACGTAGGCACACACATCTTGCCAGCCCAGATTTGTTCCAACTCGGCCCGAGCTGGCCCTAAACGGCCCGGACAAGCTGTTTCTTGGCTTAGGGCCAAGTCGGGCCATTTGAGGCCGAACAAGACAGAAAATGGATCGGCAAGATGTGTGACCCTACCTATGGTCACGGCTTTACTCGCGCTTCGCACTCAATGGCTTCAGGTGTTGAGACGCATTGGAGCAGGTTGATGGGAACTGCTTTGATTTCCGTTTGAAAAAAAATCAAACGCAGCCTGCCGCATTCTCTCGCGCATGCGCGCGCGTATCTCGTAGCGAAGCGGGTCATGGCCCTGCTGCACTATTGCGCGCGCGTGGACCTGTCCCATGTGTATCACGCCCGTGCTCTAACAAGCGCGTTGACCTGTTCGACGTGTATCATATTCTCCGCTTCATGCCTCCAGTCGGGGTATTTCCCGAGTGACGGATTCCAGCCCATCAATGCTAACATTTGCTAACAGGCACTTTGCGCAGGAATGGCGGAATACAGCCAAAAATAACACAGTCCCTCGCGTGCGCGCGCGTACTGGGCTGTTAATCCCGGCATTGCCGGGGTAGTTCAGCCCGCAATATGATGCGGCATGACAGGTATCAAACCCATATCCGAATGGACGCCGCCGGAGGTGGTGGACGTATTCAGCATCAGGCGAGGCGCACGAAATCCACAAAGCCGCTACTGCCCAATGTCACAGGCCGCATTTGCCAGGCGGTATGGCTTTACCGCTTCTGCCATGGCCGACTGGGAGCAGGGACGCCGGAAGCCTGATCCAGCAGCCCGCACCTTGCTGTCAATGATCCAGAAGGACCAGCAGGCCGTGGACCGGCTATTGGGCCACAAGGACGCTGCACCCCCTAAGTAGGTGGGGCAGCCTCGCGCACGCGCGCGCACGGATAATATTAAGTCATGAAAACCTGACAAAACCAGATATTCAGGCCTCGCGCGCGCACTTGGTGCGGAAACCTCCGACCATCCAGCTAATTCCCGTTCGCGCGCATTGCGCGTAGGACGTGTTCGGCTCGTTCGGTTTGTGCCGACGAAATTCGTCGCTACGGCCTCGCGCGAATGCGCGTCTAAAGTAGACGAAAGTAGACCAGTCTCCCGCGTCAGCCTCATCTCGCGCAATGCGCGTTGGATGTGTCTTTTCTGTCGTGCCGATAATAACCCTGACGCATGACCTGACCTGTGTAACTCGCGTACGGTTTGGGCCGCAGAGATAAACCAAAGGGTCCGCACAGTAAGCGGCCCCTACCCCTGTTCAATCTGAACATACCTCCGTCATGTTGCCATGCGCCGCCTGATGTTCAGCACGGTTGAAGGCGATACCCCAACGATGGCGGCAATCTCACGTAACGGCATATGCCTGCCTTCCGGGGTGGCAAGTATCCGCTCTACCTCCGCCCGCCGCTTCCCTGCCGTGTTCAATCTGGACGGAGGAGGTGCGTCCAGATTTGGACCGGCACAAACATGGGGATTTCCCACCTTATCCCCCTCATTACCGGGAATATCGACATCGAGTGATAAACCGGCAGATTCCCGTGTTTCCGATGCCCCGAAGCCTGCTGCCTGTAACTGCTCAAGGTCATCAAGAACAGCCTGGGGGTTATCGCGGCTTCCCTGTCCGTCCAACTGGAAGCGCAGGCGCACAATCACGTCGGACAGGTCACGGGCCGGGATGAGCTTCTCCACCATGTCGCACAAGTGCCACCGCCGTTTGTCAGCGCCGTTGCTCAGGTAATCATATTGGTTGTTCCCGTCCGCCACGTTGCGGTCATCACATAGCCTGTCCCACGCCTCATATTCAGCCAGAGCCGCCGGGATGGTGTCGGGCCATGGGATCGCCTGACCCATCGCCTCTACCACGCGGGGGGAAGGGCTGAAGTTCTCGCCGTCAAACGTATCCGCCTGATTATCGGGGTGGACCTCGCGGAATGGCTCAATAGCCGCATCCAACGCCTTTTCTTCCGCCGTGGGTGCGAACACGGCTTCCTTTGATCCATAGCGGGCGATCACCTCCGCAATCCGGTCCGCGTTGTCGCGCATCCAGCGCCGCCGCCTGGCATCATGCTCCCGCTGGTAAGCCCGCATATGAGCCGGGTTGCCCATGTTATAGAACCTGAGACCCCCCGGTCCCGGCTGGGGCAGGTCATCACCGAACCCGGCATCCGCCAGCAGGCCCGGAATGTCATCCAGCACGTATCCATATGGCTCAACCATAGCAGCGGCGCGTTGCCGGGCGGCATCTGCCTCGCCCTGCTTCCCGCCTTCCGCTAGTGCCCAGACCTTCGCCAGACGTTCAAGATTGATACCGGATTGCGCCACTATCCGCCCCCGCCCTGTTCAAATTGAACATTACAGGATGGACGGAGGGTGTACAAGTTGAACATGCCGTCAGGGGACATGTTAAAGACGTTGGGTTTTGATAACACATCGACCGGACATGTTAAGGAGTGTGGGGGGTTTACCCTTTACCCGCAAAACAGGGGGAACGGCGCTTAGGCCCCTTCCATCACACTGACAGAATGCGGCATGGCGGCTGCCAGTGGCCCGACGTGTATCTCACCTTCATGGGCACGAGCCTGTGCCATATCGAAGGCAGACTGCATCCGCATGAGGGTATCAGCCTTCACGCCGAACGCCTTTTCAAACCGGATCGCCATATCGGCGGACAGGCTGGCGCGACCATTAAGCAGGGCGCTCAGGGCCTGTCTGGAAACGCCGAAGTGTGATGCCAGGCCAGACACCGTAATACCGGCAGGCTCCACGATTTCCGTCCTGAGCCATTCCCCGGCATGGACAGCCAAGGAGGGGTGCATCTTAATTGCCATGGTAGTCCTCCAGATCCATATCTTCGATTGCGCCAAGGTCATTCAGCCGGAATGTCAGCCGCCAGTTACGTGTGACAGTCATTGCCCATGTTCCCACCCGATCCCCGGAAAGAGGATGCAGGCCGTAGTTAGGGGGCACCGACAGCTCATCAAGTGACGCCGCCGCATCAATGAAGGCCAACATCCGGCGCAGGCGGGATACATCCCCCAGCAGGCCTTTCGGGTTCCCAGTTTCAAAGAAACGCCTCAGACCCTTGTGGGAAATGCTCTCGATCTGCATGGGTGTAAAGTGTGACGTTACATGCGGTCTGTCAAGCATGACGTTACAGCAGTCGAGGAAATTTCCCGAGGCCACCGCTCAGACACGCTGTTATCAGCATCCCGATCCGCTGTCAGTCACACCGGTCACACACCCATTACAGGCAGGTGTGACGAAACCTACCACATAAAAATGGCCGTATTCCGCCACTCTTTTGCTTGGTCACACCAGTCACACCAGTCACACCAAAAAACACAGACCCTGAATGGAAATTGAGGGTGTGACCCGCTACGTCATGGCCGGTTCCTGTGTAACCCGCAGCAATAAGCAGCCCATTCATCCATCAGGGCACGACGCTTTTCAAACAGGTCTCCCCGCCGGTAAGCAGCCTCCACCTTGTTGCCGACTGCATGGGCAAGCGCCATCTCCACAACCTCATTCGGATAATCGGTTGCTTCCGCAGCCCAGTCCCGGAACGTGGACCGCAGGCCATGCACGGTCACATCCTTGGTCCCGGCTGCAAGATGCAAAGCCTTGGACAGCGCCACGTCAGTCAGGGGACGTGATGGCCTGTATCCGGGAAAGACAAAGCCGGTTCCATTTGTCGGCTGGCACAGGCCGTCCAGAATATCCGTGGCAGGCATGGACAGAGGGACACGGTGCAACCGCCCTGCCTTCATCTTCTCCGCCGGTATCGTCCACACACGGGTGGTCATATCAATTTCAGACCACAGGCAGGACCGGACCTCACCAGACCGCGCCGCTGTCAGGCAGGCAAAGCGAACAGCCTTGGCCGCCAGCCCGCCGGACATGCTCAGAGCCGCCATGACCGATGCAATGTCCGCCCACGGGATAGCCTTGTGATGCTGGACCTTCGCCACCTTGGATGGGGCAGGAAGCAATGCAGACAGGTGCCCACGCCATCGGGCCGGATTCTCACCCTCTCGCCAGCCCATGACACGCGCATAATCAAGTATGCGCTCCATGCGCCCTCTCAGCCGTCCGGCTGTCTCTGTCCTGTCTTTCCAGATAGGGCGGAGGGCAGACAACACATCATCGGTATCAACGTCTTTGATAGGCTTGTCCCCAAAGACAGGGAAAACATGGTTAGCAAGCGATCCGGCCCATGTGGCGGCGGCCTTGCGATCCTTCCATGCCGGTGCCTGCTCCGTGATGTATCTCTGCGCCACCCCCGCAAAGGTGCCGCCCTGTTCCATCTTCCGGGCGGCTTTTTCCTTGTTCCGCTCCACCAAGGGGTCAGTGCCCTCCTTAATCATGCGACGGAGGTCCACAGCCCTGTCACGCGCACCGGCCAACGAAAGACCGGGATAGCTGCCAAGGCTCATCTGCCTGCGCTTGCCGGTTGCTGGCGACGTATAGCGCATCTCCCACAGGCGCGATCCCCCAGAGGCCACCAGCCACAGACCACCACCGTCGCATATGCTGCCATCCCTGTGACGTGACACCTGTAGGGCCGTCAGTTGATTGGGTCCGAGTCTGCTCAATCCAGTTTACCCCTCTTATTACCCCCCTTAGAATCGGGGATTGTGTGGGTCATTCTGGGACGCTCTGGGACACTCACGCCAGCAAATACCTAGGAAACCTTATGTTTTTGGTACGCCCTGAAACACTCCGGGACGTGGGTTAGGCGGATTTCGAGTCCGCCATTCCTAAATAAAATACCACCACTTATTTTAGCAGCCTGTCGGGTTGGGGTGCCCTGTGAAGGGGTGAGGTGGTGAGATGAGCAGCTTCATCCCGTTTGACCGACCTCAGCCGTATCTTCTGCTGCCTGATCTGAAGTCGTGGCTTCCGGCTGATGATATGGCGCATTTCATTGTTGCCGCCGTTGAGCGGGTTCCGATGAATGCGTTTTGTGTGCCGGTGCGCACGGGTGGCAAGGCGCAGTATCATCTGCGACTGATGCCGGCCCTTCTGATCTTCAGCCATGCAAACGGGATTTTTCCTCACGCCGGATCGAGCGGACGACATATCGCGACATCGGCATACGCTTCGTGGCGGCGAACCTGCCTCCGGGTCACGACACGATCGCCTCTTTCCGGCGGACAAACCGGATGGCCATTGAAGCTGCATTTGCACAAGTGCTGCTTATGGCGCGCGAGACCGGCCTGCTGCGTCTGGGCGTGGCATCGATCAACGGCACGGAAATCGATGCCGATGCCTTAAAATACCATTCTGTGCGCTACGACCGGATCAGGGCCCTGCGCGAACAGCTGGCGGCGGATATCGCGGAACTGATGGAGCAGGCAGAGCGAGCTGACACAACGGACACGGATCCACAGGCCCTGCCAGAAGAACTCGCCCGACGGGAATGAATTGCCCCGGGTTTTGTGGAAACAGCCTGATTCTAACGCCGTATATAAGCAAGCCTTTTATTTTCCTTGCGGCTCAAAGTGATCATATCCATGATAAGCCCGCAAACAAACGATAAACCAGCCAGAATCATCAACCCCATGGCCAATAACGTGCGGGGCAATTTAGGAACCATATGAGTATTCATAAACTCTACGGTAACAGGAATTCCAATACTCAAACCAATAACTGATAATATAGCTGAAACAATAGAGAAGAAAAAGAGAGGCTTCTCCATTTTTACAAGATTTATAATGGTCAGCAAAATCCGGAAGCCATCCTGATAGGTCTTGAGTTTGGAGGATGACCCCGCAGGTCTTTCAACGTATTTTGTGACCACCTCTCCTATGGGCATAGCCATTTCCAGGGCATGTACCGAAAGGAAGGTTTCGATTTCAAACCCGGAACACACAATGGGAAAGGAGCGGACATAGCGCCGGGAAAAGACACGATAGCCGGACAGAAGATCAGAAATACGGTGCCCGAAAATCAATGTGACGCAACCCGTCAGCATCATATTGCCCAGAACATGGCCAGGCCGGTAAGCATCCCGCTGGTCTGTTACGCGCACGCCATTGACCATATCCAAGCAGTTTTCCTGCGCCAGACTGACCATGCGCGGCGCGGCCGCAGCCTCGTAGGTCGCATCTCCATCGACCAGAACATAGTAATCAGCATCTATGTCGGCAAACATCTGACAAACGACGTAGCCCTTGCCCTGCAGGCCTACCTGTCGAACGTAGGCCCCACATTGGCGCGCTATCTCGGCCGTCCTGTCAGTTGAATTATTGTCGTAGACGTAAATTTCAGCTTCTGGAATGGCTTTTTTAAAATCCTCGATCACCCTCTCGATTGATACTTCCTCATTATAACAGGGTATCAGGACAGCTATACGAGATGACAGGGGAGAAGAAGGATTCAAGTTCATTGTCTCAGTTCTAAGTAATAAGGATTTTTTCTTAGCACGGAATAAATATTATGCACTATGAAAAAATCAAGGCATAATTACGAACATATTATTCACTTGTCATATGATTTATTTTTTCACTTTTAGATGTTGATGTTTTCTCTTCATCCGCTCTGAAGCAACCATGAAAAAATGGTCTCTTCTGAGTATGCCTCAATGAAGCGCCCGAGGCAATTTTCCTGGCTATTTTCTTCGACTATGGACGACACGCTACCCGGTAACAAACGAGACTGTATGGCACACCCTTTCTGCCAACAAGATGACTACGTGCATCATTATGTCAGATTGGCCGACAGGTTCAATGGTCCTACCCCCCCGGGTTTGCACAAAAAAGACTTGCGGTTTCAAACCAAGGCGGTCACATACGCAAAAAACCATCTGATCTGAACAAAAACCCATGATATATCATCGCGTCAGTCAATATCGACCAAAGATGCAATAGCCCTCATGTAGCTTCCAGTATATTGGTAGCAATGTCATGTTTATGCCCCTACTCTTCCTGTCTGCATCAAGGCCTCATGGTCTGGTGTTTCCCGCATTTTAACCGACCTGTCACCAGAAGGATGATTTTCATTGCAGTTTCCGTACAAAGAGGAACCTTGCATCGGGCAGCCTCCAGCGTCTGATCCGGTTCATTTTCGGGGCGATCTGCCGTACGTCCTACATCAGCCAGATTGCTTGCATATTCCTCATCATCGTGGCGATACTGAGTGCGGACACTTTTGGCTCAACAGCTCATTTCATCAGTCTTCCGCATATTCATGAACAAAACCAAAAGGGAATAATTATCTTTCCGACAGCTATAATATAATGGATTGTTAATAAAAATGTTAATCACGAAAAATAAAAATATATTTCAGTCATTTATATTAATATTATGGCTATTTATTACATGTTATGCAATTCATTTTCATGCATTATGGCGTGATGAAGTCCGTAATTTCATGATTGCGATTGGCGGTACACCAAGCGTGCATCTGATCGGCAATGCCCATCCCGTTTTATCATACCTAATTGAAAAATCCTGTTATCTGATTTTTCATACTTATACAGTTCTTCCTGTTTCCACTTTCCTCGTATCTTTTCTGGCCATCGCAACAGTCCTATTTCTATCCCCCTACAATCTGCGCATGAAAGTGCTATTCGTATTTGGGTATTTTTCACTCTATGAATACACCGTCATGGCGCGAAACTATGGGATAAGCATGTTACTCATGCTTATCCTGGCACTGGTTTTCTCATCACAGAAGTATCGTTACAAATTAACCGGTCCCGTAATTTTCCTGCTTGCCAACACGAACATACATTCCGCGCTGATTGTCGCCGTCTTTTCCGGCATGTGGCCGCTCTGTACATGGCAAGCAAACCGCTGGTCCTTTAACAAAAATGTCCGAAAAACCCTGCCTTCGGCCATCATGGGCATTGTAGGGTTCGTGCTTTGCATCCTAACCATTTACCCGCCTCGCTATGACGATCTTGCTGCTCTTATTCCTGCAGACGGAGAGTCACATCACTTCAAAGTACGCTTTCTAAAAGGTTTAACTTTAAAGCCCTTCAAAAGATTCTTTTACGATGCAATAGGTGATAATTTATTCTCTCATTCCATATATAAATTTCTTTATATAGCTTCATTTGTTTCTGTTATATCATGTGTATTTGTTCTTTGGGGCAATACGTTTCTTTTTTTCACTGCGATTGCGGTCCAAATTGTTTTTATCGCTTTTTTTTCGATCATTTATTATGGGAGTTATCGCCATCAGTCGCTATGGATCGTCTGGATATGCACCCTTTTCTGGATATATCGTAAAGAGCATGCATTTCCGCAAAATGGTTTAAATAAGTTTGGGCTATATTCCCTTTACTTCCTGCTTTCCGTGCAGGTTTTTCAGGCGGTTCTGATGGAATATCACGAAATTCGTATACCGAATTCCAGGGCAAGAGAATTCTCAAAAGTAATAAATGCTCATGAAGATTTAAAAGATTCTACCATAATATCATCGGTCGATTATATAATTGAATCTATGCCATATTATATTAATAATAGATTTTACTTTATGACACAAAGAAAATTTGATCGTGTTGTAATATACAACACTCATGCTTATATGAATTATTCGTTGCAGGACATAATGGATGAGGCCGACAGGATTTCAATATGTACTCATAAGCCTTCAATCATTATTATTGCAAATGATTGGGACAAGATGATGGATGGCTCACCTGTAAACCTTATGGATCGGGAACAGGTTGAAAATTATAGAAAATATACCTACAAATACTGGAAATTCACCTTTTCAGAAGTGCAGAAACAGACCCTGAAAGCACGCTCAACCGAGATCGCCCGCTATCCAAACGGTTTACTCGAGGAAGGCTTCATCGCCTATAAATTGAATTCTCCCCATCAGGATGCGCACACTACAATCGATTGCCATGGCCATGAACTGAGCGATGTGCCGCCCCTGCCATGAATGGCGACAGGGCTGGTCCTCATGCGGGTCAGGCGGCATGAGGCCCCCCACAAGTTTCAGCACCTGCCAAAATGGGCAAGCGCTTTGATGACTGGGTCCTGACCCGATACCGGATGCACGCCATGCAAAAGCATGCCGCGCCTGCGTATCGGGTCATGCAACCGGTTTCCTCACGGGGCAGCCCATACCAAATTACAAGCACATCAATCAACAGGAACGACCCGGAGCGGCCAAGTATCGGTTAAAGCCAGCGTTCAGGCATCTGGTGCAGCAATAACCTTCCCCTTTGGTTAGAGGGAAAGCTGTCCCGTGACTTTTCCTATCTTAATAATAAGAACAGTGCCCCGCCAGCACATCTCAGCGGCATATGTCGGCAATATTCTGGCTGTTTCAGTCACGGTATTGGTGATATGCTTAACGCCACATTACCCCGCGCAACGCGCAAGCGCATCCCCGGTGGTGGTCGCACCGGATACTGCACGTCGATGGTTTGGGCTAGGCCATCAGGAGCGCATAAGGCTGTCACAAACTGATGCGATCATACGCTGCTCCAATGAATTCATTTACTTTCTATCAGGCTCTGAGGCAATAATGCTTAATAAAAATAATTTTTCATTTTTTCTTGGCACAGGATTCCCTGTATTCATACTATCTATATTACTATTCCTGATAGGAAATGGCTTTTTTGAAAATCTTTACATCAGTCATGATGACTGGGACTATATGCTATCCCATCGTTATACCCGACCGGGGTTCATAACACCTTTCATCAGCACGTCCTATGATGGCCGATGGATGAACTACTTATGGTCATTGCTGGCAAAACATATGTATTATAGAAACGTTTATACATGTTTTATAGCCATATACTCACTGTTCTGCTGGGTCGCAGCCTATTTTCTGTGCAAAAACTCTTTGCATAGGGTTGTCATTGCGCTCCTTGTATTTTTCTGCCCTGCCTATGCTTCCTTATCCTCATGGCCTGCGACCCTTACGGTTTCCAGCTTATTATCATTTATTACTTTGGTTATTATAAATAATACTGAATTGAAAACATCATACAAAGCGTTTTTTGCACTAAATACCTTGCTAATGATGAGTTATCCCCCCTTGTCTCTGGCAATGATTGTGTATTCCTGCGCTACCCTGGCGCATAAACAAAATTTCAATCCTATAAAATTTATATTTATCTCTTTTATTTCCTATGTTCTATCCATTCTTATTATATTTTCGCTGAACTATATCTTCCACCATCGTTTTGGCATTCATATCGCTGGATGGCGACATCCCCATCATATTCATAACCTGCATGATATTATAACAAATTTTTTCATCGCCCTGAAATCATGCCTGTCTTCATTTGAATATCACTGGCCCATTATGGCCTTTTCTCTTCTTATCATATTTCTGTCTGTCTCACGAAAAGAGAAGATGGGAATTGCCATATCCTGTGCCTTTATTTATTGCCTGCTGATGGATTTCAATCTTGTTTTTACGACAGGCGTTGACATTCCGCCCCGCGCAAATATCTGGCAATGGGCCTTCCTGTGCTCTTCCCTTGCGTTGTATTTTGGCTGGACTGAGCAAGGGCAGGCTCCTGTAAAAAAATATAGTCCTGCCCTCGTCTCCGCCAGTATTGCCGCAGGCATGCTCTTTGTTGGTTGCCAGGAGTGGCTGACTTTCCATTCGGAAAACCGGGATGTCGCGATCTATCAGACCAGAATATCGGAAGACCTGCTCTTGCGCGGCCAGAAAACCGTTATCGTATGTGGCGATCCCAGCCAACTAGAGGCACTCCGCTCGACAGGACATGATGACGCACGGGCCGAATTGCGGGTTGCGCTGAAGAAAATTGCCGACATATCGGTTCTGGCTGGCACCAAGGAGGAGTGTACCGCAGACGATCTGCTGCCAGATGGTCCTTTCTATCGCAAAGGCCGGCAGGAATATCTTGTTTACGGCAAATGATCGGGAACTGTCAGGAATCTCGTGTGCGGAACATGGTTATGTGTCCCGATGACCAGATTGCCCATACGGAGCGTCCCCAAAGAGAATAGCAAACCGGACCTTGGGCATGATCCATTCTGTTTTCTACCCGGTCCAGGCCACAGAAAGCCGCTTTGTCATGGATAAAGCGGCCTCCCCTGGCCCTGACTGCACGCGGAAAGGGGATGATATCCTCCCATGACTGGATGATAGCGGCATATTGCTGCCCCATAGGCTTTCTCGGCAGAGGCCATGGGAGCCATCAGAGCGCAATAACTCCATACGCGCCCCTAATTCGGGGCGGAAAACGCATCCACGCCATAAAGTTCATGCAGGTGGCGCGAGACCTTGCGAAATGGGCAGCATGACATGGCCCTCGTCACTCAAAACCATCTTCTCGCCATAGCCGTTGCGGCTTTTTCGCATCACACGCCCAAACACGAAATTTGGAGAAATACCAAATAAAATACTGAAATCAAAAAGTTTTTTGTGAAGCTTTTTGCAAAACGCTTCGAAAGACATCGCCTTTCTGAAAAAGCCGACATTCAAAAACTTTTCTTTTTTATCAATGACCTGCTTCAAACACAGCCCAACTGCGTGCAGAACCGATATTCTGCGGCTACCCTGTCAGTTTTCCACGCGGAACCGGGCCTGCGCCAGCACATCCTTTTCCATGCTGGCACGCCATAAGGCTTCCTGCCCCGGCGGCGGCACCACCACCAGACGGGTAAACCATTTCAGCCCGCCGGTCGCACGCTTGCGAAAGAGATCGCCCATCAGCCCCGCAAGGCCGCCACGCGGCAGGCAGCACTGGCAACCCAGCGCATGCGTGAAGGCGGTTGCAGCAGGCTGCGCCACCACCATGCCTGCCCAGCCTTCAGCCGGGCCGGGCTGCCTGCCATCACCCACCACCAGCAGCGTATCGGCACGCGGGGTTACAGCTCCGTCAGCCGCCACGAATTCCACCACAATCCGCCCATCTGCCATTATGGCGTCCTCCACTTCTCATCACTCCGGCTTGGCGGCGTTTTTTCATTTGAGCCAATGGTGCTGGACACCGGCGGAAAGTTCGGGGAATAAAAGGCACCAGACCGATCCATATGCAAGCCCGGCCCGGACAGACCGCGCTGGAAAACCGCGGCAGACACTGGCTGTTGCCCGGCATTCACCAGGATTTCAGGATAACCATGACCACTCGCCCCCACCTTCTCGATGCCCTCCGCGACCAGGTCCTGCTGTGTGACGGCGGGATGGGTTCGCGCGTACAGCTTCTGGACCTTGAGGTCGAGCGTGATTACTGGGGGCAGGAAAACTGCACCGAAATCCTGAACCTCTCGCGCCCCGAACTGGTGCGTGAAATCCACCGTGGCTACTTCGAGGCCGGGGCGGATATGGTGGAAACCAACAGCTTTGGCGGCTCGCCCATCACCCTGGCCGAATTCGGGCTGGCCGACCGCGCGCGCGAGATCAACCGCACCGCAGGCCATCTGGCGCGTGAAGCCGCCGAGACCTTTGCCGATGGCCGCCACCGCTATGTGGTCGGCTCCATCGGGCCGGGCACCAAGCTGCCCTCACTGGGCAATATCGATTACGACACGCTCGAAGCCGGCCTTGCCGAGCAGTGCCGCGGCCTGATCGAAGGCGGCGTGGACTGCTTCCTCATCGAGACCTGTCAGGACACGCTACAGATCAAGGCTGCCGTCAATGCCGCCAAGATCGCACGCGCCGAGATGGGTGTTGATACCCCCATCTTCGTGCAGGTCACGGTCGAGACCACGGGCACGCTGCTCGTCGGCCCCGACATCGCCGCCGCCGCCACGGTCATCAACGCGCTCGATGTGCCGCTGATGGGCCTGAACTGCGCCACCGGCCCGCAGGAAATGGCCGAGCACGTGCGCTGGCTGAGCGAGAACTGGCCCGGCCTGATCTCGGTCCAGCCCAATGCCGGCCTGCCTGAACTGGTCAACGGCACCACCCACTACCCGCTCACTCCCGCCGAGATGGCAAGCTGGGTAGACCGCTTCATTACCGAAGATGGCCTGAACCTCATCGGCGGCTGCTGCGGCACCTCCACGCCGCACACGCAGGCGCTTGACCAGATGCTGCGTAAGCGCGCCGAGGGCACGGGCCGCATCCGCCCCGCCCCCGTGCCGCGCAAGCCGGTGTGGATTCCGTCTGTTGCCAGCCTGTATTCGCAGGTGCCGCTGCGCCAGGAGAACAGCTACTTCTCGATCGGCGAGCGCTGCAACGCCAACGGGTCCAAGAAGTGGCGGCAGTTGCAGGAAGCGGGCGACTGGGATGGCTGCGTGGCGCTGGGCCGCGAGCAGGTGGCCGAAGGCTCGAACGCGCTCGACATCTGCACCGCCTTCGTCGGCCGTGACGAAATGCGCGAGATGAACGCGGTCGTTACCCGCTTCACCTCCTCGGTCAACGCGCCGCTGGTCATTGATTCCACCGAGACCCCGGTGATCGAGGCCGCACTCAAGCTGCATGGCGGCAAGCCCATCATCAACTCCATCAACTTCGAGGATGGGGAAGCCATCGCCAACGAGCGCATGCTGCTCGCACGCAAGTTCGGCGCCTCGGTCATTGCCCTGACCATTGATGAAGTGGGCATGGCCAAGACGGCGGAAGACAAGCTGCGCATCGCAACGAGACTGGTCGAATTCGCGTGCGAAAAGCATGGCCTGCCGCAATCCGACCTGATGATCGACCCGCTGACCTTCACCATCGGCACCGGCACGGAAGATGACCGCAAGCTGGGCGAATGGACGCTGGAGGGCATCCGCCTGATCCGCGAGCGCTTCCCCGATATCCAGATCGTGCTGGGGCTGTCGAACATCTCGTTTGGCCTGAACCCGGCGGCGCGCGCGGTGCTGAACTCGGTGTTCCTTGACCACGCGGTGCGCGCGGGCATGACGGCGGCGATCGTGCACGTTTCGAAAATCCGCCCGCTGCACCTCATCGCCGCCGAGGAAGTAAAGGTGGCCGAGGACCTGATCTTCGACCGCCGCGCCGAGGGCTATGACCCGCTGCAGCGCATGCTGGAAATCTTCGCCGACCGCAAGGCCGCCGATGCCGTGAAGAAGGCCCGCGCCGAGACCGCGCCCGAACGGCTGAAAGACCGCATCGTCGATGGCGACCGCAAGGGGCTGGAAGACGATCTGGCCGAGGCCATGCAGGACATGGCCCCGCTCGACATCATCAACACCGTGCTGCTCGATGGCATGAAGGTGGTGGGCGAACTGTTTGGCGCGGGCAAGATGCAGCTTCCCTTCGTGCTGCAGTCCGCCGAGACGATGAAAGCCGCCGTCGCCTGGCTCGAGCCCCATATGGAGCGCAGCGAGGGCCAGACCCGTGGCACCATGGTGCTGGCCACCGTCAAGGGCGACGTGCATGACATCGGCAAGAACCTTGTCGACATCATCCTCACCAATAACGGCTACCGGGTCATCAACCTCGGCATCAAGGTGCCGGTGGCCGACATGATCGCGGCAGCCCGCGAGCACAAGGCCGATGCGATCGGCATGTCCGGCCTGCTGGTCAAGTCCACCGTCATCATGCGTGAAAACCTTGAGGAAATGAACCGCCAGGGCGTGGACGTGCCGGTCATGCTCGGGGGCGCGGCCCTTACCCGCAACTATGTGGAAGAGGACTGCACCGCAGCCTATGGCGAAGGCGGGCGCGTGGCCTATGCGCGTGATGCGTTTGATGGCCTGTCGCTGATGGACAAGGTGGCGCAGGGCGAGTTCGACACCTACCTTGCCGCCATCCAGTCCCGCCGCGCGGGCAAGGCCACGCGCACCAACCGCACGCAGGACATCGAGGCCGCAGAAAACCGTGGCTTCGGCCCGGTGGATGTGCCCGCCGCCCGCGCCCGGCGCGAGAAGCTGACGGCGGACGAACCCGTGCTGACCCCGCCGTTCTGGGGCCCGCGTGTGCTTGAAGCCACGCCGGAGGCCGTGCTGCCGTTCCTCAATGAGCGCTCGCTGTACCAGTTCCAGTGGGGCTTTCGCAAACAGGGCCGCTCGCTTGATGACTTCATGGTCTGGGCACGCAAGGAACTGCGCCCGGTGCTGCGCCACATGCTGGCCCTGTGCGCCGAGCAGGACATCCTGCACCCCAAGGCCAGCTACGGTTACTGGAAGGCGGCGGGCGAAGGCAACGACCTCGTGCTGTTTGGTGAGGACGGCACCACCGAGGCTGCCCGCTTCACGCTGCCCCGCCAGCCGCGCGCGGACGGGGCCTGCATTGCCGACTTCGTGCGCGATATCGATGATGCACAGCGCGACGTGATCGGCCTGCAGGTGGTGACCGTGGGGCAGGATGCCTCCGACCGTGCGCGGGAATGGTTCGAGGCGGATCGCTACAAGGACTACCTCTACCTGCATGGCCTGTCGGTCGAGATGGCGGAAGCCATGGCGGAATACACCCACAAGCGCATCCGCGCCGAGATGGGCTTCGCCGCCGAGGATGACCGCGACATGGCGAAGCTGCTCCAGCAGGGCTATCGCGGCTCGCGCTATTCGTTCGGCTACCCCGCCTGCCCCCGGCTGGAGGAACAGGAGCCAATCCTGAAACTGCTCGATGCGGAAAAGATCGGCGTCTCGCTGACCGATGGCTTCCAGCTCCACCCCGAGCAGTCCACCTCGGCGCTGGTCATTTTCAACCCACACGCGAAGTATTTCTCGATCTGACAAAAACGGTGTTCCGCCACCCGGCGGGACTTGTTGACCGGTGCCGAAAATGATGCCCATCATTGCATTATGTTTCGCCCCCGCCACACGCCATCCAACCCTGCTGAAGCACCACGCGCCGACCACGCGCTCGGCCGCCTGCTGGCGCGGCTGCACAGCACCGCGCCACAGGCAGGGCAGGCCGACCGCGCCACACGCCACGGCGGTCGCGCCTTTACCTGTGCTGCCGAGCAATGCGTGATGGACCTCATGACCGAAGACCACGCGGGCCTGGTGGAACACAGCGCCGATGTGCTGACCCACCTGCTGGAGGTCTGGGTGGCGTCTGGCATCGACCCCGAGGATATCTGGACCGAGATCGACCGCCGCACCCGCATGGGCAACCTGCTGCTCGCACTCAACACGGCCGAGCGCACCTCCGTCCCCACCCGCGCGCGCAAACGGCCGTGGAAGATCCGCACCACCAAGCTGCCCTGAGCACCCCACCCCGCCCCGATTGCATGAAATCGCAACGAACCGTTTTTTGGCCTAGCCGGTAGGCCATGCGGGTGGCATAAGCTGGCCGCTGGCGGAACAGCAGGGAATGTCGCGATAAGATGGACCGGGTCCATGCCTGTTACGTGCCCGCGGGGCCTGCCCCGGCCCGGCACGCATGAACTGGATTGACATCACAGCCATCGCCATAGCCGCGCTGTCGGGGGTGGTGGGTATCGTTCGCGGCTTCTCGCGTGAGGTGCTTGGCCTTGCCGCCTGGGTCATGGCCACCATACTGGCCGTGGCATGGTACGGCGCGCTGCTGCCCTACGCCACACAATGGATCAGCAACCACACACTGGCCTCGCTGGCCTCGTTTGCGGTGCTGTTCCTGGCCCTTCTTGTCATTTTTACCACCACTGCCCATCTATCGGGTCGGGCGGTGCAGGGTTCCATCCTGTCAGGGCTGGACCGCGTGCTTGGCCTGCTGTTTGGCCTGGTGCGGGGCTATGTGTGCCTTGTGCTGATCTATGCGGGCATTACCGCCCTCGTGCCCGCGGATGAATGGCCCGAGGTGATGCGCACCAGCCGCATCATGCCCCTTATCGGCAACAGCGTGACATATCTTCACGCCCACGCGCCCGATAACTTCCCCGCGCATCTTGCGCAACCCGCCGGGACGCGGCATGACGCGCCCATCTGAACCTTATCGTCGGTCCCCGCCGCCCCCGTCCGTCAAGGAAAGATCGCCCACCATGTCCCGCACCAGCCTCCACACCACATCCGGTAACCCGCCCACGCAGCACGAGCGCGATGATATCGCCGCCCAGTGGCGCCATGATGATGACAAGCCGCATGAAGAATGTGGCGTCTTTGGCGTATGGAACACCAAGGATGCCTCCGCCCTGACCGCCCTTGGCCTGCATGCGCTCCAGCATCGCGGGCAGGAAGCCAGCGGCATCGTGTCCTATGATGGCGAGCGCTTCCACACCCACAAGGGGCTGGGGCTGGTGGGCGACGTGTTTGGCGATGCCCGCGTCATGGCCACCCTGCCCGGCAGGTGCGCGGTGGGTCACAACCGCTACGCCACCACGGGTGCGACGCTGATCCGCAACGTGCAGCCACTGTTTGCCGATTTCGAGTTCGGCGGCCTGGCCGTGGCCCATAACGGCAACCTGACCAATGCCGAGACCCTGCGCAAGGCGCTGGTGCGGCGGGGCTGCATCTTCCAGTCCACCACCGATAGCGAGGTGTTCATCCACCTCATCGCCATCTCGCTCTATGCCAACGTGGTTGACCGGCTGATCGACGCACTCAAGCAGGTGCTTGGCGCGTATTCCCTCATCGTGCTGTCGCGTGATGAACTGATCGGCGTGCGCGACCCGCTGGGCGTGCGCCCGCTGATCCTGGGCCGCATCCGCGAGGAAGACGGCACGGAAGGCGCATGGGTGCTGGCCAGCGAGACCTGCGCGCTCGACATCGTGGGCGCCGAGTTCGTGCGCGACGTGGAGCCGGGCGAGATCGTCATCATCAATGACGAGGGCATCCGCTCGGTGCGCCCGTTCAACAACACGCAGTCACGCTTCTGCGTGTTTGAATACATCTATTTCGCCCGCCCCGATTCGGTCATGGATGGCCGCGCGGTATATGACACGCGCAAGCAGATCGGCGTGGAACTCGCGCGTGAAAGCGCTGTCGAGGCCGACGTGATCGTGCCGGTGCCCGATTCAGGCGTGCCTTCGGCCATGGGCTTTGCCGCCGAGAGCGGCATTCCGTTCGAACTCGGCATCATCCGCAACCATTACGTGGGCCGCACCTTCATCGAGCCGACCGACCAGATCCGCAACCTTGGCGTCAAGATGAAGCATTCCACCAATCGCCCGGTGCTTGATGGCAAGCGCGTGGTGCTGGTCGATGACTCCATCGTGCGCGGCACCACCTCGCGCAAGATCGTGGACATGGTGCGCGCTGCCGGGGCGAAGGAAGTCCATATGCGCATCTCCTCGCCGCCCACCACGCATTCATGCTTCTATGGCATCGACACGCCCGAGCGCAGCCAGCTTCTCGCCGCCCAGCACAATGTTGAGGAAATGGCCAGGCTGATCGGCGTGGACAGTCTTGCCTTCATCTCGTTTGACGGGCTGTACCGCGCGCTGGGCTACAAGGACCGCAAGAGCGCGGCCAACCGCTACTGCGATGCCTGCTTTACCGGCGACTACCCGATCGAACTGGTGGATTACGAGGCCGAACACCACCCCGAACCCGCATGACCAGCCCCACTGCCATGACCGAAGGCCCGGTGGCGCTCGTTACCGGGGCCAGCCGGGGCATCGGGCAGGCGGTGGCCATTGCCCTGGCACAGGCGGGGATGCGCTGCATCCTGACCGCACGCACGCAGGGCGGGCTGGAACAGGCGGATGACCAGATCCGCCAGCACACGGCTCGCAGCGCCACCCTGCTGCCGCTTGACCTGACCGATGGCGAAAAGCTTGATACGCTCGGCCCCTCCATTGCGGCACAGTTCGGGCGGCTGGACTGCGTGGTGCACTGCGCGGGCACGCTGGGCGTGCTCTCGCCACTGGCGCACCTGCAACCCAGAGACTGGGAACGCGCGCTGCAAACCGGCCCGCTCACCACATGGCGGCTGATCCGCACCCTTGCCCCCCTGCTCGAGCGCGCGCCGGCCGGGCGCGCGGTGTTCCTGACCGACCAACATGCCCGCCAGCCCGCGCCCTTCTGGGGGCTGGTGGCGGCAACACGCGCGGCACAGGAAGCCATTGTAAACACATGGGTGCGCGAACTGCCCACAGGCAGCCCGCTGCGCATAAACCTGTTTGAACCCGGCCCCGTCGCCACCCGCCTGCGCAAACTGGCCATGCCCGCGCTCGACATGGCCAGCCTGCCCACGCCCAACGACATTGCGCCCCATATCGTACGGCTCTGCCAGTCTGGCCCCCAGCCGCAGGGCCGGTACATAACGCTCAACCTGCAGGAGCCCGTGGCATGAGCAGCAAGGCAACCCCGGGCGCTGCCGCCCTGCAGAAGGCGGGCATCGCCTTCGAGGTGGTGGAATATGAATACGACCCCACCGCCGGCCAGACCGGCAACCACGCAGCCACTGCCATAGGCGAGAACCCCGAGCGCGTGTTCAAGACGCTGATGGTGCTGGTGGATGGCAAGCCCGCCTGCGCGGTGGTGCCGGTGGCGGCCAGCCTGAGCATGAAAAAGGTTGCGGCGGCCTTTGGCGGCAAATCGGCCGAAATGATGCCGCCTGCCAACGCCGAGCGCAGCACGGGCTTCCGGGTGGGAGGCATCAGCCCGTTTGGCCAGCGCAGGCGCGTACGCACCGCCCTGGCGCGCGAGGCGCTGGCGCAGCCCTATGTCATCATCAACGGTGGCAAGCGCGGCTATCTGGTGCGCCTGAGCGCTGCTGATGCCATTGCCGCCACCAATGCGCTGACCGCCGACCTGCTGGTCTGACAGCCGAAAGTCTTCGGAGGCCGCTTTTTTTGAGAGGCTGTTTGAACAGTCAGGCTCAATAATATCCTGAAATTATAAAAGTTTTTGTTGAAGCTATTTCCAAAAAGCTTCAGAAGACGCCGCCTTTTTGAAAAAAGGCGACACCCAAAAACTGTTCTTATTTTTTTATCAACGCGTCGCAGGCCGCCAGATCAGGCGGCTGGCGCTGCACAGCACGCCAATCATGGCCACGACCGCGCCAAAGCCCAGGCAGTCCCGTTCCGCGTCATGCGCAATCAGGCCAAAGGCCATGGCCACGCACATCGCCCCGGTGGCCTGCCCGCACTGCCGCGCAATCTGCACCATGCCCGAGGCCCCGCCCGAGCGCCCCGGCGGGGCAGTCACCATCATCACCCGGTTGTTGGGCGGCTGGAAAATGCCAAACCCCATACCAGCCAGCATGATGCGCCAGGCAATGTTGAACCAGCCCGGATCAGGCGGCAGCAGGTAAAGGGCGAGAAACCCCATCGAGGTCATGAACAGCCCCACCGAGGACAGGATGGCCGCAGGCACCCTGTCGCTCAGGCGGCTGATGACCGGCGAGACCGCCATGATGCCCACCGGCCACGGCGTCATGAGCAGGCCCACGGTTGCGGGCGGATAATGGAACATCGACTGCAGCGTGAACGGAAACGAGATCATGAACAGGTTGGAGGCGATAAAGGCCACGAACCCCACCAGCGTGCCGATGCGAAAGGCGGGAATACGCAGCATGTCGATGGGGAACATGGGGTGAGTCTGCCCGCGCTGGCGGCGCACCAGCAGCACGCCCGCCGCAACACCCGCCACCACCAGGGCCACCACCTGCGCCGCCCCTGCGTGATGGGCCACGGAATCACCGGCCATGATAAGCGCGCCAAACGCCACCACGTTCAGCACGGCGCTCACGCCATCAAACGAGCCGGGATTGACCGGCGTGCGCGGCAGCGACACCAGCGCCAGCACCAGTGCCGTCACCCCGAGCGGAATGTTGATGAGAAACAGCCACGGCCATGTGGCAAATGACAGGATGATCGACGCCACGGTCGGGCCGCCGCCCACGCCAAGGGCCACCATCAGCCCGTTGAGCGCAATGCCGCGCCCGATGATGGCATGCGGGTAGATGAAGCGGATCAGCGCGATGCTGACACTCATGATGCACGCGCCGCCCACGCCCTGCACCGCGCGCGCCAGCGAGAGCATGAGCAATGAGTGCGACATGGCGCAGAACAGCGAGGCCACGGTCAGCAGCGCCAGCCCGATCTGGCACAGTCTTGCAAAGCCGATGCGCGTGCCCAGGGCCGCCATGGGCAGCAGCGAGACCACGCTGGCCAGCTGGTAGGCATTGACGATCCAGACCGACGAGGCGGGCGAGACATGAATATCCGCCGCAATCGTGGGCAGCGCCACGTTGGCGATGGCGTAATCCAGCAGGGCGAGCAGCACCGCAAGGGCAATGGCGGTCACGGCACGCACGCGGGCTGCGCCATGCAGGCCTTCGCCTTCGGTCAGGACAGGTTTTGATTGGGGGGGCATGGCAGGGGCTTTTCGGGCGGAAAGGAAAATGTTCTGTTGTGTAAACGATATCCGGATCCGCCCTGTCCATCAATCCGCCTGGGGCAGAAGGCAGCCTGAAAAACCCGTCCATTCAACAGCGTGCAAATCATGGAGACGTTTGAGGCGAAGCTTTTTTCAAAAAGCTTCGAAAGATGCCGCCTTTTTGAAAAAACACGGCACCCGGAAACTTTTATTGCTCCCCAATTTTTTCCTGCGCCGCAAGCGCACGCTGGCCAATATCGTGGCGGTAGATGCCATCGGGCCAGTCGATCAGCCCCACGGCCTCATAGGCCCGCGTGCACGCCTGCGCCAGCGTATCACCCGTGGCGCACACGGCCAGCACGCGCCCGCCAGCAGCCACGATCTCGCCCGCGTCATTGCCCTTCGTGCCCGCCTGGAACACATGCACGCCCGGCAGGGCTTGCGCCGCCGCAAGGTTACGGATCACCCCGCCGGTCACAGGCCTGCCGGGATAACCCTTCGCCGCCATGATGACGCTGATGGAGGACTGGCCGGAAAAACGGATATCCGTGCCAGCCAGATCACCCTTCGCCACGGCGGCAAGGGCGGCGAGCAGGTCGCTTTCCAGCCGGATCAGCAGGGCTTCGGCTTCCGGGTCGCCAAAGCGGACGTTGTATTCGATCAGCTGCGGGCCATCACCCGTGAGCATCAGGCCAGCAAAGATGATGCCGGTGAACGGCGTGCCGCGCCGCGCCATCTCGCGCAGCATGGGGCGCACCAGCACATCAAGGGCGGCTTCCTGCTCCGCGCGGCCAAAGCCGGTGGGCGGCGAAACCGCGCCCATGCCGCCGGTATTGGGGCCGGTATCACCATCGCCAATGCGCTTGTGGTCCTGTGCCGCGCCGATCAGCACCGCCGTCTCGCCCGCGCAGAAGGCGAACAGCGAAACCTCATCACCCACAAGGCAGTCCTCGATCACCACGCTATGGCCTGCCTGGCCGAGCGTGCCGTCGGTCATCATGTCGGTAATGGCCTGTTCGGCCTCGGCAACACTCTGCGCCACGACCACGCCCTTGCCAGCCGCCAGACCATCCGCCTTGACCACAACCGGCGCACCGTGGCGGCGCACGTAGTCCAGCGCAGGAGCAGCAGCATCGAAGCGTTCCCACCGCGCGGTGGGAATGTTTGCCGCATCACACACTTCCTTGGTGAAGGTCTTGCTGCCTTCAAGGGCGGCGGCGGCCTGCGTGGGGCCTGCACACGCAATGCCCGCCGCCTTGCACGCATCGGCCAGGCCCGCCACCAGGGGCGCTTCGGGGCCGGGCACCACAAGGTCGATGCGCTCTTGCTGCGCCAGGGCGATCAGGCCCGCCACGTCATCGGCTTTCACGGCGCGGTTCGTGCCCAGCGCCGCGGTGCCGGGGTTGCCCGGCGCGATGAACAGGGCCTCAAGTCGCGGCGAGCGCGCAATGGCAGCGGCCATGGCATGTTCCCGTCCGCCTGATCCAACCAGCAGCACCCGCATCACTTGTTTCTCCCGTTTTTCATCTCTGCCCTTTCGGGGTGGCCGTCTCTATCATACCTTGTGCGGATGGTTGAACAGTTTCCCGACTCCGGCCGCGCCATGGGCGGCAATACGCCTGAATTTTCGGTGGCCGAGATTTCAGGCGCCATCCGCCGCGTGCTCGAGGGCACGTTTGGCCGCATCCGCGTGCGCGGCGAAATTACCGAATTCAAGCGCTACCCTTCGGGCCACCTGTATTTCTCTCTCAAGGATGAGGGCGGCAAGCTTTCCTCGGTGGTGTGGCGCGGCACGGTATCGCGGCTGGGGCTGAAGCCGGAGAACGGGGTGGAAGTCATCGCCACAGGCAAGATCTCGTCCTATGGCGAGCGCTCGTCGTACCAGATGGTGATCGACCGGCTGGAATATGCAGGCGAGGGCGCGCTGCTGGCCCGGATCGAACGTCTGCGCCTGCGTCTGGCGCAGGAGGGACTGTTTGACGCCGAACGCAAGCGCGCCCTGCCCTTCCTGCCGCGCCTGATCGGGGTCGTGACATCGGCGCAGGGTGCTGTGCTGCATGATATCCGCACAACCATCGCGCGGCGCTTTCCCCTGCCGGTTCTGGTCTGGCCGGTGCCGGTGCAGGGCGAGGGCGCTGCCGAGCGCATTGCCCAGGCCATTGCGGGCTTTGATGCCATTGGCCCCCGGAGCGGCGTGCCCCGGCCCGATGTGCTGATCGTGGCGCGTGGTGGTGGCTCGCTGGAAGACCTGATGGCCTTCAATGATGAAGAGGTGCTGCGCGCCGTGGCCGCGTGCCGCATTCCGGTCATTTCCGCCGTGGGGCACGAGACCGACACCACGCTGATCGACTTCGTGTCCGACCAGCGCGCCCCCACGCCCACGGCGGCCGCCGAGATGGCCGTGCCCGTGCGCGCCGAGCTTGAGGCGGGTCTGGCCCAGCGCGCGGCCCGGCTGCGCAGCGGGCTGGAACGCGGCCTGCAACTGGCACGCGCCCGGCTGGACAGGGCGGCAGCGGGCCTGCCCGATCTGCCTGCCGTGGTGGAAAACGCCCGCCGCAGGCTGGATGACCGCGCCTATCGCCTCGACCTGGCCCTGCCCGCCCGCCTGAGCCGCCTGCGTGACCGCGTGCAGGGCGCCTCTGACCGGCTGCCCACGCCCCATATGATCCTTGCCCTGCGCCGCGCGGAACTCGACCGCGTGGGCACTGCCTGCCAGCAGGCCATGAGCAGCCTGCTGCACCGGCAGGCTGCCACCCTTGGCCGCCTGCGTGTGCCGCCCGCCGTGCTGGTGGCACAGTTGCGGGCCAGCAAGAGCGTACTGGCCGGCGCCGCGGGCCAGCTTGAATCCCTCTCGCCCCAGGCGGTGCTGGAACGGGGCTACGTGCTGGTGACCGACCGCGCGGGCAGGCCTCTGGCGCAGGCGGCGCAGGCGCGTGCCGTGCCCGAGGTCATCATGACCTTTGCCGATGGCAAGGTCGCGGCCCGCCCCCTTGAAGTTTCTCCCGGCCCGCAGGGGCGGCTGGATCTGTAATGCACATACGGGCACATCACATGACCTTACGCTCACGCTTCTGCGCCACGATGGCGGTCCTGCTGCTCGGCGCCTGCACGCATGACGCGCCCCACACGCCCGCCCCCCGGACAGCGGCCCGGCCCGCGGCAACACCGGGCCGCATCCCGCCGCAGGACTTCGCGCCCGGCCTGACGGGCGAGGAAAGCGCGCCACCCGCAAGCGCCACCCTGACCAATGACCCTTCCGCCCCGGCCGATACGCCACTATGTGGCCATGCAGCCCGGGAGGCCAATGCCATGAGCGCCACCATCCACCCCGAGGTCACACCCACCGCCAGCACCTGCGCGGCCAATGCCTGCTTCGATGCCCAGACCGGCACCTACATCGCCGCCGATGGCAGCCGCCGGGTCTGCCGTTAAGGAAGTCTTTGAAAGCAGGTTACTGATAAAAAAGAAGAAAAGGTTCCGGGTGCTGCCTTTTTCTAAAAAAGCGACGTTTTCCGAAGGCGTTTTGAAAAAAGCTTCACCAGAAACTTCTATAATTTCAGCCTGCTGGTGGGGCTGACTTTTGAGGCAGCCCCACAAAACTGATCCACAGGAACATGCTGCATGGGTCATATGTTCAGGATGGGCAGGCCCGCGCCACATTCCCATTGACTCGGCCGGAAGGGATGGTCGAGTTTCAGGGGCATCATGACCCTGCCCCCCTCGTCCGGTCCCATAGGTGAGCAACAGGCGACGGTCCACATGTTTCCCCTCAAGCGCATGCTCTCGATGCGCGAGGCGGCGGAATATGTTGGCATCACGCCGCGCAGGTTCCGCAGCCTCAGGCTGGTGGGGGCAGGCCCGCATGCGGCCATGCGTCATGGCCGCAAGGCGATGTTCCGCACCGAAGACCTTGATGAATACGTGGATGGCCTGTACCGCCGGGCCAATATCTCCCACACCGAGCAGGCCCGCCAGCGCACCGAATGGCGCGGCAGGCTCGCGGCCCTGCCCGATGAGGCACGCGCCCGGCTGTCCGATTCCTTCATGCAGATCGTAACGCGGGATGAATTGCTGGAAAAAGGAGCCAACCGGGGCTTCCGGGTGCTGTTCCTTGGCGGGCTGTGCCTCATTTTCCTGTCACACACGCCCCTGATCTGGCGGCTATAGGGGTATCGGTCCGCCATTTCGTGCCAAAGGCGCTTTTTTTGCCTGTGCGGGGATGTTCTTTCGCCATACGATCCGCTACGCAGAAACCACGATAGCGGAACAATAATGGATCGGATAATGACAGGTATGCGGAGCAGCATTATGGCCCCGACCGGACACGCCCGCCTGCGTGGCGCGCTTTGTGGGCTGGCTATTGCCCTGACCCCGGCCCTTGCCATGGCGCAGGACGCCGGCGGCCAGCAGCAGAACCCCATTCTGCCCATGCCACCCGTGCCGGAATTCAAGCCCCTGCCTGCCGGCACGAAGCCTGCGGCGCCTGTTATCGGCATTTTCAACACCCAGCAGATCATGGCGCAGTCCACCGCCGTGCAGAAGCTGCAGACCGAGTTGAGCAACCGCCGTGAAGCGCTGGTCAAGGACGTGCGCGCCGAGGATACGCAGCTGCAGGCGCTGCGCCAGTCCATCATCAAGGCGGGCAAGGCCCCCACGCCCGAGCAGCAGCAGGACCTGCAGAAGCGCGTGATGGCCGACCGCACCAAGTTCGGCAACCGCAACCGCATTCTTGAAGAAGACGCGCAGGTCGCCCTGAATCAGGTGCAGCGTGAAATGCAGCAGATTGTCAGCGCCATCGCCGCCGCGCGTGGCATGAACATGGTGCTGCAGGCCGGCACGGCTGCCCTGCATGACAACAGCCTCGATATCAGCGACCAGGTCGTGACCTACCTTAACCAGGCGCTGCCCACCGTGTACCTGCCTGGCCCGACGGAAGACCCCGAGGAAATCGCCAAGAGCGGCAAATACCCTGTCATGCCGTTCCAGCCTGCTGATAACGGCGGCGAATAACACCCCAGGGGCCTGGCGCTCCTGGAGCAGATCGTGATTAGGTGGACTCACCTAATCACGTGAAGACGCTCTGAAAAGAACAGATGAGAGCAATTCATTTGATTCTGTCTAATGACAGATTGCTCTAACAATAAAATTTCTTGGGTGAAGCCTTTTTTGAAAAAAGCTTCACCAGAAACTTTTATTACTTTGTCATCAATCAGTTACGACCCCGCCCCACCAGCAGGTTGAGCGCCACGCCGGACAGGATGCACAGCAGCACCCCGTTGCCCAGCAACAGCCGCGCCAGCCCGTTCATATGGGTAAACAGGTCCGGGCAGGCCATGGGCAACACGCCCAGACCAAGTGATACGGCGGCAATCAGCCCGTTGCGCGTGCCCTCAAAGCGCACATGCAGCAGTTCGCGTATGCCCCCAACCGTGGTCATGCCGAACATGACCAGCCCGCAGCCCCCCAGCACGGGGGCAGGCAGGGCGGCAATCAAGGCCCCCAGCTTGGGAAACAGCCCCAGCCCGATCATGACCACGCCCGCCGCCGCCACCACATAGCGGCTGCGGATATCGGTTATGGCGATCAGCCCGGTATTCTGGGTAAAGGCATTGTAGGGAAAGCTGTTGAACGCCCCGCCCAGCATGGTGGACAGGCCATCGGCCCGCAGCGCGCCCGCTATGGTTACGTCATTGACCGGCACATCCACCACACGGCCAATGGCCAGGCAGTTGCCGGTTGTTTCCGCCACGATGATGACCATGCTCAGCAACATGATGAAGACCGGCATGGCATGGAACTCGGGCAGGCCAAAGGCAAAGGGCGTGCTGATGGCGAACCACGGCGCATCAACCACCATGCCGTAATGCCCCATGCCGCACAGGGCCGCGATCACGCTGCCCGCCACCAGCCCCACCAGCACACTGATATTGGACCAGAACCCCCGGCCCCAGGCCTGAATGCCCACCGTGATGACAATGGTGGTGAAAGCAAGCAGCAGGTTGGCCACGCTGCCAAACCCCGGCGCACCGGGCGTGCCGCCGCCAATCCACCGCCCCGCCACGGGAATGAGCGTCAGCCCGATGATGATGATGAGACAGCCAATGACCACGGGCGGGAAAAAGCGCATGAGCCGCGCCATGACCGGCGCCAGCACCACCATGGCCACCCCCGCGCCGATCACCGCGCCAAACACCGAGCGCACGCCATAGATCTGCCCGATGAGCAGCATGGACGCCAGCATGGCAAACGATGACCCCTGAACGATGGGCAGGCGCGAACCGAATTTCCACACCCCCACGCTCTGTATGATCGTGGCGATGCCCGATGTCATCAGCCCGCAATTGATCAGCATGACCGTCTGCGGACCAGACAGGTGCATGGCGGCGGCAAAGACCAGCGGCACCGCCACGGTACCCGCGTACATGACCAGTGCATGTTGCAGCCCGAAGGCAAACAGCATGCCCATGGGCAGCATTTCATCAACCGGATGGGTTTTCTGTGCTGTCACACGTCCTCTCCACTTGTTGGTACACGCCTGCACAAGAAGAACCCCGCCTTCTGGTAAAGGAGGCGGGGTCCGGCAGACGTAAGGAAGATCAGAAGGAAGTGGAGACAGAGCCCGTCATGGTGAAGCGCGGTTCGACCATGAAGGAGTTGCCATTGGCATAACGACCCAGTGGCGATGAGGCACCATAGTAAACCGGATACCCACCCTGCGTGCCTGCGTGATAGATCGCACCCATCGCACCCGTGCGCACGATCGAGCCAGTCAGGTTGCTGAAGTTCAGCTTGAAGGTCGGCGACTTGGCATACATGAAGGGCTTGAAGTGATAGCCTAGCGACAGCGTGTCGGTCACATAACCCGGCATGCGCTCGCTGTTATCCAGTGCGACCGACTGCGGGCCGGTGTAATGCACGGCGGCATTGGCAAAGAAGCCCTTGTACTTATACGTCAGGCCAAAATTGGCCATGATGCGCGGCGCCATGATGGCCTGCTGCCCCTTGGCGGCATAGGGGGTGTTAGTCGTGGGGTCCGTAACGTTGGAATCCTGCGTCGCGTGCAGGTATTCAAATGACGCGTAAGGGCTGAACCCGTGAATCGGGCGGCTTGCGATCATGGCGTCAAAGCCGCGCATGGTCTGGTTGCCACCTTCGATCGGCATGAACTGATTGGCGCCAATATAGGTGCTCAGAATACGATTGGTCACGTTGTAGTGGAACAGCGACAGGTCAAACATGACGTATTTGTCGTGATACCGGTAGCCCAGTTCTTCCTTGATGGAATACTGGTTCTTCAGCATCTTCTGGTTACTACCCGGCGTCAGCCAGCCGAGATCGTTGGCTGAAGGCTCACGGTAGTCACCCTCGGCATTTACATAGATCTGGTGGTGGTTGTTGAAGGTGTAACCGATGGAAAGCTGCGGCAGGGGTTCGGTCGTGTTCGCCCCCATGCGGCCCACGCTCGCACCGGGTGAAAGGTTCTTGCCATAGGTCCAGTTGCTGGCAGCCGAATTCCAGCCCTTGTCCCACGCATCGGACATGACAAACTTGAAGCCCGCATGGATCTGCAGCTTGTCATTAAAGTATTTTGCGGTGTCCTGAATGAAAAGCGCATGCAGTTCGTAACCCGCATTCACGCCCGATACGCCAAAGGTCTCGTTGGAATAGGTGTTCTGATACGCGGCTGCGTTGGGGCTTGGCGTCGAGCCATTGGCCATGGTGTAGCTTAACGGATAGGACTGGATCGTCTGGTTGTTTTCATACCAGTAGCCAAACGAGACATGGTTGTGCCTGTCGACATCATAGCCCAGCTTGGCAACGACGCCGACCTGGCGGGCCTCGTTCTCCAAGAAGAAATTCGTATAGTTACGACCTTCGGCGGGAGAATAATTCATGCCATATGCCGTATTGTTACCCGGTGAGGCATCCCAGCCCTGACCAAAGCTGAAATAGGACTGGAGGTCGAACGTGAATTTGGCAGGCAGCACCACATGGACCGGCGCTGTCAGGAAGATCTGGTTCCAGTGGTCGTTATTGTTCTTCCAGTAGTTGTCGCTGGTGGGATCGGAGTTGCGGCCATAACCTTCGCCCGTGCGCTTGTAGTTTTCAAACGCAGTGCTGTCGGGGTAGGCATCGATGGTGAAATCCTCGGAGTTCCACGACACGAACAGCTTGGCGTTGGAGCCGTTGTTCCAGTCCTTCTGCAGGCCGAAATCGATATGCTTGCGCTGGTTGATGCCCGAACCCATCCATGAGCGTGAATGCGTGTTGGAGAACGAGAAATAGCTGCGCACGCCGGTATGGCCGATCTCGCCCGAATCCAGCCGGATAAACTCGCGCGACATGTTGTTCGTGCCGTACGAGATGGGGTGGTTGCCGTCCTCCCCGCACGGCATCGCAATGTGCCAGAATGGTCGTTGGAAGAAACGACTGCGCGAAAGGACGGCAGATGAAGGATAC
>NZ_NIRT01000013.1 GCF_003207795.1 Komagataeibacter nataicola | reverse complement strand
GATAAAGTTAATATTCGTAATGCAGATTATGCTATTTCAGCAGATGGTCGTTTATATCTTGCATTGGATAATATTAAGCAGGCATCCGAAGAAGGTATTGAGTTTGATAGAATTAATATCCGTGAAGATTATGCAATATCAACAGATGGAAGTTTATATTTAGGATATGATGTCATCAAGAAAGTAGCAAAAACTAATATCAAGTTTAAATCGATTAGTATAATGAATGTGAATTATGCCTTATCAAATGATGGCACACTGTATTTTGGTGAAGATGCTATCAAAAACATACCAGAAGGTGTTGTTTTAAAAGATGTTGATATCAGCAATTGTAAATGTATAACAGTATGGAACCATAAGGTTTTAGGTAGTTTTAAAGCATCTTATAGTTGTTTAACAAACATAGGTTCAAATGCCGAGTTCGGGGGGTCTGTTGATATCATTAATACTCATATACCAGTGTGGAATCATAAAGTTCGTGGTGATTTTAAAGCATGGGGGAGTAGTTTAATAACTATTGGACCAGATGCAAGTTTCGGCGGTTCTGTTCATATTGAAAGATGTTACAATCTAACCGAATTCAATCATAAAGTTGAAGGTGACCTAATTGCATTATGTAGCAATTTAACAACCATAGGACAAAATGCAGACTTTGGTGGTTCTGTTTATATCGAAGATACCCCCTTATCCAAAAAAAACGGCATTAGTGAAGTAAGGACACCCGAAGAAAAACAGACACTAAAAGATGCCTGCAAATCTGGGGATGGTGATACGTCTTCATTCATATCCTGGATATCGGATTTCATTTTATCAGCATTTAGCCGCAGGTGATCAGTCCGAAATCTGAAACGCCCGAAGAAACACAAATGCTTTTAGATGCCTGTAAAGAACAGAATATAAAACAGGAACCCGAAGAAGAAATATATTCCATGACTATGTGAAACAATAGGTGTCATCATGATATCAAACAATTAAGCCTTTATGGTTCAGCCATAGGGCTTTTTTATCATTTAATTTTTATCAAATACGTCGCTATCTTAATGGGAAATAAAACGTCAACACATTTTTTTATTTATTATGTTCGAAATACTTGCAATTATCATACGGAATTTGATTTAATAAAGGTAAGGGGTAGTCAATGGTGATTGCTTGAATATTAAGGAGACCTGATATGAGTAAGAAGGGATATGACACACGTTCAAAATTATCTATTAATAATATAAGCCGTGGAAATTATGGTGAGTTATTAGGTGGTGGTGTTCAGGATATCATTAATTATCTAAAACCAGCATTGCCTGACACATTCTGTGATTTTGATAGCAAAGGTAGGGGGGATGCAATTAATCATGACTTATATGGATGGGATGCAGACCAGGGTGTTGGTATCATGCAAATCAGGCATGCATTCAGGAAATATAAAAACAGTTATATGACTGTTCGCAAGACTTATGTTTTGTGTGGTTTTAATGAAAATGGCGAACCATTCCGTCATCCTGTTTCAGCAGGCATTATCCACGGCGCTATCCGTCGAAATGAAACCCCTGAAGGTGTGGTCAATGCGGTCCAGTGCTGGATGTGGAAAGTTAAACCTGATGTTTTGGCGTTATCCAGGCGTCAAGGTGATGTGTTGATTGTTCCTGAAAAAACCAAAAACCCGATGAAGGGCAAGGATTGGAAGTTGCTTGGTGACACCGCAACGGTTGCTGGTACGCATATCATCGATGCAGATGAAATCATCAGTGTTGATGGAAAGCCATTTGTATATGCAAAGAACCCTGTTCTGAGACACACCAAGGGTCAACACAAGGATACCGTGGCACCACGTGCTGATGTTGATTGGTTCACAATCAGGGTTGCAGATGAAACAAGCGCATGGGACTTCAGTGAGCGGTTGGGCGATTGATTTAAACATGTAGGTTGCAAATGATTTGTAATGAATGAAAGCCTTTGGTTGATAGCCAAGGGCTTTTTTTATGTCCGATGACAGGGGAGGGGGGCGCTATCGCGCTGTAAGGCGATGCCTTACCAAAGCCCGTGGTGGTGTGTGTGTTCAAGCATGTCCTGGATGTCTGGATTTCCTGAGCGCCTGCGGCTAAATGATGACAAAAGCGCCGCATGGCGCATGAGACGAATTCTAAAAACCTGCTTGCTAACACACACATCACCGGGCCTGACCGCGATAGCGCAAAACCGATGAATGGCTTGAGTAGGCGTAACGTCTTTTTTTTGTATAATGTCGCACCGGATATGATACGCATAGCGTATCAGGAGAACGAACATGTATGCGTATTGCTACCGTGGTGGACAAATTGAATTCGGGGAAAAGATGCCCGAAGGGGCGCTACCCCTTGGCAATGATGAAGATAGCAAAAAACTGATGGATGCCGTGAGAACGAACGCCAGGCTTGCGTATGACAACAAGACCCTTCTGGTTCCAGGCATCCCCGAAGCCGGTTCGGATGATGATGCCCTCGAGGCATGGCGCTATTTCCGTGAAATCATAGAATGGCGACTGGAAGGGCGTACAGGCTTTCCAGAACGTAAGAACACAATCCAGTAGCCTGTGCAGGTCTGTGTGCCCCATTGCCCTATCGGGGGCTGGATAGGACACACAGAAGGCGTATCAGCGGTCGCCTGGCATGGCGTAGCGTCTTACTACCGGCTTATGCCCGCGAACACGTCTTGTCGTGAACCTGATTGCCTTTGTCGTGTGGTGGATGCTTTTGTTTATGCCATGATTGGCTGTTGCCACCAGCACGTAAACAATCGGTAATAAGAAAACAAATAATAAGATAGTAACAGCCATCATGACGGTATCCCCCTTTTTTAGTTAAACACTAATTATTAAGATACCGGGCAATCATGAAAAATGTTAACTTAACCTTATTTATAATTACATGCTGAGTTACTTCCTTCTTTCCTGTTGACACCATATGATAAAAGTATGTCAACAAAGGGAGAGTATTATGACAAATGCTATCGATATTAACCAAAAAGATGGTGAACATCCTGAAATCACTGATGCAAAGAAAGTTTGCGCACAACGTTTGTTTGATTTGGACGAATTAAAGACGGCAAATGACATCTTGCGTGAACACATGGAAGATAACAAAGACCGCAAGACGGCACAGACTTTATTAAAAGAACGTGGATGCTACACGGATGAGCAGGTTCGTGACTTGTGTAAGAAGAAAAAGAATTCGACAACGGGGTATCAGTTTGCACCGGCTGAGATGCGAAGGGCTGAAACACGCCTGGAACTGGCATATCAGGATGTGAAGAAAGCCATTGTCTTACATAATGGTCCTGTGACTGCTGAACGGGAAGGCATCAAGATAACAGGCACATTCCAAAAGAATGATACATATCCAAATGGAATGGGAACCATTTCCATTAAAATGGACCACGCCCCGAACAATGAAATGAGGGAATGGCTATATAAAAACCGATTTGAACAGCCCGTTCAAGACGACGCATATTCAAAACGTATGAATCCAATTCTAAACCAAGGGAAAACAGGTGCCGAAAAAGCATACAGCATGATGGCAACGGACTTCACCAGGTCATATGCCAAAGGTCATGAAGTCTATGATATCCCTGAAACCTTAAATGATTTGGTGGCATTACAAAGCCATGGATATGGTGAACAGAAACCAGATGATGATGTTCATGACTTTAGCGGTCGAAGTATCTAATAAAAAAAGGAGGGTTTCCCCTCCTTTCATGACATCGTGTTTTCCATTTTTTGTTAGATGTAATGAACTAACATGGTAGTAAGGAATAAAATAGATACTGAAACCATACTTCCATTTAAAACAACATCTTCACGTAGCATCGTTTTACGTTCCGTTATTATTTTGTAGCCATTTTTCCATAAAAAGAAAATAGCCAAAAGAATGTTAAAGATTGCAAGTATTGTAATCAGCATAATGATATCCTCCAATTTGTCATAAATATGTTTACCTTAATATGTAGAACAGTTGTAAACATACCCCCTTATTTAATTGAAACAAATACATATATAGTTCGTCAAGAATGTTATGCATTCCTGAATGCACTAAATTGAAATATCATTATTCATCTTTATTGTTATTATTCCTATGTTCATGGTATATTGAAGTAATATAGAGCAACATAGGAGGGAATTATCATGAGAACACGAACACACCGCAATATTAAGTTCAGCAATCAGCAATCAGCAATCAGCAATCAGCAATCAGCAATCAGCAATCAGCAATCAGCAATCAGCAATCAGCAATCAGGAAGGTAACACGGCGATAGAATATGTTCTACTAACATTTTTTATCGCTATTGTGATTTATGGTCTTCTTGGCATCACGGGGGTTGATTTAAAGAGTGTATATTGCACGGTGGCAAGTGACCTTGGTTCGTCTTCTACTGATTGCCAAGGTTTAAATAACAATTATTACAATTCAAAAAATAGTTCGGCATTATCTGGTTCGGACGTTTACAATTTAGCAGCTACGGTCACATCAATGTATGACTATGCATTAAGTGATAGTCAAAAGGGCGTTGAATCAACACAGAATGGCAAGACTTATAATTATGCCTTTGGTGATGAAGCACCAGTGATATCAGGCATATATAAAACTGATGGCACACCGATAACCAATGCTGATGAACTTAAAAGCGCCCTTACAGATTTTTATAACAAGATAGCAGCCAAATATGGTGACACAGTAGCCGAAGATGTGACGGACTTGAATGGAAATTATAGCCCTATATCAAGTGAACAACAATATGATGATTACCTATCGGCATCTAAAGAAGATAGCGGTATAGTCATACCGAATTCAGCAGAAAACGGAAATGGTGAACATCAATATTCAATTTCACAAAATAGATATGATGATGTTTCTATTCCTTCGCAGTCTGGAGACGAAACCTACCACTACAACACGACATCCACTGATACCTTCACTGAATCACAACAGCAGGAAGGAGGGACAACAGTTAATAGTTATGGATATGGAAATACGACCACCACACCAGACACCACTACGGTAACCCCCGGTCTGAACACCGACATGCATTAATGGCTTTTGTATTCATGCTTTTCTTTCGTTTTATATAACTAATGTTTTTTTGTTAGTTTGTGTTTATTGTTATCATTCCTATGTTCACGGTATATTGAAGTAATATAGAGCAACATAGGAGGGAACGATATGAAACGGATAGTATTAATTGCTGGTTTAACACTGGGTAGTGTTTCGGCACATGCTGATATCTGCACTGGTTTGATGTGTAATCATGAAGAACAGATGTCGGAGTATAGTAATCATAAGTTAGATAATTATGACATGTTGAAATGGTATAAGCACATTGAACATGAAAATGACTTGCTGGAGGCTATGTCAAGAGGTGAAACCAAAGACAAGGGAATACATATAGAAGGGCTAACAACTTCTAATGGAATTCCAATTCAATCTGTTGATGAGTTCAGAGCGTATTTATCGCCTTACTTTAATCATATTCAGGCATCTTATGATGGTAACATTTCAGGAATAATCACCAAGGCACCTTATATAAACAAACATCCTGCAAAACCGGGCACTGAAAATAAAATGGATGAGGCGGTTGCTGAAGCACCAGCGGTTTACGTGGCGGGCAACAGCATACCACAGGATGACAATCCTAATCATTTGCAAGGCTTTGAGTTTAAAAGCAATCAGATGTCACATATTAGGTTTGTTGTCCTATTAAATCAGGATGGAAAGGAAGGCTTGGCAATATCAAAAACAAAAGGGGGAAATTAATATGAAGAAAACAATGAATGAAGACGGAAATACTGCGATTGAATATGTAGTCATTGCCGCCTTGATTGCAATATCATGTGTCACAGCGTGGACGCTAACTGGTGGTAACCTGAACAATGTTTATTGCACAATTGCCGATGAAATTAGCGGTAGTTTAGGAAGTGCTAATTGCACGGGAGCGCACGGCAATGTCATGAATTCATCTAACAGTAAGCCGATAACGGGAAATTCTTTTGAACAATTAGACCAGGATATAGCTTATTATATAGGAGATGAATATCATTATTCAGGAATTGAAACAGGAACAGGTGGAATGCCTGCAATGTGGGATGGTTCTACGGGAACCTATAAAATTGATAATTATTATGTGTTATCTGGTATCTATAAAAAAGATGGAACGCCTGTTACATCACCTAAAGAATTAGACGCATTATATCAACAATATAAGTCGGCACAAGATGGAGCAGATTCACCTATTGTGATGACAACTGATAGTAGCGGAGAGCCTACTTATACAGTAACAGATGTGAATACGAATACTTCGGGTTGGGGTCCAGGCATATCAACTGATACGATGAAACAAGAAAACACTAACACTTATACTGGTAGTTCGCAATATGGATATTATAATGAATCACCAAATAAAATAACGGAAGATAACACAACATGGACTGATACAGAACCAGGGTTCACATGTCCATCCGGATACACAGATGGCACTGGCACCTATCATAGCGAAACATGCTGATAACAAAAGGGAGGATAACATCATGAAAACACTTTATTTAATTGCTGGCATCGTCATTGGACTTGGCGTCAATCATGGAATAGGACATGCGGCAACATGCCAGGGTATCACATGCGAACACGATAATCAGACATTGTCACATCAAAAATATCAACTTGATACGGTTGATATGTTGAATATGTATAAACAGATATATCAATCATATAGTCACTTATCGGTTGATACCAAACCAGATAAAGGCATGTCTAACTTCACGATTAATGGCTTGCTTACAGCGGACGGAAAACAAATTCACACGATAGATGACTTTACCGATTATCTAACACCATATTTCGACCATATCGAGATGACGTATGATGCTGGCACATCCAGTGTCATCATCTGGTCAAAGGCAATCGCAAAGGTTCCACGTAAACCAGGTGTTGATAGCAAACTGAATGATGCACTGAGTGAAGCCCCGAAGGTCTATATAGCGGGGGACAGCATACCATCGGATTACAATTCAAAACACCTGCAGGGCTTTGAATATGGAAAAGTGACACCAAAAATCCGGGTCACCTATCTGCTGAACCAGGATGGCAAAAATGGACTTTCGCTATCACACGAAATTAGGTGAACCATAACACACCACGCCTGAAACAAAGAATTAGGGAACCATTCACGGTTCCTTTTTTTATGTCTGGTCACCAAGGAAGGGGGCGCTATCGCGCTGTAAGGCAAAGCCTTACCAAAGCCCGTGGTGTATAATGTCTCCAGTTATTCATGGTCTGGATATCGATTCATACCTTCGGTTTTTCGTTATCGTTCACGCCGCAGGCGCTCAAGCGAAATCTTAAATGCTGATGTTATGTAGGCATTATTATCACCGGGCCTGATATGCGAAGCATCAAAAGACAATCATATAACATGACGTAACCTTATTATATTGCTGGTTGACAACCCGCATTTAATATATGCAATTATTTTATTTATTATGCTTGTAATATGTAAGGTGTTTCCTCTAACATTTAATATGTGGATAACAAAAAAGGGGGGACGTTTAACATGTCGGATGATAACATTCATAAAACAGAACAAGATTGGGAACAGTTAGTTCCCGAAGGGAAGGTTTACGGTGAACAACTGAATTCCTACGTTCTTCAGGGAAGACTAGGAATACTGGTAAGGGCGTATGCTACTTTATTTGTTAGCATATTCATGTTCTTCGCATTGCCTGGTGTGTTAATGGTGATGATGGAAAAGGCATCAACGACTGTGTTGCCGGACCCTCAGCATTACACGTCGATACCGGGCTTGGATGGCACATATTCATACAAATATGCTCAGTTAGCACAAAAACTGGATACGGCTTACCAAGGCTTGAATCATGACCAGTTCATTGTTCTCGAGCAGGCTTTAAGGTCTGATATCGATAAATATGGCATGGATTATGCAAAGTGGGAATTGGTCGCAAGTGTTCAACCACAGCCTACAATCACCATACCTGAAAAAGCATTTGAACCAAATATCGTTCAACAAATGTCAAATGGTGTTCTTATCGTCAACAAGAATAATGTTGCAGGTGTTCCGCCGGTTACATTATTGGCTTGGGTAGATGGACGGCTTGAATACGTCGCATTCAATCAAGGAATGTGTGAGGTCATGGTCGGAAACCCTATCGCTGATAAAAACCAGGAATGTGGCTCCATGTTTAATTTAGACCCTTTAGCAGTAATGGCAAAGGATACACGTAAAGAAGATAAAAAGGAGGAAAAATAATATGATGGACTTATCAAATAATACAGGTGATATACCGGGCATGTCATTATTGCACATGCCTACAATGCCACATTTAAACGTGGATTTTATAACACATCTTGGTATGAATGCAATTATTGTGATTGCCATTTTGTGCATACTTCCATTAGCAGTTAAAAGGTTCACTGGTCGTAGTGTAACAAGTTATATTATAAAAGGTTTTGCCGCCTATATTGGTTTTATGGCTTATGTTCTTGGCATGATAAATGATTTCATTATGAATATTGCCGGGAATACACGTTATATCCCTTATACAAAGGACTTGAATGAATTAGAAGACATGCTGGCTGAAAAGTATGAATTGGCACATGAAGATGGCTTAAATGATGGTGAATATGCAAGCGCATCACGTGAGGCACGTCTTGCTATTGCAAAGAAAACATACAGCGAACCAAAGTATGCATTCCTGTTTAAAACCATTCCTGACCATTTTCGTCGTTCATTAGTCTGGTATGGTCGTCTGGTTACAGGTGACGATGTTACATTATTGGCATGGCGCAAGTTTACATTGAAAAACATCAGGGCACTTGCTTACGGTTCTGTTGAAAAAGCAAACAGCATACAGGCGCGTTTCTTCGCATTCTCATTCATCTTCGGCGCATTGTTCTGGGCATATCTCAGTGGTGGCAAGATACCTACACCGACATGGGTTAATGAACCTGGTGTTGATATGACAACAGCATATATATTCCCTGTTTATAATTACCTTACAGTATTTGTATGCTTGGCAAGTCTGTTTATTGTTGCCGCGTTCACATCGGTTGCCCTAAGTCCTGTATCAACATACTTGATGTTTGTTAATAACATCAATAAATTCTGGAACAAAGCAAATGAACAACTTGCCGTTCCTACAAAAGATGCACTTGTTGTGTGGAAACATTACAGCGGCAAACTTGAAATGGAATTGAAAGAATACAACGATTCAGTTGATAAAGCGATTGCTGGTGCTACACGTGGTCAACCCGTCTATCCATTTGGTAAAGCACAAGGTGTCGCCCGTTCTGGTAGCCATTTGCATGGTCCGATGAAAGGTCAAGTCTGTGGTCAAGACTTCTTTTCCGTTCGTCAAAATAACATCGTCTTCGGTGGTACTGGTTCTGGTAAGACGGAAACAATCCTGAAACCTTACATTTATCGCTATATGTCTGCAAAAATGCCCGAAGGCTATAAATCAGGAATGTATGTCACAGACGGTAAGGGTGTTCTTTGGAAAGATATCATCGAAATGAACGTAGTTCGTTCCCGTTCAGACATCCGTGTCATCGGAACAGGTGATGGTCAATTCGGTATCAATCTTCTACAGGGCATGACACCACTTGAACTTGCTACAATGTTCGGAACAATCTTGAAACAGGTTGTCGGTGAAAGTGATGACATCTTCTGGAGTGAACAGGCAACAACAATCGTCACATACTCAGCTACCCTGGCATATACACTTGAAATGATACCAGAAGTCCATAAATGGGCTGAGTTCTCAGCTTTCCGTCCATGGTCCCTGATGGGTGTTGCTGGTATGGCAACCAATCCAAAACTTCTGGAAAAATGTGTAGCATTCCTTGAAGAAGTCATGAACCGTCTTACTATTGAAGACAATAAGTTAAACATGACCGATGACGCCATGAATGAACTTGCTGAATACATGATTACACCTGCATTCATCATCGCTATGTCTTACTGTAAGAATGACTGGGCATCGATGCCAAAAGACACACGCGGTTCCGTTATCGCAAACGTCAACGTCCTGACTGGTAAGTTCGGTTCTGCTGGTATCCTTCGTGACCGTTTCTGCACAGGTCGCTTGCCTGCAGAAGAAATGTGTGACGTTGACCACGCATCGAATGGTGGCGTCCTGATGATAAGCGTAGGTGAATCTGAATGGGGTGTTGTCGGTCGTATCGTGACTGTATGGTTGTCCACACGTTTCAAGATGCATCAGCGTAGAAAACAAAACGAAACACCAGAACGTTGTAAGAAAGAACAGGTCTTGTTCGTTGCCGATGAATTCCAGATGCTTGCTACCAGTGGTGGCGCTGAATCGGATGCTGAATTCTGGAACATTAACCGTTCCACGGGCACAATCGGTCTGGTTGCTACACAGTCTATCGTGGCGCTTGAAAAAAGACTTGGTAAGGAAACAACGCAAAACATACTGGATAACTTCCGTTCTAAGTTCAATCTTCGTTCTGAATCCAAGGAAACAAACGAATATTTCGCAAATCTTGGTGGCACAATTCTTGGTGGATATGCAGCAGAAGACACGGCATACGAAACACAAGGTCAACGTGAATTGCTGGTTCCTGATGTGGATATTACATATAACCAGCCGACAAACCTTGTTATGAAAACACATCATATACTAAGAAAATTGTTCTACTTTAATATCCATGATGCATCAGTGTTTGCACGTGCAGTAATATCATTAATTGCATTGGTTACATTTCCAATCAATATTTTCACATGTGAAGAAGTTAACCCGTTCGTCATATTCTTTATGAAACATATATTTGGAACGAAAACAAAATCGTTTAATCAAATTTATACACCATACAAATCCCAATTTGCCCGTGGTGAAGACAAGAACCTGGATGCATTGAAAGGACTTCAAGAACAGCCTGTGTTCCGTGATACAGACATGATGACGGGTTCCAATATCGCATTTGGTTTCGTTCAGGTCGCAGATAACTATGTCATCGACTTCTTTGAAATGGAAACATATTGCGGTGAAGATGATGTTATCGATGAAAATGGTCACATCGTAAGAGATGAAAACGGTGATATCGTTAAAAACGCCGCATGATATCCAAATCTAATTATTAAAGACCCCGGTATTTTTCATCGGGGTCTATTAGTATGGAAGATAGGAAACAACAAAATAGGAGAAAGATAATGGATGATGAACAAAAAAGACAAGATGCTATCAAACAGGAACAGATGGCACGTGATGAACAGATGGCAAAAGAACAGATGTCACGTGATGACATGATGAAAGATGAGGCTATCAAAAAAGAAAACATGTCAAAGGAACAGATGTTACGCGATGACATGATGAAAGAGGCAACAGAACGGTCACGTCAACTTAGTGAAGAACAACGCCAAAAAGACGAACAACGCACCAAAGACATTCACGCTCAGGAAGAATACTGGAACAAATCAAAAGACGACTTCGATAACGAAAAAACACCCTGGGATGCCGAAAAATATTTAATGGCAAAAGCAGGCGCAGAAGTTCCCGTTGAAGCATCTAAGCCTGAATCCTTAGAAGGAAAATATTCCAAGACGCCTGGTGCCGGAGCCGGTCCCGCTGATTGGGAAAAAGCCCGCATGCAGGCATTGGCACGTGACAACAACCACCAGAATGAACGCGCAGACCTTGATACCAAGGAATCCGAATTCAAAGAAAAAGGTGATGACTACGGAGCCAAGATGACCGGCATGGCACGTGAACGCGAAACAGCATCATACAAAGCAGATGTCTGGAATGACATTGCTAACAAAGAATACCTGATGCGTGGCGAAACCAAGGAATATAAGGAATACAAGCAGGAACGTGACCAGGCGCGACAAGATGCACACACACTGAATGATGCCATGGTTCGTGAACAGAAACTTCAATCAGTTCCTTTCGAACAAAAAGTAGAAATCCCGCCGCAGGCACAAGCAGAAGCACTTGCCCGATTGCAGGAAACACATAAAGCATATGCCCGGTCTTCAGATATGCAAGAAAAGAACCCGCAACTGTACGCAACAATCATGGAAGATAAACAGCAGTCACCTGATGCCATGTGGCAATCTGTGGCTGAAAACGAAAAGGCACTTCATGGTGAAACAGCAACATACAAATTAGCTATGGATAACATGCAGTTTGCACGTGAACGCGAAAACACACAGCAACAGGATGACACACAAAAACAGCAACAGCCTGAGCCAAAGATGACACCTGAAATCAAAGAACCTGAACAGAAACCAAATTCAGCATTAAAACCTGAAACATTAGATGCCTTGAAAAAGATGTCACAAGCTAATGAACAGGATGAACAAAAAAAAAGCCCCCAAGAAGACCAGGTAAGGGATAAAAAACAAGATGAAAAACAAACAACTGATAAGGAGCAGTCAACCGAAACAGAAACCGCTGAACAGAAACCAAATTCAGCACTGAATATTAATCTGTTAAATCAGTTGTCGGATAACAGTTCAAGATATCAGGAGGATAACGAAAAAATGCAAGAAGAACAGGAGCAGATGGAACAACAGACATATCATAATGATGATGAATACAGGACAATGTCATGATTAGTATTAGTGATAAAGATACCCGCTTGTCAAAACAGTGTTTTGCATACATTGACAAAAGACTTTCTATCATCGAAGAAGATGAAGAAGTGTCATCAAGTCCTTTCAAGGGGGTTACATACCCTGATGTGTTGTTTCCAATCTTCAATATGCAGGTATCTGTTATCCAGGCTGAGTATTTGGATGACATACATGTTGATGTGAATGTTGATGAACTTTTTTCTAACAAAGATGAAAAGTTACGTGATACAATAAATCAGGAACCCAGACCGGCAATGCAGGCACCGCCAAAAGTACCAAAAGTCCTGTTTTCAGCATTTGCACAGGAAAAAAAAGATATGAATGATAGTCATAAAAACAAAGATGAACCAGGCATCGATGAAGACGTGAATATCATTCCCGAAGATATGCCTGATATTGCCGAAATGACCGATTTTTCACTTAGTGATGAAGCCAAGGAGGCAAGAGAAGCCATGCAAAATGACATTCCTGATGATTTCCATGAAGGTATTCCCGAAGATGTCATGTCATCAATTCCCGACTTTCATGATGATGTCCCCGATGACATGCAGGAAAACACAGACGGGATGCCGGATATTAATGAAATCAGGGAACTGGTTTCCGACATAAAAGTAAGTTCATTAAGTGATGAAATAGCCGATTTGATTACAAATGAAGTCGATAATTCGGACAATACTTCTTTTTAATCATATGAAATAGTTTCCTTTGCAATTTGTATTATAGCCGGTAACATTAAGTGGGAGGTATTAATACAGCAAAGGAGATTTAATATGATAAAGAAGATTTTTATTGCAGTTGCTATTGCATCTATTCCTGTTAATGCACATGCTGGTGGATTTGGAAGTTTCCTTGGCAATGTTGTAAATAGAGCCGAAGATTTTTCTGTGACTGGTTTAATGAAAACCAGCAATCTATCAAGTTTCGTAAAATCCGACATTGAACGCAGAATGTCACCGCTTGGGTTTTCCGGTGAACAGCAAAAAGAATTCACGCACTTAATTGGTCATGCACTGAAAAATACAACATCTGTTTCCAGAAATGTTCACGGTATGGAGGCATTGGTTAATGTTTCAGGGAGTGGTCAGGAACCATGCGCCTATTTCGAGGCACAAGCCCGTAATTCAACCGGCATAATCCAGGTCACCGGTCAAATGTGTTTCGCTGATGGACTGTGGACGGGTAATCCACAAATTAGAACATCAGGTGGACAACAGACACAACCTGAGCGCGCTGTTGCCGCGCCTGTTTCCAGACCAAGACATCAGCAGGTTGAATCCGATAACGGTGAAAGCAAGCGTGAAAAAGCACTGGAATTACGTGAGGCAAGATTGAAGGCACGTGAACAGGAAGATGCCAAACTTGAAGAACAGGAAAAGGAAGAAAGACAAAAAGAACAAAAAGAGGAAGATTCCAAACAGGCTGAAATAGCGCAAGCAAGGGAACAGTCACAAACTGTTTTAAGCAAACCAGCAACACAGCCTTCAGGTTTCAACGCATCCACGGAAAGCACAGCACCAGCACCCGTTGCATCAACCACAACCACACAGACTGCACAACCAGCACCAGTGGCTACACCAGCCCCGACACCTGCACCTGAAAAACCAAAGCCACATCTTGACCTGAGCAACATGTGATATTTTTTAACCGACTTTTAACGTGGCTTTAACGACATTGAAACGTTATCAGGAATATTCCCGGTAACGTTTTTTTATGCCCTGATATCATAACAGCCTATGAACACCAGGCGCATAATGTGTCTTGCCAATCAGTATGCCGTTTTTTGACATTACAGACCCCTTTGATGCCTAACGGGTAATGTATGCCATTTTGCAATTCAAAGGGCTGTACGGGCATCCTGTGGTGTTTTTAGGCATGGTTATAGTCGTAGTGACATCCTGATGTGTCGTGTAAATGCCATATAAGACGTTTTCAGGGGCATTCTGTTATCAAGTGGTCCAATGTGACGGGTTAACGGGGGAATAGCACTGTATCGTCATCCTGTGGCTTTCTGGTCGTATTATCGTATCAGGGTGATGACCTGGGGTGGTGTATGGATGATTGATGACGGGGAAGGGGGCGCTATCGCGCGACAAGCCCGTGGATGGTATTTGTTTCCAGATGATGCCCTGGATATCGATTCATCCCTTCGGTTTTTCGTTCTTGTTCACGCCGCAGGCGCTCAAGGAATTCTAAATCCCTTTTTTTGATAACACACACATCCCCGGGCTTGAGATGCTTTTGCATCTCAGTGCGATAGCACCAAAGACAAGAAAATATAGTTTTCGAAATCGATTAATAATCTGAATCCACGAAAACCATTCTTAAGAGAAGATTCAGCAAATTGGCTATAGGGATTCCTTATAACCAGTTTGGTGAATTGACAAACGGGCGACGTTTGTGTAAATATTACTGTTAAAGTGTTGAAAACATTACAATAGTCAACAAGTGTTATTTTGGTGTTTTTGCAAACATCCAATTTTTGATGACTTGATGATGCCCCGGCGGGGTCCATTTTTCCAAAAAATCAGTTTTTGAACATGTTACCGTGTTCAACACGCAAACCTAAAACCGTATGTAACCTGTTGTAATGGTTATCTTTTTAGCATTTGCGTAATGCATTTGTAACGGCTTGGAAAACACACGTGTAACGGCTTTTTAACGTTAGCGGTAATTTTCTGTAATATTCCGTGAACACCCCCCTGAATGCATTTCTTGATGTCACGGGTGTTGTAGTGATTGACAACAGGGGAAGGTGTTGTTATTGATGACAACATGAAAGCGGTTTTGATGGTACGTGAACGCAACGTGGTGTCACCGACCGCGTTTGTTGAAATTGTAATATGGAAGGTTCCTGTTCCCGTTCCGGCAAGCGAACACGATTTCAAATATCGCCTGGCGTTCGTGATGAATGGTGAATGCATCATTCGCTACGATAACGAAGCAGGGAAGGGGGACCATAAACATATTGATGGTGGTGAGGTCTCATACACATTCATCAGCATGGAACAACTGATTGTAGATTTCATGGATGATGTTGAATCAAGAATGGAGGCATGAACATGAAAACGGTAACGCTTGGCATTTCATCGCTTGCAGACACCAAACGTCGCGCCCTATCAGCCCTGAAAGGCATCCAGGTAGGCGAGTTCATCAGTTTCGAAAGCATGGACCTGTTGTGGAAAGTGATGACACCAAAGCGAATGGAAATCATGGAAGCCATGACAAGCCAAGGACCAATGGCAATCCGTGAAGTCGCACGGCGCGTCAATCGTGATGTCAAAGCCGTTCATACCGATATCAAAAGCTTGATATCAGCAGGTATCATCAACAAAACAGAAAACGGATGCATCGAGTTTCCATACGATGAAATACACGTCGACTTCACACTAAAAGGAAAAAAGGCAGCCTGATATTCCAAAATATTTGGAATTTAATTCGATGCCCGGTAACATTAATCAAGTAGAAAACCCCTGAAAAGCCCTGTTGACATGCAGGGCTTTTTTTATGCCTTGTTAAATCTTTATCATATAAACCCTTACCTTCCTAAGATAAAACAGATTAACATATTTTTTTGTGTCATTATGTTCGAAATACTTGCAATTAATATATATGATTTGGTTTAATGAATGTAGGGGGCAATCAATAATGATTGCTGGAATATCAAGGGGAACTGATATGATTACATTTAAAGAAGTTGAAAAGGGTTATTTGGTTAAGGTTCCATATGAGATTAAAGATGACTTCAAGGCTATTTTTAAAACAGCAAAGTGGAGTGCTGGTGATACAGCCTGGTTTGTCGGACCACGTTCTTTAAAGAAACTTGAAAGGTTTCAGGAAGAAACCAAGGATGCGCTTGCAGAAATTGAAGCAAAGCAGGTTCTTGAAGAAGAGGCTGAATTAACACAGAAAGAAATTGATGGTGTTCTTAAATCCTTGGAATGCATATCCAATAATTTTGAAGACCTGAAAACTTCGATTGCTAAGAAAAAAGAATTATTAGAAACTTTGAATGCAAAAAGGGCTGAAATAGAAAGTGTTAAAGAAAACTTCGAAGCAGCACAGAAAGAAAATGAAAATCTTAACAAACAAATAGAAGAAAAAATCAAAGGCATCATTGATGTAAATGACCTGGAAACAGCAATTAGAAAAATGGTATGGTCTGTTAAACAAGGAAAATCAAGGGATAACAGAAGTTATTTTGAAGAAGCACAGGAAGTGTTCAAAGATGCCTCCAACAAATTAGAAGAAATTAACATGAAATCCAAAATGATTGATGACATCGCATCAGCAAACTTTAATAGAAGTTCATATGGTGACAGAGATTATGTCGGTAAATATTCAGTCAATCTTGATACCGTTATCCAATCACTGGAAGAAAATTAATATAATAAACGGGTATCTATAAATAAGTTATAGATATCCTTAAAAACAGGTCAACACATTTTTTTAATTTATTATGTTCGAAATACTTGTATTTAATATATATGGTTTGGTTTAATGAAAGTAGGAGGTCACTTCAAGTGAAGTGGTTACATAAAAAGGAGATTTGAAATGCTTAGATTTATCAATTCAAAAATAGGTGGAAATATTTTACTTGCAACAAGTTTTTTGATGGCATTGCTTGCTTTATATTTTCTGTTACCTTTCATATTTTTCATGGTGACACTTGGTGTTATTGGCATATTTGGGATTTATGTGATTGCTGATATTGGCACAAGATATCATGGTTATCAGGGAGTTCAGTTCATTTATTGGCTTGTAAATGGTGATAGCAAGGATTTGAAACTGGACATCATTAGATGGTTCTGTGGTGAAAATTATGTCAACATGCTGATTGATATTGAAAAAAGGAATGCCAAGGCACGCAAATAATATCATATGTATGTAGGCAATAAAAATAGGGGGCATTTGCCCCCTTTCTTGTGTCTATCGTCTTCTTCCATAACTACTGGATTCTGTAATATCACTACAGTCTGTGTTATCAGCCGACACGTTTCCAATTTCGCCCCTGATGTCTTCTACATATCGGCAATTATCGGCACTTACGACATCGGCTACAACTTCAATCGATTTCACTGAACTGAAATCGGCGTGGATGGATTTTGCAGACCCTTGGATGCTTTCCATGTCTTGGCATGCCATGACAACAAGCACACCGTCTATATCGGCATCTACTGATTGCAGGGCGCTACCTGTTGCATACAGGTTGCCTTTAACTGGTCGGGTCCATTCTGTAATTTCCACGCCATTGTTGATGTTCACTTTTTGGAACACAGCATCATCTGGAGCATTCATGATGTCCTGTTCGCCAAAAAACATACGTCCGTCTGTTGATATTGCATATGGTTGTTGACTGAGACGGGATGTGTCCATGTCGAATGTAGACATTTCCTTCTGTCCTTCTTTGAATTCTTTATCACTGATTACATTTGTCATTATGTCATCCTCCTTATTTGTTAACCATGATTATATGCTAACAGAAAACATGACATATTAGGTATGGGCTGTATAAGCCGGTAACATCTTAAAAAGGAAAAATATAACAAAGGAGGAACATGTTATGGTTAAAAAATCATTTAATTATAAACCATTAGAAATTAAGAAACCGAAATCATATTGTATTATGAAAAACGGGGATATGGTTGCCGGTGAACAGTTAATCAAGTGTCATCAGGATGATAATGATGTCATATGGCAAACAGTTGTCATCAATGATTGCAAACATATTTATGAATGGAACAACGATGTAGATGGTTATTTTTATGCATCAGGTAGTAGCCTGGAAACAATCAATCCAGATGCAATCTTTGGAAAATATGTCGGAATACAGAATTGTAAAATAACAGAATGGCATAATCCTGTTGATGGCATCTTCAGTGCATCAGGCAGCAAACTGGAATGTCTTGATGCTACCAAAATAAAAGGGCTGGTTTGTATATCAAACACACCACTTGCAAAAGTAACAGGTCTTAATGTTGCAGAAACAACAGAAGAAAAACAGATTATTGAAAACGCAAGCAAATGGTTGATGCAAATAAACACCAGGCATTATGAATTTGGATAATATGTGACCATATTATTTTCTATGAAATCGGTCCCCTTGAATTAGGTTTCAGGGGGCTTTTTTCTATGTCTTGTTTTCAGTGATAAGGGCGCTATCGCGCTATAAGCCCGTGGTGATGGTGAGTCTTCAAGCATTCCATGGATTTGATATCGCTTGAGCGCCTGCGGCTAAATGATGACAAAACGCCGCAGGCGCATGAGACGAAATCATAAATCATATCATATGCTAACACACATACATACCGGGCTTGATGTGCGATAGCACCAAAAGACAAACATATGTCTTGTTACCTTATCATTTAGTCGCATGGCGTTTAAATGGTGACATATGATGAATGTCACCAAATATAATCCTTTTAAAAGGGAGCGTCGCTGTGGTCTTCTTTTAAATACTCTTGCCTTTCAAGTTCATATTTTATACGTTCTTCTTTTTTCATTTCAATAATAGTTTTTACGTCTTCAGGGAACATGTATAACTTTGGTATTTTACCTTCGGTTGATGTATCGCAATCTGGATAACAAGATGTTTTTATAATTTTGCCCTGATTATAATTATCAAGAGTGGTTTCTACAATATCCTGCATTTCTTTATCCGTCACATCCCGTAAATCAGTGCCTTCGATACAGTAAGCATTTCCGTTATTTATGACATAAAACTCATTATCTTTAAGAACTACATGAAACCCTGATTTACCTTTTGAATTAAGTTCATCAGTTATTTTATTCATGAAATCAATAGCCCTTCTACTGTAATATTTGTAGTTATCATTATTACTTCTTGCAATTTCAATGTAATCTTTTACAATTGCCTTAAAATTGCTTTCCATATGCTCTATGTTAATCCTTTCTTTAAAATCTTCTACCAAAACATACCCTTCGTATTCAATGGCAAGAATGATATTGTCATCCTTTATCGCCACATTGATATCATCAAGTTTGACAAACCTGATATCAGAAGGAAGAGGGTAAATATCATATAGTTTTGTAAGTCTTACAGCCTTGCCTAATGTTATAACACCATATCTAAACAGGTCATAATTCCAGTCATAATGGAACATGTTATTAAGAATGCTCATGTCATCTGAATTACTCATTTTCAATCTCCTTTAAAATTAATTAGTAGTCGTAATAAGGTGCGCTTTTGATACCTTAATGTTTGTTACCATTTAACCGTAGGTAATAAGAAAAATAGACATCATACCTACAGCTATATGATAACACACACTATCACCGGGCTTGATGCGATAGCATCAGTGCGATAGCACCAAAAGACAAACCTAAAAACTTTATGCAGCCATATGATATTCCATAAGACTATCCGTGTATGTTTTTAAATCTGCATTATAAACATCAAGAATATCAAAACAGGTATCAAGCTGTTCAACGTAATACATAATTAACTTATGCATTCGCTTTGAATAATCCATATCCGCTTTGATGAACTTACGTTCGCCACCCCTTAAGGTTTTAATATGCAATTCCTGAAATCTTACACATTTTATGAAAAACATCAGGCTTGATTCTATTCCATAATCTACCGTAGTTAATGGAGTAGAAGAACTTCCAGGATTTATATTGGCGACAATTGTATCATCACTAATCAAATCTGGATACATGAATAGACCACCGTTATTCAATTCCATATATTTCCAATGCAATGTATGATAAGAAGGGCTAACTAATTGCATTAGTTTTTTTACGAAAATCATATGTTCAATTAGGTCGTTTCCACGAATGTTGAAAAAGTCCCGTTCAAACTGGATACGCTTATCATCAGGAACCATAGTTGCCTGTATGCGACCATTGGATTTGTTCATGTGTAATCTCCTTATGTTGCTACGATTTCACACCATGTGAACCGTTTAGCCGGGAATTGCTCCCGTCAAAGTCTTCCATGTTTAAGTAATGCTTATGAAAGATTTTGATGGAGGCAACTTGTGCCCTTGTTTTTGAAATACAAGACTTCATGTAAACAAGAGCAGGGAAGGGGATACGTTATCTATTCTCAAAAATACGTATGATGTCATCCCGATGCGGAATGCTGTTCGCAAACTCAATGAGCTTTGCTAATTGTTCACCAGTCCTGGATGCCACACCATGCGCCATAGCCCTGGTCATCATGTCCGAGGTCGTGTCAATTACACTGATAGCCTGGTCATAAGCCCCCTTTTGAAACTCAATGCAGGCAATCAAACCGGCAATGACCGGGGGGATGACACCATTATAATGTTTGACGACAAAAGGTACATGGTCATCATCATCATCGATGTTCGGCGTCATCAGCAAAGCACCATTGCTGAGACGTAGGCAATCCCAGAAGATGTCTTTGTCACCTTCTTCAAGAGGATTGTCCATATTCACATCATCAGGAAGACATCCACCAAAGAACTCAATGATGAAATCATCCCTGTCTTCGTCAAAACAGATTTCATCTATTTCAATTGCATCCTGAGAAACCATGACATCTTTAAACATGTCACTAATAGATATATCCATGTTAATAGTTCTCCCTTATTAATTATGAAAAAGTCACCATGACCATTCCCCTTTGCGGATGTCCAAAAAAACCTTGAACACTCCAATTTAATAGATTACGGTAACTATATTCCCCTGATATCCTGGATATCACCGGGAACCTCCTATGTTGTGTTTTCCTCACACAGCAGAAGTTGTTACCTGGGGACATGGCGTCCTTCCACCTTGCCATGTCCCCCCCTTTGATACGGGGACCGTATCCATTCCACCTGACATCATTGAGCACTTCACAGGTAACCAAATATCAGTTCAGGCTGGTATGTTTACGGTCGTCCGTTGTTTGTTATCCCATAGCCCCCCTTTCATCCTCACTGGCATCTATCAGTCAACCATTTGACTAACTTGTTCCGTGAGAGAGAGACCGTTATGAATTAAGTTATGTCATCTGTCAAGCGAAATCTTCCTGAAATCTAAACTTTTTTATCATTTGATGACATTTAACATATTAAGGTTATGGAACCTTATTTGATGATAAGGTTTTATAAAAAAAGTTCTTGAGCAATCTCAAGGACTTAGGTTAATGTCGAAGGTTTTGTTAGATTTCATCGATTGACAATTAACCGAAACCCTCCCTATATCTAAATCACTGATACCGGTTTAGACACTTAGGAGGGTTCCATATGTTTAATAACCTTGATGGCTTGGATTTCACGGGCAACACCAAAGCCGGTATGCAGACAATCCAGTATATGGGGTCGAAAGCCAAACTGGTTGATTTCATCGAAAACGCCATGGACTGGTATTTTGGAAATGTCGTCCATGACACCAATGTTCGCACATTCTTTGATGCCTTTTCCGGGAGCGGTAGGGTCGCTTATCACTTCCATGACCGGTTCAAGGTCATCACCAATGATAAGCAAACATTCACAAAGGTCATCTGTGATGCCTACATGTGCAATCAGTCATCACCGGCATTCTACAAGCCGTTCATCGATGCCCTGAATTCAATCAAAGCATCCGATTACGAAAGCCTGAGATATGAAGGGCTGGTGGACGGTTTCTTCGTTGATAACTATTCCACCGATTATAACAACGGTAGCGCAGTCGGGGATGACGGGTTTAATAAAATCTGGATAACTGATAACGCCAAAATCATCGAAATCGCCCGTAATCTAATTGATTGCTGGTTCGATGAAGGCAAACTGGATGATATCCAAAAAAATGTTCTGCTGCTAACACTGATGCTTGCCGTTAGCAAAGTGTCTAACATCGTCGGACATCAAAACGGATATCTAAAAAATTGGTCGTCAAATACCAAAAAAGATATCGTGTTCATCCTTCCTGAACTGGATACACACCACACCTTCAATCATGAAAACATGACTGGAGATGTCTTCGAAAACGGTAAGGTGTCATGCGACATCGCATACTTTGACCCCCCGTATGGCACGAACAATGTCAAAATGAGCGCAAGCGTTCGTTATTCGTCGTTCTATCACCTGTGGAACACACTGGTCGAAAATAGCCGTCCTGAACTGTTCGGGAAAACCATGAAACCCGTTAACACCAAAGGATACACGGAACCGCTGGAACGCAATCACAAGGAAGACGTGATTCCAAAGTTCATCCGCCTGATTGAAAACACCAAGGCAAAATACGTCATGTTTTCATATTCGAACAAAAGCCTTCTAACCGTGGATGATTTCCGGTTTGTGTTCGAGCAGGCAGGTTGCGATATGAAAACCTTCAGGCTGTTTGTCAAAGGACACGCGATGAATTCACAGAATGTCATTGCACGAAAGGACGGGAACACCATTGAACGCGAAAACGATGAAGATGACCTGGTGGAGTACGTCTTCATGGCACGCAAGAAGGCACGACATATCCGTGTGACGAACCCGAACATCAACGATGCCCGTAACGACAACGAGGTCATCCAGGTCATCGAAAACTATCTGGATGGCGATAACAGCACATACACGGTGCCGCAGGCACCATACGTCATCCATGATGACCAGATTGTGCCGGTCGATTTCACATCCTTCACCAAGGCGGCATAATCACATACGAGTAGGCATCATGACCCGTGACATATGATGGTGTCTTGATAAAATCAGGGCACCAGTCCGGTCCAGCCACCACGCATCCGATTATGTCATAATCTTTTTTATGCCAACATATTCCCGCTGGTCGATGAAATCCTAAAACAGACTTCCTATGAGGTCTATGGAATGCCTGAACCTGCTGTTGACCAGGTGTATGTCTGAAGGCTGTGTACCGCACGCCTGGCACCTGAACCGGGATATTACGTCCTTCACCTGGATATCGGTTCCAAGACGCTCACACAGGTTCCTGACGGGCAAATTGCGTGACACCCTGCATTGTGGGCATCGTAGCCTGAAATGCCATTCAGGCGCATAGAAACCAAGCCCGGTCATCATAAGATGTTTGCGTTCTTCGATGTATGATGCCCGTGAACGATTGTGTGCCATGGCACGATATTAGAACACTTTTTGTTCTCATAAAATTCAAAACCGCCGGCGTTCGATATGAACACTGACGGTTGCTGGTTTCATTCATCGTGACCGGTCACTTCTTCCTGCGAACACGCCTGATGATGACTGGTTGCTTGCATATATAATGTGTCGGAAACAGTAATTTTAACTTTTGTGGGTTTTGCCACGGAAAAATATATCGCATCAGGTCTTTGATTTTTCTGTCATCTTCAAGATTGACACAGAAATCATCGTCTTCAATCCCGATGGCTGGAAACAGTTTTTCCTTGGTCATGATTTGAAAGATAAGTTTGTTGAAGTCTTCTAATAGCAAAAAGACCCGTAAATTATCATCATGAATAGCCATTAATATTTCTTCCGGCAATGACCAGCTATTTTTAGGTATCAGTTCACAAAAGGCATTGTTCAGGAATATTGAAGTGTCTTGATGCGACATCATGTTAATATACAACATATTACATGCTTGCACTTTTGCCTTGTGTGATAACAATTCAATCCACCTTTTGTCACCATAATGAATGACATTCCTATGTGTTCTTAATCTATGCCTTCTAAATTCATCCCCCTTGAATTCACCAGGTTGTTTTAAATATTCATCTAACATGTTCATACCCCCCCCTTTATTGATATCCATATATTCAGTTTACCGGGAATAATGTCTTATTCCTATGTTATCGAGTAATTATCTATCATGATGATGTTTGTTTTATTACCGGGGGGCTGTTAACATTAATGATGTTGTAACAGGTTGTTATACACAGCATAACAGGGAGGATATTAATTATGGCTAAAACAATGATTAAATATGAAGATGGTTCCGAATGGAATCAAACACTTGTTCCGGATGAATTGAAAAGTTACTTTGCAAGACCAGGAACTTATGATGCATATGATTGCTTTTATAACTTGGTTGATAAAGACGGAAACACACAAGTTAGTGTAAAATATGAAATTAAAGAAGACTACATTTCGAACATGTCATTTTTGAACAAGGATGATAAATGTATTCCAATGGTGGAAGACTTTGTTAATCAGTTAAACCCTGGTCACATATCAAACGTAGATTATGCGATATCCGAAGACGGAATATACTACGTTGGCATGGATAGTATTAAACAGGCATCCGAGAATAGCATAAGACTTGATAAAGTTTATATGAAAGAAAGTTTTGCTATTTCCAAAGAAGGCAAATTATATGTCGGGGATGAAGAAATTAAACATGCATACATGAACAATGTAAAGTTTGACGACATAAGAATAAAAGAAAATGAGTATTGCGATTATGTGGATTATGTTTATGCACTTGCAGAAGATGGCACATTATATATTAATGGAGATGACATCAAAAACATTCCTGATGATGTTGTATTAAAATACGTTTTTATCGCAGATTGCGATATTTCAGAGTGGAACCATAAGGTAACCAGAACTTTTTATGCACATTACACACCATTAGAAACCATAGGACCAAATGCCGAGTTTGGTGGTTATGTTATTATAAGAAATACACCATTATCCGACAAAATCGGCATGTATGTAATCGAAACCCCCGAAGAAAAAAAAGCCTTCATGGATGCTATCAAATCTATGGATTCAAAACAGGAACCTGAACAGACACCTGAACCTGAAGAAGAATATTCCATGAAGATGTAAAAAAAACAGGTATCATCATGATATCAAACAATTAAGCCTTATGGTTGTGATGACCAAGGGCTTTTTTTATGTCTGGTGACCAGGTGTGGCGCTATCGCGCTGATAAGCCCGTGGTGAGTGTGTGTCTTCAATCATTCATGGTCTGGATATCGCTTGAGCGCCTGCGGCGTGAATGATGACAAAAGCGCCGCATGGCGTATGAGCCGATATCAATCCCCTACCCTACCTGATAACACACACATTATACGGGCCTGATATGCGATAGCATCAAAAACCAATCATATGTTATGGTATCTTATTATATGACATAATGAGCTATCAGATATGATGATATGACATTAGTCATTATGCAGATATTTGTTATATTGCCAAATGGATGTTAACATAAGAGGTGTTGATATATAACAGGTTGTTATGCACAGCCTAACAGGGGAGGAAGTTTATTATGGCTAAGACAATGATTGAATATGAAAATGGGTTAAAATGGATAAACGAAAAGGCAATTAATAAGGAAGATGCTGTATACCGATTACTTGATAAAAATGGTGAAAATCAAGGAAATATTTTTTTAGACGGGAAAAAAAATGAGGCATCTTTATATGGAATGGATAATAAAGATGTAACCACATTTAAAGATGAACATTTACCCTTTGCTGAAAACATTTTAAACGAATTAAAGCCTGAAAATATCTCAGGTGTAGATTATGCCATATCTAATGATGGAGATTATTACCTTGGAATTGATAGCATTAAAAATGCATCTGATAATAATGTAAAGTTCGATAGCGGCAAAATAGGTCTTTCACCTTATGCCGTGTCAAAAGATGGTAAGTTATATTTAGGTGAAGATGCTATCAAAAACATACCAGAAGATGTTGTTCTAAAAGATGTTAATATTAATGGTTGTAAAAATATAACAGAATGGAACCATAAAGTTGAAGGTGGTTTTTTTGCAAGAAACAGTGGTTTAGCAAAAATTGGACCTAATGCTGAGTTCGGGGAGAGTGTCTTTGTAGGCGAATGTGAAAACTTAACTGAATGGAAACATAATGTTCCAGGTTATTTTTCTGCAACAGGTAGCAATTTAAGAACAATTTCCCCGGATGTCACATTAGGGGCTGTTAACATTAGTTTTTGTAAAAACCTTACCGAATTCAATAGTAAAGTTCGTGGTGGGGTATTTGCACATGATAGTGGTTTAACAACTATTGATTTAGATAAAGTTACAATAGCAGGAGGACATATCGATATTAAGAATACCCCCTTATCCGAAAAAACAGATATTACGTATATAAAAAAGCCTGAAGAAAAAGAAGCCTTAAAGGATGCTATCAAATCCATGGATTCAAAACAGGAACAGGAACAGATACCTGAATCAGAAGAAGAAACCCGTTCCATGAGTATGTAAGGTATCATCATAATATCAAACAATTAAGCCCTTTGGTTGTGATGACCGGGGGCTTTTTTTATGCGTGATAACATGAGCGCACCGGGCGGATGAATTCCCTTGATTTGTCATCAGGATAAAGGCGCTATCGCGCTGAAAAGCCCGTGGTAGGTGTGTGTTAGCAAAAAAATGATGTTTGGAAATCGATCAGCCCTATCGGGGCACATGATGACAAAACGCCGCAGGCGCTCAGGTCGATATCTAAGCCCCTGCCCTGCTAACTCACATTACACACGGGCCTGGTGATATGCTTTTGCGTGTCACAATGCGATAGCATCAGGAACCTGAGACCAAGCCTTAATTATTGATTTGTAAATCAGGTGTTAATTATCTTGGAAAACTGTTCAAAAGCCTTCATTGGTCCAGACTTTTTTGCATCCACCATGGCTTGATGCATATTCAGGAAGAACATATTGGCGTGAAGACCAATGAAGGTTTCATGGTCCACTTCTTGCCCGTATGTCTTCATGCCCCGGCGTTTCGCCTCAAGCAGAAAAGCACCCGTACCAGCCGTAGGGTCATAAATCTTGATATCTTCTGGTGCCTCGTTGCCTACCCTTTGTTTCACCAGTTCGAACACCAGATTGGTCACATCATCAGGGGTCTGGAATAGGGCATTATCCTTGTAGTCATTGGACATTTCATACCAGCGTCCCGTGTAATCCCCTAAATTCAACGGAACCTTTGACATGAAATCTAAAAGGTCTGACCACCCTTCAAAACTGTCTATCAACTGAACCTTGTGATAGTCCTTGATGAAAACAGGCATGACCTCATTTATATCTTTCCCCGTGATGTCCGAGTAAGATGCCTGCCTTCCCGTAACCCTTACCGATAAAATAACAGCAAACATTGCAACCGATGTCATAAAACAACGGTCACGGTTCTTCACCTTATATCGGTCATAAATCTTGCCTGCACCACTATAAAATTCTTCTATATTCATATATCCCCCCCCTTATATCATATTAAAATGGCACATCTTCAAGAACACGACCCTTCATGTTTTCAAAAGAAGTCGACATCATGTATCTCTTAAAATCCATGTAGACCTGTTCGCTCGTCAATGAATACTTTTCCTTAAAACACGTTAGCCAAAAACGCATTTCAACTTCATCAAGGTCTGAACTGCTCCATGTCAACTTGCCGCCTTCAAAGGCATAATCACGGAATACCTGGAATGGGAAAACTGGAATGTCATATTTTGGTGGTTCCAATGTCCTGTCAATCGACATCACACCTTCAAAATCACACCCTCCAAACCTGCAACCCCTTGATGACTTGAACTTACTCCAGAAATCATCACCAGGACATTTGTGGTCATCTATCCAGTCCAGCATTTCATTATATTCATGAACACAGAACTCAATATCTTCGTTCGTGTAACCACCCTTTAATTTAATATCGCCCTTGGCAACTTCTACACGCGCCGAAATCTGTGACTTCGATAGTACATAATCTTCAGGTTTCGTCTTGAAGGTCGGCGCTATTTCTTCAACATATTCACCAGCACACTTGATGTCGGAAATCTTGAATTCTTCCTTGATGACACGTGACATCCTGCCTTCAATCGTATGAACGCCTTCGGGGGCAAACACCAAACCCTTACGTGTTAACGATTTGCCATTGCGCATGACCTTGTAAGCAACCTCATACAAGTTATGAGCCTGATAGGTCTTCATCAGTTCCATTAACAAATCAAAGCGTTTCCGTATCGCTTGTAAGGAAGACGAAGTGCGGAAAGTTTCGGGGAACAGTTCATGAGCCGTTTGTGATTCCTGCGGCAACAAACCGTCCATCAAACATTCAAAACTTCTGCTACCGATGAACTGCTCATATGTGCATGCACGGTCTGGAATTAAACCAGGAACAGGAACATTCGTGGCAATAATGATTTCAAGGGGTCTATCACGATGTATCGGACGGGCGCGACCAATCGCCTGTGTCAATTCGCTTTCGCGTATTTGCCTTAAAATGCGGTCAACATTGCGGTCGGGATGAAAGGAAACATTAACCGTGTGTATTCCACCTTTTTTGGTAGGAATGTTTTCAGGTTTCCTGGGCAAAAACTTGTTGCCATCCTCATTCGCATCAATGAACACAATTTCCGAAGGCGACTTATAGAAAACAGCCCTTGCCGTATCCTCCAAGCCCGAAACTGGTGGCTCATTGCGACCAAGGACCACATTGCAATTCGTGTTCTTCCACTGGTCCTTGCCCCTTAGATTCCCGAAATGCGCGAAGTCAAATGGTACGCTATCCGGGTCATCACGGAACGCTAATCCATCCTCATTCGCTGGCAAGCTGTCATACCGACCGTCATACCCTGGAATCGGGCTGTAAGCGTTCTGTTCACGACGCTTGGAATGATAATCCTGACCAGTCCAATAATCCCCTATCGCCTTATACGAACACAGCAAAGGCTTACGTTCCTGCTGTTCTGGCGTCAAAGCCCGTCCGTCATCCGTTAAGCCTGTGGCAATCGCTATGTTCTTCATGGCATCGAACACGCGGTTACGCGCATATTGGGCTTTACGCATCGTAGCTAAAGGCAACTTGTCACCAAACGGAGAAAACGTGCTTTTGGAAAGCGGTGTGTTCGTGACCTGTGTGAACTTAACATGCTCAGACATTTGAACATTCAGTTCAAAAAAACGGTCATCACGGTCACGGAAAATAGGAAGGAATTCCGTTGTCAATTCCTTGTCCAAATCAGCATCGATGACAACCGTTGGAACCGTTGTGAACTTCGCTGACTTATGTGAATGCAAAAGGATTCTTGGCTTACCAGACCAGTCCATGGAAACCGAATGCATGACCCCTTTATGGTCATCATTGCTTACACGAACACGTAATTCTTCAGATAGATTTTTCCAAAAACGGGCATATGAAAATACATCCTGCTTGATGGCATCTTTCAACGCGTCCGCTATTTCGCCATCCGACATATCAGGAGTAATATTCGGACGATCAAGACGCATGTATTCCAAACGATACATACGTTCCGCAATGTCTGCTGTTATGCCTGCATCAGTGAAATCAGAGGCAAGGAAATAATCTTTTTCTTCAACATAAGCATAACTTAAAACCTTGCTTACAATGCCATTCCATTCATGATGAAATAAAGTATCTTCCATCCAGGCATCTTCAATCTGAACTGCCGACATGTCGGCTTTTGCCTGATAATTCTTTAATGGTATTTGACGGCTTGGCTTGTCTATCTTCTTGAATTCGCTTAATTCGAACTGCTGATGCCGCAGCATTGATTGCCAAAAGGATTCATCAATAATTACCAAATCTAACTTATCTTCAGATAACCAATCAGCCTTGATAGACATGTAAGCATGAGATGCTATTGATAACCCGTTGAACTTTTCCATTTGTTTGATATATGGGCATGTATCATAATATGGGCATTTCTTTTCTTCATTATTATCCTTGCCCTTCTTCTTGATACATAGATGACTTTTCACATCTAATGACAAAGATGAAAGTTTTTCAGCCTCCACGAACCTTTGGCACATGCGAGGCTGTTCGATTTCAGGCAATGAAGGGTCCGCATCTTCACGAACTTGCGAACGTCCACGAATCACGCGAACCTTGATGCCCGAATCGCTGGCAATTTCTTTCAACTGTTCCGCAAGGTCCAGGGACGGAACCAGATACAGACTTTTGAAAACGCTATCACGCTCATTTAGGCGTTTCACAAGGTCCAGAATGTGCCGAGTCTTACCCGTGCCTGCCGGTGCCTTAATGGCAAGACATGGACGCGGTGCCGAGTCACGGTCTTCCTTGTCCTTCATATAAAACGATTCGATTTCAGTCCCGAAAACATCCAAACGCTCAGAAAGCAAACGACTGGCTACATCGGATGAAACCATATCAACCTTATTAGAAGGCGCTGTTTCCCTTGATTCTAAGGCTGTTTGAATATCAATCTGTGTCTTGCTTCCCTGTGCGTAAATCATATCAGTCATTGTCGTCCTCCTTTTTTAATGTTACCGGGGACGTTTTTTCTTGACTGAAGTATCACAGGGTGATAACTTTTGACTCAAGCGAAAACGTTCCTGATGACGTTCCAAGTCCAGCGGTGTTTTCCTTCTTGTCGGCGGTTCGCGCCATCCGGCAAAAAAGATTTGAAGGGGGGTAGCCAATCGGTTATTCCCCTTCACTCTTTTATTATCCTATTAAATTCCCGCCTTTAGCAAGTCTTTTGAACTAAAAAAATACAGCAGGTTTCGGGAATCCTTCAAACCACGTGAATTCTACGCCTAAGTACGTGAATTCTTTTTTTTCGAAAACGCCAAAAAATTACATCAAAACCGATTCCATATCGTCAACTGGAAACGGTAGGCGCTATCGCGCTTGATGCGCTCCGCACATCAAGATGCCTGGAATATTAATCCAGTCTGCCGCTGCGCGACCACACCCGAAAACAACAAGCAATCGGATGCAATCAACACGCCAAACAGTCATCGTCAATGATGGTCCACAACCGTCACCATGCATAATGCGCTGATTTTCAAGGATTTTCGGGCGTCGGATTACACAAACGTTCAGGCGTTGTCAATTCACCAAACTGGCTATAGGGATTCATTATAACCAGATTGCTGAATCTTCTCTGGAATCGATTCCTGTGAATTTTCATACAAACTGATTCCGTCTTGGTGCTATCGCACTGGATATGTCTTCGCCATATCCTAAAGCCTGATGATAACGTCAGCCCCTAATGCCAAGTTATCCACAAAGCATCAGCGATGCCGATTGCCCGGATGGTTCCTATGATGACCAGGCATCCACATATTCGAAGGCAGCATGATTGCCACTTTCACACATGAATTGGTTTCACATGTCGCCACCTGATAACGTGACGTGATGATAATTGCCTGATTTTCAACCATTTTAGGGCGTCGGATTACACAAACGTTCAGGCGTTGTCAATTCACCAAACTGGCTATAGGGATTCATTATAACCAGATTGCCGAATCTTCTCTGGAATCGATTCCTGTGAATTTTCATACAAACTGATTCCGTAATGGGTGCTATCGCACTTGTAGATGCAAGCATCTACTAAAGCCCGGTAATGTTATAGTTCTCATGCCCCCTATTTTTGATTGCCTGCAAACCTGGTCGGGGTGTGTTGCCACCGGCATAGGGCATGATTGCTTATCAGTCCTTGGATATGCGCAGCATATCAGCGCGATAGCGCCAAAAGATATCACACAATGCATTTGCTTTAACAAATAGGAAGGTATCAGTTTCGGTCGTCTTTTTTTAAACAAAGCCATGACTTTCGAAATATGCCATGTTTTTTTATGTCATATAACAAGGTTCCATGAATTCTTGTCATGACTTTCTTGAAAACCCTTCATCCCTTCAACCTGCATGCAATTTATGCCGGCGACATGACATGCGTAGCCGTTCACCTATGACCAGGTTTGGATGAAGGCATAGGACGCATGATGCGTCTACAAAGCCCCTACAAGCCCGTATGCGCCTGTTTTCCATAATTGGTAGCCATACAGCCCCCTTATGCCCTTCTAGGGGGTTCTGTGACCATTTAGCGCCCTTATGCCTGAAAACATAAAAGCCGAAGGCAACGAGGGAATCATGCCCCCTGCCCTGCTTGCTAACACACACCACCACCGGGCCTTAGATGGGGCGAAGCCTCATCGAGCGCGATAGCGCCGAAACCGTGCAAACATATTAAATGCCGCACGTTATCAATCGGAACTATCATATTTAACATAATGGCATGTCTTACATGTTAATATGTCATTTGTCATCTGTTAACATGTGTGTTAAGTCGAAAGACTAAAGACTTATCAAAGGGTCTGGGCAACAACATGAGGGAGGATGATAACATGACAAATGGAAAGCATGAATTCACGTTTGATAAATTACAGAAGGTAGTTGAGAAGTTCACGGATAGAATCCGCCATGCGGGGCGTGGCAATTCACAGGATTTCATGCCGATAACGGTTGGAACCTTGATGTTAAAACGGATTATCGATGAACGGACACATTACAAGCGGTTCTTGATTCAGCAATTATCGAAGGAAGGTGTCACCCTTGATGCCTTTGTTGAAAAAAATAACACCGGGAAGTTCAAAGTGGACGAAACAGCCCTGTGGTCATTCCGTCTGGATTGGAGTGATGTCGCGCAGTTCCCTGGAAACGTGGAACATGCATCCGAAGGCATCACATACACGGATATGGACTGCATCCGTAAGCATGGTGTCGGTGTGGATAACCATGCGTATGTGCCCGTTGATGAGAACGGTGCGCTGATAACGATGAAAACGGGTCTGGTGAAGTTCCTTGCGAATTCATTCAGGAATGAATTGTTCAGACAACTGTTTGATGTGTTCAACTTCACATCCCTTGTCGGTCAACGGGTAAGCGATACAGACCGTATCGTTATGGATGATGCCTGTTTCGATGGCATCTTGTCGGAACTGGACCCTTTTGATTTTTCAGTTCATCAGGAAGACCGGGACATCTTCGCTGATGTGTATATGGAACTGATTGGAAACTACACGGGTGGTGGTGGCAAACAGTCTGGAGAATTCTTCACGCCCCCTTCAATCGTGCAGAATGCCGTTCGTTTCATCAGGTTCGACCGTGAACTTGATAATGTCAAAATCGGTGACCCTACGGCTGGGGTGTGTACCTTTGCCATTGAAGGCGTGAATGCCTTTTCAGGCGGCAACCAATCCCTGAAAGATAAAGTGGAGGTCGTGGTCGGTGAAAAAAGCATTCGTTCTGGTGTTCTTGGTGCTACCAATATCTATCTAAATGGCATTGAAAAAAGTCATGTATATATCGGTGATAGCATCACAGAATATCCTGAGAAACTTGGTCAGTTTTCAGGGAAACTTGATTATATATTTGCAAACCCACCATATGGCTTGAAGGATTACGGAATAGACCACATCAATAAGAAGGATGCTGTATGGAAATATGGTGTACCGAAGAAAGGTGACTGTGAATATGCCTTCCTTCAGGTGGTCATGGATTTGATGAATGACCGGGGGCAAGCAGTCCTTGTTATGCCGATGAACACATTGTTTAAAAGTTCAACAAAGGCAATCAGGAAAGCAATTCTGGAAACAGGATGTGTTGCAGGGATTGTATCATTGCCACCAAAACTATTCCAAAATACGGATATCCCTGTGTGTCTGTGGATACTGGATAAAGACCGTCCTGATATGTCTGTAGATGGTGGCACACCAAGTGTCATGATGATTGATTCATCGCGTGATTTCAAACGGGATGGCAAACGCAACATCTGGACACCTGGGTCCAGCATGAATGTGGATGCTTTTCAAATCTATCATGAACAGAAAAATATAAACGGTTATTCCTGTATGGTTTCATATGAACAGATAAAACAAAGTGGATATCGTTTGGATACAGGGGCATATATCTTTAATGAAGAAGAAGAATTAATAGATATAAAAAAGGTCCGTAACAATATGAGGCAATTAACTAAAGCCCTATTTGCTGACTTATATGGAAATAAGGCTTTGTTTAATCTGTAAGATAATCAGTCCCCTTGGAATTAGATTTCAGGGGGCTTTTTTCTATGTCTTGTTTTCAGTGATAAGGGCGCTATCGCGCTGATAAGCCCGTGGATGGTTGTGTGTCTTCAAGCAATGTCCTGGATTTCCTTAAGCGCCTGCGGCGTTTTGTTATCGTTTAGCCGCAGGCGCATGAGACGAAATCAATTCCCTATTCCGACCTGTAAACTATATATATACACGGGCTTGATATGCGATAGCATCAAAAGACAATCATATATCTTGCGACCTTATTATATGACATAATGAGCTATCAGATATGATGATATGACATTAGTCATTCATGCAAAAGTTTGTTATATTGCATGATACCCGGTAACCTGAAAACAAGGTTCATAACATGTTGTTATGAACAGATTAACATGGGAGGAAAGTTATTATGGCTAAAACAATGATTAAATATGAAAATGGGTTAAATTGGATACATGAAAATACAACCTATAAGGGGAAAGATATAGATTTATACCAATTACTTGATAAAAATGGCGAAAATCAAGGGGATATTATGTCGAAAGGTGAAAGCGCACGTATAAACATGCATAAAGATGAATATTTACCATTTGCTGAAAACATTTTAAACGAATTAAAACCTGAAATTATCTTAGGTGTAGATTATGCGGTGTCTAATGACGGAGATTATTACCTTGGACTTGATAGCATTAAACAAGCATCCGAAGAAGGTGTTAAGTTCGACAAAGTTAGTATCAGTGGTATCCGTGAAAATAATGCGTTATCAAATGATGGTAGGTTATATTTAGGTGAAGATGCTATCAAAAGCATACCAGAAGATGTTGTTCTAAAAAATGTTAATATTCAAAATTCAAAAAATATAACAGAGTGGAACCGTCCAGTTATTGGTTATTTTAATGCAAAAGGTAGTAATTTAACGACTATTGGACCAAATGCTGAGTTCGGGGGTTATGTTGATATCAGTAGATGTAAAAATATAACCGAATTCAACAACAAGATTCCAGATACACTTTACGCATCCGATAGTGGTTTAACAACAATTGGACCAGATGCCGAGTTCGGGGGTAATATTTGGATTGAAAATTGTAACATAACCGAATTCAATCATAAAGTTGAAGGTACTCTTTTTGCAGAAAATAGTAGTTTAACAACTATTGGACCAAATGCTGAGTTCGGTAGTGGTGTTAATATTGAAAAATGCAAAAACTTAACCGAATTCAATCATAAAGCCCCTCATTTTAATGCAGAAAATAGTGGCTTAACAAAAATAGGACCAGATGCGGACTTTGGTCATGGTAAATATATTGAGGTAATTATTTCGGGAACACCATTGTCAAAAGAAATCGGCATGGATGTAATTAAAACACCTGAAGGAAAACAGGAATTAAAAGATGCCTGTCAAGCCATGAATTCGAAACAGGAACATATACCTGAACCAGAAGAAGAAACCCGTTCCATGAGCATGTAAAACACAAACAGGTGTCATCATGATGATGAACAATTAAGCCCTTTGGTTTATCCACGGGGCTTTTTTTATGTCTACTATTTGTAGAATTGCAGGCAAATAGAACAAAGTAAACAATTAAAATTATTGAATATTAGTTATATCAAATGATTTAATTAGACATGGGGGACCATTTAACAAAGGAGAATTAATTATGGGAACTGATATTAATACGTTAGTTGATTTAAATACAGATGATAAGGACGCAATCATTGCATCTTTAAAAGAACAGATTGAAACCATGGAACGTGAACGTTCTGGTCTGTTTCTGTCATATCCAGGTCGTAATCCGAACCTTGCTGATTCATTCGCATCCATTCCACGTGTCGCATTCAAATTAGATAAAGGCATGGAAATAGATAACGATGAAGACATGCCAGCACATAAGATTATCGAAGGTGATAATCTAAAAATCATGGCATCTTTGGAAATATGTTTTGGCGGCAAAGTTGACCTGATAGTCACCGACCCCCCTTATAATACAGGGAAAGATTTTAGATATAACGATAACTACAAAGGGGGCAAGGCATCCATACTTGATACAGATGACAAAAACAGGCACGCACACTGGTTAACATTCATGCGTGAACGTCTGTTTGCTATGCGTAAAATGCTATCAAATTCAGGCATCATCGCCATTTGCATCGATAGCAGGGAAGAAACACATCTTGGTTGCCTGATGAATGAAATCTTCGGAGAAGACAATTTTATCACAAAATTAACATGGGTGAAAAAAGCCGCGGCCAATGATGCAAAAAGGTTTCAGGAACTAACCGAGGCTGTCTTCATCTACGCAAAAGACATCAACAAAGCCGTCATCAAACGCATGAAACGTGACCCAGAAAAGGACATGAAGGCTTACGATAAAAACAAACTGGATGACGATGTGGAGCCATGGACTGGCTATCAGTTGACTGCACGGAGTGGTACCAAGATTTTTGCTATCCAGTCACCCTTCACCGGCGAACTGCATTACCCTGGCACACGCTACTGGATACGGGCACCACAGACCATTGCAGACATCCTAAGCGAATATGGTAGCCAATACGTCATCAAGGACATCGGGGACGGTCACGCGCCTGCAGTCGTTCTGGATGGCTGTGAATTCAAGGACGGCAAATGCACGAACCTGGAAGACATCCTACTGGGGGCATCACAAAAAGCACGTGACCGATATGCTAAAGGGTCTTGGCCTTCAATCTGGTTCGGTAAGGATGGCAAGGGCACACCATATGCCAAAAAATACCTGAAGGATACGAAGGCACCACCACCTAAAAACTTCCTGTTGCAAACAGAATCAGGGGGCGTGAATGGTAAGAAGGAATTATCCGAGATTGTAGGCAAATGGCATGACTTCAAAACCGTGAAACCCCTGAAACTGATAAAATACCTGATTGAAGCCCTATGCCCTGAAGATGGCATCGTCATGGACCCGTTCGCTGGTTCAGGAACAACAGGTCATGCAGTCCTGGATATGAACAGGGAAGGAGACAAAAGGACATTCATAATGATGGAACAGGGCAATGAAGCCAATGATGACATGTATGCCCGTAGCCTAACCTATGAACGTGTGAAAGCAGTTATTGGCAATGATAACCTGTCATTCTTTGAGCTATCAAATACCCCCTTCCCCCGCGCAATTTGATAATATCCAGTTATCAACTAAGCCCTATGGTTGTGATGACCAGGGGCTTTTTTTATGTCATGTTTTCAATGATAGGGGCGCTATCGCGCTGTAAGGCAAAGCCTTACCAAAGCCCGTGTGATGTGTGTGTCTTCAGTAATTCATATCCTGGAAATCGATCAGCCCTTCGGGTGTTTGATAACAAAAACGCCGCAGGCGCTAAGAGAGAAATCATAAATCATATCATCTGATAACACACTATTACACGGGCTTGATATGCGATAGCATCAAAAACCAATCATATTTCTTGTTAACTTATCATATAACATAATGTGTTATCAGTCATGTTGATATGACATTAGTCATTCATGCAAATATTTGGTATATTGCATGATACCCGGTAAACTAAAAAATAAGGAAATGACATATGGGAGGGTGATGATATGACTGATGAAGAAAAACAAAGGAAGATTGCAGAAGAAAATAGGAAACTTACTGATATCCAGGAACAAGCCAATTTATATGCTGGTAAATGTCCTGAGTTTGCAAAGGAATGGATGAAAAAACGCTTGGAATCCTATGCTAAGAAAAATGACTATAACCTACCACCAGAAGATGAAATTACTAACACAAGGGACTGGTTACATGGTTTGCAGGAGGAAGACCCAAAACTTGCAAATAAGATTGACCGTATTTCATGGGAGGCTGGACAAGGACACCAGGAAAAATGGCATGATAAATTAGCAAAAAAGGCTGAAAAGTTATCTGAATTCAGGGGAAATCCTGATGATATCACCCCGATGATTAAATATGAAGATGGTTTCCAGTGGGTGAAATTGGACACACCAGAGGCAAAAGATTTCGAAGGAAACGCTATGGGTAATTGTGTTGGCAAGGGTGGCTATGACAATAAAACAATATTTTCTTTAAGAGATAAAGATAACTTCCCTCATGTCACTATTGAATATGATGAAAAGACAAAAACTATTCAGCAGATGAAATGCAAGGGCAATTCAGAAGTTACCGATGATTATATGCCTGTTGTTAAAAATCTTATGATGGAATTAAAACCTGAACATATCTATGACATAGATAATGCAGTATCAAAAGATGGGGATTATTACATTGGCATATATGAAATTAAACAAGCAGTAAATGATGGTATTAAGTTTGATGCAATTAACATTGAAGGTGAATATGCATTATCTAAAGAAGGTGAATTTTACACAAACTTTATTGACATATATGATGCCATGAAAGAGGGAGTTAAGTTTGATGATGTTCAATTAGATTCATTGTATGAACAACAGAATTACGCTTTATCAAATGATGGAATATTGTGTGTAGAAAATGACATATATGATACGAAAGATAAAGGTTTAAAGTTTGATAAAGGTAAAATTAGTGTATCAGGTGAATATACAATGTCAAAAGACGGCACATTATATGTTGGAGTAAACGAAATTAAACAAGCAGTCGAAAATGGTGTGAAGTTTGAAACAATAGATATGCGAACTGCGATTATGTATGCGTATGCAGAAGATGGTAGTTTATATTTAGGTCAAAATGCTATTAAAAATATACCTGAAGATGTTGTTCTAAAAGAAGTTGATATCACAGGTAGTAAAAATATAACTGAATTCAACAATAAAGTTGAAGGAAGATTTATTGCACCATTTAGTGGTTTAGAAAAAATCGGTCCTAATGCTGAGTTCGGTGATGAGGTTGACATCAGGGGTTGTAAAAACCTAACAGGATTCAACAACAAAGTTGAAGGTTTTTTTTATGCAGATGATAGTGGTTTAGAAAAAATCGGACCTAATGCAGAGTTCGGTGGTAATGTTGATGTTTCAAAGTGCAAAAACTTAACTGAATTCAATCATAAAGTTCCCGGTAGATTTTTTGCATATAGTAGTGGCTTAACAACTATTGGACCTAATACCGAGTTCGGGGGTAGTGTTGATATTGAAGGATGTAAAAATATAACAGAATTCAATCATAAGGTTGAAGGTAATTTTGATGCAGAAAATAGTAGTTTAACAAACATTGGTCCAAATGCCGAGTTCGGTCGTAATGTTGATATTTCAGGAACCCCATTATCCGAAGAAATCGGCATGGATGTAATTAAAACCCCCGAAGAAAAACAAGCCTTTGCAGATGCTATCAAATCCATGGATTCAAAACAGGAACAGATACCTGAACACATACCTGAACCTGAAGAAGAACATTCCATGAGCATGTAAGGTGTCATCATGATATCAAACAATTAAGCCTTTATGGTTCAGCCATAGGGCTTTTTTTATGTCTGGTGACCAGGTGTGGCGCTATCGCGCTGATAAGCCCGTGGTATGTGTGTGTCTTCAAGCATGCCCTGGATGTCGAATTCATCCCTTTGGGGTGTTTGATGACTAAAACGCCGCAGGCGCATGAGGCGAAAACTTTAATCATCCTACATGAAGCCATTCACATCACCGGGCTTGACATGCGATAGCATCAAAAGACAATCATTTAACATCCAGAAAACAACGCAATAAGTCAAACATTTGTCGGATATCATGTGTTTACGTTATCATCAAAGATGAAGATAACAATGGGAGGACGATATCATGACAGATGAATTAAGACTGTATTATCACAGCAAGGGCGATGCATTAAGATATATCACGGAAACAAACCCGGTTATTAAATATGAAGGTGGTTACGAGTGGGTGAAATTAAATACGGATATCACAGCATATTCTTTGCGTGATAAAAATAACAATTCACTAATCACGGTTGCTTTCAGTGAAGAAGATAAACAATTATACGTAAAACAAAACAATGTGGATGACTACGCCATATTTATCGAACAATTGGCACAAGGGCTGGAGGCTGAAAAAATAACAGGCATCCAATCAGCCAGGGATGATACAGGGAAATTATACATTGGATACGATAGCATATTAGAAGCATCCGAAAACAATAACACATTTACACGAGATAATATAAACATACCGGATACTTATAATTATGCCATTTCAAACGAAGGACAACTGTATGTAGGAATGGATAACATAAACTATGCATCCGATAATGGAGCCACTTTCAACAAAAATAATGTCCACGTCAATATACAGTCAAGTATGTATGAAAACGGACCATTATATGTAGGGGAAGAAAGAAGTAACCAATATGATTACGAAATCATGCAGAAGAAATTAGAAGAAGGTAAACCGATTGATATTAAAAACATACCCGATTTTATGCTTGCGAAAGGATATGCAACATCTAAATCCGGGCGTGTTTTTCTTGGATACGAGCAGATGCAGAAAGCCGTAGATGATGGTGTAAGATTTGAAAAGGTATCTAAAAACCTATCGGGGGCAATGCCTGAAAATAAGTATGAACCTGAATCTTGGGCAATATCTAAAACAGGCAAACTATATCTTGGAATTGATGAAATAAAACATATATCAGAACATACAAACTTTTCCAAAGTTCACATTTCACCAGACGATAGAAGGAATGAAAAAGCATTAGCAGTTTCAAAAGAAGGCAAATTATTTGTAGGCGAAGATGCAGTCAATAAAATACCTAAAGGAACCGTTCTGGCATCAGCAACTATAAAAGGAACAACAAATATAACAGTCTGGAGCCATAAAGTTATCGGTGATTTTAATGCATCAGATAGCAATTTGTCATCACTAAATGGAAACGCCTGTTTTAAAGGAAATGCTACCTTCGATAACTGTAATAAATTAAAGTCTTTCGAAGAAAAGGTTTACGGTAATTTTTCAGCAGAAAATAGTAGACTGACAAGTTTGGATGCAAAAAAAATAAAAGGAAATATTAACATCAAAGGAACAGAATTGGCACAAGAATGTGGATTCGATGAAATTAATGCAGATGATAAAAATCAATATGAACAAAAACAAACAATGAATGATAATCAAATTGGATTCTTCATGGATGAAGAAGAAACCACAACACGAACAATGTAATTGTTCCATAATGCAAGGAACATATGATTTAATAAATATATAAGGTGTCTTCATTGGGAAGATGCCAACAACAAAGTTATTTTAATCAACAATGGAGGATATTAAACATGGAAAAACAACCAAACCTTGCAGTCATTGCCCTGGAATCCAATGTCAATTCAGATGATTTCTTCGGAGCCGTCATCGACCTGAACGGTGATATAAAAAAACAATGTCATGCAAAAGCAGACTTCTATATCAAAGACACACTGAATCTTGTCTATTCATTCCTTGATGAACCATATGATAAATACCTACCTAAAATGGAAGCCGTTTGCTATATATTGCCACCCGAAACATTAGCAGAATACAATATCAAGATTGAAGATTATGATAATGATGAATTCCCGGCCATGCCACCAGGCATCTATAAACCTAATGATGACTTTTTCAGTGATGATGAAGATTCAGTCCTAAAACAATTGACACCAATTCATTTTCCAAAAGGAAGTTTTAGTTAATAACATATAAGCAACCAGCCCCCTAATAAATGATTTAGGGGGTCTTTTTATGTCATTCAACGCGACCATGATAAATCACGCCACTGTTGTTCGCATATCCAATTATTGAAATGTTGCCGCCTGAAAAGAAATCAACATCATCAATCATATTTAATGCTTGTAAGGTTTCATGCGATAAATTAGCAAAAGATGCCGTGTTATGTTTCTTTACAGTCCATTTTATTTCCTTGTCACCTTTATGTAGGATGAACCAATAAATGGATGGCGAGGTTACATTCACCTTTGGTGTAAACATATTACCTATTGTGTGAGCAATTACGCCCGATACGACACCAATGATTTGATTGTTCATATCGAGAACAGGACCACCAGATTCACCAGGGGACATGCCAAATGGATTGCTTAATTCAGACCTGAAAATGTCACGCGGTCTATGGCTTGATATCACCAGCCCCCTTAACTGGTCATATTCGCCACTGATTTTTTCACGCATTTCAATTACAGCATCATCCCCTTCGGAAAAATTGTCATCATTCATCTTAACTTTAGACAATACATCCCGATGTTGATTGCCGACACGCCTTCCATTTCCAAGAAAATGACCGTATCTGTTTATAACAGATATTACATCGCAGTTAGCAGCAACATGATAAGCCGTTAGAATTCTGTTGTGTCCATTGTGTTTGCTATCACGAATTACAGTGCCGGTGCCCTGAGATATATTCTTGTCTTTGGTACACAAGAGAATGACAACATTATCCAGGGTTGCAGAATCAAAAGACTGACCACTGAAAACATTGTCCCCTACCCTTCCAATGCGAACAGACGACAAAGGGACATGCTCAAGAAAATAAATAGAAGATAATAGCCATATACATATGGACCATATCATCACACTTACAAACCGGAACATATCAGCCATTTCTTTTATGATGTGACATGCATACCATATTACGTAACAAGAGAACAGATTAAATCCCGCCATGCAAACATAATTGTCATATAACAACATGACATGTTTGAAATCCTGTAAATATTACAGTTAACTAAACATATAAGACCCGTTCATGATGAATGGGTTAGCAAACATGATATAAAGGAGAACGACATTATGAATAATATAACTTCACCAGAAACAGGAACAAATTCCTTCATCAAGGTTTTAGGTTCGGTATCATCTTTAACAAGTCACCAGATAGATGACATGCTTGATACAGTTGAACATGAAGGCGTTGAATCTTGCGAACGTGCCCGTGAGAAAGCAATTGCCGAACTGAAAAGGGTAGAAAGCGACAAAATCCTGATTATGCATGCAGTTAGCATCATCCGTAATTTTGCCCGTGACAATGCAGACAAAAGCCTTCCACGCCTTATCGAAGCCCTACGTGATGGCTTGAACAAAACCACACCCGTAGTCACCAAGGAACCTGAACTTGTTCAGACACCAGTTGATGAACCATTGGAAAGTCCGTCATTCGATGACGTGCCACGACTTGAAGACACTGTGCCCGATAGGAAATTGGAAAACGACACTATCACCGTGCATCCTGAACCTGTTTCCGAAACCATAGCCGAACCTGAACCAAAGCCTGAACATCAGGAGACAAACTACCAAGTTAGGGAATGGAATGAAGATGAGACATCAGGGCATAATGACATATCAAGTCACCTGTTCACCCCCTGATAGGGTTCCCGTATCATATCAGTCTGTGTTGCCCTTGGTGTCATGCCAGGGGCATTTTAAATGCCCTGATACCCCCTTGGATACCATGTCCCCCGTCAAAGGGGCTGTATGGTCATCCTACGGGGTTCTGTGATATGGTTATGGTCGTGCTGATGTGTGTGGAACGGCATATAAGACGTTTTCAGGGGCATTCTGGTGACGGGATAACAAAAGTGACGGGTTAACGGGTGAATAGCCCTGTATGGTCATCCTACGGGGTTCTGGTCGTGTTATCTGTTTCAGGGGGTGATGACCTGGTGTCTGGTTTGATTGATGACGGGGAAGATGATTGATGAGCAGGTGTGGCGCTATCGCGCTGATAAGCCCGGTATTAGTGATTGTGTTTCCAGTCATTCCATATCCTGGATGTCGGATTTCCTTGAGCGCCTGCGGCTAAATGATGACAAAAGCGCCGCATGGCGCATGAGACGGAATCTTAAAATCATCCCTTCCTGATAACACAAATATCACCGGGCTTGAGTAGATGCAAAGCATCTGCAGTGCGATAGCACCAAAGACAAGAATATAGTTTTCGAAATCGATTAATAATCTGAATTCCTGAAAATAAGATTTAAGAGAAGATTCAGCAATCTGGTTATATAGATTCCCTATAGCCAGTTTGGTGAATTGACAAACGGGTAACGTTTGTGTAAATATTACTGATAAAGTGTTGAAACATTGCAATCGTCAACAAGTATTATTTTGACGTTTTTGGAAACGTCATATTTTGTCTTGTCCTGAAGACAAAAAAATACCATGCACGAAAATTATCATACATGGTATCCGATGACGATTTTAGATGTCATTTATGCCCTCAGTTTTCGTATCTCTTTTAACAGTTCAACATGCTTGATGATGTCTTCGGGATTGGTATCAGTTAACACCATATCCATGACCTTCTTTTCCAGGTCATCAACATCCATGCCCCCTGTTTTCTTTTCCTTTAATGGAAAAGGCACGGCATCAGGTGTCTTGTCATCCGTTATGAAAACACCAGACTTGATATCTTTTAGCCATGCCTCTGCAACAGACATCTTGATGTCAAATGTCTTCACAATTTCCATTAATGACATCCCTTCATCAACATAATCCTGAAACTGCAAACGTGTAATCTTGAACTTACTACCCTTGTTAGAAGATGACAAAGATACGGATGTAGTCGTGGAATACTTTTTAAGAAGTTCAGGAAACCATTTCCTTTTTGCATAATGAACTTCACCCGCCGAAATGCCAAAATGAGACATTATTTCCTTGTTTCCATATCCAGCATCCAAACATTCCTTGAATTCCTTCTTGGAAAAAGACTTAAACTTACGCTTGCTACTTCTTATTACGTTGGAATTACGTTTCTTACTCATTAACTTTCCCTCCAGATTGTTGCTTTCACAAGTGATGCCACCTGCTTAATTCCAATATAATGAAAAATAATTATTAAAAGCAAATAAAACAAACATATAATTAAATATACCAGCATTTAACCTTAGAAAATAAGGGATAAATAAGCGTGTCAACTATTTTTTTAATTCAACATGTTTGAAAAAATAACAACTTATGCCGTAACTTAAGAAACAGGTAACCAATATAAAAAGGGGGGAAGGTTATGTTTTATTATCCGAGAACAGGCGGGATAGGTGATTTGGCACAACATATAGGTGATGCCTTAATGATAAATGTGTCGGCAACCATTATCGGTCTTATGCACATCATGTCTTTTTACATGTTTGCATCTGGCTTGATGAAAGTAAGGCAATCATTTCATGAACGCCGTGGGGCAATTACCATTAGCAATATAATGCCATTTGTTCTTGGGGGCATACTTTGCTTGCCAATGAATGCATCGGAAATCATGCAGATGATACCAGTTATAGGAGAGCAATAATGATGAAATACTATATTTATGAAGACACGATGACACATGAACAGTTTACCATTCATACGAATGATAACAACTTCGCCCGTTATTCCATTATGAATTTCATTAGTGATGACAATATCGGAAGTTTTCGCAAACAGGCATATATCGTCATGACAATCTATTTTGCAATTGCGATGGCTTTGTTCGGATATACGGGATACGAGCTTGTTTACAACCTGTGGACCGGTCACGATACGCTTGATGAAGCCAAACAGGCATTGCAAGGCATACCGTCATCTATTGGTTCCATGAGTCCGTTCATGTTGGTTCTGATAGCGATTGTCGGGTTTTCCCTGTTCAAACGCCTGATTGAATCCACATGCCTGCTGATGTGTGGTCTGGTTGCGGCGCTTTTATCCAGCATGGGTCTTCTATGGCCATTGGTTCACCTGGTGGCGAACTACCCCGTGATGATGCCTGCAATCATGTTCCTGATATTATCGGCTAATAAGTCGGCAACCCTGTTTTATCTAACAACACGTAGGATAGATTTCAACGCATGGTTTAAATCAGGTGAATGGTTCCCTGTTACCATACCATTAAAAATCATGAAGTTCAGAAAAGAACTAAAAAGAAAACAACAGTTAGCAATTGAATATGACGAATTCGCATTTGTTAAAGGGAGAAGATAAATGAATAGATTACAAGAAATCTTATTACACCCCGTGACCAGAATCCTTGCCATGATGCTGATTGTTAAATCGGCAACAGGTCTGTGGTCTGTTATCATGAAATATGATGCACAACTGATTGCCATACATGGTCATAACATGTGGACAATATGCACAGATGCACTGAATACACTGGTTGCCATAGCATTGGTGGTAGGACCAGCAATATTAATCAAACCGGAATTACGGTAATTATATAATATTGTAAACATTACCGGTAACATTAAAAAGGATACAACATAGGAGGAAAATAAAATGGAGGACAAACCTCGTAGTATATTAGGAATGGTTACAGGTTTTAATGTTATCAAAAAGATAACAGGCGAAACCAAGGATAATATCGTTGAAACCGGCAAGTTCGTCAAACAAGGCGTTGATATATTAATAGGAAATCAAGAATGTCCTATTCCAGAAAATGTAAAAGATGATATGCCCCCTGCTGAACGATTTGAAGAAATCGCAAAAGCACGGCATGTCGATGATTATACAATTGGCAAACGTATGAAATCATACAAAGTCACCTGCTTTGCATTTATGTTCGTCACTTTGTATATTCTTGCATACATTATAATAAGTAAACCATATGCAACCATATTGACATCAATGCTGTGGTTTTCTTGTCTATTCGCATCAACTTCAGTAGCTGTCAAATATGCATACTATTACAGACAACTTGCCAAGAGGTCACTGATATCAATTGGTGATTTCATTAGTAAGCCAAAACTGTGGTTGCCATTGGCTGTTATCTTGATGGCGCTTGGTGGTAGTGGTCAATACGCGCATGCATCCAATTATGATAACACTGAACAAGTAACCATGCAGTTCAGCACGGCAACAAAAAACGATAGTCCAGGCAAATTCGTAGATAATATCCTTGGACATAAAAACGGCACTATGGTTACGCCGTCTAATACATCAGGAACAGCATTCACATACTTGCTTGGAGATATCAACGCCTTTGTGTTCTTCTGCGCCATGATGTCTTTTACATATTTCACAATCATCGGTATTGCACAGACGGCACATGACGGGAAGGTTCTTGGACAAGAATGGAACACTATGTGGGCACCAATTCGTGTCTGTTGGGGTATCGCCTTCCTACCACCAATTCCTGGTTCACAAGCCGGATTAAGCCTTGGGCAATATTCCATTATGTCTTTGTGGATAGGTGGTCAAAACTTTGGAACATATTTAGCAAAACAGGGCATCGAATATGCGACCAATCTACGAAACACAACATCTGGAACACAAAGTGGCTTGAAGAACACCGGAAATCAGGATTTCGGCGGACAAAAACTGGTTCACGAAGTTATTGAATCCGAATTGTGTTATCAGGCATACAAAACACAAATAACAAATCAATATGGTTCCAATGCATCTAATTATATTGCACAGGTAACACAACAGCCTGATATCAAAGGTCAAGCAACAACAGACGGCAAGGAAACCGAATGGGATTATGGAGACTGTGGAAAAATAACAGTCGGTAGTACCGCAACAGTTGCACAGTTTGGTAGTCTTTCTTCTTCTGATACCGATGCCATTAAACAACAGCAAACTGATATGCAGACGTTCATAACGGCACGTAATCAGGCTTTGTCATCCTTAATTCAGTCTGTTCGCTCCAGTCAGCAGATACAGGCAATGGTTCAGTCATCAACACCTGGTGGTGACGCAAACACCGCAAAATTCCCTACTAACCTGACATCTGGATACGGAAATCTTGCCGATAGTTATAATGCAACTGTTCTAAAAGCGGCGACAACGCTTGATGTGGCACTGAACGGCAACGCATACAAGCGCATGGAATCAGGTCTGGACACATACGGATGGCCATTCCTTGGAGCATACTTCGTTGACTTAGCAGCAAGTTCACAGCACGTCGCTAATATCGTGAATTCGGCCCCTGTTGATACAAGCATAAAACTGACTTCGTATGAAAACGTGCCTGGTTGGAAACAATATGTGGAATTCATCGAAAACCGTTTTGAAAATGAATGGACACAAGAGAACGAAAAACCTACTGCGCTAACTGGAGCGGACTTTGCGACAACAAAAAGCAATACAGATGGCATAACAGGTAAAAGCTTTTCGTTAATGAATAAAGCAATCAACTATGTGTCAACAAAAATTATAAATTCATTTACGGATTCATCCGATAAAGACCCGATTACAGAAATGATGTGGTGGGGTAATACTATTATAGGAATTGGAAATGGAATTATAGCGATGGCGTTCGCTGCTGGCATATTATCAATACCAAGTTTCGGGTTATATATTGTTGGCGTCGGGGTATTTATCTCACCTATAGTCTTTGGATTATATGCACTTGGAATTCTTACCGCCTTTATCATGCCAATGCTTGCCGCCATGTATGTTTTCTATTCATTCATTGCATGCTGTAAGTTCGCTATTGAAGCCATGATGGCAGCGCCCCTGTGGTCATTCACTTTCGTTCGTCTTGATGGACAGGAATTGATACATCAGGTATCCAAGGCAGGTATCATGCTGGTAGCCAATCTTGCCATGCGCCCTGCATTCTCAGTCATCGGTTTCTTCGCAATTTTCTATATCGCACCTTTCCTGATGTCATGCGTCGATAACTACTTTGCTACAATTTTCATAGCACAAGAAGGTAGTAGTCTTGGTGGAGTATTCACCATAATGGCTGGTGTTACCATGCTGATGTATCTAAAATACCAGGTTATCATTCAGTCAATTAACGGTATCACTGATTATCAAGCACACGTATTCACATGGATTGGCGCACACGCACGTAACTATGGCGAAGCCGAGAATTCAGCCAAGTTCGCTGGCGTAATGTATAATACCAGTGGCAAGTCAAACGAGCTTAACAAACTGGTTCATAAGCATCCGAAGAAAGGTGGTGGTTCAGTTAAAGGAGGATAAGGTGTCAAAGGAGGGGGTAACACCCTTCCTTTATTATTTGTTCGATAAACATGCAATAAATTCTTGACATTTATAACAGATATGATAGTATTAATAGTAAGAGTTAGATTACATCAAAGGAGGACATTAACATGTATGATTTTTTAAAAGGTATGGTCATCTTATGTATTAAGACTGTTTGGGGGTTTTGTGGCTGTATGATGACAATTGGTTGTATGATATTCTTTCATTTATGTGAAAGCACACAATCAAGGGCAACATTCACAGACTTTATTACTGACAAACATAATGTTCATGTCATATTGCATGCGGGATTAATGGCACTTGTAGTTAGTGCAGTATTTACCATAGCATTCCTGGGAATGACGGTTCTACGTCCTATCGGTGATGCCATGGAAGAACGCATTGAAAGTGATGCCGAAGATATCCTGGCATTTTTCGGCATCTACGATTAACCAGTTCTATCTCCTAATGCTGTAATCTTTTAAGGTCTTGTGGTGTGAGCCATCGGACCTTTTTTATTAGCAAAAACAGAACGGTAACATATGCGCTAACGCGAATTAAGCCCGTGTGTAATAAGTGTTTCCATAAAGCCTGTAACGCCATTTTAACGCGATATGAATGCATCCGAGAACAATGCTACACATCAATGGTCACATCCAGATAACGAAACACGGATATCCAGATAACGTTAATTATATGATAAACGATACATTAACTTATGATTGATAACACGTTCTATAATCACACGGATAACAGACTTATAATTTCTTTTTGCGAAACCTTTAATGTCATCATGTAAGCCGCAATCATCACCGGGCTTACCCGCGATAGCGCCTAAGACACATATAATTAATAACCGCTATAATCAAGTATGTCATAATGACATGGGTTTCCGGTTGACAAATATGAAGGTCATGAGTATATAAAGACACATGAAGTCCATGATGTGGCATTGTCTGTCTACATCTATCATCTGAATTAAGGATATTGTCATGAATGCTGTTGAATTCCTAAAAAAGATGGTAGATGACGAAATCAAGTATTCTGTTGTCACAACAGGTGATATCTATAGCCTGTCTGCTAATGACATCTACAAGGCAATTGAAAAGAAAAAAGAAGATTTCAGGAAAGAAATCGGTCGTCCTATCTGTGGTGAAGAAAAGAAGGTTGTTGCCACCATAATAGGTGAACGGGCAAGCGAATTGCTGAGTTCAGCAAGTGACATGGATTTCGAAAACATTTTTGCATTTGGCAAATTAGAAGACATTGTATTTGATACTTACGTGTCAAAAATCCTGATTAAAGAAATCGGAGAAGATATCGTTTCTGTAAAATTGGATAGTGAAACATCCAAAAGATTTAACCCCGAAAACAAAAAACACTTGTCGTTTGATTTTTCACAACTGGTGATGGTGGTGTTTGATACCATGAAACTGGTGTGGAGTGATGATGACCGGAACGCCGTATGGATGTCATCGGATGGCGTCCTGTTTTTTGAAAAACAAGGCGACATGCTGAACCGTGTGTTCGATGCTATCCTGAAAGTCCCCCTGGATATCCCCTGCGTTGAAGACGCAAAAATGGTCCTACAGGCACGCAAAGACTTTCCTGTGAACCCTTGCACGAATTCTGGTGATAGCGTTGTAGATGCCGATTGGCTGTTGCTGTTCGCACGCGCTGAAATCGGTTTTATCCGGTCAATTATGAAATATCATCACACGCCCGATAAAGACTGCGATGATATCAAGAGTAGTTATAACAGATACATCATTAGCGATGACGAAAAAAACAAACTGTTTAATGCAGTCGGGAAATCAGCAATCATCCTGGCGCTGCGGCACTCATACATCGCAAAAGAATATATAAGAGAATTCGGATGCGAACGAACCGCCCTGAAATTCATGTATCAGCAAATGGTATGCATGGACCTGAATGATGATTGGCGTGAACTGAAAACAGTTTGTTATCTCACTGAAGAACTAATTGACTTCATTGTTGAAAACATTGATGACATCACAACAAATGACGCCTGTGAAGTCCATTTCACATATCACAGACTGATATTAGAAACCGTCCGTGTCATGGCGTATGCATCCAGTCCGAATATCTATGGTCACATCTTTGATGAATGCAAAGATATTCCCGTAAAAGCTTTCAGCATTCCATTAACAGACATGGTCCCTGACCTTGTTAATTATAACACAAAGGATATCGAAAGCCTTTTCAGTATATCACATTTCCTGATTGATAAAGCATTGGAAAAAGATACTGAGTTCATGTCGGAAATGGCTAAGAAACTATTTTACGATATCAAAAGACATGAGGTTTCGAAAGAAAACGATACATCAAAGTTCATGACTTATTGGTTCAAGCCAACCGATATCATCACCATGAATGACATCAGCACAAAAATAACAGACCGAGACCTTATCGGTGAAATAGGAAATGCTGTGTCCGAAAAGCCCGGTAACATACCCGTAGCACCCGATGCCGTTATCATACCCCCCGATGATTTTGACGAAATCAATGGGAAAGATGATGAACACAAAGAAATGGTTGCTTTCGAAATAAATGATGATGGCATCGAGGAAGTCATCCCCCCTGACCCCGTGAAAAAACTACATCGAAAAAAAGATACCGAAACAACAGATTTCAAGGTGAAGGCTGGTGAAGGCGAAGTCGCAATCTTCGAAACCTTCCCTGCAAGCATCCTACATCGGAAAAAACGGATTGCCGAAGACTTTAATAACTTTCGGAAACCGCTGAAACTTCGGAAACCGAAAAATATTGATATATCCAAACTGGAGGCAAAGTTTTCCTATGCCAAACATGCAATCAGGGAAATGAAGAAGACATACGATACATATAGCCGATACGGTATCATGGTCCGGTCACCGAACATCATTCTTGTAGGTCCGTCTGGAACCGGCAAGTCAACCTTGGCACGTGAATTCTTCGAACTGGTAGGCATCCCGTCTATGATTCGGAATATGGCAAGCACGCATGATTCATTTTTTCTAACAGGCACACACATGTCGTTCGGTGAATCCACACCGTCACAAGTCCTGGAAGAAGTTGCACGCACAAAATGCCCGAACATGGCTTTCATCCTTGATGAAATCGATAAGGTGACACGTCACCGAGACTACGGTTGCATCCAAGACGCCCTGCTTGGTGTCCTGGATAAGAAGGAGGCACAACACTACCGGGATATCTGGTTCAACAGACCTGTTGACCTGTCATGGCTAACATGGGTGATGACCGCGAATAATCCTGACAATATACTACCCGCCCTGAAATCAAGGTGTACCATCATCAAAGTGGATGCCCCGAGAACAGAACACGTCCCCGTAATCGCAAGGAATGTTGTCCGCGATATCGAAAAAGAACGGGGGCTATGTGAAGGCTGGTTTCAACTGGATAACGTCGATATCACAGCACTGAAAAACGTGTTCAAAGGCGATATGAGGTCATTCAGGAAATACGTTGAATTCATCGTGGATTCAAAAGAAAACAATATGTTCAACGCATAACAGATAACAAAACAACGAAGTCCCTGAGTTTAACATTCAGGGATTTTTTTTAACACACATCATCACAAGGTCTATCAGGCGTTAGCCCCTTCTTAATATTTCCTATATCAGTTGATTGTTTCTTGATGCTATCGCATTGATACACAAGTGTATCAGGCCCGTGTAATGTGTGTGTCTTCAAGCATACATCATATTAGTTAACACATAACCTTATATCATCTTGATATAATCTGGTATCCTTTATGTTAGCAACATAAAAAAGGAGGATATCAATATGAGTGTTATGAAGTCAAAAAAGATTACAGGGTATATTTTACGAACAGAAGAAGTTAACACTTCCAATCTTGGCAAGAAATATAAAAGCATCACATTGAAAACTGATGATGGTGAAGAAGTTGTTTTAACAAATGTGAATGTTTCAGGTGAAATCAACAGGATGCTAAGATTTGGAAACCTTGTCACATTGTTCTATGTAAATGCTGGAATAGGAAATGAAGTCATAGGATGTGTTCAAGGAACAAAATCCATAATCGATTCATCTATTTCACAAGTCATATTGAAAATAACAGGTGGTCTATTCCTGTTGTCATTCATGATTGTCACAATGTTAATGATGTGGATGAATGCAAATGTCATCACGATACTACTTGAATTGGTTGTCGGAGCAAGTTGCCTGATTTTTGCAAGCAACTGGTTTATGCTACGAAATGCAATCAAAGAAACCATGATGACATTTGAAAAGGATGTCCCGTCACATCTTATGTGATGATGACATAATATCTTCTTCTTCTTCTAACCAAGACAAAGCACGGTCATTGGTGTCATCATTAGCATCGTCGATGACATCATCTACTATCTGTTCATTATCAGCATCACGTATTTTTTCAACGTCATCCTTTGATGCGATATCCATTTCATCATCTTCCATGATTTCTTCAGGATACCACATGTTAACCTGGTCAATCATATCCTGTGGAATCTGGTCACCAAATTCTTCCTTCAGTTCAACAATCTGAAAATCGGGAACATTGCTGCTGAACTTTCTCCACAATGCATCAGGTGTGTCCTGTTTCCACAACTTGCCCTGGATGCAATCATTCCAGTCCTTGTATTCTGCTGGAGGATGATGGTCGAAAACTTCCAATCCCTTCGGCGCAATCGCACGGAACTTTTCACTGAACGTGTTTCCCGCACTGTCATTGTCAAAGCAAAGATATACAGACGCCTGGGGGTTGCCTTCACTGATAACCTGAGCCGTCACACGATGAGCATGTTCACTGGTGTTGCCATAAACAGACATCAATATGCTGTTCTCAGGTGAACCGTCATGTTGCCAAGCCGATAACAGGTCCACAACAGATTCACCGACATAAGCACGTTCAATAGCGTCACCATTTCGTAACTGCGTAGATAACTTGGTTCCACCGGCTACGAAAATTGAAAATGACTTGTCGAAGTTTACACCCTTTTGAATGTTCTCAGGTGTCTGCGGTGGTTTCGGTCCCTTACGTTCATATCCAGACAAGCCCCCCTGCGCATCCCTGTGAGCAACCACAAAGCCTTCTGGATTGCACCTGTCACCAGAATAGTCCTGACGGTCCCTGCGAATGTCACCAGATTGATTGAAGGCGGCAATGGTCGCCGGTAAGATGCCACGCGATAATAGGTAAGGGTCATCATTCGGTATCGGTTCACGTCTATCAAAATTACCCTGAAGACGCGCACGGTTCCTGGCAATGACCTTTTCTAAATCTTCGGCTGGCAAACTTTTGCTGATGATGGAGTTGGAGTGCTGTGTAGGTCTTGCATGCATCGTCCGAACGGATGATTCAACAGCAAGCACACGGTCCTGAAAAACCTGTTCATATGCACGCACCATGTCCGATACATCAGGCGTCGGCTTGCGCGTTGCAAACGTGTGACCAATATCGCTGGTACGTTCCGAAAACACTTCATTTAAAACATTATAGGCATCCTGTCTTTGCATGCCCTTGAGCTTGTTTAACAGTTCACCCGTTTCAATCTTGTTGTAGCCATGGTCAACAACAATACCGTCCGCCACGTTCGACCAGGTTCTATGCGTTCGAGGAGGGTTCTGCATGTTAACCGATTTGCGACCACTAACCTTTATGGCATCAGCAACGTCATTGGCGAACAGGTCACTGTCACGGGGATACGATACAAATTCCTTCTTTTCGCCTTCCCTGCCCGTCACATAAACAGGATAGCGTTCTGCATCACGCGCTACGACAAAAACAGCATTCGAACGACTGTCATGTATTAAATCAGCCAAGTCCGACTTCAAGTCTGTATTGCAATCAACAGATGATACCAATATCTGCACTTCATCAGGATTCTTTATCATCCCCCTTTTCTTGAAGTCCTGATAAGCACTGAAACCCGATTTCATATCACGGGCTATTATCTTCACACGCGCATCATCATCGCCAATCTTGCCAATAGACTGCGCCTGATAACGATTGCCCTGTTCCAGTGTGATAGCCTCATAAGAAACCTGTTCACCCGTCTTGAATACAGGATAAACAATAGCACCGTCACCAGTTTCCTTTAACTTAGGCAAAAGGTCACGGATAACATCATCATTCATGCCAAGCGAACGCAATGTTTCACGCGCACCATTTCCTGCTGGTGACATGTCATTGTATTCTTTGATGCGAGACTGCGTTAGTTCACGCCCTGTTTCTTCTGTGACATCAGGAAGTAACAGACCACGCTTGATATAGTCCTGACGCTCACGCTTGTTCAACATGTTGATGCCATACAATTCAAAAGCAAGAATCCGTATAGCCTTCTTTTCCTTCTCATACGGTTTCATTTCAACCGATGGAACATGCGTCCCGTCACGGGTTGTGAATTCTTCCGTCATCATAGGATGACTTCTTATATATAAGTCCAGAATGCTTAATCGGTCTTTGACACCGACAACTTCACCTTCTGCATCATAACGTGGAACAGATGGCATGTTGCCTTCCTGGCGAATAGACCAGATGCCCGACCGTAGATTCTTATACAGAATAATCTTTTCAAATTCAGGCGGCGTCTTCACCTTGCCCGGCATCGGGTCCGTGTCTTCCTGATTAACCAAACGGAAAACATGTGTACTGTAATCAACATGGTCCACACGAAGACGACTTGCATGTATACTGTCTTGCGTTAAATCCCTGCATTCATAATTACGGGATAAAAACTGCGGTAAATCATAACGATACAAACGGTCCCGTAACATATTATATCGTTGTGTTATCAAATTACGTTTTTTGAAATCGTCCATTCCTTCTTCCTCCAGTTGTAGTCCTTCCACTTCCCAAGGTAGCACAAAACGAAGAAAAAAAAGCAATTTAACCAAATAAATGAAGATTAGGCGCTAACGCGGTCAAGCCCGATGATGATTGTGTGTCCTGGTTTTGCCCCTTCCTTGATGCATCCAGATGACACCTGAAACCATGAACACATAAAAAAAGGTGACCATTTTAAAGGTCACCACAGTATAGTTCAATGCGTCTATATCAATTACTGGATGTCGAAGAATTGGCATCGGTAGGTGTTCCAAAGGCATCGGAATCATTAACGTAACTATATGAGTTAGTAGAAGATGTTCCGCCATCAGGTGTGTTTGTCTGCGTATAACTGTAATTAGAAGGATTATATACAGAACCTTGGTCGTTAACAGTTCCAATATTATCTTCAGATTTTAGAACCTGTTGAGCCTGACTTGCTGTTTCTTCACTGAATGTAGATGACTGATTTTCCTGCACAGTTTCACCAATAGGATTTCCTTTGTCGTCTGCACTTCCTGTAGGGTTATAATAATTTAGACTTGAAGAAATAGTATAGTCATGACCTGTTTGACCAGCAAGCGAACCACCTGAACCATAAGTCTGTTCATCAGAATTCGGAATATATAAAGTCGTATCCTGGGTCGCTAAATAATTATTGTATTCCTGTTCTGCTTTGTTAAATGCATCTTCTTGTGAACTTATGCTTGCCTCATCTTCCGATGTTAATGTCTGGTTTGTCAAATAAGGGTCGCCATCGGCATCAGTTGGTTGGTATTCATTGTTAGCCACAACCGCTGCCGCTATCGCTGAACCATATTCGGATTCTAATTTATTTTCTTCTGCGGACGAATTAGATTCCATAGAATTGAGGACTGACTGCAATTGGGCAAAAGTTGTTATAGGTTCGCCGTCCCCGTTATACACATTGCTTAATGTTATCGTAGATTTCCCTGAATTATCGGGTTCGTAATCAGCACCATATTTATTAAATTCATCAAAATTACTTTGGATTTCTAACATATATGAATATATCTGTGATACCTGCCCCTGATTTAAAGCCGTAGCATTTGCTAACGAATAATTAGTAGTTCCACTACCGCTACTGCTATAAGTTCCACTACCACTTCCCGAAGAACTTCCTGAACTTGTGTTGCCTGCGGTACTGCACATGGTATCCGCTGCGTTGAATTCATGAGCAACAGAACAAAATGTTCCCTGAATCGTGCCACCCGTTATTGCAAGCGCCGATAACATAGCCAAGGTAATAAATATCATGATAACGACATATTCAATTGCCGAATTACCTTCTTCCTCCTTCCACATGTCAACTTCCTCCTTTAATTGTTGCTATACAATTAAAAAGGTATCAGGTCATATGGTTTATATAAAGTATTTAACAGGTAGTTAGTCCCTAATTAAATACAAACTGGATAATATGTCACCGTTAAAAGATGACATTCATAAAATGATAGAAATGGTATCAATGTGTCATATTGGTAGTTTGATACCATAGACACATAAAAACGACTGTATGGTCATCCTGTGGATTTCTACGACATTAAAACCGTATCAGGATAACCGACCATGGCTGATGATGACCTGGTGCCTGTGTGTGACGGGTAAACAGGTGAAGGCGACTGTATGGTCATCCTGTGAGGTCTGGTGATGTGTCATCAAGGCTGTGATGATGACCTGGACAACGAGGCGCCTGGTTTACCTGTCGGATGATTGATGACGATGAAGGGGGCGCTATCGCGCTATGTGGCTTTGCCACATCAAGCCCGTGATATAATATAGTTTACAGATGATGCGAACAGGATATCGATTCAGCCCTTCGGGTGTTTGATGACGAACAACGCCGCAGGCGCTCAAGGAATTCTAACCCCTACCCTGCATGAAGACATTATTATCACCGGGCTTTAGTAGATGCTTTGCATCTACAGTGCGATAGCACCATAAGACAAGAAAATATTGTTTTCGAAATCGATTAAGAATCTGAATTCATGAAAACTATAAAATGGAGAAGATTCGGCAATCTGGTTATAATGAATCCCTATAGCGAGTTTGGTGAATTGACAAACGGGCAACGTTTGTGTAAATATTACTGATAAATTACTGAAAACATTACAATAGTCAACATGTGTTATTTTGGTGTTTTGGGAAACATCCAATTTTTGATGACTTGATGATGCCCCGGCGGGGTCCATTTTTCCAAAAAATCAGTTTTTGAACATGTTACCGTGTTCAACACGTAAACCTGAAACCGTGTGTAAACTGTTGTTTTATATGACAATTCTAACAGTTGCGGAATGCATGTGTAACGGCTTGCGAAACACACGTGTAACGGCTTTTTAACGTCCTTGGTAATTTCCTGTAACATTCCGTGATGTGATGCATAATGACATCTTAGACATCATTTCAAGATGAATAATCATCATGTGAACGGTCTCATAATTTCATAGGAAACGGTTTCCATATGAAACCAGAAATATGATGGAATTGAAAATTATACGTCATGGATATCCAGCATTAACAGAATGCGAAATCCAGACCACACATATTCCAGCATATGACCGATAACACATATTATACATTCACCTGACATGACGTAAACGCCACGCCATACACATCGAAAACAAATCCACACATATTATATGAACGACGTGGTTACATGGCTGACACACGAACATAAACAAATAAGACATACCAGACGATAAACACCATACACATTCAGTTAACGAAACACATACCAAAACATATAATGCTACGTTATCGAAAAACGAACGCCACGAATATGGAAACGTCAACGTAATGCATACACGTCTTATATGTCCGCTGAAACGAGAACGGAACACGGTTTTAACGCGCCTGTAACGCCATGTTATCGTTTGCCGTATGTCACATGAAACATGTCATTGAAATCATAGAAACGATACAAGGAATGTTTGGGAAACGTTAACGGAATATATTTAGAACGATACATAATATGTTTATGGAACGTTAAATTATCAATTCATGAGACATACAAAAAACAATCATTGTGTATGAACATAAACGTTAAAAGGATGACTAAGGGGCATATATGATACGTTGAAAGCATGTCCGAAATACGATTAGGAAAACGTGTCATATATATAAAAAGAACGTATGCAAGACATATCGGGGGCATATCTCCATACGTTCAAGGGGCGTTACAATGACGTTAACAGCATCTTAAATTGCCATTGTCGTTGTGATTTCATCTTCTGGAATATCGTCGGTTTTTAGCCGTTCCCTGAGTGTTTCCATGCGCTCGATGACGTGTTCCAATTCTTCTTCCTGTTCTTCTTCCTGCTCTTGGTTTTCTTCCAAAATCAGTTCCAGGTCATCATCTTCCTGCGTCATTATGTCATCAAGTTTCATCTGCAACCTGTGTTTCCGAATTGAATCCAATGCATCTGTAACCTGCTGTTCAGTGACACGGATATCCAATGGAACCAGTTCACGTTCATTCAAACGTGTCTTAGACATAATGCTGATGTCATCGTCTTTCCCTGCATTCATGTTGACGGGTTTGCCAAGGAAACTTTGGTTATCTTCTGGTGCCCTTTTCATTTCCTTACGTTCATCCGATAACCTGTTGGCATCCGATGGCATCATCATGAAATCTGCCAAGTAGTCTTTTTTTACATCTTTCTTGACCATGTTGATGACGTTAGATTTTTCACAGGAAATCATTGAGCCACTTTTTATATCACCGAACACAGCCTCCCTGTTTACAGACTTGTCATCAATTTTATCCGGTGTGTCTTCTTCCGTATCGAAAACCATGGCATTTTTGCTGATACGAATTTCGTTGTCCTGTTCACCACGCTGATTGATGCGATGCTGGAAATCAGCCCCGTTGACGAAGACATTGCAATCCTGCTTATGACGTGTCATCGCCACATAGAACATTTCCGCGCCAAGGCTAGTGCTTGTGTAGACATACGCATTATTGACCGTTGTTCCCTGTGACGCATGAATCGTAACCGCGTAAGCATGCTGTATCTTTGGAAAATCAGTCTCAGGTTTCTTCTTGTTTTGGTCCGAAACCAAGTCAGACCAATAGCAAGTGAATTCCTTTCCTTCGTCCTTGTCCTTATCCATGATGATGGTGACACGAGGGTTCTCAGGGTTGAATGTGTTGGGTTCAATCTTGGTGATGGTCGCAATGTCCGAATTGTTGATGGCTGGTGTGTAATCGGAATCATCACCGTTCTTCAGCTTGACGGTTTCACCAAAGATTATTCGGTCCCCTACCCCGTATGTCGCATCAACAACCTTGGATGCCGTGCCCCTGTTGAACGCCTTTAATGTGACTTCAGGTTCCTTGATGTAGCCAAGTTCTTTATACTGCTGACGAACAATCGCATTCAAAGATGCCACTTCCTTGTTGGAACGTGACACAATCAAACGGGCATTCGGATTCGTGTCCTTCGTGCGCTCCAGTTCATCACGCCAGGTCTTAGCCAAAGCCTGCATCGCGCTATCTTCATCATCCATGATGTTCACACGGTCATGGTCCATGTAAGCCTGCAATGCCTCGTCACCATTCTGCTTAAAAAAGTCCATGGATGCCTCAACCTGCCACTGAACCTTCTGACGACGAATTTGTGTGATGGTCTGTGTGCCAATTTCAGTAGCAAGTATCTTCAATGGGCTACCGGCAGACACAGGCTGTAACTGCTTGGTGTCACCAGCCAAAACCAATTTGGCCCCTGCCCTGGTTGCATGCTGTATCAAGGAACGCATGTCCTTGGTTCCGACCATGCCTGCCTCGTCAACAATGATGACGGAATTGGATGTTAACTCAATATGTTCTGGATGGTCTGGTCTCATACGCATCAGGAAACCATGAACAGCCTTCGCATTGTTCTCATCCGTTTCCGTATCAGCACGCACAACGTCCTTAGCCTTATGCGAAGGTGCAAGAACCCAGACTTCAAGACCAATTTCCTTGAAGGCATCCGTGCCCGTTTTTAATGAGAACGATTTACCCGTTCCTGCGGCACCTTCCACAACAGATACGCCATCAGGTCTACATGCATGACGTACCATATCCGCCTGCTCCTGAGACATCGTAGGACGTTCTGCAATGAACCGTTCAACCACATCATCAGGAACACCTTGCCACTTGCCCTGAACAGCAATCGCCTGGGATACCAATTCCTTTTCAGCCGATATCATGCGAATGGTTGAGTAGGCTGGAATCGTGTTTACCGTCATCTGGTCCTTGTCGAAAACAGGTCCACCAAAACGCCCCGTATTGACATGACCTACCGGAATCAATTCCTTTGACTGCATCAGTTCACTGATTAATGCCTCGCCTTCAGCTACCGAACATTCCCCTTTCAGTTTCCTGAAAACAGCCTCAACAATGTTGCTTTCCGTGAAAACCGATTCCATTTCCTCCAGTTCAGCAATCGCATTCCGAACCAATGTCCGGCAATGCTCCATCTGCTCATATTTGTAATCGGCTACCCTGGCATGCGTGTTATCCACATCCGAACGAACACGCCTACATTCATCAACCAGGCGCGAACCATCGTAGTAGCCATGTTCCCCGAATCTGTCCTGCCATACATCCAGCAATTCATTTTTTGAGGGGACATCACTTTTCTTCTTACGGGTCGCATAACTTGCAAGCTGTGCATGTTCCTTCGATAACCCTAATTCCTGAAGATGATTCTTGATATCCAGACGGCGTGACGAAAACGCCATGCACAGGTCTTCCGATAAACCTTCAATCTCCAAAGAATTCGGAACCTCTGAATGCGCCTGTATCTTGAACAGGTCACCAAGTTCTTCACACAGATACGTGTTGAAAACTTCATTGATAGCCTTCTGGTTAATCAAAACCTTCTTGTTCTCAAGCGTTCCAGTCGTTCCGTCCGAACGCAAACAGATGTTTTCTAAAACAGCATGCGTATGTAAATGCGGGTCGCCACCACGTGACGTGGAATGATGAAACAAAGCAAACGCATATTTATCAGGAACTTCAATTTCCTTGCCACCCTTACCACGCCTGGTGACAATCATCTGCTTTTCAATCACGTAATTTAATACACGCTGAACAGCCTGCTTGCGTTTGTCTTCAATGACATCCGCTAACATCCTGTTGCCATACTTCACATTGCCAAGTCTACTTGCCGCATGAATAACACTGACACACTTAGGAACTGAAAACTGAAAGTCATATGCACTTTTGCGAGTTGAAGTCTTCAACCTGGTTTGCATCAAATCTTTCTTATCAGTCGGGTCACGTCCATCCGCTAACAGTTGAAAAACATTCTTATCAACCAAATCACCAGTCCGAAAACCCCACGGCTTTTCAGTCTGTGTAACCCGGCTACCCGATGCGACTAACCATTCACCTTCAGTTTCATCTACGTCACCAGTGTCCGTATAATATCCCGTGCCATCATAATCAGTGTTCTTAGTTAACTCAGAAGCATCAGTATAATAACTGATATTCCTTACACTCGATACCGTCATAACCATATCATTTGCCCCCCTTAATTATGGAGGCTGATACCACCGTTATATACTTCGATATCTTTTCTAATACACTTCCTACATTTCGATATCGGTCATCCGTGTTAACACACCACCTTTCTATTACCGATATCTTATTATTAGTTTCAACCTGATTGCGACGCATCATAACAAACGCATCCCGCATTTCATTAATCAATGAAGTCGGGTCACAATACATGTTAATCATGTCATCAATTAATTCACCACGCGAACGCCCCGTCTTCGTAGACATCGCATCCAATTTAGCCTTCGCATCAGCATCCAATGTCACATTACACTGTTTCCTTTTCATGGTTATCATCCCCCCTTTAGTTAGTTACCTATCTATTAACCTACCGGATAACTAAACTTATACAAAGGAAAACAGCCATTTATTAACACGATAACCTAATATATTATCATCCCTGTTAAAACGATAGCAAACAAAAGAAATCTAATGTTTTCTAAGGAAAACGTGTGATTGATGTGTAGGAAATATGGAAGATATCATGATATCTGGTATGGTTTGGAGTAGACAAACCTTGTAGAAAGTGAAGCCATCGCAGGTGAGTGTAGCGTCATAACATTTTTTTTAATCCCCCTACACACACAATATGTAACTACAATGCTTGCATTGGTCTTTGTTCGATAACCTTGTATGTAATACTTTTTGTTCACTTTACGGTATTTTACCGGCAATTTACCGGTATTTTACCGTCACCATTTTTCCCTTTATTCTGTAGCAATAACTGAATACTACTTTTGCAAACTTTCCAAAAAGTTGCTACCAATTCGAAATTGAACGGTACACGAACCCCCTGAGACCCGAAATCATCAGGAGCGGGTCTCCCGGAACCCTATTTTAATATCTTTTGAACACTTCATTAATGTCTATTTAACGAATAATAAACGTCATCGTTAATATATATTTAACGTAATCTGTAACTGAATATTAACGAAAACATATACACATAATTAACGCCCCCGTAATGTATCATTAACGGAAACCGTAACATATTATTAACGGGAACTGATACATACATTTAACGGCACGTTAACAGATTATAAATTAAATCTGTAATGTAAATTAAACGTCCGTTGCAACGTGTTTGTAACACATAATTAACACGTCTTTAACGAAACCGTAAACGTCATATTAATGTCTATTTAACGTGGTCTTAATGTCTGCGTTAACGTCTTTGTAACGTTTGCTGTAACGTTTTTGTAACGTTTGCTGTAACGTTTTTGTAACGCCATTCATACGAATGTGTTAACGTCGTTTTAACGTTGTTTATATGACTTATTAACGTGTCTGTAACGTCTGCTGTAACGTTTGCTGTAATGTTTTTTTAACGTTTTTTGTAATATGTCTTGAACGTTTAATGTTTTATCCGGTAGCATCAGCGTTAATGGTTTGAAGACGTTTATATAACATGAGGAGGTAACAGGGAATGGAAAAGATTAATCTTGAAAAGATACAGCGTGTTCGTGAAAGAATTCAGAGTGTTCGTGGGAATTCTAAGCATTTTGAGGTCATGGTTGAAAGGCTTAGGGCGAACGATAAGCCCCGTGTTGTATCTTTGCGTGAGTTGCTAACGTATCCTGATATTTCGTTTGAGGTGACGGCTTTACGTGAAAGCGGTATTTCCTGGGATACGATTGCACAGCATTATTCTGAATCCTTTGGAATTAAAATTGGGATACAGACTTTCCGTGTTTACTATTCCCGTGGCTTGAGGGTCATCAGGGAAAAGGAAGAAACTTCGAACACGGTGGCAAAACCAAAAAAGATTTCAAAGCGCCAAAAGGCAACACCAAAGCCTATCGAAAACACACCCGTTCCTTCCGTTAATGTTGACAATGTTGACACGGAAACAGGGGGTCTTGCCAAGGATGTGTTGAATCCGGTAGTTGATGAATCGCCGGTTGCTGATGTTGATGCCAAGGTGGTGGCTGATGCTGTGTTGACTGGTGATGGTGTATCATCTGTTGAAGTGGAAGGTGATTCTGTTGACGCGGGTGAAGTGGTGGAATCGGGTGAACGGGAAGTGACGCCTGATGAAGTCACGGCTGAAGATAAGAAGGTGACGTATCAGCCGAAGGCGGGTGAGATTGTTAAGGGCAACCGTCCTGCGCGTTTTGACCGTAGAAGGCTGTAAGTTTTTGATGTCCTTGTCTTTTGGTATCGGGGCAAGGTTTTAGGGAATAGATACTGGTAACAACTTAGGAGGGAATAATATGAGTGAACAAAAGAAGGTCCGTGTTCCTGCTGGAATGTTAGATACGCCTGCGAAGAAGGATGACCGTAAGTTATTTATTATGGTCAATTCCAATAAGGGTGGTGTTGGCAAGTCCTGGTTCTGCACATCGTTGGGGCATGTATTGCGTAATGTATGGCATGTTCAATCAGGCTTTTATGATGGTGACGGAGCCGTAGGTTCGTTTGGCATTGCGTATGATGGTGACCCGAATGGTGGTGTCACGTTTTATGACATTCGTGAATCAAAGAATGCGGATGACATGCCGGGTCGCAACATGTTTTTGGATTCATTGGCTGAGACTGAGCCTGATGTCATTTTGCATGACTTAGCTGGTGGCACCATGAACATATTGAAGGACATTGTTGATGAAGGTGAAGGTGTTGATGGTTTGTGTGATGCAATCCGTGAACAGAACCGTCGCTTAATCATTGTCAATGTGATTGATGCGGGACAGGCGTCGACTGCATCTGTGAATGATTGCATGGATTTGTTTGGCAATCGTGCTGAATATGTGACTGTGTTGAATGGTCGTGAAGGTAAGGATTTTCCTTACTGGTATGGTTTCAAGACGAAGACTGGTGAAGAAGTCGGTGGCAACAGTCGCAAGGCGTTTTTTAAGGCTGGTGGCAAGGAAGTATTCATGCCGTCATTGTCGCCTGCAACCCGTGCGAAGATGGAAGGTGAGAACATCACTTTTTCCGATGCGCAGACTACGGACCTGTTGACCATTACTGAGAAAAGTGGTGCCAAGGTTTACATGAACAAGTTTTTGGAAAACCTTGAGAAATCTGGATGTGATAGGTTGCTTGGCAAACAGTTTGTCAATTAAGTTTATGGCATCGATGATACGGAAACCGTATCAGGGGAAGGGGGGATTGGTTCCCCCTTTTCTATTAAGATGATATCTTATTAATAAGGGGAGTAACAAAAAGGGGGAGGTAACTAAATATGGAAGAAACTGTTTTTTCAAAGACTGCTGGTGTTCTTGAACTTGATGAAGAAACTATCAAGAAGGCATGGGACCATTTACGTGTATTAAACATTAGTCCTGATGACCCGGAAGTTGTTATTATGTTAAACAATTTCCGAACTGAGCAACTTGTATCTAAATTGACATCATTGATGCAGACATCTGTTACTGAGATGCGTGGTGTATCAAAGCAGATTGTTTCCGACGCCCGTGAAGAGGCGAAGAAGGAAATAAAGGTATTTGTTGATAGTGCAGGCAAGATAGTTGATGCCTTGAATTCAAATGCAATGGAAATCATCAAGGGCATAAACAATGCCAATGAAGAAAACTGCAACAAGATTACGGAAGGTGTCGCCCGTTCGATTGGACCGAGGCTGGACAACATAATTGAAAGTAAAATCAAACAGAAGAACAGGACTGAGATAGCCCTGCTTGTTTGTTTTTGTGTTATCTTGTCATTGGCTATTGGCATGTTTGGTTATGTGATTGGTTCATCAGTTAATGGCAATACATCTGGTGACTTTTCACAATTCTTGAATTCCATGTCACCTTATACATTGATAGCCATTGGTGCCGCAGGTGTCTTATTTCTTTGGTTTCTTGTTAACATCCTTCGTCAATGGAAGTTTACCCGTAGTATTTTTGGATTAAAGCCCCCGAAGGTAGATTAAGACAATCTACCAAGTTTATGCAGTTTGCGGGATACAATCTGGTCACGTTCAGCGGATGACCCGCAACCTGTAATAACTACGATGTATCGGACGCCTTGATGCAAGCCCGATGCCACCAGGTTATAACCTGATGCATCTATATATCCTGTTTTAGAAAAATCCATATGGTGACTTTTTACGGACATCAGGTGATTTGTGTTCCCGTAAGTTTCACCCCTATAGTGCCATTCTTCCAAACCAAAATCTTTCAGGTCATATGATTGCATGTGTTCGTAAAGACGAACGAGGTCGCAATCTGTGGATGTGTTCTGGTGAAGTCCTGGAAGACCTGTTGCATTAAAATATGTCGTGTTCATCATGCCATATGATAGTGCGGCAAGATTCATCCTTTTTACGAATTCATCTTCACTACCTGATATGAATTCAGCAAGAGCCACGGCGATGTCATTTGAACTATGAACAGTGACCGCCTTGATTGCATCATTCACTGAAATCTTTGAACCAGCCCGAAGTCCAAGATGTGACTTAGGCATTGATGACGCATGGCGTGAAATTGTCACCATGTCTGTTCCATGTATATGCCCCGACTGTAATTCACCTAATACGATATCAATTGTCATCATCTTTGTTAATGATGCAAGAACTACCCTTTTGTTTGCATTCACATGTTCAGTCACATGATTGCCTAAAATCAGCATAAAACTTTTATTGTTCGCCTTGGCTGGAACCATACACACAACACACACAGCTATCGTCATCAATATCTTTTTCAACATCTTCCTTTCCTCCTTGTTAACATAACGTCATCCCTGATGTTACCGGGTGTTATGTTAAATATAAACAAATGAATTAAATGAAACATTTGAAATATATAAAATATTACTGATAACATTAGATAAGAAGTTAACGAACATGGAGGGTTATCATATGACAAAAGACCATTTAGATGATGCTGTGATTATCAGCAAGATTGATACGATAATGCGGGACCGGGTTGACAAGACTTCACCGAACAAGATTCCGAATGAATTATTTATCAAGTTATTTGACCGGATTACGGGGATGCGTCGTTTAAGGATGACGTGGCAAGAAATTGCTGATGTCATTAGCAAGACAACGGGCAAGGAATTATCGGACAAATATATTCGCAACACGTATTTCAATCAGATTCGCAGGGATGCGCGAAATGGTATCAAGCGTGAATATGTGACGTATTATGGAAAGGGCAAATGTTTAACAGGTGAGGGTGAATAATCATGGATGACAAACAATTAAAAGCATCCATGACCAAACTTGATAAGAATGTTGGTTTATTTGGTGATACGGTCAAGGCTGTTGAGCGTGTATTGATTACGCATGTTAGTGACATTGAGAAGGCGACTGGTGAAGAATTAGCGGAACGTGTTCATGGTGAAATTCTACCGGCTGTAAATAGTGCCATGAAGTTATCGATGCGTGACATGATAGTTAAGTGGTCGATTGTTGTGGCTATTTTGTTATTGATTTCTTGCTGGTTTGGTTATCGGTATGGATACACAACGGCGAGTGGTGATGTGACTAACTTGACCAGTTTGATACAATCGCAACCAGAAGTTTTACAACAGGTCATGGCGAACGGTAACATATCAAGTGCATTGGAGACATATTGCCATTCTGGTAGTCGGTTTGTTCAGGCGAGAACGGATGGTTCGATTTCTTGTGACCTTCGTGTTTTTCTAAATCGTCCGACTGTTCCTGATGGAAGGGATATTGTAATCAGTCCGGCAACTATCATACCTGTTGTGACTGAATGGTTGCGTTCATGGAATCCGTGGCTTTTATTAATCAGTAGTGGTGTTCTGTTCATTGTCACCAGGTTCTTGATATCTATTTTTTGTGACATACCGGGCATGCGTGCTTTGCTTGCTTTACCGAAAAAGGAAGTGAAGTATGATAGCGATTGATTAAGTGCTGCGTTAGATTTTATTTTTTGATAAGGTATCGGCATGGATAAAGACAAGATAACTGATACCGCCATTGAGTTCATAAAGACCAATGGTTATCATCCACAGGTTGCCATAATTGTGAAAGACAATGGCAACCTTCTTTATGTGGATTTGGATACCACACCAGAACACAAGGAATCTGAGATACAGGCTTTGTATCTTCTTTGTCAGGCTGAAAATGCTGTGGGTGTTTTCATCATTGTTGAGGCGTGGTTGACATTCATCCAGTCGAACAATCCGAAACGGCGTGAAGTTCTAAACATATCGTATCAGGACCGTGACACCATGGAACTGAAGACATATGAAATCGAAAAACGTGATGGCAAGGTCATTGACCTGCATGACATCAGCACGCCCCCGGTCGGTGAATTGACATATGGTGGCTTGATGTCTGAGGCATTCCCGACTTCACCGTTACCATTATCAGAGCGCCGGAAGGCACGAATGGTAGCGAACAAGATACGCAAGAAAAACAGGAAGGGTAGGGGATAGCCTGGTTTCCTGTGAACCATTTGGATGACTGATGACAGGGAAGGGGGCGCTATCGCGCGTTAAGCCCGTGGATAATAATGTCTTCAGTCATTCATGGTCTGGATATCGGATTTCCTTGAGCGCCTGCGGCTAAATGATGACAAAAGCGCCGCATGGCGCATGAGACGAATTCTTAAACCCTGTTTTTATGGGAACACATATCATCACCGGGCTTGATGTGGCTTTGCCACATTGCGCGATAGCGCCCTGATGATTGGATACAAAAAAAAAGCGTGCCACCGAATATGATGAACACGCCTTGATGATTTTGAAATCAGGTTATTCCTGTTGTTTTTTGATGCTACGTCCTAACCCGATTTCTTTTGCGAGTTTGGTACGCCTTTCGGAATATGCTGGCGCAACCATTGGGTAGGATTCAGGAAGTCCCCATTTTGCCCGATATTCTTCTGGGGTCATGCCATATGCTGTGTTCAGGTGACGTTTCAGCATTTTTAATTTCTTGCCGTCTTCCAGGCATACGATGTAATCGGGGAATACGGACTTCTTGATAGGAACAGCGGGAACAAGAGCCGGAACGCTTGGTTCATCCTTCTTGTTACCCCCTGCAATTTCCAGTGTGTCATAAACTTTGTTGATGAACGCCGGGACTTCTTCAACGGGCAACGTGTTTTTTGACACGTATGAAACCACAATTTCCGTCACACATTTGATAACTTCGAGTTTGTCAGCATCCATCATACTTCTCCAGTGAGCAATTTTATCCATTATAACTGATATGGTAGGATTTGCGATAGCATATAAGCATCTATTCGCTTTTCACCTGTGGTTCCTTCCTTGATGAACTTTTCACAGACTTGACCGTTAAGGTTCCAGATGCACAAAGCCATGCTGTTAGGTGTCAACTTGATACCGTGGGGGAAGATGTCACGATATTCCCTTGGTGTGATAACATTGTATTCGAATGTATCAGGTGACATCTTGTGTGCCTCCAGCGTCAAATATCTATCGGCATAATATGATTGTGCGTTCACATTTTTCAAAAAACTTTGCAGGTCGGTGATTCCAAACTGGTTCGACTTCACCACCACCTTGGCATCATTCCATTCAGCACCAGAATTCATATCTGTGTTTAATAAGCCGACTTCGGACAACTGAGCCGTTGTCATTCCATATTTTCCGACACTATACAAATTGCCTTTTGCATAATCGGAATGGACACGCCTGTCTTCAATCACATCCTTATAATTTATTATCTGGTCTGGTGTGATTGCATGTGCCTGCGGCACACACAATGCAAGAAATGGTATCATATAAATTAACTTCATTATTTATTCCCCCCTATAAAATAAGTCACCTGGTCATCAACACTTTTGTTGCCTGTTGACCCTTTATCAAGAAATCGCTTGCATCCGTAATCACCCAGATACCAAACACATTCAGCAAGTCTTTTCTCAGACACATCATGTTTGCCACCAGGGAATGTATCCATAGCCTGAGCCATATATTTTTTCATGTAATAGGTCTGGGCTTTCTTGTTGCCTTCAAAATCTTTCCTTGACTTAATTTGAAATTGATTGTCTTTAAAAGTAGCAGATGACCAAACATCACCATTTTTACCAAGTGATTTTTCATCCAGTTTCAATAAACCTGCAATTTCAAGTTGACGCGGCGTCATCATATACGTGCCCGTGCTATCACCATTTTCAGCATATTGGTTGTCACCAGATGCTACCTTCGCTATGTCATCCAGATAACTATCCTGCGCAAACGCCGGTGTCACACCCAAAGATAAACCAATAACTAACATCATACGTTTAATCATGTTCCTTCCTCCTATGTTTAATCAACCTACTTATTAAGATACCGGGGATATAAACATAATAAAAGGAAAGTATGAAAATATTACATTATCCCATATAATAAGAATATATGCGTTTTTAACCATTTATGTGTTTTGGTATCTAAAATATAAAAGATGATGATATATGACCATTATAGAAGGTGTTTTTTTGAAAAAGTCATCATATTTGATGATATCTTGTCATCCAAACATCATATCATATGGAATGTTACCAGGGCATATATATTAGATATCGTATATGGCTGTAGGGTTTCTTTGATATCAGGCAAAAAAAGCCCCCTAAGAAAATATATCAAAGGGGGTTGTGTAGATTGGTGAAAGGATTAGTGAAAGAATACGTGTTCTGAGTTGATGTCGCGTGTGATGACGGTATTAGGGGCATCAGGCGCAATCTGTTTGGTTTTAGCAATTTTCTGTTGTTCACTCCTATCGCTTATATAGGTTTTAATAAGGTCATACGATGACAACATAAATGCAAGAAATGCTGTGCATCGAGACATTAGAAAAATTCTATCAAAAACATGTTCACTTCTAAAGGCAATACCAAAAACAAAAGAACTAAAAAAAAGAATGAATGTTGCCATAATCATATAAATAGATATTCTACGAACAATTGGAAACTTTTTCAACATGTGACCTACCCCCCTTATGAATACATTTTGATTGTTTAATTGCAAAACAACCTTATAATTCTATTTAATCAAATACCTATGCATAGTTGCAAGTATTTCGAACAAAAAAATCAATAAATATTTCTACCTTATGATGACAGGGAAGGGGGCGCTATCGCGCGTTAAGCCCGTGGGGGATAATGTTTACAGATGATGCAACCTGGATATCGGATTTTCTTGAGCGCCTGCGGCGTGAATGATGACAAAAGCGCCGCATGGCGCATGAGACGAAAACTTAATAAATCATCCTATCCTGCTAACACACACCATCACCGGGCTTGATGTGGCTTTGCCACATTGCGCGATAGCGCCCTGTGTTTGCATCCAGTATTTCAATAATATTCAGTTCACGAAATTAAGCCGGTAACTTGGTTCCTATGATTGATAGCAAATAGGGGGAAGGTTACATGAGGATTGAATATCATGAAGGTGAAATTATAAAGAAGTCTATTCTGCAACTTGGTGTTGGTGAATGGTTTTATGTGGGACGTGATTACGAAGATAGAAACCTGATTAAGTTTGAATATGAAGTGAACGGTCGCTGGATATTCCTTGTCCTTGTGCATCGTCATACGTATCAGGTTCATCAAATTCGGGTTGCAGTCGGCATTCCTGCATTAGACATCGACCTGTTAACAATGGCTTTGCCCCCGTTGTTCAAAAAAGTGCAGGTCACTGATATCCTGTATATGACACCTGGTTTTCGTCCACGGCTTGGTGTGAAACCAGCATTCTGTATGGCACGTGATGATACAGGCTGGTACGCTGGTTCATACGCATTGAACGCCAGGCGGCACAAATGGGCACACATCCACATTCCACAAGGAATTCCAGTAGCAAGGACAAAGGACGGCATCTGGTATCTTCGTGAAGATGACATCATGAAGGCACCGCCTGGAACCACATTCGAATATGTCGACATCGAAAATGGCACCAAGATAACGGACTGGAAGTGGAATGTTGACGGTCCATTCTATGCTGAAAATTCAGCATTAAGATATATTGAACCTGATTGCATCCTAGCAGAAGGCATCAGTATAAATTAATACACCATAATGAAAGTGTAGTGGAAGTATACAACATGGTTTCCTGTTATTTCTTCCGTTTAGTCTGTTATCCTGAAAGTATGGGTTAACAACAAAGGGAGAGGGAACCATGAATGATATTGATAAAGTTAAACAGTTTATTGAAGTCGTAGAATCCTTTGAAATGGATTTTGATGAAATAGGATATAACAATCGTGATTTAAATGGCATGGATTTAATAACGGCCAATATGGCTGATGTCTTGTGTCAAATGAGAATGAATACACGTGAATTGTTATCTGTCATGGAGAACAATCATGAACTTGCGTAATTTAACATTTAGTGTGGCAATAGTCATGTCTGGAGCCATACTATTATTTCTATTCCTGGAAATCATGGGTGTCCGATTACACACGATGGCATGCTGGATAACAAGCAACTGTGTTCAAGATGCACACCAGGACGACACGAAACAAGAAAACAAGGTATTGGCAATGATTCCAAAGTTCGATGAAGGACTTATGGATGCATATACCGACAAGTTGACGGAAGACATGTATATGATGATGGTGAATAGTAATCTGATAAAGAACGATTATTATTCAATCATGAACAAGATGCAAGATGTGCATGACCAATATAAAAAAGACATCGAGAATGCAAAATATTGGCTGGATATGAATTCTATTCAACGGTCACAGCCTTTCTTCTGGAATGTCATTTATGAACAGCGTGAATTGCTATCATTGGCGCAGGAACGCAAATCCTTGATTAAGTCATGGAACACAAACTTGGAGGAAATGAAAGCGACAATTGATGACGATGAAAATAATATCTTCACGGCATCTGGGGATAACAAAGTTCTTCAGGAAAACGAAATCGTAACTGCAAAAAATCAGTCTGGATATATTGAACCTGGAAACAACCGTCTGCGTGTAGATGAAGATGCTTTCAAGTCATACGAAGATGACATGTTCCCTTCAGAAGAACTGCTGGTGGATGAACAGAAAATATTAGGAGGGGGCATATGAAACTATTAAGGTTTGTTTTCAATATCTGCATAAACCTATTTATCGCTTTCGTGATTATAATGGTTGCATGTTACCTAATCACACATGGCTTTTATGGCATGTAATTATAGGCGATAAAAAAGTTAGTGCGTTTTTCTTGGTTATGCATACTAATACTGATAACATTATCGTTATAGGGAAACACAAGGTGTGTTTTTCATTCAACTGTTGTCAATACCGACAACTAATTAAGGAGGAAACTAATATGAAAACACTTATGAATACTGCCAAGGCTGAAGACGGTGCAACTGCTATTGAATATGGCTTGATTGCTGCATTGATTGCTGTTGTTATCATTGGTGCTGTTACAGCCGTAGGTAATAACTTGTCTAACGTTTTCAATAACGTTGCAAACAACTTGTCTAACGCTGCTACATCTTCCTGATATCCAAAAAAAAGGGTATCAGATAAAAATAAAGGGTCACGATGTGTGACCCTTTTTTGTTGTCTTATTTCTTATTTTTCCTTTTTCAGTTTGCATCTCCAAGAATGGACTGTTTTTGGTTTAACATTATATATTTTTGCGATATCTTTATCGGATATATTTTTATCATTCAGTAAATCAACGGGCATATCTTTGCTTTTAATTTTTGGTCTTACATGTAAACCTGTTTGATGCTTGAGAAGGACAAGTGTTGTTAACGACATTCCTAATTTTTCGCAAATATCTTTTGTTCCAAGTCCTGAATCCATTAAGTCTTTTATTTCTGGATGCATATTTTCAGGCTTGAACTTCTTTATGTAATCACGCTTGATGACTAATGGTGGTAGTTTTTTCGTTTTACGCCATGTCTGGATTGTTCGGGCACTGACACCATAATGTTTAGCTGCATCATTCTGTGTCATCTTACTTAATGTCTCTGCTAGGTCATCAGGAATTTCGATTTTCCGTGAGTTTGTTAATCCACGGTTTCTTGCCCAGCGATAAACAGTTCCTTCTGAGACACCATAATTGTTTGCAATCTTATTTTTATGTTCTTCCGAATATGTCTTTTTAAAATTATCAGGTATTTTCATAACGTTATCCTCCTATTTAATTGTTGTGTTAATTTTTATGATAACACATGAATGTCATAAAACTAAGAAATGCATGCCATAATACATTTTTAGAGTTGAAAAGGTATCAAAGAAGGTTTAAGACTATCTAACTAACTTGATGCGGGTTGCCGTATCAGGATGACATGACAAACAAGGAAACGGTGTCATGTCATTAGCAAAGCAAGGGCATGTGACATGAGCGACGAAAAACTGATTGACGCGACGACCAGCATTGTTCGGGAATATCTGCAGAAGAACACTGTTGCGCTGGAAGACCTTCCCCGTTTGATGCAAGCCGTCCGTGAAGGTCTGATGGGTGGAACATCCATTTCCATGCCCCCGGCACCAGTGGCATCTTCCCCCGTGGAAACCGTGGTGGAAGTGTCGGCACCTGAAAAGCCTGTCATCGAACAGGTACCCGCAATCGCAATCGACAAGTCTGTGACGCCTGGTGGCATCTATTGCCTGGAAGACGGGGTTCGCAAGTCATCCCTTGCCCGTTATCTGGAAACCAAATTCAATCTGTCGCCGGAAGAATATCGGAAGAAGTGGGGACTTCCTGATTCCTATCCGATGACTGCGCCTGGTTTCACGGTCTATCGCCAATTCCTTGCAAAAACCATGGGACTTGGTCGCAAGTTCAAGAAACCTTCTACCCCCGAAGAAAAGCAGGCACAGAAGTCACGTGAGCTTGCTTACATTGACAAGTTCACCAAGCCCGATGGTGGCATTGATTGGGAACGGTGGCGCTTTGGTGAAGGTATGGGTATCAGCATTCCCCTTGATGCCCCTTTGGTCAAATATCTTGATAAGCGTGTTGCCGAATATCGGGATGAATTGGTTAGAGGTGTCCCGAATCTGCTGAAATCACCGGACCACATCAATCCTGATATTGTTGACAAATCCGATGATGACCTTGCCCGTGAAAACGGGGATGACATGACAATTGAAGAACAAGATGAATTGAACGGGTTTGTCTTCGAAGAACCACGGGATATCGAACAGCATTTGGAAACGATGGACCCTGCTTTGTTCAAAGCGGATGAAACAACGGTCCCTGATGCCGCACCTGTGGCAACCGAAGAAACCGTTGTCCCCGTGAAAGTGACCGAAGTGACCGAAGTGACTGAAACCGTGGAACCTGTGACCGAACCGAAGGCTGAACCCGTCAAAGAAGAAACCAAGGCGGAAGAAACAGCAAAGCCCGACGCGAAGGAAACGGAACCGAAGAAGGCACCTGCACGCAAGCGCGCGTCACGCAAAGTAACAGGCGTAAAAAGCAAATAATGCACGGAACCTGTTAAACAGGGTTAGGGGCTTGCCTGCTTGACTTCTATACGCATTGTGTAGATGTCTTGTAAGCAAGTCCTTTTCTTCTTGTTTGATGTCACCTGTTATGGGTCCATCGCTATTAATGGCATCACGCAAAACAGCCAATGCCCGTTGTTTAAAATCAGAATCTTGGTTTCCGATAACAGCAATCTGGTTTTTAACAACGAAAACACTTGAAATCAATTCATCATGGAATGATACAAGATTCAGTTCCATATTTGATACAGTGTTATCTGTTTTGTTGATTGAATAACATAACAGCCACCGCGTTGGTAAATTGTTATCATCTTTTAATGTGGCATATATAAAAACGTTATCAAACTTTTCAAACATAACCAGTCCTTTGATATCGTAGTGGCGCTATCGCGCAATGATATGCAGAGCATATCACTAAGCCTGTGGATAATGTGTGTTATCAGTTCAGCGGCATGCTATCAATATGTATTAAATAAGAATTCTCTAGTTGTTGCTTGATATCTAGTGAGTTATTATCATGACATATCAAAAGGAATAGTCATGACTGATAGCAATGTAATTCGTGGTGTTAAGATTCCGACACGTTGTCTTGGTCTTCCCAGGCTATCTAATGGCATGCCAATTCCAAAGTTTGCATCATGGAAAAATGGCGTGGCTGACCTGACAACCATGAATGCGGAATATGCCCGTCATGCCATGCAATTCAAAACCTGTTGGATATGTGGTCAAAAACTTGGTCGCCATTGCGCATTTGTGGGTGGTCCGAAATCGGCACATGCTGGTGTTTATTCCGACTTCCCTATGCATCGGGAATGCGCTGAGTTCGCCGTCCAGGTGTGTCCATTCATTGTCTATGGTTCCAATTATCGGAAAAACCCGACACTGAACACGGATGACATGGCACGCATGGTCGATAACGATAACCCCGTCATCTTCTGTGTGTCCGTGGCATCCCGATATCGGTATGAACCTTCCGCCGGCGTCTTCGTCATCCACCCCGATGAGCAACTGTGGTTCCTACACGGAAAGCCTGCAACACCCGAACAGATTGCTGATGCGAAAAACAAGGCACAAGCCGAAATTGAAAGCCAAAAAACGTAATCGGGTGGTTTTATACCTTTTGCCTACAAAAAGCCCTGTATGGTCATCCTACGGGGTTTTAGGCGTGTGTATGGTCATGGTGATGTAACACGTAACGCCATATAAGACGTTTTCAGGGATATTCTGGTGACGGGCTGACCAATGTGACGGGATAATGGGGGAATGCCCCTGTATGGTCATCCTGTAAGGTCTGGTCGTGTCATCTGTTTCATGGGTGATGACCAGGTGTGGTGGTTGATTGATGACGGGGAAGGGGGCGCTATCGCGCGTCAAGCCCGTGTATAATAATAGTTTACAGATGATGCAACCTGGATATCGATTCAGCCCTTCGGGTGTTTGATGACGAACAACGCCGCAGGCGCATGAGACGAATTCTAAACCCTGCTTTTTTTGATAACACACATTATCACCGGGCTTGAGATGCTTTGCATCTCAGTGCGATAGCACCAAAGACAAAAAATATAGTTTTCATGAATTCAGATTCTAAAACAGATTCCTGAAAACTATTCTCAAGAGAAGATTCAGCAAATTGGCTATAGATATTACTTATAACCAGTTTGGTGAATTGACAAACGGGTAACATTTGTGTAAATATTACTGATAAATTACTGAAAACATTACAATAGTCAACATTTATTATTTTTGTGTTTTTGGAAACATCCAATTTTTGACAACTTGAGAGCGCCCCGGCGGGGTCCATTTTCCCGAAAAATCAGTTTTTGAACATGTTACCGTGTTCAACACGAAAATCTGAAATCGTATATAAACTGTTGTAATGGTTATGTTTTTAGCATTTGCGGAATGCATTTGTAACGGCTTGAAAAACACACGTGTAACGGCTTTTTAACGCTATTGGTAATTTTCTGTAACATTCCGTGAGCGGTTTCAAAGTGGAACCGATTTTTTTCCTTTTTGAAGATAGATGGATGCCGGGTAGGAGCCACATTGTTTGCATCGGAACCTGCGCATCACATCCCGAACATGCATTCCATTATAATTGGATAACGTCCTAACCTGGATGTTTGATTCCCGTCTGCATCTTTGACACGTAAGAATGAAACACCATGAGGCATACGCCTTCAGTTGTGTTGATAACACAAGGTTTCGTTCTTCATCGGGTGACATTTTCATATCAATTAATATGACATGAAAACATAAAAAAGACCATGAACGATAAAAGAGGAAACGTTCATGGTCTACAACAAAGGAGGAGAACTCATATCTTAACAGTGAAAGAGGGAAACACTATCAAGATATAAACGGGTGTTACCGTCTAAAGTCATACAATCACGAAACAATGCCAAATGTCAAGAAAATTAAACATAAGATAACACATAATATGTCATCTTTATTGCAAGTGTCATATATTTCCTCATATACTGGAATTATAGCCTTACTTGATAACAAGTGGGGGGATAACAATCAAAGGAGGAAATAAGCCATGACGCTAAAGCAATTAACATTAACTGAAACAAGAAAACTTCTTAATGACAATGAAGATTTAAGGAAGTTTTTAATATCAAATGATTATCTAACAAATCATGAGATGTTAACTGATGAAGTTAACAGACTGTATGCCCCTGATAACCGGGTTATAAGTTCCCGCAGGCTTATAAAAGCATTGAATGATTATAGATGGTTAAATGAGATTCTGGATTCATATGGTGAAAAGGATAGCATTGTAACAGTAAAGGACCATAATGATGAAAACTATGTAGATGCATCTGTTGAAGAAGATGATTTCATAGATGAATCTGTATTTGATGGTAAACTTGAAAATAATTATGACCCTGATGAATTAGAAGAAGAAACGGTTACGGCAACCAATACGGGTATATCGCCTGATGTAAAAGATGTCATCAAAATCAGTTGTGTCGTTGCTGGTGGAATTTTAATCGCTGATATCATCAAGGCTGTTATTCGTCATGGGAGGCGCATATAATGATAAAGCGTCTTTTATCCATTGCATGTCTTGCTTGTAGTTTTCAGGTAGCGCATGCAACCGAACTTGGTGGAACGGAATACGCTGACGTTCACATGAACGGCTTTGAATCATTAAAATGGTATAAGCGCATTGCCCGTGAATACAAACAGGGGGCACACTATTATCAGGTTATGAACCATAAGACTGACACGCCTGTTGACAAGATAACGGGTCTGGAAACGGCTGATGGCAAGCTGATACCTGATATCTTGACCATGGATGCATATGTCACGCCATATCTTGAAAGTGTTAGATTAAAGTATGGTGAGAATATTTATCATGAAATGATTGATGACCCGATGACAATTCATGCGAACATACCTGGTTTTGAGGAGGCTGTTCATGGTTTTCCTGAATTAACAGTTTCCATGGATAGCATCCCTGCTGATTATAATAGCAATCGTCTTCAAGGGTTCACGTTTGGAGTTCAGGGGATTTCTTTTCCTTTGAATGTCATATTGAACAATCAGGAAGGGAAACCAGGGTTTAATCTATCATCGGAAGAGTTGTTCCCAAAGATAGCAAAAAAATAATAAATCATAATATGATTAAGATGGCATGATGGCATTTGTTATCGTGTCATTTTTTTATTTAACATATTTCAATTATATAGAATTTGCTTAATATGGCTGTTATCATAAAAGGGAGTTAAGTAACAAAAAAAGGGGGGTAGCTGATATGGATATAAGAACAGTTGATGATGTAAGAAAATATTTATGTTCTATTTCGGGGGTTTCATATGATGTTCCTGATTATAAAAGAATATTGAAACAGTGCATTAATCTTTGTGTGAATTGGATACATGACAATCCTGAATATGATGAAGTTTCTTGGAAGTGCATTGAACATGCCAATTATCTTTTATTGAAGATTGCGCATGAAAGATGTGAAATGATTGATATAACGGAAATGGATAAACATTATGCGCGTGAGTTCACAAAATCAGGTTTTTTCGTGAATGCTGATAAACTTGTGGAAGTTTATATAGGATTTCAGGAAGGGAAACTTATTGAAAGTGATGACATTATAACAGTTAATGTAGGAATATTAACAGATGTCGGTGTGATTGCGCTTGGAATGTCCCCGACAAACGGGTATTGTATCGGGGATGTCGTAAATTCGCGTATCACGTGGAGTTATGATTTTGAAACCACACGCCTTATGTCGCAGTTCACTGAGGCTTTGATTTCGGGGGGGGAATTGGTATGACGGCAACAGCTATGGAACGTGCAAAACAGCACATGCTGTTAAACGTCAAAGATATCTTCAACCCGATATCAGTGAGCCGGGCGAGCGTTATCAGTGCATTAAATGTTCGTCATCGTCTGATGGACATGCTTGATATCGTGAAGGCGGAGCCTGGTCTTAATAAACGTTTGTATCCGTATATTGCGGAATATGCGTTTACGCTGTTCAAGGCATCTGTCCTACTGAAGATGGATTTTGAACCGTCATTCGTCGGGCTATCGGAAGACAAGTTCACTGAATTGTGCGTCTTCCATATTGCGCAAGATGTGAATGATGAAATCTTTTTTGATGTTGCGAACGGGCATGAAAAATTACCTGAACATCACCGTTTGATTTTGTTCCGTGACAAGACCCTTGTGTATGGCATGAAAGGTCTTGAAGACGGTTATGTGTTTACGGTCGGGTTTAATAAGGAACGTGGACCGCTTTGGTCTAAGAAGACATTCAACAGCATTCCGCATGCGCAGTTGTATATGACGTCGATTTTGAAGGACCGTTCTGGTTCGGCAAATGATTTCCGCAATGCTGTTCGTGACCAGATGCATTATCAGGATTCACGCCGGTTCTGGTTGCGCAGCCTGAATGATGTAGCGAACAGGAAGAATGCCGTTGACCGCTTTTTCCTGATTCAGAATGAATACAAATGTTCAACATATGGAACGGGCAAGGATTGGCTTGAGGCTGGTCGTGACTTGTTAGCATCCTACATCCTGGATGAAGCATACAACACGAACAGATTAATCAAGCATCTTCTGTCATCGTCTTCCTTCGTTCCTGAGAACTGCTATGTGTCTGACATCATCACCGGGTCACACCATTTCTTCACCGAGACCGGCAATGCATTTGGCTTGGAACGTGTTGAAGAAATGAAGAAACGTGAAGCCAACGAACTAAAAATAATAAAGAAAAAGGTTCGGGCTTCTTAGTCCACACATCATTCCGTGAATTAAGGAGCCATCCCTGATATCCATATCATAGGGTGGCTTTTTTTTGTCTACAGTTTGGATGAACTGGTCACCAGGGGAGGGGGCGCTATCGCGCTATGATATGCAAAGCATATCACCTAAGCCCGTGGTGGTGTGTGTTAGCAAAAAATGATGTTCTGGATATCGAATTCATCCCTTCGGGTATTTGTCAGCATTTTACGCCGTAGGCGCTCAAGCGAAATCTTAAATGCTGCTTTTTTATGGGAACAATCACCATACCGGGCCTGATGCGGCAAAGCCGTATCAATGCGAAGCATCAAAGACAAATCGTTTAATATCCTGAATTCGTATTATATTTCCATGCATCCCGGTAACATGTTTTGTATGTCAAACTATTTGTTTGTCACGAAACTTTAAAAGGAGGGTGATTACAATGAGCATAACAAATAACAAAAATATGCGGTGGATGCGTTATCAGGGGGGCATAGATGTATTATGTGACAAAGACATTGCTGATGCAAAGAAGTGTTATGAATATTTCCTAAAAAATCAGGAAGATAATAAAAAGGTTTCATTTAATGAATTCATAGCAATGATGCAAAGGAATGAAGAAGGAAACACACCACCTGTTATCGAAGAAGATACGAAGAAGGTTAAAAAGTCATCTGGTGATGAAGAAGATTTCGGGAACAGTGTTGAACCTTTATACACCGATGAAGAAGATGATGAGAAATCCAAGTTCTGGGTCAACATGACGCAAAAGGGCTATCATGCTGGATATGGTCCATTGCATTTCGATATCCAGAACAAGCATGTCACCATGAACTTGCCGAATGGCGTACCATTGGAAGACCACGGGAACATCCTGAAATACAAAAGCCATGAACATATGGATGCTGAATCTGCACAGAAAATGGCGAACTTGATTCAGCAAAAAGGGTGGACAACGGTTCAGGTGAAGGGGTCAAAAGATTTCAAACAGATGGTTGCCAAGGCTTGCCTTGCCATGGACCCACCAGTTTTAACGAACGTCAAATTGCCGGAAAGCATGATGGAAAATGCCATCAGGAGCAAGATGGATGCTTTTATCAAAAACATAAAGCCGAATGAATCACAAAATCCAAGTGGTCCTGATAGGGCACTGGAGAACCTGGCGAACACAAAAGCCTGGGCATTACAGATGATTGAAGCCTTATCGAATAAGATTCCAAGTGTTGAAGAAATCGCCACACCGAAAATCACCGAACGTAAAAAGAAGACTGAGGCTGTTCGTGGTGACCTTACGGCATTAATTATTTACATCAAAGAGTTCAAATTGAAGAACAACGTTGGTCGGTTTAGTTTCCGAAACCCTGCATGGAAACAAATGAAACTGATGGAAAAAGAATTAAGACGCCAGCAATCAAAGTTTAGAGTTGTTGCCACCAATGAAAAAGATGACATTAGGAAAATATCATGCTTATCACAAATGACAAGGGAACAGCGTTTGGAAATTGGTCATAGAATGGCACCTGAAATTCAGCAATTAAAAAGCTTTCTGGACCATGCCGATGATTTCGAGATGGCTATTAAAGGCGGCAACGATGCCATGATTGGCATGTTTCAGATTCCTGGGAATATGATTACAATTCCATATGGACTTGAATACGTAATTGATGCCAAGGCAAATGCTGAAAAACAAGCAACACCTGCACCAGCCCCCGTGGAACCACCTAAACCTGCACCACTGGATGAACGCATTGAAAAACATGAACCTGTAAAACCTGAGAATAAAAGCGAGATAAACCAGGATAACAAGGAAAAGGAAAAACCAGCATCAAATCCAGATGCAAGAATTCCACAAACAGATAAAGCGCCACCTAAAACAGTAGCGCCTTCATTATTACAGGTTCATACAGCGACATCAGAGCCATCACATGATGATGATGACCATGATGATTATTCACTTCCTACGCCATGATATTATAAGTATCGGCATCAGGCGTTGACCCTTCGGCATACATCGCTGGAAAACGGGTCACGCCATTTTTCTTCATGAAAGCCTCAGTTGCAAGCCTGATTTCTTCTTCTTCTTTTGCCGCAGTCTTGCGGTATGTGTCATATGTGACCTTCTTAATGCCACCCTTCGCTAACTGTTGTATGCGATAAACCGGCATAGCATTCCATGAACGCTTTTCTTCACTAATCTTAATCATTGGTTCCTTCTCCTTTACTGCTACATCATTCTTAACTGGTTCCCCTTGAACCTTGACCGGTTCTACATGCTGAACTGGTTCTTTAACTTCCTTAACGTCTTCTGTTTTCGCCTTCTTCTGGAAAACAGGCATCTTTGATAGAAAATCAAGCAAATCATACTGGTTCTTATTAATGCGTTTTACCGAACCTGAACGCTTGCCACGGGCACGAACCGTAACCTTCTTCGCCTTCACTGGAGCATCATCACATTCAAACGGTGTCGTTCCTGCTACGAAATCCATGAAACTTAACTGCTTGCTATCATTGATAAGACGTTTTTGACACATTGTATTATCCCCCTAATAACTAAAATCATGCGACGAAAACATAAAATAATATGTCACATCACTTCATACTTTTATTAAATCAAATATCATGACTAAATTACAAGCATATAGAACATGTTAACCATTTAAATAAAAGATTTTACTACAGACACTAAGGAAATCTTTTTATGCTTATTAAATGTTTGCTTAACATATTTTACATAATTCCAATTAATATGATTAACTAAAATTATAGGGAAGCGTTGTGTTTCCTGACGGTATGCGGGGGAGCATATTTAAACAGACTGGAGGATAAGATTATGAGTTCTAAGTTTTCACATCGTCGCAATGCGAAGAAGATTGACAAGCATTTTGTAGGGATGTTGTCGAACATGGATGGCTGGAGAGGTGAAGAAGAGCCTGAAATTCTACAAAAGGTTAAATACGAATTGAAAGTAGAACCAAAAGTGAAATATAGTAAGATAAGGAACAGGAAATGGCATGATGATGAAGACTTAGAATGATAGGGGGTTATGATGACTATAATGAATGAAGATTACAGGGATGGTTTTGTAGACTATTTGATAACGCATAGTTTGCTTGAGACGGCCAAGAAATACAAAATGTCTGAAAGTAGTGTGGTGAACTATAAGAACCGATGGTTCACCAAGAAAGACCATGAAGACTTCAAGAAGTTGCGCAAAGACAAACGCCAAGAAGAATTCATGAAACTGTATTATGAAGGCTTTTCACAAATGGAAATTGCCAAAAACATGAATGTCACACGTTCTGTTGTCACTTATTACAAGCAGAAATATATTGATGCCAAATAAGATGACACAAATTGAACAATCAACATGAAAGCGATGCCTGATGGTTTCGCTTTTTTTATTGCCTATAACATTCCCCGAACAACATGAGTGACAACGTCCTGATACCGTTTTAATTTCCGTTTGAACTGTTTTTTAACGTAATGTGAATGTTTGTGTTAACGCCTGTTAGATGATGCTAACGCAAGGGTTATGCCCCCGACATGGTAAAATTGGATGCCTGGTCACCTGAATGGGTCTGTACGGGCATCCTGTGGCTTTCAGGGGCGTGTTGCTGTGTTCGTGGTTGATGACATGGCGCTGGTGGCTGTGTGAACTGGTGATATGCCCCGTATAGGGAAAACTGGTCCGACACCCCTGTATGGGCATCCTGTGAGGTCTGGTGATGTGTCATCGAGGCTGTGGTGATGACCTGATGTTCCGTGTAAAGCCATATAAGACGTTTTCAGGGGCATTCTGCTAACAGGGTGGTCAAAGTCACGGGTTAACGGGTGGATGTGGCTGTATGGTCATCCTGTAAGGTCTGGTCGTGTCATCGAGGCTGTGGTGATGACCTGGTGGGATGCCTGGATAACGAGGTGCCTGGTGTGGTTGATGACGGGGAAGGGGGCGCTATCGCGCTGTAAGGCATATCGCCTTACCAAGCCCGTGTAGGTGTGTGTCTTCAAGCATTCCATGGATGTGATATCGATTCAGCCCTTCGGGTGTTTGCTAACGAATGACGCCGCAGGCGCTTAAGGAATTCTTAGACCTGCTTTTTTTTGATAACACACACCACCACCGGGCTTGAGATGCAAAGCATCTCAGTGCGATAGCACCATAAGACAAAAAATATAGTTTTCGAAATCGATTAGGAATCTGAATTCCTGAAAACCAATCCAAAGAGAAGATTCGGCAATCTGGTTATATAGATTCCTTATAACCAGTTTGGTGAATTGACAAACGGGTAACGTTTGTGTAAATATTACTGATAAATTACTGAACACATTACAATAGTCAACATTTATTATTTTGGTGTTTTTGGAAACATCCAATTTTTGATGACTTGAGAGCGCCCCGGCGGGGTCCATTTTTCCAAAAAATCAGTTTTTGAACATGTTACCGTGTTCAACACGAAAACCTGAAACCGTATGTAACCTGTTGTAATAGTTATGTTTTTTAGCATTTGTGGAATGCATTTGTAACGGTTTGCAAAACACACGTGTAACGGCTTTTTAACGGTTGCGGTAATTTCCTGTAACATTCCGTGAACATGAAAACTGAACACAAAAAAAGCCCTGCATTCTGATCGATATCAGGGGCAAGGCTGGTTCAAAAATCATGGATGATGGTTACATCAATCTGTTCTTCAACTATATCCGAGAACACACCTTCATCTGGCAAACAGTATACCAATGCATGGCTAACCAAAAAAAATGTCATCGAAAAATGATATTGTTTGCTCGGTTTGTCAATCTTTATAGTCGGGTATCATATTAACTTCCTTGGTTTTATGTGTTCGAAGACCTTACAATAATAATATGTCTAACATAATCGTTATGCATGTTATTAGGGGGGAAGTTTTAAAATGACTGATATAAAAAATGATGACGGTGTGACCGCTGTTGAATATGCCATCATGATATTACTGATTGCAGTTGTTCTTATTTCTGTGATTGCTCTTACAGGGGGAAATCTGGAATCTGTGTATTGTAAGATTGCCGGTAGCTTGGTGAACGAACCGGTAAGCTGTAGCGCCCCGTCATCTTCATCCAGTTCAGGTAGTGGTTCTGTTAGCAGCGGTTCTGGTTCTGATTCCGACACATCGGAAGAGACTGAATTGCAGAAACAGTTATATGCGGTCCTGAACAAGATATCGGGGGCTGAACGGGCATATACGGGTGTTGACGAACTGAATGTCATCAATCTGGCAAGCAAGATAGCACAAGATGAAGGGTATAGTGGGGATGTTGCCATATCTGGTTTGTATGAAGATGACGGGACACCGATTAATTCATTAAGCGAGTATCAGGCTTACATGTCCAATTATGGTAATCAGTTGAAGTCGGAATATGGTTCAACTATTGCAAATGATATGCTGACGCCATCCAATGGTGATAGCCAGTCATCGACATTAGCAGATGGTTTGTCTGCAACCGATTATACGAACTTAGCCAAGAATTCACCACAAGTGAAAACGGGGGCAAATCAACAATTCACGTTTTCGCCCGGTGACGGAAGCACGATTACAATGAATTGGACACCTGGGCATGAAGGCTACAATGTTTACACACCAAATTAATAAATAGAGTTCTTCTTAAAATGTCATGCCATCTGGTATCATAATAAATATGCAGATGACATGACCATAATGGGAATGTTGCACAACAAAGGGAGAAAGTAAAATGACAACAATAAGTAATATGTTCATAACAGATAAGCAGTTTCAATCTTACCTTGAGGCTGTAAAAAACAATCCTGATGAAATGGAAAAAGATTGCGCCTATATTATTTCACATTACCCAAGACGGGCATATGAAATAGATTTGGTTTATTTGAAGTCTAAGGATAGCACGAAAACACAGGCTAAATATCTTGATAAGACATTATTCTTAATAGATGACAATGGTGTCTATGATGTGAATGACCAGGTTTATGTAAAAGCTGACACGTTGCCTTGGGCAATCATGTATAAAGAACTAAAAGGTTCATCCCCGAACAGACGTGAATTGCATAATGCTATTGGAATAGCTTATGCAAACATGAAAAGACTGATGGCAACGGAATATTATAAGGTTTCAGGACGTGACTACCCTGAAAGGGAAGGGGAATGGTTCAGCAATGTTGTGAGAGAAGACTTTGACGCCCCTGTAGAATGTGGACCATGGCCAAAACATACATGGTCTTGGAAACCACCAAAGAAGGGGGATGATGTAAATAAACAATAACCCGGCATTTTGCTTAAATATCGGATATTCTAAAATGTATAGTGGTTATGAAAATAGCCGCGTCAACAAAATGGAGGAATATTCGATGTCAGAAATTATGAAATATGACAATAATTATACATGGGATGTCACCGATGGAGAGGGTGGCATCTATAATTTTAATTTACAACACAGGGGTTCGATGTCGGGTTTCACGAATCCTATTTCATTAACGTATAATGAAAACACAGGTGAAGTTACCGACATCATCCGCATCAATAAAGATAAACAAGAATTCAAAAATGATACGGGACCATATGCGCCATATATTGAAGATGTATTGAGCGCCATAGCACCGAAAGCAATTAAAAATGATATTCCTTGGGGAAAAGATGATAACGGCAAGATTTATTATGGTCGGGATAGCATCAAGAAAGCGTCGGATTCTGGTGTTTCGTTTGTGACGGCATCATTGAAGGAAGATATGGCGTTAAGTCGTGATGGTCATGTTTACACTAACATGGGTGATATCAACAGGGCGGCACGTGATGGCGTAACATTTGATAAGGTTAACATAAAAAGTGTTGATAACTACGCATTGGCTGATAGTGGACGCTTATATATCGACCGAACTTTCATAGATTATGCTGTTATGAAAGGTGAAAAGTTCACCAATGGAAATGTCAAAATAAAAAATGGCATGGCTATTGATGATGCCGGACATCTGTATGCTGGTAGAAAACAGATTATTCAGGCTGGTGATGACAACGTGTTTGTCAAGATGGAAGGCAACATTAAGAAGAATATTGATTTCATACAGGATAGTGAGGGCAAAATCCATATTGGTAAGAACTTGCAGGACAAGGTTATCAAGGTCAATGACATCAAGGATGTTCACATATCAACGTCACCGTATAATCTTCCTGATGGGCAACCATTTGGCATGGATAAAGAAGGCAATGTGTATGTTGGTGTGAATGCCATGAACGAAGCAAGTTCACGGGGAATAGCCTTCACACATGCAGACCCGTTGGATTTACCGTATTGTGTTGAAACAAATGGAAGATGGCATGTAGGTGAGCAGGCTGTGGCTAACCAGGCGACCACATACAAAACGTTTTCTATCGTTGACATCAGTCACACGAAGACGATTGAAGATTGGTCATCCAGGGCACAGAATTTTGTTGCTAACGGTAGTAATTTAAAAAGAATACATCCACAAAACATAAAAGATGCCAAACTTTATTCCGTGGATAACACACCCCTTCAAAGAAAGGCTGAGGCTTTCGTTGAAAAATATCGGGAAGAAAGACACCAGGCTATTGAAGATGCCAAACCCAAAGGGTTTGAAAAAGTCACAAACTGGTTCAAATCGAAGGCAATGGCAATCAAAGATTATGTAACAGGTGAACATCATGAAGAAAAAAAGGAACCTGTTAAGTTCAAGCCTTCAATTGAATTAAGAAGTATGAGAGATGACTTTAAACATGATTTTGATGTCATACATGATAACCCCGAAGTCATTAGACATGATATTAACAAAATATCGAAACATACACCTGAATCTGTTCGTGATAAACTAAAAGAAGTAGCCGAAAACATTAAAAACATTCCGGCACCTGAAACACAAGCACAGGTAAAAACAGAAGAAGAAGACTTTACACATACACTTTGATGACATGCCTGTTATGAATAATAAGCAATCAGCCCCCTTGGAATTGGATTTCAGGGGGCTTTTTCTATATATGATGACAGGGAAGGGGGCGCTATCGCGCTATGTGTCAAAGACACATCAAGCCCGTGGTAGGTGAGTGTCAGCAAAAAAATGATGTTCTGAAAATCGATCAGCCCTTCGGGTCACATGAAGACTGAAACGCCGCAGGCGCTAAGAGCGAAATCTTTAATCATATCATATGTAAACTATATCACATACCGGGCTTGATATGCGATAGCATCAAAAACAAAACATGTGTCATGTAGTCGTATTATATAAAACATAATGAGGTATAAAACATATTAATAAGTCATTAGTAATCCATGCAAGCCTTTGTTATATGTAATGATACCCGGTAACATAAAAAAAAGGTTCATAACATGTAGGAGGATGACGATATGACTAATGAAAAAAAACAAAGAAAGATTGCGGAAGAAAACAGGAAACTTACTGATATCCAGAAACAAGTAAATGAATATGCCAAACGTTTTCCTGTTTTTGCCAGGGAATGGATAAAAAGACGTTTGGAAACATATGCCCGTCAAAATGAATATAAACTTCCAGATGAAACCGATATCGATAACACGAGGGACTGGTTGCATGGTTTGCAGGTGGAAGACCCAAAACTTGCAGGAAGGATTGACCGTATTTCCTGGAAAGATGCACAGACACACCAGAAAAAATGGCATGACGGGTTAGCAAAAAAGGCTGAAAAGTTATCTGAATTCAGGGGAAATCCTGATGATGTTACCCCGATACTTAATTACGAAGGTGGTTTTCAATGGGTAAAATTGGAAACACCAGAGGCAAAAGATTTCGAAGGAAACGCTATGGGGAATTGTGTAGGACGTGGTGGATATGATGATAAGACGATATTTTCATTGCGTGATAAAGATAACTTCCCCCATGTCACTGTTGAATATGATGAATACACAAAAACTATTCAGCAGATGAAATGTAAGGGTAATTCAGCCGTTACCGATGCTTATATGATGCCGGTAGAACGTTTGATTAATAAATTAAAACCTGAACGTATCACAGGCATAGATAACGCTATATCAAAAGACGGTCGTTTATATCTTGGTTTGGATAATATTAAACAGGCATCCGAAGAAGGTGTTAAGTTTGCGTTTGATAAAGTTAATATTCGTAATGCAGATTATGCTATTTCAGCAGATGGTCGTTTATATCTTGCATTGGATAATATTAAACAGGCAT
>NZ_NIRT01000100.1 GCF_003207795.1 Komagataeibacter nataicola | reverse complement strand
CTCGAGGCCTGCCGCCAGATCGTGAAATGGGACCGCGACGGCGTGCATGTGCCCACCGTGGCCGTGAACCTGTCTGCCGTGCATTTCCGCAACCGCGCGCTGCCCGAGCATATCGCGGCCCTGCTCAAGGACCATAACCTCAAGCCCGCGCGCCTGACGGTGGAAATTACCGAGAGCGTGATGATGGATAACAGCCGCGACACCGAGGAAGTGCTCCAGTCGATCCGCAATATCGGCTGTGGCCTGTCGATGGATGATTTTGGCACGGGCTACTCCTCGCTCTCGCGGCTGACCCGCCTGCCGCTGACCGAGATCAAGATCGACCGCAGCTTCATCAATGATTTCGAGCACGACACCAACGCCCAGGCCGTGACCATGGCGGTGATCGGCATCGGCTCGCGGCTGGGCATGACGGTCGTGACCGAAGGCGTCGAGACCGAGCAGCAGCGCGACCTGCTGGAAAAACTGAACTGCGACGTGATGCAGGGCTACCTGTTCGCCAAGCCGCT
>NZ_NIRT01000012.1 GCF_003207795.1 Komagataeibacter nataicola | reverse complement strand
GCGAATGGTATGCTGTCAGATGCCAGCTCGCCATCATGTTCGATGATCGTTTCCCAATGGCCTGAAAAAGTGCCACCGCACAAAATTCTACACAGTCTCATGCATCTTGAGGTAAATATTAGTGATCAAGCCCCTTAAAAAAGCCGTATTGCCGGTTGCCGGCCTTGGCACCCGTTTCCTGCCCGCAACCAAGTGCGTGCCCAAGGAAATGCTCACCGTTGTCGACCGTCCGCTGATCCAGTACGCCATCGACGAAGCGCGTGAAGCCGGGATCGAGGAATTCTGCCTCGTGTCCAGCCGGGGCAAGGATTCCCTGATCGACTATTTCGATATTTCCTACGAACTCGAAGACACGCTGAAGGCCCGCAAGAAGACCTCGGCGCTGAAGGCGCTCGAAGCCACACGCGTGACCCCGGGGTCCATGCTGTCCGTGCGCCAGCAGGAGCCGCTTGGCCTTGGCCATGCCATCTGGTGTGCGCGTGAGTTCATTGGCAACGACCCGTTCGCCATCCTGCTGCCCGATGACGTGGTGCAGAGCGAGAAGTCCTGCATTGGCCAGCTGGTTGAAGTCTACAACAAGACCGGCGGCAACGTGCTGGCCGTGACCGAAGTGCCGCGCGAGCAGACCGGCAGCTACGGCATCCTCGATGTCGGCGCCGATGACGGCAAGACGGTTGAAGTCAAGGGCCTGGTTGAGAAGCCCGACCCCAAGGACGCGCCCTCGACCCTGTCGGTCATCGGTCGTTACGTGCTGACGGCGGACGTGCTCAAGCACCTCGCCAAGCTGGAAAAAGGTGCAGGCGGCGAAGTGCAGCTGACCGACGCCATGGCCAAGACCATTGGCCACGTGCCGTTCCACGGTTACCGCTACGAAGGCAAGCGCTTCGACTGCGGCAGCAAGCCGGGCTTCCTTGAGGCACAGATCGCCTTCGCCCTCGCGCGCGAGGACCTGGCGGGCGACGTGCGGGAATTCCTCAAAAAGTATAAATGAGCTTCAGGCACCATTTTGACCCCACAAGCCTGCGGGAATACGACATCCGCGGGATTGTGGGCGAAAGCCTGACGCAGGACGACGCCTATGCCATCGGCCGCACCTTCGGCTCCATGGTGGCACGGGCTGGCGGCTCGATCGTCGCCATCGGTTATGACGGACGCCTGTCATCCCCCGCCCTTGAGCGCGCGCTTGGGGCAGGGGCCATGGCATCCGGCATGACCGTACTACGCATCGGGCGTGGCCCCACGCCGATGCTCTATTTTGCCGCGACCACGCTGGGGGCCGACGGCGCGATTATGGTGACAGGCAGCCATAACCCGCCCGACCATAACGGCTTCAAGATGGTGCTCGGCAACAAACCGTTTTTTGGTGAACAGATCCGCGAACTGGGGCGACTGGCCGCAAGCGGCGATGTCGTGGCCCAGGCCACTGGCGCCACGCGCGATGTGAACGTGATCCCCGCCTATGTAGACCGCCTGCTGCGCGACTGGGACGGCACGGACCGCCCCCTTAATGTCGTGTGGGACAGCGGCAATGGGGCTGCGGGCGAAATCCTGTCGCTGCTGGTAAAAAAACTGCCGGGCCGACACCGCATTCTCAACGCTGAAATTGACGGCACTTTTCCCGCCCATCATCCAGACCCGACCGTTCTGGCCAACCTCGAGCAGCTTATCGCCGCCGTAAAGGAAGAGGGGGCTGATCTGGGCCTGGCCTTTGATGGCGATGCAGACCGCCTTGGCGTTGTGGACAATACCGGCACCGTGCTGTGGGCGGACCAGCTTCTGGTTGTGCTGGCGCGTGACATCCTGCGCGACCATGCAGGCGCCACGGTCATTGCCGATGTCAAGGCAAGCCAGACCCTGTTTGAGGAGATTGACCGCGCAGGTGGCACGCCACTGATGTGGAAGAGCGGACATTCCCCCATCAAGATGAAAATGGCCGAGACCGGCGCGCCGCTGGCAGGCGAAATGTCAGGTCATTTCTTTTTTGCCGATCGCTGGTACGGATTTGATGACGGGTTATACGCGGCACTCCGCCTGCTGGGCATCGTCTCGCGCCTCAAGGGCCCGCTCTCGGATGTGCGGCTGAGCCTGCCTGCTGCCGTTTCCACGCCGGAACTGCGCTTTGCCTGCGCTGATACCCGCAAATTCACGGTGATTGCCGAAGTGGCTGCGCGGCTGGAACGCAGCGGCGCACGTGTCTCCACCATTGACGGCGTGCGCGTGACCACGCCTGATGGCTGGTGGCTGCTACGCGCCTCCAACACTCAGGCGGTTCTTGTCGCCCGGGCGGAAGGAACGAGTGCTGTAGCGCTGGACCGGCTGAAAGCCGCGATCACGGCGCAACTGGAAGCCTCGGGGCTTAACGCACCCGATTTTTCCGGCATGCTCCCCCCGCACTAGATGCGCCGTTGCGGGGTTTGGTCGTAAAGATCCGGCACTGATCTTTTTATGTTCAGTCCGTTGCCAGAAAGCGGCGCAGGCCCAGCCCCTGCGGGCGCTCATGCAACACGGAAGGCTGGTAGGCGATGGAAATGATCTCATGCGCCTGCTGCCACACGGCCACGTCTTCTGCACGATCGGTCTGCACGGTGGTCACGCCACAGCGGAGCAGGAACTCGTACTGGTCAGGCAACGGCGTGCCGGTGGCCCGGATCTCGCCGGTAAAGGACAGATGCTCACGCAGGGCGCGGGCCTGCGTAAACGCCCGCCCATCGCGGAAGCTGGGGAAGGTCACCGCCACCAGTCCCAGCCTGGGCAGGGCAGGGCGCAGCACGGCCACGTCCACATCTGGCCCGATGGCAACACCAAGCGGCGCATCCTTCGGGCGGGCCAGCCCTTCCTCCAGCCGTTCAAGCGGCACGATCACAGCACCGGCGGGCAGGGCTTCGCCTGCGATGGCCTGCGCCCAGCGGTCTTCGGTCACATGACCATTTTCAAGCAGGGGCATAGACGGCATCCTTGAAGCTGGCGGCGCCAAGGCGCCGGTAGGTATCGATAAACGCCTCGCCTTCATTGCGAAGCACCAGATAGGTGTCGATCAGTCGGGCAATGGCATCGACCGTTTCATCCTCCGGCAGCGCCGGGCCGATGATCTGGCCAATCGCCACGTCGTTCTCAGCCGAGCCACCAAGGGTGAGCTGGAAGAACTCCTCGCCGCGCTTGTCCACGCCCAGAATGCCGATATGACCCGCATGATGGTGGCCGCAGGCATTGATGCAGCCCGAGATGTTGATCCGCAGGGTGCCGATGTTTTCCTGCAGCTCAGGGTTGGCGAAGCGCGCGCTCAGCTTCTGCGCAATGGGGATGGAGCGCGCATTGGCCAGCGCGCAGTAATCCAGCCCGGGGCAGGCGATGATATCACCCACCAGCCCGATATTGGGCGTGCCCAGCCCGGCACCATCAAGCCTGAGCCACAGGTCGCGCAGGCGGTCCTTGCGCACATGGCCCAGCACCACATTCTGCATATGGGTGACGCGGATCTCGCCAAACGAGAATTCATCGGCCAGATCAGCAATCAGGTCCATCTGGTCGGCGGTTACGTCACCGGGAATGCCACCATCGGGCTTGATGGACACCACCGCGCTGATGAAGCCTTCATGCCGGTGGGCATGGGTGTTGGTGCGCACCCAGCGGTCAAAGCGGGCATCGGCCTTACGGTCAGAGTCGAGCTTCTGTGCCGCATCAGCCGGCGCATCCAGATCAGGAATGCCAAAGCGTGCGCGAATGCCCTCCACAATGGCGGGTTCCAGCCGATAATCCGCGCGGTTCATCTGGGCGAATTCGGCATCGACCTTCTCGCGGAACTGCTCCACGCCCAGCGCCTGCACCAGGATCTTGATTCGCGCCTTGTACATGTTGTCGCGCCGCCCATAGGCGTTGTACACGCGCACCACGGCCTCAAGGTAGGCCAGCAGGTCTTCCTCGGGCAGGTCATGGCACAGGTGCACGCCAATGATGGGTGTGCGGCCAAGCCCGCCGCCTACGAACACGTCGAACACCGGCCTGCCATTCGGACCGGGATGGGCGACCAGCCCGATATCATGGAAGCGTGCGGCCACGCGGTCATGCGGGCTGCCGCTGATGGCAATCTTGAACTTGCGCGGCAGGAACGAGAATTCCGGGTGCAGCGTGGACCATTGCCGCAGGATCTCGGCGTGGATGCGCGGGTCGAGCAGTTCATCGGCGGCGGCGCCGGCAAACTCGTCGCAGGTCACGTTGCGGATGCAGTTGCCGCTGGTCTGGATGGCATGCATGTTAACGCCTGCCAGGCGCTCGAGGATATCGGGCGTATCCTCAAGCCGTATCCAGTTGAACTGGATGTTCTGGCGCGTGGTGAAATGGCCGTAATCGCGGTCATACGTGCGGGCGATATGGGCGAGTTCGCGCATCTGGTCCGCACCCATCATGCCATAGGGCACGGCCACGCGCAGCATGTAGGCATGCAACTGCAGGTACAGGCCGTTCATCAGGCGCAGGGGCTTGAATTCGTCCTCGCTCAGGTCACCCGCCACGCGGCGGCCCACCTGCTCGCGAAACTGGGCTACGCGCTGCGACAGGAAGGTGCGGTCAACCTCGTCATAGGCATACCGGCCAACCGGCTGGGTTGCGGTGTCAGTGGACATGGGGCGTCTCCACGGGGGCGAAATCAGGGTGCACGGTAGGCCCGAAGGCACGGATGCGCTCGCGCACGGTCAGGGGCGTGATCTTTGTGGCCTCAGGGTCAAGCTGCACGCCATAGATGCCCACCACCGTGCCTGCATCAGCCGCTACCTTGGCCTGCTTTATGGCATCTTCCACCGCTGCGTTGTCAAACACGCGGGCCTGGCTGATCACTTCCGACCAGCCCTGCGGCGCAAGCCACACGATACGGCCATCAAGCAGCCGGTTGGCGGTAATGACGCTGGCGCCGGTCATGTCCCGGCGGTTGTTCCTGACATCCACTTCTGAACTGATCCCTTCAGGCAACGGGCCTGTAACTGCCTCAACTGCTGTAAATGGGTGCGCGGTCCATGCCCGCGCACCCATTTTTTTCCAATCCGGTAATGCAATACCGGCATGCCTGCAACAGGGCGTGCCGGTCGCACTCATCAGGATGTCTGGCGCTGTGCCGTCGCATCAAGACGGATGGCATCCGTGATGTAGACCGCCAGACGGGCGGCTGTCTCATCACGTGAGGCATCGGTGGTCCCGACCCGCAGATCGGGCTTTTCCGGTGCCTCGTAAGGGGCATCCACGCCGGTAAAGCCTTCAATCTTGCCTGCGCGGGCAGCGGCATACAGCCCCTTGGGGTCGCGCTGCTCGCAGGTGGCCTGCGGCGTGTCGATGAAGATTTCATGGAAACCTTCGCCCACGATCTGCTGCGCCAGCGCACGGTCGGCCACGGTGGGCGAGATCAGCGCCACGATCACCACCTGTCCGCTTTCGGCCAGGATGCGGGCGACGGCAGCAGCACGGCGCACGTTTTCACGCCGGTCGGCTTCCGAGAAGCCAAGGTCCGCGCACAGCCCGGCGCGTAGCGTATCGCCATCGAGCACCGACACGTCAATGCCACGGGCAAACAGGCGGTTTTCCGCCTCACGCGCCAGCGTGCTCTTGCCTGCACCCGGCAGGCCGGTCATCCAGAACACGCCACCACGGTGCCCCTTGGCCTGTGCGCGGTCCCACAGCGATACGGCGCTGCCGGTGGGGTGGATGGCATTGCGGCCTGCAACACTCTCGGCCACCCCGATCAGCGGCGCTCCACCCACGATCTGCTGGTTGCGGTCCACCAGCACGCCACGCCCGTCGGCCGTGCCCGGCACGAACGGGTCGAACAGCATGGTTTCCGACACGGCCAGCGTAATCTCGGCAAAGCCTTCGGGCGGCACTTCCTCGGCGGGGTGTTCGGTCAGGTCTTCCAGCCGCACGACCGAGTCAATGGCAGCAACCGTGACCTGATGCTCGGCCGTGGCAAGGCGCAGCCTGAAGCTCTCGCCCACACGCAGCGGCTCCTGGCGCAGCCAGAACAGGCGGGTGCGGATGCGGGCTGCACGCAGCGGCGCGTGATCTGCGGGGAACAGGAAATCGCCCCGGTCGGGGATCACGTCCGGCTCAAGCGTTACGGCCACGGACTGGCCTGCAACGGCGGCCACCTGCGGGGCGGTGTGCCAGCTTTCGATGCTGGCGATGCGGGCCTTGGCGCCATGCACGCCAATCACCACCTCATCACCCACGCGGATGCGCCCGCGCTCGATGCGGCCCACCACGATGCGCTTGGTGTCAAAACGGTAGACATCCTGCACCGGCAGGCGCAGCGGCAGGTCAGCGCGTGACGAAGGGGCAGGGACGGCGGCCAGCGCTTCGGTCAGGGTCGGACCCTTGTACCACGGCATCTTGTCCGAGCGCGAGGCCATGTTGTCGCCTTCGCGCGCGGATGCAGGCACGAACACGGTCGGCTCGATTTCAAGCTGGTGCAGAAGGGCCGTGATATCGCGCTCGGCGGCCTCGATCTTCTTCTGGTCGTAGTTGAAGATATCGACCTTGTTCATGAACACGATCACATGCCGGATGCCGATCAGACGCAGCAGCATGGCGTGGCGGCGGGTCTGCTCCTGCGCGCCCTCATTGGCGTCAACCACCAGCACGGCGGCCTCGGCATCGGCCGCGCCCGTAATCATGTTGCGCAGGAACTGGCGATGGCCCGGCGCATCGACGATGACGAACTGGCGCTTGCCCAGCTTGAAGGGGATCCGCGTGGAATCAACGGTCACGCCCTGGTCGCGCTCGATCTGCAGGCTGTCGAGCAGGAAACTCCATTCAACCGTCAGTCCGCGCTTTTTGCTGGACTCGATGATCTGCGCCACGCGCCCTTCGGGCAGGCTGTCGGTATCATACAGCAGGCGACCGATCAGCGTGGACTTGCCGTGGTCGACATGGCCCACGATCACGATCGGGGTAGCGGCATCCTGCGGGGCAGGGGTCGGGATTGTATTCATTGTCTGTAACTCCGTCCTGTCCGCTCAGAGGTAGCCGGCCACGCGCAGGCGCTCGAAAGCATCCTCGGATTCATGGTCCATGGCGCGGCCCGCGCGCTCGGATGTGCGCGAGGTTTCGAGTTCGGCAATCACCTCGGCCACGGTCGAGGCATTGCTCTCGATCGGGCTGGTAATGTCCTGATCGCCCAGCGAGCGATAACGCTTGCCTTCTTTGGAGAAATACAGGTCAACCAGCGGAATGCCCTCACGCTCGATGTAGCGCCAGATGTCGATCTCGCGCCATGACAGCAGGGGGTGAACACGCACATGCACGCCCGCCTCGTGCGGGGTGGCGTACTGATCCCAGAATTCGGGGGGCTGGTTGCGCACATCCCATTTGTGGCCCGAGCCACGCGGGCTGAACACGCGCTCCTTCGCACGGGTAGCCTGTTCATCGCGCCGGATGCCCGCGATCACGCCTGCCAGCTTGTATTTGTCGATCATTGCGGCGAGCCCCGCGGTCTTGCGCGCGGCGGAACGGGCGGCAGGCGGCAGGGTGGGGTCGATTTCCTCTACCGGCGGGCAGTCACCGAGCAGCAGCTCCAGGTTCCACTTCTTGGTGTATTCATCGCGGAATTTGTACATTTCCGGGAATTTCTTGCCGGTATCGACATGCATGACCGGAAATGGCACGCGCCCGAGGAAGGCCTTGCGCGCCAGCCAGAGCATGACGTTTGAGTCCTTGCCCAGCGACCACAGCATCGCCAGTGGCTTCAGCTTGCGATAGGCTTCACGCAGAATGAAGATGCTCTGGGCCTCGAGTTGGTCGAGATCGTCCATGGAATTACAGACCTTCCGTAACAGGAAAGAAAACGGGGGAAACCGGCTGCCCCGGCGCGGGGGAAGCGGAAAGGGGGATCATGTGCCCTGCCTGGCAGGCTTGCGCATGTGTATGCCGCATTCGGTCTTGGCTTTTCCAGCCCAGCGGCCTTCACGCGGGTCGGCCCCCTCGGCCACGGGGCGCGTGCATGGCGCACACCCGATGGAAGGGTAGCCACGCAGCGTAAGCGGGTGGCGCGGCAGGTTGCGCCGCGTGATCTCGGCATCAAGTTCACGCGGCGTCCAGGCAATGAGCGGATTGAGCTTGATCTTGCCACCCGGCGCATCCTCGACCACGGGCAGGCCCTGCCGGGTGGCCGCCTGCGTGCGCTTGCGCCCCGTAATCCACGCATCGAACGGGATCATGGCTTCATCAAGCGGCTCGACCTTGCGCAGTGCACAGCAGGCATCAGGGTCGAAGGCCCACAGTTCGGCTGTCGGGTCGCGCTTTTCAAGCTGTGCGGGGTTGGGGTGCAGGTCGCGCACGTCACTCAGGCCCAGCACGCGGGCAAGTTCCTGGCGGTAGGCCAGTGTCTCGGGGAAGTGCTGCCCCGTTTCAAGGAACAGGACCGGCACGGCAGGATCGATTTCAGCCGCAAGGGCCAGCATCACAGCCGATTCCGCCCCGAAGGACGACACCACCGCAATCCGGCCGCGCAGCCGCGTCAGGGCGACACGCAGCACGTCGGATGCGTTTTCACCCGCCTGCTTCAGTTCAGCCACAATATCCGCATCGATACGCATAATCTTCCCCGCACCCGATTTACACTAGGTTATGGCGTTCTTTTCACGCCACACCTACTCTTGGTGGAGTGTAAAATCAAGGGAAAGGCATGATTTATACATATTCTGATGCGTATTCATATATGTCCCCCGGCAGGGCAGCAGCAAGGGGCGCCGCACGGCGGCTAACGGCTCATGAGCACTACGATATCACTGTTTTCAAGCATATGGCGCGTCACGCCGCCGAGGATCATCTGCCGCAGGCGAGAGTGGGAATATGCCCCCATAACCAGCATGTCTGCATTGAAATCATGGGCTGCGGCAAGCATGTCCTCGCCAACGGGGCGTGTATCACTCCCGAATTCGTGAATATTGGCTTCGATGCCATGCAGCGAGAGGAAAGAGCGCACATGCCGCGCCTCCGGCCCCGGGCGCTGGTAGGCGGGGCTGTAGAGGATGCACACCGCCTCCGCCCGGCGCAGCAGGGGCAGGGCGTGATGGATGGCCGATGCCGCCTCTGACGTGCCATTCCAGCCGATGCAGATGCGCTTGCCTACGGTGGGGGGCGCGACAGGTGGCGCAATGATGACCCCGCGCCCGCTTTCAAACAGGATGGCGTGCAGGGTCTCGGATGAGGAGACATCTCCTTCCGGGTTGGGCTGGCGCAGCACCACGATATCGGACAGCCGCGCCTGAAACGACACCACGCTGCGCGTATGCCCGCTATGGGCGATGAAACTGGCCGAAAGCGCATGCATGCCGCCCGGCGAAAGCGGAGAATCCACCGCCACGACAGGAATGTGCTCGCGGCGCGTAAAGGCGTCGAACAGGCCACGCACCTCATGCAGGCGTTCTGCGCTTTCCTTCATCGCGGTGGCAATCATGTCCTGCACCATCACGCCGGACATGCCTTCACCCACCAGGGGGCCGACTTCCTGCATGTCGGTGCCGACATGCAGCACGGCGAGATGGGCATCGAACATGCGCGCGATCACGCCACCTACATGCAGCGCACTCTGCGCGTGGCTTGCGCCACCAAGCGGCAGCAATATCCTACGCACACACATCTGATTGGCCCTCCTGATCCGTTTCCCGGGTATCCGCATGGGTAGCGTTGCAGGCACCCGTTACCGGGCAAAACGGATCAGGTGGCATTAAGTTCTGCCCTCAGGGATAAAGGCGTTCGGTCCGCCATCCGTCTGGCGTGCGCTCCCACACGGCGCGGTCATGCAGGCGGTAGGGACGGTCCTGCCAGAATTCAAAGTGCTGGGGCACGAGGCGGAAGCCGCTCCAGTTGGCAGGGCGCGGAATGACGGCATCTGGGTCCGGGTAGCGGGCCTCGAGGTCCGCCACCGCTTTTTCAAACACGGCGCGGTCCGCTAGCGGGTGCGACTGGTTCGAGGCAATGGCCCCGAGCCGCGACACCCGGCTGCGGCTGGCGAAATAGGCATCGGCCTCGGCAGGAGTAACGGGCTCGACCGGCCCTTCGATGCGGATCTGGCGGCGGATGCTTTTCCAGTGAAACAGCAGGGCGGCGTGCGGGTTGGCCTTCAGCTCGGCAGCCTTGCGGCTGTTGAGGTTGGTATAGAACACGAACCCCCGCCGGTCAGCGCCCTTGAGCAGGATCATCCGCACCGAGGGCCGCCCTTCGGCCGTGGCGGTGGCCAGCGCCATGGCGTTGGGGTCGTTGGGTTCATGGGCCGTGGCATCTGCCATCCAGGCCGTAAACAGGTCAAACGGGTCGGCGGCAAGGTCGATCAGGGGAGAGGTCATGGGCTCCGTCCGCTGGGTGTTCCGCGCGCACCGCCCGGCCGGGCGACAGGATGCGAAACATATGGAAACATAAGGTAAGTTACCGTGTGACAAATATTAGCTACAATTATAGCATTCGGCATCTTGTCCGAAACGGCAGCTTGTGCAACCACGAGGCCGAAATTTCATCCGTCATTTACCAGTTTAAGGATAGCAGCATGTCAGACGGCGCGCCCAAAATCGCCATCAAGGGTTCATTGATGAAAGGCAAGCGGGGCCTTGTCATGGGTGTTGCGAATGACCGCTCCATTGCCTGGGGCATCGCGCGCGCCGTGGCCGAGCAGGGGGGCGAACTGGCCTTTACCTATCAGGGCGAGGCGCTGGGCAAGCGCGTGCGCCCGCTGGCCGAGACCGTGGGCTCGACGCTGGTGCTGCCGTGCGACGTGACCGATGACGCCGCAATGGATGAAACCTTTGCCGCCATCGAGAAGGAATGGGGCAAGATCGACTTCCTCGTTCACGCCATTGGCTGGGCGGACAAGCAGTTCCTGCGCGGGCGCTATGTCGACACCCCGCGTGACGCCTTCCTCAAGGCGATGGATATCTCGTGCTATTCCTTCACCGCCGTCGCCCGCCGCGCCGCCGCCATCATGAACCCGAATGGCTCGCTGCTCACGCTCACCTATCTGGGCGCCGAGCGGGTCATGCCGCATTACAACGTGATGGGTGTGGCCAAGGCGGCGCTCGAGGCCTCGGTGCGCTACATGGCGGTTGACCTTGGTGGTGATGGCATCCGTGTCAACGGCATCTCGGCAGGCCCGGTCATGACGCTCGCGGCCAATGGCATCGGCGATTTCCGCTACATCCTGAAGTGGAACCAGTACAACTCCCCGCTCGAGCGCAACGTGTCGCTTGAGGAAGTGGGCGGGGCAGGGCTGTACATGCTGTCCGACCTCTCGGGCGGCGTGACGGGCGAGATCCACCATGTTGATTCCGGCTACCACATTGTCGGCATGAAGAACCCCACCGCGCCGGACATTACGGTCGCGGGCAACTGATCGCGGGAAGTCTGCCCTCATGTCGTACAATACTTTCGGCCACATGTTCCGTGTCACCACGTGGGGTGAAAGCCATGGCCCCGCCATTGGCTGCGTGATTGATGGCTGCCCGCCGCGCATTCCGCTGGATGTAGGCGATATCCAGCCCTGGCTGGACCGTCGCAGGCCCGGGCAGTCCAAATTCACCACCCAGCGCCAGGAGGCCGATCAGGTCGAGATCCTGTCCGGCGTGTTCGAGGGGCAGACAACCGGCACTCCCATCTCGCTGATGATCCGCAATACCGACCAGCGCTCGCGTGATTATGGCGATATCGCCACCCGCTACCGGCCCGGCCATGCCGATGTGGCGTATGACACCAAATACGGCATCCGCGACTATCGTGGCGGTGGCCGTTCCTCGGCGCGCGAGACGGCCATGCGCGTGGCCGCCGGTGCCGTGGCGCGCAAGGTGCTTGGCGCAGGCGTGCATATTCGGGGCGCCATGGTGCAGGTCGGCCCGCACGGTATCGACCGCGCGCGGCTGGACTGGGCTCAGGTGAATACCAACCCGCTGTTCTGCCCCGACCCGCAGGCGCTGCCGGTATGGGAGGCGTATCTTGCGGATATCCGCAAGAAGGGGTCGTCCATCGGTGCGGTAATCGAGGTGGTGGCCGAGGGCGTGCCTGCGGGCCTCGGCGCACCAATCTATGGCAAGCTTGATTCAGACCTTGCCATGGCGCTGATGAGCATCAACGCCGTCAAGGGCGTGGAAATTGGCGAGGGATTTGCCGCAGCCAGCCTGACGGGCGAGGAAAATGCCGACCCCATGCGCATGGAAAATGGCCAGCTCCGCTTCGCCTCCAACCATGCAGGCGGGGTGCTGGGCGGTATTTCAACCGGCCAGCCGCTGGTGGCCCGGTTTGCGGTCAAGCCCACGAGTTCGATTCTGACACCTGTTCCTTCCGTCACGCGGGAAGGGGAGAATGTGGACGTGATGACAAAAGGGCGGCATGACCCCTGCGTTGGCATCCGCGCCGTGCCGGTAGGCGAGGCGATGATGGCCTGCGTACTGGCCGATCACCTGCTGCGCCACAGGGGGCAGGCGGGAAGCTAGGCTTCCCACCCCGGCTGTTCAGCCCTTCAGCTTCGCATCCAGCGTGATGGTCGCGTTGAACAGCTTGGAGACCGGGCAGCCCGCCTTTGCCTTTTCGGCCAGTTCCTTGAACTGCGCTTCGGTCGCACCGGGAATCTCGGCTTCCAATGTCAGTTTTGCATGGGTGATGGCGAAGCCCTCGCCCTGCTTGTCGAGCACGATCTCGGATTTCGCATCAAGCGACTTGGCCGTAAGCCCCGCGCCACCAAGAATGCCCGACAGCGCCATGGCAAAGCATGCCGCGTGGGCGGCACCGAGCAGCTCCTCGGGGTTGGTGCCGGGCTTGTCCTCGAAGCGGGTATTGAAGCCGTAGGGCTGGTTCCTGAGCACGCCGCTCTGGGTCGAGATTTCGCCCTTGCCGTCCTTCAGGCCGCCTGACCAGTGGGCTGTAGCAAATTTCGTGATCGCCATTGCGGTTCAGTCCTTTATGCAGTTGCAGTACGGGCGCATCCGGCACCCGGGGTGACGGTTATCCCTAGCACTGGGCAACCGGCCCGTGGCCCCAAAGTTGCATCACGATGCATTCGCCGCCTGTTGGGGTCTTGCAATATGCGCCCAAAACGGCCATATCCCGCCACGGCCCCACGTTGGGGCCAATTCGCACGTGAAGCCGAGACCTCTGGTGTCCTTGCAATACAGGGCGTGCTTCACGGAGGATAAACCAGATATAAGGATCTAGCCGACATGGCGATGCCTGAATTCACCATGCGCCAGCTGCTCGAGGCCGGCGTGCACTTCGGTCACCACACCCGCCGCTGGAACCCGCGCATGGCGCCGTACCTGTTCGGCGTGCGCAACCAGGTCCACATCATCGACCTGCAGCAGACCGTTCCCATGCTGGACCGTGCGCTCAAGGCGATCCGTGACACCGTGGCCGGTGGTGGCCGCGTGCTGTTCGTGGGCACCAAGCGCGCTGCCGCCGACCAGGTGGCCGAAGCCGCCAAGCGTTGCGGCCAGTATTACGTCAACCATCGCTGGCTTGGCGGCATGCTGACGAACTGGAAGACCATCACCGGTTCGATCAAGCGCCTGCGCGGCATTGACGAGATGCTGGAAAACGGCACCCAGGGCCTGACCAAGAAGGAAGTCCTGGACATCACCCGTGACCGCGAGAAGCTTGAGCGTTCGCTCGGCGGCATCAAGGAAATGGGCGGCCTGCCGGACATCCTGTTCGTGATCGACACGAACAAGGAAAAGCTGGCGGTTGAAGAAGCCAACAAGCTGGGCATCCCGGTTGTGGCCGTTCTGGACAGCAACTCCGACCCGCGTGGCGTGACCTTCCCGATTCCGGGCAACGACGACGCCATCCGCGCCATTGCGCTGTATTGCGAGCTGGTTTCGTCCGCCGTGCTCGATGGCATCTCCGCCGAGCTGGGTGCATCGGGCGAGGACTTCGGCGCGTCCGAGGAACTGCCGGTTGACCCCGCCGTGGAAACGGCCGTGACGGAAGCCGCCGCTAGCGCGGAATGAAAACGGGCGCCGGCGTGGCCCTGGCCCGCTGGCGCAACTGACACAGCAAGGACACGCCCCGCCCGCTTGCGGGGCGTGCGCCTGTCGTGAGGAGTATCAGCATAATGGCGCAAATTACCGCAGCGCTCGTCAAGGAACTTCGTGAGAAGACCGGCGCGGGCATGATGGACTGCAAGAAAGCCCTCAACGAAGCCGAAGGCGATATCGAGGGCGCGATCGACTGGCTGCGCAAGAAGGGCCTTTCGGCTGCTGCCAAGAAGTCCGGCCGTGTAACGGCTGAAGGCCTTGTGGGCGTGGCGCAGACTGATCTGAAGGCCGCCATGGTCGAGATCAACGCCGAGACAGACTTTGTTGCCCGCAACGAGCATTTCCAGAACTTCGTGTCCGAAGTGGCGCATGCCGCCCTGAGCGTGGGCGACGATCTGGAAAAGCTGAAGGCTGCCGTGCTGAAAAGCGGCCGCAGCGTTGCCGATGAACTGACGCACCTGATCGCCACCATTGGCGAGAACATGTCCATCCGCCGCGCACGCGTGCTGAGCGTGCCCTCGGGCGTGGTCGCCACCTACGTGCATGGCGCGGTCAACCCCGGCCTGGGCAAGATTGGCGTGCTGGCTGCTGTTGAGGCCCCCACCGCCAGCGAAGCGCTGGAAGACCTGGGTCGCCGCATCGGCATGCATGTCGCCGCCACCCGTCCGGCAGCGCTGGATGTGGACAGCGTTGACCCGCAGGCGCTTGAGCGCGAGCGCGCGGTGCTGGTGGAGCAGGCCAAGGCTTCGGGCAAGCCCGATGCCATCATCGAGAAGATGGTCGATGGCCGCATCCGCAAGTTCTACGAAGAAGTGGTGCTGCTCGAGCAGGTCTGGGTGCATGATGGCGAAAGCCGCGTGCGCAAGATCGTTGAGAAGGCAGGCGCCAAGCTGAAGGGCTTCGAGCGCTTCCAGCTCGGCGAAGGCATCGAAAAAGAAGACAACGACTTTGCCGCTGAAGTGGCGAAGGCCGCCGGCAACTGATCACGTTGCCGGTTTCCGGTTTTCTTTTAACAAGGGCGGGGGCTTCCTGATGGAATGGGAGGCACCCGCCCTTGTGCTTTCTGCCGCACCCTATGGCGAGGGCAGCGCCATCGTGCATGTGCTGACGGGTGAGCACGGCCTCTATCACGGTCTGGCCCGTGGCGGTTCATCAAGCCGGGGGCGCGCGGTCTGGCAGACCGGCAATCTGGTGCGCGCGCGCTGGGTAGCGCGGCTGTCCGAGCAACTGGGCAATATCTCGGCCGAGGTGGTACATGCCTCGGCCGCGCGTATCCTCGATGAGCCGCTGCCGCTGGCCATGCTGGCCTCGCTGTGCGCGCTGGCCGATGGCTGCCTGCCCGAGCGTGAACCGCACCCCGCCATATTCCAGGGGCTGGCCAGCCTGCTGGCGCGGATCAGCCTCGACCCGCAATGGGCGGTGGCCGGGGCCATGCCCGAAATCGTGCGCTGGGAACTGATGCTGCTGTCCGATCTTGGCTTTGGCCTTGATCTCGGTCGCTGCGCCCTTGGTGGCCCTGCTGATGACCTGCGCTGGGTCTCGCCCCGCACAGGGCGCGCGGTATCGGATGCACGGGCAGGGGAATGGCGCCAGCGCCTGCTGCCGCTGCCCGGTTTCGTGCTTCATCCTGATGAAGTTGGCACGCCCACGGACTGGTATGATGGCCTGCGTCTGACAGGGCATTTCCTGCAACGCGATGCGTTTGGCCAGCGCCACCGCCCGGTGCCCGAGGCGCGTGGCAGGCTGCTCGACCTGATCGCACGCGAGGCCGATATTGCGCCGCCGGAGCCCCCGGCGGAAGCAACACCCACCCCGCCCGGCTGATACACCATTGGACAAACCGTAAAGTTTCGCTATCTGTTCACCTGCGGGAGGAAGATTGCATGCCTGTGGACCCAACAGTCGGCCATATTGAAGATACCAAGCTGGCCGATGCGCTGAGCCAGCGCTACCTGGCCTATGCCATGTCGACCATCATGTCGCGCTCGCTGCCCGATGTGCGCGACGGGCTGAAGCCCGTGCACCGGCGCATGATCTACGCCATGCAGCAGCTCAAGCTTGACCCCACGGCAGGGTTCAAGAAATGCGCCCGCGTGGTGGGTGACGTGATCGGTAAATACCACCCGCACGGCGATGCCTCGGTCTATGAGGCGCTGGTGCGGCTGGCGCAAGATTTTGCCGTGCGCTATCCGCTGGTGGAAGGGCAGGGCAATTTCGGCTCGATCGACGGCGATAACGCCGCCGCCATGCGGTACACCGAATCCCGCCTGACCGCCGTGGCCAAGGCCCTGCTTGAAGGCATTGACGAGGACAGCGTCGATTTCCGCCCCACCTATGATGGCGAGGAGCAGGAGCCGGTCGTGCTGCCTGCCGCTTTCCCCAACCTGCTGGCCAATGGGGCGGCAGGCATTGCCGTGGGCATGGCAACCTCCATTCCGCCGCATAATGTGGGCGAGATCTGTTCCGCCGCCCTCGCGCTGATCCGCAAGCCATCCACCACCACCCTCGACCTGCTTGAACACATGCCGGGACCGGACTTTCCCACCGGCGGGGCCATTGTGGAGGATCGTGACGCCATCGCCCGTGCGTATGAGACGGGGCGCGGTTCCTTCCGCATCCGTTCGAAGTGGGAGGTTGAGCAGGGCCGGTTCGGCACATGGCAGATCGTGGTGACCGAGATCCCGTATCAGGTGCAGAAATCGCGCCTGATCGAGCAGGTGGCCGATCTGATGGAGCAGAAAAAGCTCCCGCTTCTGGCTGACATCCGCGATGAAAGCACGACCGATATCCGCCTGGTGCTCGAGCCCAAGTCACGCGGCATCGAACCCGCCGTGCTGATGGAAACACTGTTCCGCGCCACCCAGCTTGAAAGCCGTTTTGGCCTGAACATGAACGTGCTCGGCGCCGATCAGGTGCCCGGCGTGCGTAGCCTGAAAGAGGTGCTGCAGGCCTGGCTCGACCACCGCCACGACGTGCTGCTGCGCCGCAGCACCAACCGGCTGCAGGCGGTCAACCGGCGGCTCGAAATTCTTGATGGCTTCCTCGCGGTCTATCTCAACCTTGATGAGGTCATCCGCATCGTGCGCGAGGAGGATGACGCGAAGGCAGCCCTCATGGCGACCTTCAGCCTGACGGAACTGCAGGCTGACTCCGTGCTCAACATGCGCCTGCGCAGCCTGCGTCGGCTGGAGGAAATGGAAATCCGCGCCGAGCACGCCAGGCTGAGCGCGGAAAAGCAGTCCCTGCAGGACCTGCTGGCGCAGGAAGGGCTGCGGTGGAAGCGCATTGCGGCTGAAATCAGGGATATCCAGAAGAACTTTGGCAGTGGCGCGCTCGGCGCCCGGCGCAGCACGCTGGCCGAACCGCCGCCCGAGATCGATGTGGAAGCGGCATTACCGGTCGAACGTGATCCGCTGACGGTCATCCTGTCGCAAAAGGGCTGGATCCGCACCGTGCGCGGCCATGGGCAGGACCCGCAGGCCCTCAAGTTCAAGGAAGGCGACGGGCCGGGCATGGCGGTGGAATGCCACAGCAACGACCGGCTGTGCGTATTTGCCACCGATGGCCGCGCCTTTACGCTGCGCGTGGCCGACCTGCCGCGTGGCCGGGGCGATGGCCAGCCGCTGCGCCTACTGATCGACCTGTCGAATGATGAGGACATCATCACGATGTTCCCGGTTGATGACAGCGCAAAACGCCTGCTGGCCTCAAGTGCCGGGCGCGGCCTTGTCGTGGCGGAATCGGCCATGACGGCGGAAAAGCGCACCGGCAAGCAGATCCTGAACCTCAAGGAAAACGAAAGCGCGCTGGTCTGCGCACCCGCAGGCGGCGATCATGTGCTGGTCCTGGGGCAGAACCGGCGCATGCTGGTCTTCCCGCTCGACCAGTTGCCGGAAATGACCCGCGGCCTTGGCGTGATCTTGCAAAAATACAAGGAAGGCGGCCTGCGCGATGCGGTGGTGTTTACGGCGGCCACAGGTCTGCCCTGGCCAGACCCCAACCGCACCCGCTCCTTTGCCGATGTGAAGGAGTATGTCGGCAAGCGCGCCGATACCGGCAAACAGGCCCCCGCCTGGGCGACCCGCAAGCCAAAGAACTGAAAAAAGAGAAACTTCAGGGAACGCCGCCTTTCATTCAGAAGGCGGCGTTCGGAAACTTTTACTTTCCATCAGTATCTGATTGCGGCGGATGGAACAGGTCATCCGGCAGGAAGGCACTATCCTGTGGCTGCCTGGCATCAGGCTGGCTCAGGTCAAGGTCATGCCAGACACCGCGCGTCATGATCTGGGCGGGGCGGAAGCGCGCCTTGTAGGCCATCTTGTGGCTCTCGCTGATCCAGTAGCCCAGATACAGGTAGGGCAGGCCCAGCGCGCGGGTATATTCAATCAGGTGCAGCACCGCGAACGTGCCCAGCGAATGCGACGGCATGTCGGGATCAAAAAAATCATAAACGGCGGAGAGCCCGTCATCAAGCTGGTCCACCAGCGCCACGCAGACCAGGCGGCCGGCTCCATCACGGAACTCGAGCATGAAGGTCTCGACCGTCGTGTCCTCGATCATGGCGCGGTAATCGGGGAAGGTCATGGAGGCCATGTCGCCTCCATCATGCCGGGTAGCCTGATAGGCACTGAACAGGTTGAACTGCTCGGGTGTGGCATGGGGGGGCACGCGTGCGCTGCATAGCCCGTTATTGCGCCCGAGCACGCGGCGCTGCGTGCGGCCGGGCGCAAAGCGGGCCACCGGCACGCGGATGGGCGTGCACGCCGTGCAGTTGGCGCACACAGGGGCATAGGCGATGGTGTGGCTGCGCCTGAACCCCGCGCGTGACAGGCGGTTATGGAACGGCACGGCCTCAGGGCCGCCAATTTCGGTCACGACCTTGCGCTCCATGCGCCCCGGCAGATAGGGGCAGGGCATGGGGGCGGTGGTATAGAACAGCTGTGGATGCCGTGGCGATGTGTAGGTCATGCGCTCTTCACCAGCCGGAAAACGGAATAAAGGCAGCCCCGCAAACCGGAAAGACAGACTGCCCGTATGCTTATACGGTTATCATATCTTCCCGGTTGCAGGCATCAACTATCCGGCGATGGGCAAAAGGGCGTTTTCAGGCCGGATCAGGCGCGCAGCAGGCGGGCGGCGTCGAGCGCGAAGTAGGTCAGCACGCCATTGGCGCCCGCGCGGCGGAAGGACATCAGGCTTTCCAGTATCACGCGGTCACGGTCGAGCCAGCCGTTCTGTATGGCGGCCATCAGCATCGCGTATTCGCCCGAGACCTGATAGGCGAAGGTCGGCACCGCGAATTCCCGCCGCACGCGCTCGATCACATCCAGATACGGCATGCCGGGCTTGACCATCACCATGTCGGCCCCTTCGCGCAGGTCCTGCGCCACTTCGCGCAGGGCTTCATCGCTGTTGGCGGGGTCCATCTGGTAGGTTTTCTTGTCACCCGTCAGCAGTCCGCCCGAGCCCAGCGCATCACGGAAGGGGCCGTAAAAGGCGCTGGCATACTTGGCGGCGTAGGACATGATGCGGGTATTGACCAGCCCGCTGGCATCAAGTGCCGTGCGAATGGAGCCAATGCGCCCGTCCATCATGTCGGATGGGGCAATGATATCGATGCCCGCCGCCGCCTGATTGACCGCCTGCTTGACCAGAATCTCGACCGAGGGGTCATTGACCACGTAGCCATCCTCGATCAGCCCGTCATGGCCGTGGCTGGTATAGGGATCGAGCGCTACATCGCCGATCAGCCCGATTTCAGGGAATTCCTTTTTCAGCAGGCGGGCGGCCCGGCACATCAGGTTGTCGGGGTTGGTGGCCTCGGTCCCGGCCTCGTCACGCAGGGTGGTGGGGGTTATGGGAAACAGGGCGAGGGCCGGGATGTCAAGCTTCGCTGCCGGTTCCACATGGGCGGCCAGCCTGTCAAGGCTGACACGCTGCACGCCGGGCATGGAGGCCACGTCGGTGACGGAGTTGGTGCCCTCGGTCACGAAGAGCGGCCAGATCAGGTTATCGGTCGAAAGCGTGTTTTCACTAACCAGCCGCCGGGTGAACCGGTCATGCCGGTTACGCCGCAGCCTTACATGGGGAAACTGACCGATGCTCATCCAATCCAACTCCAGTGAGGTAAGGGGAGCCCGACTATGATCCGCCGGCCGCCTCCTGCCAAATGATGATGCGGTAACACTTACTCCCGGTTCTGCATGGCAGGCATGTCGTGGCCCAGCCTGCTGTGCCGCATGCCATACAGCCCGTAAACCACCAGCCCGATGGCCAGCCATACCACCAGCCGCAGCCAGGTCAGCCCATCAAGCGAGACCATGACCGCGAGGCAGCAGACAATGCCCGCGATGGGCACGATCATGCCGCCGGGCACGCGGAACACGCGCGGGCGATCGGCCTCACGCACGCGCAGCACCATCACGCCCACGCATACGATGACAAAGGCCAGGAGCGTGCCGATCGAGGTCATATTGGCCAGTTGCGTAATGGGCAGGAAGGCGGCCATGATCCCGGTCACCACCATGAAGAACAGGTGGCAGGCCACCGGCGTGCCCCAGCGCGCATGGGTGCGGCCAAACATGGGCGGCAGCAGCCCGTCGCGCGACATGGCGAAGAACACCCGGCTCTGCCCCAGCAGCATGAGCAGCATGACCGACAGGAACCCGCATATCACCCCCACCTTGACGGCGGCCTTGAGCCAGCCAAAGGGGGTCTGGTCGATGGCGGTGGCGACGGGGGCCGCATCGCCTGCAAGGTCGTGGTAATTGACCAGCCCCGTGAGCACGAACGAGAAGCTGATATAGACCAGCGTGCAGATAGCCAGCGTGCCCATAAGCCCGATGGGCATGGCGCGGCCGGGATTGCGGGTTTCCTGGGCCACGGTGGAGATCGCGTCAAACCCCAGATAGGCAAAGAAGACCAGCCCCGCCGCGCGCATGATGCCCGACAGCCCGTAATGCCCGAATTCACCCGTGTTGGGGGGGATGAAGGGCGTGTAGTTCGCGGTTTTGATATAGGGCAGGCCAAAACCGATTACGGCGGCGATGATGACCAGCTTGGCCACCACGATCACGCCGTTCAGCCGCGCGGATTCGGAAATGCCGCGCATGAGCAGGACGGAAAGGGCGACGATGATGAACACGGCGGGCAGGTTGGCCAGACCATGCACCGGCTGGCCATCGACCATGCCCACCACCTCGAAGGGCGAGGCCATGAAGCGGGGATCTATATGGATGCCCCAGCCCTCAAGCAGCGAGCGCATGTAACGCGCCCAGCTGACCGATACGGCGGAAGCGCCGACCGTATATTCCAGCACAAGATCCCAGCCGATAATCCAGCCCGCAAGCTCGCCCAGCGCGGCATAGGCATAGACATAGGCGCTACCCGCCGAGGGGATCATGCCCGCAAGCTCGCCGTAGCACAGCCCGGCAAAGGCGCAGGCGATGGCCGCCACCGCGAAGGACAGGATCACCGCAGGCCCGGCATTGTTGCCCGCGGCGATGCCGGTCAGCGAGAACAGGCCCGCCCCGATGGTGCCGCCCACGCCCAGGGTCAGCAGGCTGCCAATGCCCAGAACACGTTTCAGCCCGGCGTCAGGCAATGGGGCGCCGACGGGCAGCCTGCGCAGCAGGGCGCGCCTGATGTCCGTGCTCATGAGGTCACACCTGTCATGCCGTGGGTGGGTGCATGGGAGGGAACAACAGTCAAATCAGCCTCTCTCGGTCATTTTGGCGTTGTCTAAACGCCACGATATGGCGCACATAGCAGGCCTGTCCCCATAGGTGTCATGTCCGTTTGCCCAGCCGGAAATGACAGATGATAATTTGATGGAGAACCATACCGGTGTCGGACCCTATCAGCCAGAGTGACCTCAAGCAGTTTTTCCGCGCCCCCCTGACCGAAGCCGACCCCGATGTCGCCGCCATGATCGAGGCGGAACTGGTGCGTCAGCGCGATGGGATCGAACTGATCGCCAGCGAGAACATGGTCTCGGCCGCTGTCATGGCAGCCCAGGGCAGCGTGCTGACCAATAAATATGCCGAAGGCTATCCCGGTCGCCGCTATTATGGCGGCTGCGTGGAAGTGGACAAGGTCGAGACCCTGGCCATCGAGCGCGTGAAAAAGATGTTCGGCGCCGAATTCGCCAACGTGCAGCCCCATTCCGGCGCCAACGCCAACCAGGCGGCGTTCATGGCCATGGTCCAGCCGGGCGATACCGTGATGGGCATGAGCCTGGCCGCCGGTGGCCACCTGACGCATGGTGCGGCTCCCAACTACTCGGGCAAGTGGTTCAACGCCGTGCAGTACGGCGTGCGCAAGGAAGATGGCCTGCTCGACTACGAGGAAATGGAGCGCCTGGCGCGCGCTGAAAAGCCGAAGCTGATCGTGGCCGGTGGCTCCGCCTATCCGCGCATCATCGACTTCGCCCGCTTCCGCGCCATTGCCGATGAGGTCGGGGCGTTCCTGATGGTGGACATGGCGCATTTCGCGGGTCTCGTTGCCGCCGGGCTGTATCCCTCGCCGGTGCCGCATGCGCATGTCGTGACCTCGACCACGCACAAGACCCTGCGCGGCCCGCGTGGCGGCCTGATCCTGACCAATGACGCCGCTCTGGCCAAGAAGATCAACTCCGCCGTGTTCCCCGGCCTGCAGGGCGGCCCGCTCATGCATGTCATCGCGGGCAAGGCGGTAGCCTTTGGCGAGGCGCTGCGTCCCGACTTCAAGACCTATCAGGAAGCCGTGGCCTCCAATGCCCGCATCCTGGCCGAAACACTGGTCAAGGCTGGCTTTGACATCGTGACCGGCGGCACCGACTGCCACCTGATCCTTGTTGACCTGCGCCCCAAGGGGGTTACGGGCCGTGCCGCCGAGCGTGCGCTCGAGCGCGCGGGCATTACCGCCAACAAGAACGCCATTCCCTTCGACCCCGAAAAGCCTGCCGTCACCTCGGGCATCCGCCTCGGCAGCCCGGCGGCTACCGCGCGTGGCTTTGGCGCAGCCGAGTTCCGTGAAATCGGCCTGATGATCGATGAAGTGCTGACCGCCCTTGCCAAAACACCGGGTGAGGAAGGCTGTGAGAAGACGGAGCAGGCCGTGCATGCGCGCGTCAAGGCGCTGTGCGCCCGCTTCCCCATCTACGCCTGAACAGTGAGGCAGGCCTGCCCCGGTAGCCAGCCCGGGGCGGGCCTTACTCCGGGCCGCCCGCTGCCCGTGCGAAGCGCACCGCCGTATGTCCACGCGCGGGGCGCAGGTTGGGCATGACCAGCATGCACCGGTCATAAGGCGTGCGGATCTCGTCACGTCCGTCATGGGCGACAAGCGTGCCTCGTGCAGGCAGAACCTGCCCGCCACGGAACGGGGCCACGAAACGGAACGCGCCGGTACGCGCCGTCACCACATTCGTCACCACCATATCACGTCGTGGCACGGGCGTGCCGGTGGTGGCCGCCGGCAGGCCACAGCATGGCCCGATCAGGGACATAACAGCCTGCATGGCGCGGCTCACCGTGCTTTCATGCCAGTGCTGTCCGGCCTCCAGAAGGCAGGCGGCGGCAGGGCCATCACCGCTGAAGCGGGGATGGTCGATCAGCCTGCATCCACTCCGGTGCCCCTGATCGGCAACCGTCGTGCCCACGCCATCCACCCGTCGCGCCATCTGCCGCCCCGGCGCGGAAAGTCCGGACAGGACCAGCGGATCCCCTGGCCACAACATGGAATGCAGGTCGAGCAGCCTGTCCGCCGTCAGGATAACGGGCAGCAGCACCCGCGCGCGGTCGACTTCATGCGCGTTGCGGGTACTGTCCAGCGTGGCGGGCGACCAGACGCGGTTCATGTCTTCCTCTACGCAGCGTGCCCTTACGGGGTCACCTGGATCGAAGAGGTCCATGGCCTCGGGGTTGGCGAATACGAAGGACAGGCGGCCCGAACGCGGGCGGATGCGTGCGCGCAGCAGCCGGTCGAGCACGATCGCGCCCGAGAACTCATTGCCGTGGATCAGGCTGACACACACGATATGCGGCCCCGGCCTGCGCCCCTCGTAATGCATGACGCCGGGTATGCCGCAATTGCCTTTCCGCCATGGCGCAATGTCGGGCGGTGTGAGGTCAATGCGCCATCGGGGCAGGGGCTGGACTGGCGGCGGCAGGCGGTCAAGAAACGGGGTGGGGCGCGTCACGCGCACCGGCAGCGGCGTTTCATCCGGCCCGTATGTCATGCCCCGCGCAGCCCGTCGTGGCGCGGTCTGGACCTCTCACGGTGCAGGCCAGAAACATGCATGACATCGTGGTTCATCATGCCAGCAGTTTATCCGGCCCGCCTGCCACGGCAAGGCCACCACGGCACCCCGGGCATGACAAATGCATGACGGCGTGCAGGCTTACTCCGGCAGTGTTGCGATACGGATACGCTGGCCGGTCAGGCGTTCGATATCCTTCAGCGCCTGCCGCTCCTCGGGCGCGCACAGGGCCACGGCCATGCCGCGCCGGCCCGCGCGCGCCGTGCGGCCGATGCGGTGCACATAGGCTTCGGCAGGGGTAGGAATATCGTGGTTGATGACCAGGGCGATGTCATCAATATCGATTCCACGCGCCATCACGTCGGTCGCCACCAGCACGCCCACGCGGCCCTGACGGAAATCACGCAGCATGCGCTCGCGCCGGGCCTGCGAATGATCGCCATGGATGGCGACGGCGGGCGTAAGCGCCGAGACCGCGCGGGCAATGGCATCCGCCTCCTGCCGCGTGCGCACGAAGATCATCACGCGCTGCATGCCATACTGCCGCAGGCAGGCCAGCGTTGCCTCCGCCTTGTGGCGCATCGGCACGAAAATGGCATATTGCGCGATGCGGGGCGCGGGAGCCTGTTCGGCTGCCATGCTCACGCGCACGGGCTTGTGCAGCAGGCGGGCCGCAAGCTCGGCCATGGCGGGCGGCATGGTGGCCGAAAAAAGCAGCGTCTGGTGGCGTGGCGGCAGGGTGGCGGCCAGGGCCAGCATGTCCTCGGCAAAATTGGGGTCGAGCATGCGGTCGGCTTCATCGAGCACGAACTGCGTAATGCTGGACAGGTCCAGCTCGCCACCCCGGGCAAGGTCGATCACCCGCCCCGGCGTGCCAACCACGATGGCGACTCCCTCGGCCAGCGTTTTAGCCTGTGCTGCGCGCGCCGTGCCGCCTGTGGCCTGTAGCGCGCGCAGGCCGCTGCCACGGGCAAGGCCACGCAGCACGCCCGCCGTCTGGCCCGCAAGCTCGCGCGTGGGCGAGAGCACAAGACAGCGCACGCGGCTGTTATCGGCACTGTCATCCGCACCATCGCCCTGCATCAGCGCGGACAGGAGCGGGGCCGCGAAGGCAATGGTCTTGCCGCTGCCGGTGCTGGCAAGGGCCTCCACGTCCCGGCCCGCCATGATGGGGGGAATGACCGCGTTCTGGATCGCGGAAGGTTGGTGCAGGCCCATACGGGCCAGTGCGGCCACCACGCGGCCATCAAGCCCCATGCCGGAAAATGTCGGTTCTGTCTCGCTCATTGCTGCCCCATAGCGCGGGTAAGCCCGCGACAAAAGGGGCAGGGCATTGACGGCCTGCCCCATGTCCCGCCAGATGGGCGCATGCAAGCCCCTTTACGCCCCGCAACCATTATCGCGCCAGACCTTGCGGGCATGCGTTCGCAAACCTTTGGCCTGGCCCAGCGCGCGGGTCTTGCGCCTGAACTGCACGCCCTGGCGCCACGCGGCCTGTGGCGGCACATGCCCGCCGCGTGGTGGCCCGCGCCCCTGCGCGCCATCAGGCCGCTTGGCCTGCCCGATACGTATCGCGACAACCCGGTCATCACCATAGGCGGCAGCGGCGGCGCGGTGGGGGCGGCGCTCCGGCGCGAAGGTGCATGCGTGATTCAGGTGCAGAATCCACGTCTTTCACCCGCGCGGTTCGATCTGGTCATTGCCAACCACCATGACCGGCTGCGTGGCCCCAATGTCGTGCTCACGCGCACCGCACTGCATGGTGTGACCCCGGCGCTGCTGGCGCAGGCCCGGCAGGAATGGCGACCCCGCCTGGCGCACCTGCCACGCCCGCTGGTGTCTGTGCTGGTGGGAGGCGGCAACGGGCGCTTCCGCCTTGGCCCGGCAGAAGGAGCCGCCCTGGCAGGCGAACTGGCGGCCATGATGCAACGTGACCATGTAGGCATTGCACTCACGCCCTCGCGCCGCACCGACCCTGCCGTGTGCCATGAACTGCAACGCGCCTTTGCAGGCCCCGATGCGTGGGTGTGGGACCAGACCGGCCCCAACCCCTATCTCGGCCTGCTGGCCTGTGCCGATGCGATCGTGGTGACGATGGACAGCGTTTCCATGGTATCGGAAGCGGTAGCGACGTCGGTGCCCGTGATGGTGGCGGCACTGCCGGGCCGGTCGCGGCGCATCGGGCATTTTTTGCGTGAACTGGAACATGCTGGCCGCATCCGCCCCTTTGCCGGGCGGCTGGAAACATGGGGGGTAACTCCCCTTGATGATACCGAACTGGCGGCGCAGGCCGTGCGGCATTACTGTGGCCTTCCCTCCGTAGCCTGATCACCCTCCCGCCCGCACCGAAGTGGAACAAGACGGCACCCATGCTTAGCATTCGTACCTTTGACCCGCGCACCGGCGGCAACATGGCCTACCGGGCCCTGACCCATCCGCTCGCCGCCGAAAAACTGGCCGTGCTGAACCGCGAACTGGCCAAAGCCGACCCCATCGCGATTTATGACCCGCATGGCATGGTTGAAACCATTCTGCCCCTGCTGGGCACGCCCATACAGGTGGCAGGGTTATACACCCATGATTCGCTCAAGGTCGGGCAGACCTGCCACGGGCAGAAACTGCGCGCGCTGGCTGACCTGCCCGCCAGCACGGCCACGACCGTATGGGCGCTGGATTTTGAATCCGCCACCATGGAAAACCGTCTGGCGGACCTCATGCCTCCGGGTGGCACGCTGCACACGCTGGCGTCGATACGCCTGCCGCGGGATATGCTCTCGGTCGGGCATCACTATCTTGACCGGCTCAATTTCGGCACCAATTTTGCTTTCTTTCGCGAAACGGAGGAATTCTCCACCCGCCTGGTCACGGCCAATTACTGGGCCCGCTATGGCGCGCGCGCGGTCAGGCTATGGTTGCGGCTGTTCGATGAAAGCGGCACGGTGCTGCACACATGGGAGCAGCCCGTGCCACAGGGAGAGCAGGCCATCATTCTCGACAGCGCCGAGATCCGCCAGCGCTTCTGCCTGCCTGCATTTACCGGCCAGCTTTTCATCCATGCCATCGGCATCGCGGGGCATGACGTGGTGAAATACGCCTTGGAAACACGGGGCAGGGGCACGAATGCCAGCCTGTCGGTCACGCATGACGCCAATGCCTGGCCTGCCAACCGCTACGCCAACCTGCCAGCCCCCACACCGGGCGAAGACGTGGTGCTGTGGGTGCAAAACAGCCACGACCTGACCATTCCCGCTGGCGCCATGACGCTGAACCGCATGGGATGTGACGAACAGGTGGCCATTGACCAGACACTGGCCCCATACCAGACACTGGCGGTGCATCTGCGCGACATGCTGCCCGATCTGGCCTGGCCCGCGCAGGTTGAATTCCGTGCAGGCGGGTATGTGGTGCGCCCGCGCTATGAGGTGACACGGGCTGCCCGCACCCGCATCGCGCACCTGAACGTGCAGCGCGCCGACCTTCAGCCTGACCCCGGTATTGCCAAGCTGGACCCACGTTTCTTCGGGCGGGGCTATCTGCTGCCTTTCCCCGTGCCCGACCCGGCACGCTACCGCACGCTGGTCGTGCCCGCCCCCATGACCGAAAGCCTGACAAGCCTGCCCGTGCGCGTGGATTGCTTTGACCGGCGCGGGCAGGGCGGAGCCACGCAGTTCATGGGTAATCTTGGCCGTGACCATGCCAGCATGCTTGATGTCGGCACGCTTGCAGGCGGGGCTGGGCATGCCGAACTGGTCTATGACTTCCGCGATGGCGGGCAGGCCGATGGCTGGCTGCATGCCCTGATCCGCTATGAGGACCGCGCAAGCGGCCATGTGGCCGAGACCAGCTTTGGCGCGCATATCTTCAACACCGCCATGACCTATCGGGGGGAGCCACAATCCTATGCCGGGCCGCCACCGGGGCTTTCCACAAGGTTGTTCCTGACGGCAGCACTGCACGAACCCTACAGTTTCTGCATGCTGATCTATCCGGCATCGGGGCTGTGGCATGTGGTGTCCGATACGCGGCTTTCGCTCCATGCGGCACACGGCGCAGTCATGGCGGAGGAACACCTCGCCATTCCCCGGTCCGGCTCCTGCGAAATCTGGCCGCATGAGGTCTTCGGGCGTGCTGCGCTGGAAATTGCGGGTGAGGGAGCCTATGTCATCATCCGTGACACGACCTGCCGCCTGTTTGGCTATCATGGCCGCAGGACCGGAGACGGACGGTTTTCAATCGACCATATGTTCGGGTTCTGACCGGGCCGTCATAGTGGGTGGGCAGGCCTTGCCCACCTGACCGGCCCATATGCAACAAGCCGGTCCATGACCACCATGGAGGAAGACCGACCGCACCATGATCGTACAGGACACCAATTTCTTCTGTGACATGCCGCAGGACATGAAATACCTGCGCGACCGCAACCCGCCGCAGAATTTTCTTGAGCAGAACATGATCTTTGTCCTGCCCGAGCGGCTGCGCAAGTTCCGCCGCAACCTGTTTCATGTCCGGCGCACGGAGGCGGACGCCACCGTATACGCGCCACTGTTCAGGGTGCGCTGCATAACCGAACGCGAGCCGGTGCCGGAAGGGTATGACGGGCCGTTTGATGTTTTTCCATTCTACACCAACCCCACCCGCAAACGCCGCCGTACGCTCGATTACTATGTGCTGTTCCTGTTTCAGGACAAGCTGTCCTACGTCAAATGCCGCGATGCGTTGGGGCAGGTGCCGTAGGGTTTCTTTGGTTTTCAAAGCTTTTTGAAAAAAAGCTTTACCAAAAACTTTTATTTTTCAGAGGATTGGCACAATACGGCCAGTCCGACCTTACCGTAACGCGCTGCATGGACCACACCCGTCGTGACGGGCGCTATAATGCATTATTTTATGCTTATATTTTAAGGAATAAGGCCGGATGGTGGGTGCGACAGGGATTGAACCTGTGACCCCCGCCGTGTGAAGGCGATGCTCTACCGCTGAGCTACGCACCCATCCGCTTCGGTGGGGCTTATTTAGTCCAGCCAGAGGGGGTGCGCAAGAGGGAAAAATCGCTTTCGGGTTATTTTCCACCCGCGCGGCGGAAGCGGTAGGCCAAAGCCTCGGCAATATGGCCACGTTCCACATCGGGCTGCGCGCCCAGATCGGCTATGGTGCGGCCCACGCGCAGCAGGCGGGTGAAGCCACGGGCGGAAAGGCGCATTTTTTCAGCGGCCTGCACGGCAAAATCACGCGCTGGCGTGGTTATGCGGAAATCATCGGTCGAAGCCTCGGCGTTACGGGCTTCGCCCTGACGGGCCTGCTGGCGGGCGACCGCCTCGCGCACGCGGGCTGCCACGATGGCGCTGGCCTCGCCACCCCTGAGTTCGGCAATGCGGCTTAAAGGCATCGGTTCGACATGCACGGTCATGTCCAGCCGGTCGAGCAGCGGGCCGGACAGGCGGGCCTGATAATCCTCGCCACAGCGCGGCGCCTTGCGGCATTCCTGTGCAGCATCGCCCAGATAACCGCATTTGCACGGGTTCATGGCCGCAATCAGTTGAAAGCGGGCAGGGTAGGTGACATGAGCGGCGGCCCGGGCGATGGAAATGCTGCCGGTTTCCATCGGCTGGCGTAGCACCTCGAGCGCTGAGCGACCAAATTCAGGCATTTCATCCAAAAACAGCACGCCACGATGCGCCAGGCTGACCTCGCCGGGCCTTGCCCGCGCGCCGCCACCACTCAGGGCAGCGGGGCTGGAGGAATGATGCGGATCACGGAACGGCGGACGGCGCACGGGCTGGCCATCCTTCAGCAGGCCGCCAATGCTGTGGATGCGGCTGATCTCCAGCATTTCAACAGGGGTCAGGTCGGGCATGATGCCGGGCAGGCGGGCGGCCAGCATGGATTTGCCAGCACCCGGCGGCCCGACCATAAGCAGCGAATGGCGGCCCGCGGCTGCGATTTCCAGCGCGCGGCGCGCGGTTTCCATGCCGCGGATATCAGCAAGGTCGGGCAGGGCGCTCAGGTCTTCATCCGCAATGGGAGGCAGTTCGACCGGCTCGATCACCTGCTGGCCGCGAAAATGGTTGAGCAGTTCGGGCAGAGAGCGGATGGCGAGGATATCCATGTCTTCACTGGCCCAGCGGGCCTCCACGCCCTGGGCTGCGGGGCAGATCAGCCCGAGCGACAGGCTGGCCGCCGTCATGGCGGCGGGCAGCACGCCACAGACCGGGTTGACGCCGCCATCAAGCGACAGCTCGCCCAAAGCCGCATAACGCTGCGCCATGTCACCCGACAGCAGCCCCATGACGACAAGCAGGGCGAGGGCGATGGGCAGGTCGAAATGCGATCCTTCCTTCATCAGGCTGGCGGGCACCATGTTGACCACGATGCGCCTGGCAGGCAGCGCAAGCCCCATGGCCGACAGCGCCGCGCGCACGCGCTCACGCGATTCATTGATCGCCTTATCGGGCAGGCCCACGATCAGAAAGGATGGCAGGCCAACGGAAAGCTGGACCTCGACTTTGACAGGAACGGCCTCGATGCCGGAAAATGCAAAACCGCAGATCGATGCGAGCGCCGTATCAGTCATGGATGAATGATGCCGGATTGCGAACGGCTTGGCCATTATGGAACATGACGAAACCGGCCGGATTATGGGCCTGGCCTCTTTCACTCATAATTTGTTGGCATAATATTTCTTATAAAACTTTCAGATGTGCGAGGAAGAAGGTGCCCATGATCTGGCCTGCCTGTCTTCGCCATCCCATTCCGGCTGTGCGGTTTTGTGCACATTACTGTCCCAGCCAGCCACGTCGTACATCGTGTGGCCGATGCGCCACGGTGATGCGCCGCGCGGACACGGCGCATCACTTTCACCCTTCCCTTAAGCGTCGTGGAACATGTCGAGATCGCCAAAGCGCGTGAACTCACCTTCGAAGAACAGGTTCACCGTCCCTGTCGGGCCATGACGCTGCTTTTCCAGAATCAGCTCGGCGCGGTTATGGGCCAGATCCATCTTGCGCTGCCATTCCTCCATCGCAGTCTGGTACTTGTCTACTGAGTCGTAGGAGGTTTCCTTGGGCTGGCGCTGCTGGAGGTAGTACTGGTCGCGATAGACGAACATCACCGCATCGGCGTCCTGCTCGATCGAGCCGGATTCACGCAGATCCGACAGCATCGGCCGCTTGTCTTCCCTGCTCTCCACCTGGCGCGACAGCTGTGACAGCGCAATGACCGGCACCGACAGTTCCTTGGCCAGCGCCTTGAGCCCCTGCGTAATCATGGAGATTTCGAGCACGCGGTTGTCAGCCTTGGTGCCGACCGAGGGCCGCATGAGCTGCAGGTAATCGACCACCACGAGGCTCAGCCCCTTGGTGCGCGCCAGCCTGCGGCAGCGCGTGCGCATGGCCGAGAGCGTGATGGCGGGCGTATCGTCAATATGCAGCGGCAGTTGCGACAGTTCGCGGCTGACCTGCACAAAGCGGTCGAATTCCTTCTGCACCAGTTCGCCACGGCGAATTTTCTCGCCCGAGACGCTGGACTGCTCGGACAGGATACGGGTGGCCAGCTGCTCGGCCGACATTTCCAGCGAGAAGATGGCCACCGAGCCCTTGGGCTTGGCATCATCCTCGGCATCACGCGCGGCCTGCATGAGCGAACGCGCGGCGGAAAACGCGATCTTGGTGGCGAGCGCCGTCTTGCCCATGGCGGGGCGCCCGGCCAGAATCAGCAGATCGGATGGGTGCAGGCCACCGGTTTTCTTGTCGAGGTCACGCAGCCCGGTGGTCAGGCCCACCACGTCGCCATCGCGGTCAAAGGCGTGCTGGGCAATCTTGACCGCATCGGCCAGGGCGCGGTCAAAGGACAGGAAGCCGCCATCCTGCCCCTTCTCGGTGGCCAGGCGGAACAGTGCTTCCTCGCTGGCGGCGATCTGGTCGGGGCCATCAAGGTCGGGGCGCGCGCCAAAGGCGTTGTTCACCACGTCCTGCCCGATATCGATCAGCTGGCGGCGGATCCAGGCATCATGGATCACGCGCCCGTAGTCAGCAGCGTTGATGATGCCGACCATCGATGTCAGCAGCTTGGCCAGATAGGCCGTGCCGCCTACGGGGTCGAGCACGCCGGTGTTCTGGAAATAGATGCGCAGCGTGACCGGATCGGCCAGCTTGCCTTCTTCGATATGCTGCGAAATCGCATCATAGATCTTCCCGTTGATCTCATCGGCAAAATGCGCGCCGGTCAGGAAGTCGGAAACACGATCATAGGCCTTGTTGTTGGTCAGCAACGCGCCCAGCAGCGCCTGCTCGGCCTGCAGGTTGGCAGGCGGCAGGCGCTGCGACACGCCAAGGAGCGAGTCCGGCTGGCGGGACTCAGCGGAGGGAGGATTCTGGATGGTATTCACCCCTTCCTTCTATCCGATCAGATGGCTGCGCCGGAAGAGATGATTATGCATGACCGCGCCAGCAGGCCACCCTCTCCCGCGTGGCATAATAAAAAACATGTTTTCCACCCGGCTGCGGATCAGCGCACGGGGTAGCGCGATTTTTGCCCATGCCCCGCGGGCGGACAGGCGCCAGACACCCGTGAAGGCGGGTTGCCGCATGGGTCTTTTCTGATTAGGCGTCGAAAAATCCTTTCCGTGGAATATGGTCATGACCCCACTTAACAACACCTCCCTGCCCCACCTGCCGCCCGAGATCGTGGTGCCTGCCTATGACCGCAGCAAGGTAACGCCCGGCATCGCGCATATCAGCGTTGGCAACTTTCATCGTGCTCACCAGGCCGTCTATATCGACCGTGTGCTCGCGCGGGCTGGCCAGGCGGGCTGGGGCCTGCTGGGCGTCGGCCTGATGGAAACCCCTCACGAGGCGCTCAAAGCGCAGGACATGGAAGCGCAGGATGGCCTGTATTCCCTGACCGAATGCGCCCCCGACGCGCCAAACGAGGTGCGCGTGATCGGCTCCATTACGGAGTATATGTACGCCCCCGCCGACCGGGCCGCCACCATCGCCCGCATCGCCGACCCCGCCATCCGCATTGTCAGCCTGACCGTAACCGAGGGCGGCTACTATATTGATGAAAACGGCGTCTTTCCCCTCGATCACCCCGTCATTGCCGAAGACCTGAAGCGCGACGTGCCGCACACGGTATTCGGCCTGCTGACCGAGGCGCTGCGCCAGCGGCGCGAGAGTGGTGCCGGTCCGTTCACCATCCTGTCGTGCGACAACCTGCCCCAGAATGGCCATGTGGCGCGCGCGGCCTTCCTCGGCTGGGCGCGGGCGCGTGACGCGGAGCTGGCGCAGTGGATGGAGGAGAACGTCACCTTCCCCTGCACCATGGTGGACCGCATAACCCCTGCCGTGCACCCCGAGGATGTCAAACGCCTTGATGCCGAAAGCGGGCTGGATGACCGTATCCCCGTTTTCTGCGAAGATTTCATCCAGTGGGTCGTCGAGGACAAATTCTGCGCAGGCCGCCCGGAACTCGATGCCGTGGGCGTGCAGTTTACCGATAATGTCGAGCCCTATGAGGCGGTGAAGCTGCACATGCTCAATGCCTCCCACTCGCTGCTCGGACTTTCGGGCGTGCTGTCGGGCTACCGGTTTGTCAGCGAGATCATGCTCGACCTGAACGAGGTCTCGCTCGTCGAGCAGTATCTGGCCTTTGATGCCGAACCCCTGCTGCATGCGCCCCCGGGCATGGCGCTGAGGGACTATGGCAGGCGGCTGCTGCACCGTTTCCGCAACAAGGCGATCAGCGACCAGTTGCTGCGCATTGCCTTTGACAGCACCTCCAAGCTGTCCATGTTCATCAAGAGCACCGCCATGGGCGTGATCGACCATCACCGCCCGGTGGAGCGCATCGCCTTCGTGGTTGCGTGTTATGCGGAATATTTACGCGGGCGTGATGATAAAGGCACAGTCTATGATGTGATCGAGCCTCACCTGACTGATGAAGACCGGCTCAGGGCGGCCTCGGCACATCTTGAAGATGCGCTGGACATGACCGCCTTTGCAGGCTGGGATCTGCGGGAAAGTGCGGTTTTCGTGCAGCGCTACCTGGCGTTGCGCCAGTCCGTTCGTGACCGGGGAACCCATGCCACATTGCGCGAGGTTGTATCCACCGGGGAATAGTCATTCAGGGAGGAAACCAACCCCCTGAAATATTACGACACACGATTTATTCATAAAGTTTGGGCTTGACCTGATGACGTGTCCTACGTTTTCTCATTGAAAATGTTCGGATTGTATCACGGTAATCAGGAAAACTTATGAATAGCCTTATACGCTCGGCTCCCCTTCTCGCTGCGGCCATTGCCGTCTGCGCCCTGACAGGTCTCTACCTGCTGGGAGGCGGGCTATGGCTGTGTCTCATCGGCGGCTCCTTTTATTATGTTGTCGCCGGTGTGCTGCTGCTGGCCACGGCCGTGCTGCTGTTACGGCGGCAGGCCATGGCGCTTACGGTCTATGCCGTGCTCCTGCTCGGCACGATGGTATGGGCGGTGCAGGAAGCCGGGTTTGATTTCTGGGCGCTGGCCCCGCGTGGGGATATTCTGGTGCCCATCGGCATCGTGCTTGCCCTGCCGTGGGTCACACGCCACCTGCACCCTGCCGGCCCCGCCACCCGTCTGCCCCTGTTCGGTGCGATTGCCGCCGCAGTGGTTGTGGTTGGCGCCGCCCTGACGCAGGACCCGCAGGATATCGCGGGCAACCTGCCGCCCGTGGCGCAGAACGCCCCCGAGCCGGGCGATGCCCACCAGATGCCCGATGAGGACTGGCAGGCCTATGGCCGCACGCAGTTCGGTGACCGGTTCTCTCCGCTCAAGCAGGTCAATGCCAGCAATGTCAGCAAGCTGAAGGTGGCCTGGACGTTCCGCACCGGCGACCTGCGCGGCCCCAATGACCCCGGTGAAATCACCGATGAGGTCACGCCCATCAAGATCCGTGATACGCTCTACCTGTGCACCCCCCACCAGATCCTGTTCGCGCTCGATGCGAAGACCGGCCAGCAGCGGTGGAAGTTTGACCCCAAGCTGGCCTACAACCCCACCTTCCAGCACCTGACCTGCCGTGGCGTGTCCTACCATGAAGACAGGGCGGATGACGCACAGGCGGCGGATGGGGCAGCCAGCCCGGTCGAATGCGCGCGCCGCATTTTCCTGCCCACCAATGATGGCCAGCTTTTCGCGCTTGATGCTGCAACCGGTGCGCGCTGCGCCAGCTTTGGCAATAATGGCGTGGTGAACCTGCAGGATGGCATGCCGGTCAAGACGCTGGGCTTTTACGAGCCCACATCCCCCCCGGTCGTGACCGATACCACCGTGATCGTGTCCGGCGCCGTGACCGACAACTATTCCACGCATGAGCCTTCAGGTGTGACGCGTGGCTTTGACGTGCATACCGGCGCGCTGAAATGGGCGTTCGACCCGGGCAATCCCGACCCGAACGAGATGCCGTCCGAGCACCACACTTTCGTGCCCAACTCCCCCAATTCGTGGATCACGTCATCCTATGACGCCAAGCTCGACCTGATCTACATCCCCATGGGCGTACAGACACCCGATATCTGGGGCGGCAACCGTGGTGCGGATGCCGAGCGCTATGCAAGCTCCATCGTGGCGCTGAACGCCTCCACCGGCAAACTGGTCTGGTCCTACCAGACCGTGCACCATGACCTGTGGGACATGGATATCCCAGCCCAGCCCAGCCTGGTCGATATCCGCAACGAGCAGGGCGAGATCATTCCCACCCTGTATGCCCCGGCCAAGACCGGCAACATCTTCGTGCTCGACCGGCGCAACGGCCAGCTCGTGGTGCCCGCCCCCGAGCGCCCCGTGCCGCAGGGAGCAGCGCCGGGCGATCATCTCTCGCCCACGCAGCCCTTCTCGCAGCTGACCTTCCGCCCCAGCAAGCTCCTGACCGATGCCGACATGTGGGGCGGCACGATGTATGACCAGCTGGTCTGCCGCATCATGTTCCACCGCCTGCGCTATGATGGCACGTTCACGCCGCCTTCACTGCAGGGCACGCTGGTCTTCCCCGGCAATCTGGGCATGTTCGAATGGGGCGGACTTGCGGTTGACCCCGTGCGCCAGATCGCGATTGCCAACCCCATCGCCATTCCGTTCGTATCCAGGCTGATCCCGCGCGGACCGAACAACCCGGCAACCCCTGACAAGTCCCTGCCCTCGGGCTCAGAAAGTGGCGTGCAGCCGCAGTTTGGCGTGCCTTATGGTGTGGACCTCCATCCGTTCCTCTCGCCGTTTGGCCTGCCGTGCAAGCAGCCCGCCTGGGGCTACATGTCGGGCATCGACCTGCGCACCAACAAGATCGTGTGGAAGCACCGCAACGGCACGATCCGTGACAGCGCACCGCTGCCCCTGCCCATCAAGATGGGCGTGCCCAGCCTTGGCGGTCCGCTCACCACGGCAGGCGGCGTGGCCTTCCTGACCTCGACGCTCGATTACTACATCCGCGCCTATGACGTGACGAACGGCCAGGTGCTGTGGCAGGACCGCCTGCCCGCCGGTGGCCAGTCCACACCCATGACCTATGCGGTCGATGGCAAGCAGTACATCGTTACCGCCGATGGCGGCCACGGCTCGTTTGGCACCAAGCTTGGCGACTACATCGTCGCCTACAGCCTGCCTGACGGAAACTGAGGCCCGCGCCGGGGAAGGATTTTCTCCTTCCCCGGCTTGACATTGCCCGTCACATCTATATTCATCTGTATATAGATGCTGCTCAGACAGGCCACCCTGCAAACCATTATCCACGGTTTTGCAGGGATTTCCCGCATTAAGCAGGAAATCAAATAAGTCTTATCATCGCTTTGATCTTACGCGCGCCCGAACGGCTTGATTAGGAAACGGTAATACTAAAGTTTCCGCCGTGGCGCCGATGTTCCCGCACATCCGGCAGTTCCGGTGCTTCGGAGGGGGCGCAATGTTGCGCCGCCTCCTGTGTTTCGCGCCATGACGGCACTGGAACCGGGCGGATGATACGGGGTGATATGATGACTTTCACAACCGCGAGAACATCGTGATTAAACGTATTGCAGCAGCGATTGTGGGGATCGGTGTCGCCGGTGGCGTCGGGTTCCTGGCCTATGCATGGTATCCGGCCATTGCGCCGGTTGCACCGCCTCCTCCCTCCACCTTCTCCGCCGCCCAGATCGAGCGCGGGCGCGTGCTGGCCGCTGGCGGCTACTGCGCGGAGTGCCATACCCGCACCGATGGCGTGCGCGGCGTCGAGCTTGCAGGTGACTACAAGATGGATACGCCCTTTGGCGCCATCTTCTCCTCCAACATCACGCCCGACCCCGAGACAGGCATCGGCCACTGGTCGGAAGCCGCCTTCAAGCGCGCCATGCGCAAGGGCATCTCGCGTGATGGCACGCAGCTCTTCCCCGCCTTCCCGTTCGATCACTTCACGCACATGACGGATGAGGACATCGACGCGGTCTATGCCTTCCTCATGACGCGTGCGCCGGTGCATTCGGTCAAGCGTGACAACACGGTAGGCTTCCCCTTCAACATCCGCCTCGAGCAGGCGGGCTGGAAACTCCTGTTCCTGCATGAAGGGCCGCTCAAGAACAATCCGGCCCAGGATGCCGAGTGGAACCGTGGCGCGTACCTCGCCGAGGGCCTGAGCCACTGCTCGGCGTGCCACACGCCGCGTAACCTGATGGGGGCTGAAAAGGCCAGCGCGCCTTATGATGGCGCCCCGGTCGATAACTGGATCGCCCCCCCGCTCAACGAGCATAACCCGACCCCTGTGGTCTGGACCGAGGACGAGTATTTCAAATACCTGCGCTTTGGTTCCGCGCCGCTGCATGGCAGTGCGGCGGGCCCGATGTCCCCCGTGGTGCATGGCGGCCTGAGCGAGATGCCGGAATCCGACGTGCATGCCATCGCCCATTACCTGGCCGAGATCGATCACGCCTCAACCCGTGTCAGCCAGGACCCCAAGGCCCTTGCATGGGCCATGAAGGCCTCGATGAAGGATCTGGTCGGCCCGCAGGTCAACCCGAACGCCAAGCTCTATGCCGGCGCCTGTGCCGCCTGCCACGCCAATGCCGGCCCGCAGCCGGTTGAAGGCCGCCCCGACCTCGCGCTGAACAACGCGCTGTGGCTCGATGAGCCGACCAACCTGTTCCAGGTGATCCTGCGCGGCATTGGCACGACGGAAGGCATTTCCACGGTGTCGATGCCCAGTTTCTACCATTCCTTCTCGGATGCGGACCTTGCCCGGCTGGCAACCTACCTGCGCGCCACGCGCACGACCCTGCCGCCGTGGAGCGATCTGGAAAAGAAGGCCGCCGAAGTGCGCAAGACCCTGCCCACGCCGCCTGTCGCGTCGTCCCATTGAGCTGAAAGACGGAGCTAGAACATGACGACCTTTCGCCTCAATGGACGAGACGTAACCGTTGACGTGCCGGATGATACACCCCTGCTGTGGGTCATCCGTGATGAAGTTGGCCTGACCGGAACAAAATTCGGTTGTGGCATCGGCATGTGTGGTGCGTGCACCATCCATATCGGTGGCCGGGCCACCCGCTCGTGCGTGACGCCAGTCAGCGCGGCAGAAGGTGCCGACATCACCACGATCGAAGGCATCGACCCCGAGGGTAACCACCCCGTGCAGCAGGCCTGGCGCGAGATCCAGGTGCCGCAATGCGGCTACTGCCAGTCCGGGCAGATCATGCAGGCCGTGAGCCTGCTGAAGGATTACCCCTCTCCCACGGATGAGGAAATCGATGCCGTCATGGCAGGCAGCCTGTGCCGGTGCATGACCTATATTCGCATTCGTGAGGCCATCAAGAAGGCCGCGGCCAACGCACGCGGAGATGCATCAAATGGGTAGATTAAACCGCTTCCGCCTGGGCAAGGATGGGCGCCGTGAGCAGACCAGCCTGTCGCGTCGTGGCTTTCTTGTCACCTCGCTTGGCGCCGGGGTCATGTTCGGCTTCGCGCGTCCGGCTGCGGCCAACCAGATTTTCCCGCTCGACAGGGCGCTGCCGGGTGATGGCGCGTTCGAACCGACCATCTGGTGCTCGATTGCGCCCGATGGCGAGATCACGGTCAACATCATCCGCGCGGAGATGGGCCAGCATATCGGCACCGCCCTCGCCCGCATCATTGCGGACGAGATGGAAGCCGACTGGAGCAAGGTCCGCATCAACTACGTGGACACCGACCCCAAATGGGGCCTGATGGTGACCGGCGGCAGCTGGTCGGTGTGGATGACATGGGACGTGTTTCGCCAGGCTGGCGCCGCAACCCGCACCGCGCTGGTCGAGGAAGCCGCCCGCCTGCTTGGCACGACACCTGACAGGTGCACGGTGGCCAATGGCATCGTGTCGGCTGGCACCAAGCAGATCAGCTTTGGCGATATCGTGGCCAAGGGCCATCCGTCGCACTCCTTCACGCCTGAGGAAATGGCCAAGCTGCCGCTCAAGCCCGCGAGCGAACGCCGCCTGATCGGCAATGCCGAGATCAAGGCGCTGGACATTCCGGCCAAGACCAACGGCACCGCCATCTATGGCATCGACGTCAAGGTGGAGGGCATGGTCTATGCCCGCCCCAAGATGCCGCCCACCCGTTATGGCTCGAAGGTGCGCTCCGTTGATGATACGGACGCCAAGAAGATCAAGGGCTATGAGCGCTACCTGATCATCGAGGATCCGTCCGAGGTGGTACAGGGCTGGGTCGTAGTGCTGGCCAGGACCTACAGCGCCGCCATCCGCGCGGCGGATGCGCTGAAGGTTGAGTGGACGCCGGGCGAGACCATCCACACATCCGAGGCGGACATTCAGGACCGTGGCCGCGAGCTGATCAAGAACAGGGATGGCGGCGTCTACATCTTCAATGATGACGGCGTGGACCAGGCCTTCAGCAGCGCGCATACGGTCATGGAGCAGGAATATACCTGCGCATCCGTGCTGCACTACCAGCTTGAGCCGACCAATGCCGTCGCCTTCGAGAAGGACGGCGTGTACGAAATCCATGCCGGCAACCAGTGGCAGAGCCTGATCCTGCCCACGCTGGCCAAGGCGCTGCAGGTGCCCGAGAGCAAGGTGATCCTGCGCAGCTACCTGCTTGGCGGGGGCTTTGGCCGCCGCCTCAACGGTGACTACATGATCCCCGCCGCCCTCGCCTCCAAGGCGCTTGGTGGCAAGCCGGTCAAGCTGATCCTGACCCGCTCGGACGACATGCAGTTCGACTCCTTCCGCTCGCCTTCCGTCCAGCGCGTGCGCATGGCGTTTGATGGCAGCGACAGGATCACGGGCATGGACTACCAGGCCGCCGCGGGCTGGCCCACGGGCGTGATGGCGCAGGCCTTCATGGAAAAGGGCGTGGACGGCAAGCCTTATGACCAGTTCGCCATTGCCGGTGGTGACCACTGGTATGAGGTTGGGGCCTTCCGGGTGCGCGCGCTGCGCAATGACCTGGCGGAAAAGACCTTCCGCCCCGGCTGGCTGCGTTCGGTCAGCCCCGGCTGGACCAGCTGGGGGATCGAGTGCTTCCTCGACGAGGTCGCGCACCGCCAGAAAAAAGACCCCGCCCAGTTCCGCCTTGACCTGCTGACCGCACAGGGCCGCAACAAGGGCGAAGCGCCGGATTCCGTGGGCGGCGCGCTGCGCCAGGCCGCCGTTGTCCGCCGCCTGATGGAAAAGGTGAACTGGGGCAAGACCACCCTGCCCAAGGATACCGCATTCGGTCTGGCCACCACGGCGGGGCAGGAACGCGGCATGCCGACCTGGATCGGTTGCGTGGCGCAGGTGCATGTTGACCGCAGCACCGGCGTGGTCACCTGCCAGAAGCTGACCATCGTGGTCGATGCGGGCACCGTGGTTGACCCCGATGGCGCCAAAGCCCAGACCGAGGGCGCGGCGCTGTGGGGCCTGAGCATGGTCCTGTTTGAGAACACGGAAATCGTGAACGGCATGCCCGTGGACCGGAACCTGAACACCTATACCCCGCTGCGTATTGCCGATACGCCGGAGATGGACATCGAGTTCCTGCCCAGCACCGAAAAACCCATGGGTCTTGGTGAGCCGGGCACGACGGTGGTGGGGCCTGCCATTGGCAACGCCATCTTCAACGCCGTGGGCGTGCGCCTGCGCCATATGCCGGTGCGCCCGGCCGATGTGCTGCGCGGATTGCAGGGAAGCTGATCTCTAGCACCCGGATGCAATGAAAAAGCCCGGCATGCGCCTGCATGCCGGGCTTTTTTAATGGCCTGCGCGATATGCGGCGCGCCCCTCAGCCGCCGGGACGCATGCCCATGCAGGCAGCCAGAATCGCCACGAAGCACAGCTCCGCCAGGCAGATGACAAACCACTGCACCGTCATGTAGCCCCGTGGCATGGCGCCCTGCCGCCAGGCCACACGCTCCACCACGATTGTGGCTGCAAACCCCGCGATCAACGTCATGAGACCGGCGAGTTCCTGCACGGTGGCGGCGCATAGCCCGATCCAGCCAATAAAAGCCGGCAGGCCGCCAAGTACGAGCCGCAGGTTGGTCAGGCGCTGCGTGCCGCCAGCGGGTATGATGTCAGGCTGCTCCAGCGCCATACCCCAGTGCACCGCGCCGAGGAAAGACAGCATCACCGCGCCATAGCCCACGGCAGCGGTCAGCAGGCGCGGGGTGTGGTCGGGTGAAAGGAACAGGATCGCGCAGGTGCAGCCAAACAGTGGCAGCAGGCTGGCCAGTGCGGTAACTATGGCAAGCAGCGGCAGGCGTTTCACGGCAGGTTCTCCTAATATCTTGTGCTGTGTGCATAGCCTACTCTGGCATGATGCGTTGCATCTGTTATCGTGGAGGAGGATATGCGTGCCGGTGGCATGCGGTATCCCCATAATGTCAAATCTGAGGAAACAGATACCATGAGCGCCATTATCGATATCATCGCCCGCGAAATTCTCGACAGCCGGGGCAATCCCACCATCGAGGTGGATGTTGAACTGGCATCGGGCGCCAAGGGCCGCGCTGCCGTGCCGTCAGGCGCTTCAACCGGCGCGCATGAAGCCGTGGAACTGCGTGACGGCGACCCCAAGCGCTATGGCGGCAAAGGGGTGCTCAAGGCCGCGGCCAATGTCGAAGGCGAAATCCTTGAAGCATTGCAGGGCGTGGAATCGACCGATCAGGTCGCCATTGACGAGGCGATGATCGACCTTGACGGCACCCCCAACAAGGCCCGCCTGGGTGCGAACGCCATTCTTGGCGTGTCGCTCGCGGTAGCCAAGGCGTCGGCGGAAGAACTCCAGACCCCGCTCTACCGCTACGTGGGCGGCGTATACGCCCGCACCCTGCCCGTGCCGATGATGAACATCATCAATGGCGGCCAGCATGCTGATAACCCGATCGATATTCAGGAATTCATGATCCAGCCCGTGGGCGCCCCCACGGTCACGGACGCCATCCGCATGGGATCTGAAATCTTTGCCCAGCTCAAGAAGAGCCTGTCGGGCGCTGGCTACAACACCAATGTGGGCGATGAAGGCGGATTTGCCCCGGCGCTGAAATCAGCGGATGAAGCGCTTGGCTTCATGATGCGCGCGGTCGAGGCGGCAGGCTACAAGCCGGGTGATGACGTGACCTTCGCCCTCGATTGCGCGGCCACCGAGTTCTACAAAAATGGCCGTTACGAACTGGCAGGCGAGGACAAGAGCCTCGATGCCGCCGGCATGGTTGCCTATCTGGCCGATCTTTCCGCCCGCTACCCCATCATCTCCATCGAGGATGGCCTTGCGGAAGACGACTGGGAAGGCTGGGCTGAACTGACCGCCAATCTGGGCCACAAGCTGCAACTGGTGGGGGATGACCTGTTTGTGACCAACCCCGACCGCCTGCGCCGGGGCATCAAGGCGGGCGTGGCCAACTCCCTGCTGGTCAAGGTCAACCAGATCGGCACGCTGAGCGAGACGCTCGAAGCCGTGCAGATGGCCCAGCATGCGGGCTACACGGCCGTGATGAGCCACCGCTCGGGCGAGACGGAAGACAGCACAATCGCCGATCTGGCGGTTGCGACAAATTGCGGGCAGATCAAGACCGGCTCGCTGTCGCGCTCCGACCGCACGGCAAAATACAACCAGCTGATCCGTATCGAGAACGAACTGGCCACGGCGGCGCGCTATGCCGGGCGCACGATTCTCAAGAACGGGTGACATGCTGCTCCGGGCGGGTTAAGCCCGTCCGGATTGAGAATACGGAAAGGGGAAATGGAGTGCAGGTAGTCAAGATCGCGAAACGTGTGATGCGGGCGACCATTCCCCCTGCCCTGTTCATCGGGCTGACGGCCTATTTTGGCTGGAACGTCATGCGCGGCGAGCATGGGCTGCACAGCTACGCCACGCAGTTGCACCTGCTTGATGAGGCCCACGCCGCCCAGAAGGACGCCACGGCCGAGCAGGAAGTGTGGCTGCGCCGCGTGCGCGGCCTCAAGGAAGGCGCGCTCGACACCGATCTGCTCGATGAACGCGCCCGCTCCATGCAGAACCTTGCGCGCCAGGACGAGATTGTCGTGCCTTACGCGGAACATGACCATCTGTACTGAAACGGCTGGCGGCTCAATTCTCTTAAAATGGTGAAGCTTTTTTCAAGATGCTTCACCAGATGCTGCCGGTCCGAAAAAAAGTGGTGGTACCTGGAAAAACTTTTGCCCCGATGGGCCACAGATACAAAAAAACCCCGGCGGAAAACCTGCCGGGGTTTTTTCATCTCCACAAGTCGGGAGATTATTTGATCTTCGCTTCGCGGAAGGCCACGTGCTTGCGCGCGACGGGGTCATATTTCCGCAGTTCCATCTTGCCAGTCTGGGCGCGGGCATTCTTCTTGGTCACATAGAAGTAGCCCGTGTCCGCCGTGGAGACGAGTTTGATCTGAATGGTGTTGCTCTTGGCCATGATATCCTCAGCACTGCTCCGCCGCTGCTGGAACACTCAGGTGCAGCAGTGGTTCAAGTTGGCGGAAAATGCGCATACACAAGGCTCAGGTCAAGCGCCTTGACCAATATTTCTGCTGGAATCGCCCCAGAATGGCAAAAAAAATGGAGTGCCGTGCCCGATGTTGAGTGTAGCGCAAGCCCGTGAGCGGATTCTGGAAGGGGTTTTCCCCCTGCCAGCCGAGGTCGTGGCCCTGACCGATGCCTGTGGGCGCGTAAGCGCGGCCCCCATCATGGCGGGGCTGTTCAACCCGCCAGCCGATGTTTCGTCCATGGATGGCTACGCCGTGCGTGCGGCGGATCTTTCGGCGGGCGGAGTAACGCTTGCCTGCATTGCCGAGGCCCCTGCGGGCCACCCCTTTACCGGCACGGCTGGCCCCGGGCAGTGCGTGCGGATTTTTACCGGCAGCGTCATGCCCGCAGGCACGGATGCCGTGCTGATACAGGAGAATGCGCAACGCGAGGGCAGCAGCGTGCACACCACGCACACGCTGGCGCCTGGCACCTATGTGCGCCGCAAGGGGCAGGATTTTGCAGCGGGGCAGATGCTTGCGCCCGCAGGCCAGAGACTGTCGGCACGCGATGTGGGGCTGGCGGCAGCGGCCAACAATGCGTGGGTGCAGGTTGCCCGCCGCCCGCGCGTGGCCATTGCCGCCACGGGCGATGAACTGCTCCTGCCCGGCAGCGCCATTGGTGCGGGCCAGATCGCCAACGCCAATACCCCCATGCTTGCCGCCCTGCTGCGCGCCGTGGGCGCCGAGCCGGTCATGCTGCCGGTACTGCGCGATGACATGGCCGATGTGGCAACGCTGGAGCGCATGATTGATGGCGTGGACATGCTGCTGACCGCGGGCGGGGCCAGCGTGGGCAGCCACGACCTGGTGCGGCGCGGGCTGGAACAGGTGGGGCTTGAAACCGATTTCTGGAAGATTGCCATGCGGCCGGGCCGCCCGCTGATGTCGGGCCATCTGGGCCGCCTGCCCTTTATCGGCCTGCCAGGCAACCCGGTTGCGGCATTCGTGTGTTCCATCGTGTTCGTGCTGCCCGCCCTGCGGCGCATGGCCGGGCTGGCACAGGCCATCGAACCGCCGGTCCAGGCCATCCTTGGCTGCGACGTGCCGGAAAACGACCAGCGTATGGACCACCTGCGCGCAACCCTTGCACATGATGCGCAGGGCCGCCTGGTGGCAACGCCCTTCCCCGTGCAGGATTCGGCCATGCTGCACGTGCTGGCGCAAAGTCAGGCGCTCGTGCTGCGCGCGCCGCATGCGCCAGCAGCCCGCGCGGGCGATGCATGCGCCGTGATCCGTATCGATCACGTCTTTGCATAGGCCGGAATGCCGGTTGACGCGAAAGGGGGAACCAATATAGAACACGGAACAGGTTTTTGATTTGTTCCATAGCGTTTCCGCATCGGCGGCGCTGCTCACGGCAAAAGGACATGCGGCATGCTCACCAAGAAACAACATGAGCTTTTGCTGTTTATCGATGGTCATCTGCGCCGCACGGGCTTTTCCCCCTCCTTCGATGAAATGAAGGATGCGCTCGGCCTGCGCTCGAAGTCTGGCATTCATCGCCTCATTTCGGCGCTGGAGGAGCGTGGGTTCCTGCACCGCAGGCATCATCGGGCCCGTGCGCTCGAGATCCTGCGCCTGCCCGATATTGATGCGCCCCCGCCCCGCCCTGCCGATTCGCCCCAGCCCGCGCCGGATCTGCCCGCCCCCGAGATGCCCGGCGCGGTAATGGACGTGCCTTTCGTGGGGCGTATCGCCGCAGGCAATCCCATCGAGGCCATAACCCCCGAGACCACCCGCATCACCGTGCCCGCCGACATGCTGGGCAAGGCCAGCCATTACGCGCTGGAAGTAACGGGCAACTCGATGGAGGAAGCCGGTATTCTTGATGGTGACATGGTCATCATCCGTGAGCAGAACCATGCAAACGATGGAGAGATCGTAGTGGCGCTGATTGATGGCGATGAGGTGACCCTCAAGCGCATCCGCCATCAGGGGAACGAAATTGCGCTGATCCCGGCCAATAGTGCCTATGATACCCGGGTTTTTCCGGCGGGGCGTGTGTACATACAGGGCACGCTGGCAGGCCTGATCCGCCGCTATTAAAGGTTACGGCCCGCTGCCAGCCTGTAAAAAATCAGTAAGTGTTTTGGGGAGCCGCCTTTTTTCAAAAAGGCGGCGTTCTCATGACTGCACGATGTCACGCCACGGTGGCAGCAGGGCCGCGAGTTGCGCCACCGCTTCCGGCCCCATGGGGGTTATGGGCGGGAACTGCGCCAGAATACGGACCTGCCCGTGGCGTATGATGGCATCACGCCCCACGGGTTCGAGCGGACCGTTCAGGATCACGCCTGCCACATGCAGCCCGCGCGCGCGCAGGGCGGCAAGGCTGAGCAGCGTGTGGTTGATCGTGCCCAGCGTGCTGCGCGCAACCAGCACCACAGGCAGCGCGAGCCGCACCATCAGGTCGATCATCAGGTAATCGGGCGCAATCGGAACAAACACGCCCCCCGCTCCTTCCACCACCACCGGACCTGCTGAGGGATCGTGACGTGGCAGGGCGATGGCAGCGGGGTCAATGCGGGCATTGGCCTGCCGGGCCGCGTCCTCGGGCGAGAGGGAAGCCCCAAAACTCGCCGCGGACGGATAAAGCCGCGTGGCATCAGGGCCGGCCAGGTGGCGCAGGCTCATGCTATCGGATGGCGCATCATCCGTGCCGCTCTGCAGGGGCTTCCAGTAAGCGGCGTTCCAGGCCCGCACCAGGGCGGCCGAAGCTACGGTCTTGCCAACATCCGTATCCGTACCGGTCACAAACACGCCGGGCCATGGCCTGCGATGGAACAGCCCGTACGCCACGTGATACGATATGGCAAAAGGCGCATCCGCCGCGCCTGCCGCAGCCAGTACGCGCCGCAGGCCATCCGTCTGGGGAACGTCCGTATGGGTTGCGCCAATAGCGCGGAGCTCGCGCACGAAGGCCAGTGGTGAAGCAGGCGTATCGATGATTTCAGCGTCTTGCCACAGGCCTGCGCCACAATCCGGCCATTCAGCCTGCAGTTTCGTGCAGGACGGATAATTAGCCATGGGGCATACCCTGCCCACGGCCTGATAGGCCGTTCGCCATTGGCGAAAGCTGTCCGCGCACAGGGTTGCCAGCGCCATGTGCCCCCCCGGCACCAGCAGCCGGGCCAGTGCGGCGAGTGCCGCCTTGCGGTCGGTAAACCACTGCATGGCCAGGCTGGAGCAGATCAGGTCGAACGGGCCGGTCAGATCTGGCGCCTCGCCATCCATGCGGTGCAGCACAAGCTGGTCATCATCGGGCATGCGCCGGGCAAGGCGTTGCAGCATGCCAGGGGCGATATCGGTGGCGGTGATATGGGCCTGCGGGAACAGGCGGCGCAGTTCACGGGTCAGAAAGCCGGTGCCACAGCCAATTTCCAGAATGCGGCGCGGGGCATGGGGCGCCATGCTGACTGCAATGCGCCGGGCCAGTTCAGTGGCGGCAATGCGCTGGATGCGGGCCGCCTGCTCGTAGTCCTGCGCCGTATCGAAACGGGCGGCAATGCTGTCCTTGCGCGTCATGATGACATCATCCGTCTGGCCATGGTAGTAATGGCATTGGCACAGGCCGTGGCATGCGTGAGCGGCAGCAGGTGCCCTCCTTCCACCCATTCAACTGGCCGGGCAGCAAAGCAGGCCTCGGTCAGTGCGGGGGGCGCAATGGCATCCTGCGTACCCGCCATGACGTGAACCGGGCATGTCGTGCGGTTCAGGTCGGCCCGGCAATCCATATCCATCAGGGCTTCGAGCCCGGTTTCCAGCCGGTCGCGCTGAATCGGTTCAGGAACCGGCGCATCAATGCCCGCGCGCAGGCGGAAGCTGTGCAGGAGTCCCTGTGGCGCACGCAGCAGCCCCTGGCGCATGCGTTCGATCACGCGCCGGCCGATCCCGGCTGTAAAGTCCGGCCCGGCCCCGAACCGGCTGAAACCGTTTATCAGGATCATGCCCCGGCACAATGGCCCATGGTGACGCAGAAGCCATAGCGTACCAAGTGAGTGCCCGACTCCGATATAGGGTTCCTGCGGCAGTTCCATATGGGCGTGGGGCGCAAAGAATCCAAAGTCGAGGCAACGCGTCCGTGCCCTGCCAAGGGCCGTGCGGGTCGCGCTCCAGAACGCGGGATCAAAGGCCCAGCCATGCACGAGGGCCAGCGGCAGGGTGGCGCTCATGACGCACTCTGGTGCAGGGCCAGCGGAATGGCTGTGGCAAGCTGGTCGATCATGCCGTCGGTATGAGCGGCACTCAGCGCAAGGCGGATGCGGCTGCCATTGGGCGGCACCGTAGGCGGGCGTATGGCGGCGGCAAGCAGGCCCTGCGCCTCGAGGCTTGCGGCAAAGCGCAGGGCGCGCGCGGCATCACCCAGCATGATCGGCACGATCTGCGTGGTCGATGGCTCGGGCGACAGGCCGCAGCCCCGCACCACGTCGCGGATATGCGCGGCGTTGCGGGCCAGCCGGGTGCGCTCTTCATCCAGATGGGGCACGCATTCAAGGGCCGCGTCCATCGCGCCGAGCATGGCAGGCGGCGGGGCGGTGGTGAACACGAAGCCCGAACAGGCATTGACCAGCCAGTCACACAGGGCGCGCGAGCCGGTTACAAACGCACCAAACCCGCCCAGCGCCTTGCTGAACGTGCCCATGACCAGATCGATTTCATGCCCCGCGCACAGGCCCCGCCCCTGCGGGCCGAGCACGCCGGTGGCATGGGCTTCATCCACGTAGGTGAAGGCGCCATGTTGCCGCGCCAGTGTGCTCAGCCGGGCGATGTCGGTGCGGTCGCCATCCATGCTGAACACGCTTTCCGTCACGATGATCCGCAGGCCCGGATCATCTGCGTGGCGGATCAGCAGGCTTTCCAGATGATTGAGGTCGTTGTGCCGGAAGCGGATCTGCCGCACGCCTGCCGCCATGCAGCCCTGGTGCAGGCTGGCATGGTTCAGGCGATCGGCAAAAACAAGCGGGGGCGCGCCCTGCTCGGTCGCCAGCCGCAATATGGCCGCCAGCACTGATGCATTGGCCTGCCACCCGCTGGCCAGCAACAGCGCCGCCTCGGCCCCCTTGAAGGCGGCGAGACGTGCTTCCACCGCCATATGCTTCGCACTGGTGCCGGTCACCAGCCGCGAGGCGCCAGCCCCTGTCCCGTCCTCATGCAGCCACTGCGCCGCGCGGGCGGCAAGGGCCGGGTGATGTGACAGGCCGAGGTAATCGTTGGATGAGAAATTGACCAGTTCGCGTCCGTCACGGATAACGGTTACCGGCCCGCTGTGGCGCACGGGGCGCAGCACGCGGCGGATATGGCGCTGCGCCATGTGGTCGAGCGCGGTCTGGAAAAGGGTGTCGAAACAGGCCATGAAGCGCATTCTCCTGCCGGAGCCTGCCGCCCCGGTCAATCCCGCCAATGCAATATCACGGAGACAGCGCATGTGTGGACCTGAATGGCTGGAGCGAGGCATGCAGCATGTCTGGCTACCTTACGCGCAGATGCAGACCGCCCTGCCCCCGCTCCCCGCCATGCGCACGCAGGGCTGCACCATCACGCTGGCCGATGGCACGGAACTGCTTGATGGCATCGCCTCGTGGTGGACCGCCTGCCACGGCTACAACCATCCCCATATCCGCGCTGCGGTGGCAGGTCAGCTCGAGCGCATGCCGCATGTCATGTTTGGCGGCCTGGTCAATGAACCCGCCCTGACGCTGGCCAGCCGCCTTGCTAGCCTGCTCCCCGGTGACCTGGAGCGGGTATTTTTTACGGATTCCGGCTCGGTCGCGGTCGAGGTGGCGATGAAGATGGCCATCCAGTACTGGCTCAACCAGGGCCAGACGGGGCGAACCAGGCTGCTGGCCTTCCGCGGTGGCTACCATGGTGACACGATGGCCACCATGGCCGTGTGCGACCCGGAGGAAGGGATGCACGGCCTGTATAACGGCGCGCTGCCCGAGCATTTCATTGCCGATCTGCCGGTCGATGCCGCCAGCACCGCAGCCCTTGATGCCCTGCTGGCACAACACGCAGGCAGCATTGCCGCCATCATTACCGAACCGCTGGTGCAGGGCGCGGGCGGCATGCTGTTTCATACGCCGCAGGTGCTACGCAACCTGCGCACCCTGGCCGACCGCCATGGCGTGCTGCTGATCCTTGATGAGATCTTTACCGGCTTTGGCCGCACCGGCACGATGTTCGCCTGCGAGCAGGCGAACATCGTGCCGGACATCATAACCCTTTCAAAGGCATTGACCGGAGGCACGATGGCGCTGGCGGCCACGGTGGCGCGCAGGCATGTGTTCGAGGCCTTCCTGTCCGATGATCCGCTGCATGCGCTCATGCATGGGCCGACCTTCATGGCCAATGCCATGGCATGCGCCTGCGCCAATGCCTCGCTCGACCTGTTTGCAACCGAACCCCGCCTGCAGCAGGTGGCCCGTATCGAAGCGCAGATGCGGACCGAACTCGAACCCTGCCGCGCCCTGCCCCATGTGGTTGATGTGCGTGTCATGGGGGCCATCGGCGTGGTGGAACTTGACCGCATACGTGACATGAATGCGCTCAAGACCGCCCTGATCGCACAGGGGGTATGGGTACGGCCCTTCCGTAATATCGTTTACCTGACGCCTGCTTTCACCATTACGCCAGTCGAACTCAGCCGCCTTGCCACCGCAATCCGCACGGTTCTGGGCGGTTTGCTCCCGGATCAGCGCTAGGCCATCAGGGACTGATCTGGTAAGGAAGCATATGACTTTTTTTCAGCACAGATCCTGGCGCATGACAAATCATGACAGCAAGCGGCAGATCGTACTGAAGATCCTGTCGGATGGTCAGGCGCGTTCCGTCAAGGAAATTGGTGACCTGTTTCCTGAACTCGGCACCTATCATGCCCGTCTGGCCCTGCAGGCACTGCGCAATCAGGGGCTGGTCACGGTAGAAGACGCGCCGGAAGCAAGCGATGGCCGCAAGCGCAAGGTCTGGCGGCTGGTCAAGCCGGCCACCTGAATGAAAGACCCCCCGCAGCAGGGCTGGCGGGGGTTGGCCCGTTTATCAGGACGGGGTGGATTCCAGTTCTTCCTTCTTGCCTGCGGCGGGCTTGGCGCGGCTGCTGCGGCGTGGCGCGCGGGGAGCACGTGGCGCGGGGGCCGGTGCGGCTTCCGGGGCGGCGTCAATCGTAGGCTGGGGGGCTGTTTCCGCAGGCTCGATCACGGCGGGCTGCTCGGCCGTCGGCTCGGCGGGTTCATCGGCAGTATTATCGCTGGGCTGGCGGTTCTCGACGGGGCGCGGCTGCCGGTTTGACATGCGCTCCTGGCGTTCCTGCTGGCTCTGCTGTGCCGCCTGCGTCATGGCGTTGAGAATGCGGAAATAATGTTCGGCATGCTGGAAATAGGCTTCCGCCATGACGCGGTCACCACTGCTGCTGGCATCACGGCCAAGCTGCAGATATTTTTCAAACAGCTGCTGTGCCGTGCCCCGCACGCGCAGGTCCGGGCCATTACTGTCAAATACATGGTTGCGGTTCAACGGGATCTGGCCATTATTATGGCGTACGGTTCCGCCACTGCTGCCGCCCGAACGATGGTGACGGCTCCGCATGCGTTTCATGTTCATAAGCTGTCGCAGCACTTTCCTGTTGCCGGTCGCTGGCGCTGCCCTGGACCGTGGGGCGGTCTCTGCCCGTCCCGTCTGTTGCCATGTTGGTTGTCCGGTACGACACCGGACACGGATCCCTGCGCGTGGCGGAACCTGTTGAAGGTTCGGGTCGCCTGTATTTGTGTTTTGCAATCGGGATCGCCCGCGGGGAATGGAACAGCAATCAACCCGCTTTTCGTTTTCCCTGCGTTTTGGCAATATAACCTGCGCTTTTCTTTCTGCCAAATTATTTTTTCACCACCAGCGCCCGCCCTATTCCGCCAAGATCGGGGCGTATTTCCACAACGTCCAGCCCCGCCGCGCGCATGAGGGCGGGCACGCTCCCGTCCTGGCCAATGCCCAGTTCCAGCACACCCAGGCCACCGGGGGCCAGAAGGCCCGGCAATGCGCGGGCCAGGGCGCGGTAGGCAATAAGCCCGTCCGGTCCGCCATCAAGCGCGCGCGCGGGTTCATGGGCCACCACGTCGGGCATGAGGGTAGCGAGGTCGGCATGTGGAATATAGGGCGGATTGCTCAGCACGAGATCGAACGGTCCCTCAACCCCATCGGCCCAGTTGCAGCACAGCATATTGCTGCGCGCGGCCAGTCCGTTACGCGTGGCATTGAGGCTGGCCAGTGCTGCCGCCTGCGGGTTGAGGTCTGTGCCAGTGCCATGGGCGTGCGGATATTCCGCCAGAATGGCCAGAAGCAGACAGCCCGTGCCGGTGCCGATATCAAGCACGCGTAACGCGGCGTTACGATCAGGCAGGTGGTCGAGCACGGCCTCGACAAGGGTTTCGGTGTCAGCACGGGGGATGAGGGTGGCAGGCGACACCACAAGGTCCAGCGACCAGAACCCGGTCTGCCCGATAATATAGGCCATGGGCTCATAACGCAGGCGACGGGCCAGCATATGGGCAAAGCGTGCATGGGCCGCGTCGGTCAGCGTATCGATGCGCAGCAGTCCGGCAAGGTCGGTGCGGGCCGCGTGGGCCACGAGCAGGCGGGCCTCGCGCTGGGGGGCCTCGATGCCTGCGGCATGCAACTGCTGCGTCGCGTCATGCAACAGATGACGTAAATTTATGGGCGCTGGTGTCGTGGCATCTTTCATCGCCGGTACTTTCCGTCATACTGGGCCATTATGTATCTGCCCGCCCTTTCATCGCATCTTGCGCGCCTGCTCCTTGCTGCCATGCTATGCACTGGCGCTTCCCCTGCCCTTGCCGGGTCGTTCGACGTGAGAGACAATTATGGCGAGGGAGAGATTTCGGAAGCCGAGCGGTTCTATGTCGATGAGCAGCTTGTCGCCACCTTTCGCCTTGATGCGGACCATACCAGCCAGACGGTCCATGTCGATACCGCGATGGGACGCCTCAACCACAGCTACGCCCTGTGCGGGGAAATTTACATCCGCCGCCCCAGTGGCAAGGTCGAGATCCATCAGGTAAGCGGCGAAGGCGTGCTGTATCATCCTGATGGACATCATTTTGAAGCCATTGCCTCGCGCAATTTCACCGAATTCTACCTTGTCGATAGAGATGAGCCCGAAAGCGTCGAACGCCACCCCGGCCATAGCAGCCTGTGTGCCGCCCCTACCTCCTGAACCGGCGGGTCAGCCCTCATCCGCCGCAAGCAGGGCGGCCTGTTCTTCCTGTGTCAGGGCATCGACGAACTCATCGAGTTCACCCGCCATCACGCGGTCGATCTTGTAAAGCGTAAGACCGATACGATGGTCGGTCACGCGGCCCTGCGGAAAATTGTAGGTACGGATGCGCTCGGAGCGGTCGCCTGTGCCCACCTGGGCGCGGCGGTCGGCGGCGCGGGTTTCGTGGGCCGCGGCACGATTGCGCTCATACAGCCGCGCGCGCAGGATCTTCATGGCCTTGGCGCGGTTTTTGTGCTGGCTTTTTTCTTCCTGCATCGCCACCACGATATTGGTGGGCAGATGGGTGATGCGCACGGCGCTTTCGGTCTTGTTGACGTGCTGCCCCCCCGCCCCTGATGCCCGGTAGACATCAATGCGCAGGTCGCCGTCATTGACCTCCACATCCACTTCTTCCGCCTCGGGCAGCACCGCCACGGTAACGGTGGAGGTATGGATGCGGCCCTGGCTCTCGGTCGCGGGCACGCGCTGCACGCGGTGCACGCCGGATTCATATTTCAGCCGGGCAAACACGCCACGCCCGGTAATGCTGGCAATACCTTCGCGCAGGCCACCGAGTTCGGACTGGTCATATTCCAGGACTTCGAAGCGCCAGCCACGCTGGTCGGCATAGCGCTGGTAGGCGCCAAACAGTTCGGCGGCGAACAGCCCGGCCTCGTCGCCACCCGCGGCAGGGCGGATTTCAAGGATGGCGCTGCGCTCATCCGCCTCGTCACGCGGCAGCATGGCCAGGCGGATGTCGTGGCGCAGGGTCGGGATCTGCGTGCGCAGTTCGTCGAGTTCGGCCTGGGCAAGTTCGCGCATTTCGGGGTCAGCGAGCATCTGGCTGGCGTCGCGCTCAGCCTCTTCCGCCCCGCGCAACGCGTTCACGCGCGCGACAATCGGCTCAAGCTCGGCATACTCGCGCGAGGCCTGCGTGAAGTCGCTGCCCGACAGGCCCTGCGCAAGCAGGGCCTGCAATTCCTCGCACCGGCCAACAATCCGGTCCAGGCGTTCGTCGAATTTTGACACGCTCAGCCCCCTGCGGCGGTTCCGGCCTGCAGGGCGGCGGCCACGCCATCAAGGGGCACCTCGGTCTGGTGCCCGCTATCGAGGTTCTTGAGCTGGACCACGCCGCGTGCAATCTCGTCGCTACCAATCACCACGACATGCGATGCCTTCATGCGGTTGGCACGCTCCATGCGGCGCTTCATGTTGCCGCGATAGGAGGTTTCAGCCCGGATGCCCGCAGCCCGCAGGCGCTGCAGCACGATCAGGGCCGCGGCCTGCGCATCCGCGCCCATCGGCACGACGGCAACCGGACGCGGCTCGGCCGGAACATCCTCAAGCAGCATGGACAGGCGCTCGATCCCGCCAGCCCAGCCAATGGCGGGCGTTGCTGGCCCACCCATCTCGGCAACAAGCCCGTCATACCGGCCACCAGCCAGCACGGTACCCTGCGCGCCAAGGCGCTCGGTCACGAACTCGAAGGCGGTGTGCCCGTAATAATCCAGGCCGCGAACAATGCGCGGATTTTCCCGAAAGCGCACGCCCATCGTGTCCAGCGTGCTGCGCAGCCCATCCCAGAAGGCCTGCGCCTCGGGCGTGAGATACTGGGCAATGGTGGGAGAATCCGCCACCAGCGCACGGTCCTGCGGGGCCTTGCTGTCAAGGATGCGCAGCGGGTTGCGCTCCAGCCGGGCCTGACTGTCGGCGGAGAGTTCGGCACGCCGTTCGCTGAAATAGGCGATCAGCGCCGTACGCCATGCATCGCGGCTGGCGCTGTCGCCCAATGTGTTGAGTTCCAGCACCACTTCATCGCCAATGCCAAGCGCGTGCAGCACGTCGCGGCCCATGGCGATGACCTCTGCATCGGCCAGCGGCTCGGCCGATCCCAGCAGTTCGGCGCCAATCTGGTGAAACTGGCGGTAGCGCCCCTTCTGCGGGCGTTCGTAGCGGAACATGGGCCCGGCGTAGAACACCTTCTGCGGCAGCGACTGGGTCAGCCCATTGGTGACCAGCGCGCGACAGATGGCTGCCGTGCCCTCGGGCCGCAGGGTCAGGGATTCACCGCCACGGTCCTCGAATGTGTACATCTCTTTCGAGACAACATCTGACGTATCGCCCAGCGAGCGCGAAAAGACCCGCGTATCCTCGAACACAGGGGTCGACCACTCATCAAACCCGTACAGGCCAACAATGCGGCGCGCGGTTTCCACTACATGGTTGAACCGCCTGCGTTCCTCACCAATCAGGTCATGGGTGCCACGAACGGGCTGTAAGCTGCTCACTACGCGATATTCCTGTCTTCATACCGGTGGCCCGCACGCAGGCCACCAGCCGGGCCGCGCGCCCTGCCGGGCGCGCGGCGTTTGATTCAGTCCGTGGTGGACATGCTGGCTTCGCGGGCCATTTCCTCGGCTGGGGTGTTGCTGGCATCCGCCTTTTCCAGCACGGCCACCTTCTTCTCCACCAGGTCCACGATGTGTTCGATCATGTCACCAGCAGGCATGGTGTGGTCCTGCTTGCCAGCGGAATAGACCATGTGGCGGCCTGAACCGCCGCCGGTCACGCCGATATCGGTCATCAGCGCCTCACCGGGGCCATTGACCACGCAGCCGATGATGGACAGCGTCATGGGCGTCTTGATATGGGCCAGGCGATCTTCCAGCGTCTGCACGGTTTCGATCACGTTGAAGCCCTGCCGCGCGCAGGACGGGCAGGAAATGATCTTCACACCACGGTGGCGCAGGCCGAGTGACTTCAGGATATCCCAGCCAACCAGCACTTCCTCTTCTGGCTCGGCCGAGAGCGAGACGCGCATCGTGTCACCCACGCCCGCCCACAAAAGGTTGCCCAGCCCGATGGAGGACTTGACCGTGCCTGCGCGCTTGCTGCCTGCCTCGGTAATGCCGATATGCAGCGGATGGTCGCACACATCGGCCAGTTGCTGGTAGGCCGCGACCGCCATGAACACGTCCGATGCCTTCACGCTGATCTTGAACTCATGGAAATCATGATCTTCAAGGATCTTGGCGTGTTCGAGCGCGCTTTCCACCAGGGCTTCGGGGTTGGGCTCGCCGTATTTTTCCAGCAGGTGCTTCTCAAGCGAACCGGCATTGACGCCGATGCGGATGGAGCAGTTGTGGTCCTTGGCTGCCTTCACCACCTCGCGCACGCGCTCGGCGCTGCCAATATTGCCGGGGTTGATGCGCAGGCACGCGGCCCCTGCCTGGGCGGCCTCGATGGCGCGCTTGTAGTGAAAGTGGATGTCAGCCACGATCGGCACGTTCACTTCGCGCACGATCTCGGCTAACGCCTTCGTGCTTTCCTCATCGGGACAGGACACGCGCACGATATCCACGCCCGCAAGCTCGGCGCGGCGGATCTGCGCGATCGTGGCCTCGGCATCGGTGGTCAGCGTGTTGGTCATGGTCTGCACCGAAACCGGGGCATCACCACCGACCGGCACGTTGCCGACATGGATCTGCCGCGACTTGCGGCGTTCGATGTGCTGATAGGGACGATAGCTGCTCATTTCTGTGCCCTCCACATAAGGCGGCGGTGTGTGCTCCGGCCCGCCGTAGCGGCGGCCTGGCACGGCCCGATAGTCTGTTACATGCCGGTTCCCGGCATGGCGATCACAATGTGGACCATGCCGTAGGAGACCCTTTTACTCTGGATTGATGTGCTGCGGGAGGGGCGGAGAGAGATTATTGCCGCTCCCTGTGGCGGTTGTGCCGCCTGGCTGCATGGGTGAAGGCATTGGCGGGTGGATATTTGCCACCGGTGCGGCATGCATCACCGAGCCATCAGCCACTGCAGCCGGGCTGAGCGGGATATTGTGCCGCACTTCTCCATTGCGACCGAGCGGCTGGGTCGTAACCCCGCCTGCGGCAAGCGTCAGGCCGCCTGCATTGCCCACGGTCAGTTCCAGCCCGGACTGCCCCTGCGGTGTCTGCCATGTCTCACCGGGCTGGAGCACATGGTCATACAGGACCGGACCACCATGCTTGCGCACCTGCACCCAGGTCGCGGCCGATGCGCTCAGGGTCACGCTGTCGGTAGCAGCAGCGGGGGCTGCCGTCGCCTGGGCCTGCTGGGCCAGCACGTTGCGATCCTCGCCCATTTTTTCGAGCGGCTGCGAGGGAGCCGCCGGCGCGGGCATGGGCGGGAGCGCTGCCGCTGGCGGCAGCATGGCGGGTGTGCCGGTCAGCGCCTCGCGCTCCTGCGGTGGCAGGGGCTGCGGCGCGGGCCGTTCATCGGCGGGCGGCAGCACCGAGGCCACCTGCGGCGACGCGGTCGTGCCCGATGACAGGCCAGGCAGCGTCAGCTTGGCCGGAAGGTCATGAATGCCCTGCGAGCCGGTCAGCTTGTACCACCCCGCATAGGCGCCCACCAGAATCACGAGGCCACACAGCAGAAGCACGCCGGTTGGCAGCCCCCGATCGGGCAGTGGCACGGGAAAGGACAGTTCGGCCTTGCGGGTAAAGGCGCCCCGGCTTTCTATCTTGAAACGTTCGACAAGCTGTTCGCCTTCCAGCCCCAGCGCATTGGCGTAGCTGCGCAGGAAGCCAATGGCATAGGCCGATCCGGGAAGCTCGCCGGGGCGTCCCTCCTCAAGGGCCTGCAGGTACGGCAGACGGATGCGCAGCCATGCCGCGACATCGGGCAGGTTCCAGCCCAGCTCCTCGCGGCGCGCACGCAGCATGTCGCCCACCGAGGCGATGGAAGAGGCGCCCGGTGCCGGCGCGGGCGTGCCCGGCGTTGCCTTGCCGCGAAAAATGCGCTTGCCGTCGGTCATCCGTAGCGGGCCCTCTCTTCCTGACGGATCAGGGCATCGATGGCCTGATCGACCAGCTGATTGATAATTTCGCTGACCGGCTGCTCGGCGGTGATCATGCCCACGGACTGCCCGGCCATGACCGATCCATTCTCCACATCGCCATCGATCACGGCGCGGCGCAGGGCGCCCGCCCAGAAATGCTCGATGTCGAGCTGGGCAGCTTCCCTGGTCAGTTCACCACCCTGAAAGCGGCGCAGCGTTTCCGCCTGGTGCTGCATGAAGCGCCGGGTGCCCGCATTGTTCAGCCCCCGCACCGGAATGACCGGAAAACGCTCGTCAAGCTGTACCGATGTCACGGCATCACGCGCATTGGCGCGGATGAAGGCCTTCTTGAAGTTTTCATGCGCGATGCTCTCGCGTGAGGCAGCGAAGCGCGTGCCAAGCTGCGCGCCTGACGCGCCCTGTTCGAGATAGGACAGGATCGCATCCCCTCGCCCCAGCCCGCCCGCCACAAACACCGGCACGTCATGGATATGGGGCAGGATTTCCTGCGCCAGCACCGTCAGCGACACGGGGCCGACATGCCCGCCCGCTTCCGATCCCTCGATCACCAGCGCATCGACACCCAGCCGCATCAGCCGCTTGGCCAGCACGAAGGCGGGCGCGAAGGCGATGACCTTTGCCCCCCCGTCCTTGATGGCGCGGATGACCGGGCCGGACGGAATGCCGCCCGCCAGCACCACATGGGTAATGCCCGCCCTGATGCAGACCTGCACCAGCTCATCAAGCCGGGGGTGCATGGTAATCAGGTTCACGCCAAAGGGCTTTTGGGTCAGAGCTTGCGTGCCCGCGATTTCCTCGGCCAGGCGCTCGGGTTCCATCGCGCCGCAGGCCAGAACCCCAAAGCCGCCCGCGTTGGAAATGGCCGAGACAAGATTGCGCTCGCTTACCCACGACATCGCACCTGCCAGCAGCGCGTATTCGCTACCCAGAAAGCGCGTGCCACGGCCCCACAGGTGGTCGAGGCGGGCACGGGCCTCCCTGCGGCGCGCGGGGTCGATCAGGGCGGACGGGGCATCAGCGGTGGCGGGCATGGTCGTGCTCACGCTGCATCCAGCCCGTAGGCGGTGTGGAGCGCGCGCACGGCCAGCTCGGTATATTCGGAGGCGATCAGCACCGAGACCTTGATCTCGCTCGTCGAGATGACCTGCACGTTGATGTTGCGCTCGGCCAGGGTGCGGAACATGGTGCTGGCCACACCGGCATGCGAGCGCATGCCCACGCCCACGACGCTGATCTTGACCACGCTGTCATCGGTCTGCAGTTCGGCATACCGGGTGGTGGCGTGCGTGCTTTCCAGCACCGCAATGGCGCGCGCGAGGTCGGCCTTGCCCACGGTGAAGGTCATGTTGGTCATGCCGTCATCGCCGGTGCTCTGCACGATCATGTCCACGTTCACGTTGGCGTCGGCCAGCGGGCCGAACACGGCGGCGGCAATACCCGGCCGATCGGGAAGCTGGCGGACGGAAACCTTTGCCTCGTCCCGGGAGTAGGCAATGCCGGCGACCTGTTCCTGTTCCACGATTTCGTCCTCATCCACGACTAATGAACCGGGCAGATGCCCTTCCGATGGTGCTGGCCCGTCATTGAAACTGGAGAGCACCTGCACGCGCACGCGCTCCTTCATGGCCAGTTCCACGCTCCGGGTCTGGAGTACCTTGGCGCCGACCGATGCCAGCTCCAGCATTTCCTCGTAGGTGATGCGGTCCAGCTTGCGTGCCTTGGTAACAATACGGGGATCTGTTGTATAGATTCCGTCCACATCCGTGTAGATGTCGCAGCGATCCGCCTTCAGCGCGGCGGCCAGCGCCACGGCCGAGGTATCGGAGCCGCCACGGCCGAGCGTGGTGATGCGCCCGTCTTCCCCAATGCCCTGAAAGCCCGCCACGACCGGCACCTGGCCTGCGCGCATGCTCTCGATCAGGGCGATGCCGTCGATTGATTCGATACGGGCCTTGCCATGGGCGTTATCGGTGCGCAGCGGGATCTGCCAGCCCAGCCAGGAGCGGGCGTTGATGCCCAGCTTCTGCAGCGCAATGGCCAGCAGGCCGCTGGTCACCTGCTCGCCAGTGGAAACGACAGCATCGTATTCACGTTCATCATGCGTGGCGGAAAGATCGCGGCAGTAACCGACAAGGCGGTTGGTCACGCCAGACATGGCGGAGACCACAACGGCCACCTCGCACCCGGCCTCGACCTGTTTCCGGACTTTTTCCGCCACGGCCCGAATCCGGTCAAGATCAGCGACGGAAGTGCCGCCGAATTTCATCACGATCCGCGGTACGGTAGGGGACATCGGAATAATGGCTCCATTATGGCTCGGGCTTCAGCATATCCGGAGTGGGGGCCTGTTGGCCAATCCGGGGCATTGCGTTATGCGCAAGCCGCGTCACATACATCTCCCCAGCTTCCGCGTCCAGCGGGAGAAAGCCAAATGAAAGGCGGTGCACCCATGCAGCATCACGATTCGACCGTTGTGTCGGCGGATTCCGTCGCCCCGGATGAAATCGCCCATTTTAGCGATCTCGCTGCCCGGTGGTGGGACCCCGCAGGCCCCATGCGCCCGCTCCACGCCATGAACGACCTGCGCACCGGCTGGGCCATGCGCCATCTGCCCGCTGCCCTGGCGGACGATGGCGCCCGGCGCACGCTGCTCGATATCGGCTGTGGCGCGGGGCTGGCCAGCGAGGCATTTGCCCGCGCGGGCTATGACGTGACCGGGCTTGATGCCTCGCAGGCGGCGATTACGGCAGGGCGGCTGCACCTGCGCCACCACCCCCTGCCCGCATCAGCCGGCCCTCTGGCCTATCGCTGCGGCAGTGCGGAGGAACTGGTGGCCCACCATGCCCGCTTCGATGCGATTTCCGCCCTTGAGGTGATCGAACATGTAACCGATCCCGCCGCCTTCCTGTGCATGCTGGGTAGCCTGCTCAAGCCGGGCGGGGTGATGGTGGTTTCGACCATGAACCGCACGTGGCGCTCCATGGCCATGGCCAAGATCGGGGCGGAATACGTGCTGCGCCTGCTGCCCGTGGGCACGCATGACTGGAAGAAGTTCATCACCCCTGCCGAGTTGGGCCAGTACGCCGCCCGCGCTGGCCTGCGCGTGACCGACGTGGCGGGCATGGTGCCTGGCCTGGGCGGCTGGCGCGAAAGCCGTGACATGTCGGTGAACTACATCGCGGCCCTCGTGCGCGACTAAGGGCCGCGCGCCCGTGGTCTGGCCACTCAGATCGTGTTCATGAACGCGAACGTGGTCGGGCTGCCCACGGGGGTGAAGTTCCATGTAAAGTCGAGCACGCCGGTCTGGGCATTGGCCTTGAACGACGTGACCGAATCACTGCGCTGGTTGGCGCAGAACAGGAAGGTGCCGCTGGGGTCGAACATCATGGCCCGCCCGTAATCGGCATGCATCCAGATTTCTTCCACCAGGTTGAGGGTGCCGTCATCGTTCACGTGGAAGCTGGCCAGCGAATCGCCCAGCCGGTTCGACACATACAGGTATTTGCCGTTGGGCGAGAGCAGGATGCCAGCAGCCAGCGTGCTGCCACGGAAATGCGGGGTGACGGTGCTGACGGTCTGCTGCGGCACGATCTCGCCGGTCTGCGGGTTGAAGGTGGCGGCGACCACTTTCGAATCCTGCTCGCCGAGGATGTAGATCATCGTCCCCTTTTCGTTGAAGGAGAAGTGACGCGGGGCGGAACCCGGCGTCATGGCGATGAAGGGTGTTTTGGCGGGCACGAGCCGGCCGGTATGCAGGTCGAGCGTCCAGACATACACCCGGTCCAGTCCGGCGTCACAGGCCAGCACATAGCGGCCCGAGGGGTCGGAGGCCACCATGTGCACATGCGCCATGGAATGGTCGCTGATGGCAAAGTTGCCCGGCGGATTGTCCGCCGCACGGTCGGGCATGCGCGGGCCGGTATTGTGCACCACATCGGTCGGATCGCCGAGGCTGCCATCGGGGTGGATGGGCAGCACGCCAACCGTGCCGCCCATGTAGTTGGCCACCAGCACGTATTTGCCTGAAGCATGGATGCTCAGATGCGCGGGCACGGCGCCGCCCGAGCGCATGACGTTGAGCTTGGTCAGTTCCCCGCTCGAGCGGTTGACCGAGAATGCGGTGACGCAGCCTTCCTTGTTGGCATTGAAGTCATCAATTTCGCTCAGGGCATAGAGATGCTTAAAATCGCTGGACATGGCCATGAAGGACGGGCTGGCGATATCCACATAGGTCATGAGCGGCGAAAGGCTGCTGGTATCGGGGTTCATCTCGAACACCGATATGCCCTGCCCGTTGCCCGCCCCGCCTGGCGGAGCATGTTGGGTGTAGCCGCCAATGTAGCAGATGGTGCGGGGCTTGCTCGGCGTGGCCTGGGCCATCGCGCGCCGCGACAGCGCAGGCACGGCGGCCGCCAGGGTGGTGGCGAAGGTACGTCGGGAGATATTGGTGCTCATGACAGAAAGGACGATCCCGGTCAGTTGGAACTGTTTTTCTTGCTTGCTACGGCAGTTTGCACGCAGGGCCGATATCCCCGGTATAGCGGGTCCAGGTTTCGGTTTCACCAAATAAAGGCACGGCCACGAAGCCACGCAGCTTCAGGTCCCCCGATTGCGAGACCCAGAGCTTGGCATGGTACACATGCCCGGTGTCCGGATCGGTAACATGGCCATTCCAGTGTCCCTTCGTTTCGGGGTCCGGGGTAAACCCGTTGAGCATGGGCAGGTTGCATTCGGGCTCGCCGCGCTTGTCGCGCGGCATGTCGGTGGTGTAGCGCAGCCCCGCCAGCTTGCCGCACACCTCCTGCCCGCACTGGCTGATCTCGAACACGCCGTCATGGTCCTTGGTCATCCACCGGCCAATAATGTCCGGCTCCCCGGCATGGGCGGTGGCGGGGGAGGCCAGCCCGACCGCCATGGCACATAACGCGGCCATGGCCGGCAGGGCAAACGCCGCGATGATGCGGCCACCCGCCTGGCGCAGGGTCGTGTTCCGTTTTGTGTCGTGCATCTTAAATCGTTCCCCCGACATGGCGCGCGTCCCGGTGAATGCCCCGGAGCACGCTTGCGTCTACCCTTTAACTGTCAGCGCGCCGAACCCATGGAATGGCGTGAACCTCCACGCCCGCCTCATCAAGTTCGGCATGCTCCTGTTCCGTCATGCTACCATAAATGCCCCGGGCCTCACGCTCGCCACGGTGCATGCCCAGGGCTTCCTCGGCAAAGCGGTCGCCCACGTCGTCACACTGTGCTTCAACCGTGTCGCGTATTTTCTGTAACAGGGCGACCATGGTGTCGGGCATGGCCTGTGGCGCATGGCCGGGTGGCGTGGGCGTGGCAGGCGTTGCGGTTTCCTTTACCTGCCGCGCGGGCATGCCCGTATGGACGGCGGGCGCCATGAGGGCACGCGTCACGTCGGGCGATCCGCAATGCGGGCAGGACAGCAGCCCGCCTGCGGCCTGCCGCTCGAACGCGGCGCTACCGGGGAACCACCCTTCAAACTCGTGCCCCGCGCCACAGCGCAACTGATACCGGATCATGCCGACCTGTCAGGCCTTGCCCAGCAGGCCATCGAGCCTGCCCGCACGCTCGAGCGCCATCATGTCATCACAACCGCCAATGGGCGTGCCGTCGATGAAGATCTGCGGCACCGTGCTGCGCCCGCCCGAGCGGCGGATGGACTCCGCGCGCTCGGGCGTGCCGTAAGGGGCATTGATTTCGTTGAAGGGAACCCCCTTCTGCTCGAGCAGCCGCACGGCGCGGATGCAGTAGGGGCAGCCGGGTTGGGTGTAGATATCGATCGTGGGCATTGAACCTTCACTTGGCTTGCGGGTTGATCCGCCACCCATGGTCTGGGGCGAATGCATGTGTTTTGGGCCATCCTATCCTATTGCTACGCCTGCTGGCCACAGGCACGCGCGGCGGCAAGCACATCAACCCGCCCTGCCCCAGCCGCAAGCAGGGGAACGGTGCAGGCGGCCAGCGTGGCGCCGGTGGTCATCACATCATCCACCACGATGACGTGCCGCCCCGCCAGCATGGGAATCCGCCCGGGGCGCACCGCAACCGCCCCGTGCATGAGGTGCTGGCGCTGGCTGCGGCCCAGCCCTTCAAGCGGGCGGGTGGCACGGATGCGCTCAAGCCCGTCACACAGGGCCACACCACCCGTCAGGCCTGCCAGCGCGCGGGCCAGAAGGGCGGCCTGGTTGTAGCGGCGGCCAAACAGCCGCAGGCGATGCAGGGGAACCGGCATGAAAAGGCTCTCCCCCGTCATGATGTCGCTACCTGCCATGGCCATGTAACGTGCCAGCAGCGATACGTTTTCCGTGCGGTCGGCATATTTCAGCGGCAGGATCAGGCTGCGCGCGGTCTCATCATACACCATGGCGGCACGGGCTTCGCGCCACGGCGGCGGGCTGTGCTGGCATGTGGTGCAGGTCATGTCCGGCCCCGCGGCGGCGCGGGAGGCGAATGGCAGGGCGCAGCAGCGGCAGAAAGGCGGCGTAATCAGGTGCAGACGACCCACGCACGCGCTGCACAGATGCCCCGCCTCCATCACCTCCGCCCCGCAGCCAAGGCAGCGGGGCGGAAACAGCAGGTCAAGCACCGGCGTTGCGGCCCTGCGCCACCATGCGGCGCGGTTCATGGGCTCACACGATCGTGGGCTTGGCACGGCGCGGGCATGAGTTCACACCATGGAGCATGAGCCCGGATGTGCCGCAGATATTCGACCGTCATGCCGTCAGGCTGCACCGTGACCGCGCCGCAAGTGAGGTGACGACGGTGCGCCCCGTTGTGGAGGAAGCCGCCACCCGCCTGCTCGACCGGCTTGATGATGTCACGCGCCCATTCGCCACGGCGCTCGATATTGGTGGCCGCGGTGTGGTGGCTCCACTCCTGCGCGCACGCGGCATCCATACCGTTGCCGCCGATCTCTCGCCACGCATGGCCGCCCTTGATGGCGGGCCATCCATCGCGATGGATGGTGAATGGCTGCCCTTTGCGCCGCACAGTTTCGATCTGGTGGTGGCGTGCCTTTCGCTGCACTGGGTCAATGACCTGCCGGGGCTGCTGGCGCAGGTGCGCAGCGTGCTGGCACCCGACGGGCTGTTCCTGGCCTGCATGCCCGTGCTGCCCACGCTGGGCGGCCTGCGCACGGCCCTGATGGAGGCCGAAATGGCGCGGCGCGGTGGTGTCTCGCCGCGCATCTCGCCCTTTCCCGGCCTGCGCGACTGCGCCGCCCTGCTGCAACGCGCGGGGTTCGCCCTGCCGGTGGCCGATGCGGATGTGATCGAACTGAGTTACGCCACCCCCATGGGCCTGCTCGCCGACCTGCGCCACGCGGGCGAGACCAACGCCCTGCGCCAGCGCGCGCGTGGCCTCACATCTCCTGCCCTGCTGGCCGAGGCGCTTGGCCGCCTGCCGCGTGATGCCGATGGCTCCGTGGCGCAGTCGCTGCACATCGCGGTCATGACCGGCTGGGCCCCTGCCCCCACGCAACCCCGCCCCCTCCGGCCCGGCCAGTTCAGCGTGAGCCTGGAGGAGGCGCTGCGCGGACCACGGTAACATTCAGCCGCCCGTGACGCTCATGTGACGCCGCACGCGGGCGGGATCATCGGCATCGCGCCCGATCAGGAAATCATGCCCCTTCGGCTTGCGCAGAATGGCGGCGCGGACATGGTCCATCATCGCCGCATCATCTTCGCCCGCACGCAGCGGCGCACGCAGGTCGGTCGAGCCTTCATGGCCAAGGCAGGTGTAAAGCCTGCCGGTGCATGACAGGCGCACGCGATTACAGCTTTCACAAAAATTATGGGTCATGGGCGTGATGAAGCCGATGCGCCGGCCTGTCTGGCCAATGCGAGCGTAACGCGCCGGGCCGCCGGTGCGGTAGGCCAGCGGCTCCAGCACCCAGTTCTGCTCAAGCCTGCGGCGCACGGTTGATAGCGGCAGGTAATGATCGGTGCGGTCCTCGCCGGTCTCGCCCATGGGCATGGTCTCGATCAGGCACAGATCGGCGCCAATCTCGCCACACCAGGCAATCAGGGTGTCAAATTCATCCTCATTCACGCCCGCCATGGCCACGGTGTTGATGCGCACCGCAAGCCCCGCCTCCCGTGCCGCGCGGACGCCATCAAGCGTGCGGGCGAGGTTGCCGCGCCGGGTGATACGGGCAAAGCGGACGGGATCAAGCGAATCAAGACTGACATTGACGCGGCGCACGCCCGCTGCCTGAAGACCATCGGCAAATTCGGCCAGCCTGCTGGCATTGGTGGTGAGTGTGAGTTCATCCAGCCCTGGCTGGCCCGTGTCGCGGTGCAGCCATTTGCCCATTTCGTGGAAGAAGGACATGACATCACGCCGCACCAGCGGCTCGCCACCGGTCACCCGCAGCCTGCGCACGCCGTGGCGGATAAACGCTGTGCACAGGCGCTCGAGTTCGGGCAGCGACAGGATTTCCGCCTTGGGCAGGAAGGTCATGTCCTCGGCCATGCAATAGATGCAGCGCATGTCGCACCGGTCGGTGACCGACACGCGCAGGTAGGTCAGCAGGCGGCCGTAGGAGTCGGGTAGCGGGGCATGGTTCATGCAGTCACAAGCCTCAGGACAACACGGTCAGCTGCACGACCATGGCATTGACCATCACCTTGCCTGCATGGGGAAACATGACCGTAACACGCTCGCCAATGGCCGACTGCACCGCGCCATCGCCCCATTCGGGATGGTCGGGGTGGCGGACCAGTTGTCCCGGAACAAGAAAGGACCGGAAAGGTGGAGGGGCCATGATGCTGCGCGGTTCCTGCATGGGGGTCACGACCGGCATATCGGACCGGTGCGGGCCTTATTAAACCCCATTGGCGGGTATTCAACAAAAAAACAGCCCGCTGCTGGCAAGATCGTGGTGGAATGGCCCAAGCCGCCGCGCCGGTCGGCATGCGCGCCATACCGCTAATGCACATTGGGATTCTTTTTGCAGATTTACATCTGTTTTATAACATTTAAATAAAAAATAAGATGTGTTTACTTGTTGTTATTGAAAATACACAACATTCACTACCACAACAAAGAGCTTTCTGATCCACCATCTCAATCAAAGCCCTCAGCACCTGCAAAAGAGAGAAAGCACACGCTGCGTAAGGCGATGAACGGGCGCGCCCGCCGCTCCGTCTTTTCCCCCATCACAAGGCATGTTACCGCAAGGGCATGCGCGCACCCCTTTCCCGATCAGTACAGGCATGAGCCACCGCCCCACCATAAGGGGCCGCCTGTGCGGAGCCATGCTGGGGGCGGGGTGGCATGGTCTGTCTACCCTGCTGGCCCCCATCCTGCGCGTGAACCTGCGTCGCAGGCTGGCACATGGCAAGGAAACCCCGGCCAGCCTGCCCCAGCGGCGCGGCCTCGCCAGCCGACCTCGCCCTCCGGGGTTGCTGGCATGGCTGCATGCCGCCAGCGTGGGCGAAACGGTTGCCCTCATGCCGGTAGTACAACACCTGCTTGATCTTGATCCCACGTTGCACGTGCTGATCACGACCGGCACAGTCACGGGAAACGCCATCCTGCATGACCGCCTGCCAGCCATGACGGGACAGGACCGGGTCATGACGCAATTCGCGCCGCTGGATGTACCATGCTGGGGGGCGCGGTTTCTCGATTACTGGCGGCCTGATGTGGGCGCACTGGTGGAAAGCGAACTCTGGCCCAACCTGATCGCAGCCTGCCACGCGCGGCATGTACCGCTCGCACTGCTCAATGGGCGCATGTCCGATCGCTCGCTGGCAAGCTGGCGCAGGGCAGCCTGCCTTCTGGCCCGCATGCTCTCGACCTTTGCATGGGTCATGGCCCGCAGCGCGGAAGATGCGGCCCGCCTGCAGCACGGCGGCGCAACCCGGATCGACCTGATTGCCGACCTCAAGGATGCAGCGCCCCCCCTGCCGCATGACCCGGCAGCGCTAGCCGAACTGCGGACCTGCCTGGCCGGTCGCCCGGTATGGGTCGCGGCCTCCACCCATCCGGGGGAGGACGCCACCATCATCGCCGCCAGCGCCCTTGTGCGGCAGGTGGTGCCCGATGCCCTGACCATTCTCATACCCCGCCACCCCGAACGCGGCACGGACATCGCCGCGCTCACCAGCCCTGCCCCTCCGCGCCGCGCACTGGGGCAGGCCCCTACGGCACAGGATGGGCTATGGATCTGCGATACGCTGGGCGAGATGGGGCTGTTCCTCGCCTTGGGCGCACCGGTTCTGATGGGCAACAGCCTGCCGGGCTGTGCGGGCGGTGGCCATAACCCGCTGGAACCCGCGCGCGCCGCATGCCCTGTGGCCAGCGGGCCACGGATCGGCAATTTCCGTCAGGCTTATGCCCGGATGGAGGACAGCGTGCGTTTTGTCGAAACCGCGCAGGATATTGCCCAATGGCTCATCCCGCTGCTCCAGAGTCCTGATGCCCGCCACAAGGCAGGCGAATGCGCCCGGCAGCACGCCCTGCCTGATCCTACGCTGGCCCGGAACATAGCCCATGCCCTGCTTGCACTGGGCCTGCGCTGATGCAGCCGCCCGCCTTCTGGTGGCGACCGGCCACCGATGCCGGACTGATGGCAGGCCTGCTCGCCCCCCTCGCCCACATTTATGCTGCCGCCACGGCACGCCGCCTGAACCGTACATCGTGGCATGCGCCGGTGCCCGTGCTGTGCTGCGGCAATATTGGCGTGGGAGGCGCGGGCAAGACGCCACTGGTAATGGATATGGCCCAGCGCGCCCTAAGCCGGGGGCGCAGGCCTGCTTTCCTCTCGCGCGGATATGGCGGCCGGGCACGTATGGGCACACGGGTTGACCCGAACCACCACACCGCCCGCGACGTGGGTGACGAACCCCTGCTGCTGGCACGCATCGCGCCGTGTTATGTCGGAACCGACCGTGCTGTATCGGCACGCCGCGCCCTGGCTGACGGAGCGGACTGCCTGCTGATGGATGACGGGTTCCAGAACCCCACCCTGCATCAGGATCTGGCGCTGGTGGTGGTGGATGGCGCGGTCGGGTTTGGCAATGGCCGGGTGCTGCCTGCAGGCCCGCTGCGTGAGCCGGTCGCCACCGCACTTGCCCGCGCCGGTGGTATGGTGGTCATGGGCCATGACCGGCAGGGCATCAAGGCCAGCCTGCCTGATGGACTGCCCTGTTTTGCGGCAACCCTGCAACCCGACACACAGGCCATCCCTCCTGACCGGCCCATCATCGCCTTTGCGGGAATCGGGCGGCCGGGAAAGTTTTTTGAAGGACTGGCGCAGTGCGGCATCCACCCCGCACGCTGCCTCGCCTTCCCCGATCATCATGCCTATACCGCTGCCGAACAGGCCCGGTTGCACAGGCTTGCAGTACAGGCCGGGGCCTGTCTTGTTACAACGCAAAAGGATGCCGTGCGCCTCGATGCCGCCCTGCGGGCGCAGGTGCGCACGGTCGGCCTGCAACTGGCATGGGCCACCCCCGCCATGCCCGAACGGATACTGGATCTATGGCTGGGCACGATACAGCAATGAAAGCAGGACAGCCCACGCGGCAGATGCGCCTTGAAGCCGCCCTTTTGCGCGGGCTTGTAGCCATCTTCCGCCGTATTGGCCCGGTGCGGGCCTCCAACCTTGGCGGTTGGCTGTGCCGCACGGTGGGGCCGCGCCTGCCCGTATCGAAAATAGCTGATGCCAACCTGCGTCTGGCCATGCCTGAACTTGATGGCGGAATGCGCAGCACCATCATTCGCGCCATGTGGGACAATATCGGCCGCAATGCTGGCGAACTCCCGCACCTTGCCACCCTGCCCCGCAACCCGGCTGACGGCAGCCCCGGCTGGGACGTGGTAGGCGGGGAACACCTCATCGCGCAGGCGGCAAGAGGCGGGCCGACCATTTTCGTATCCGGCCATATCGGCAACTGGGAGATGCTGCCCCCCGCCGTGGCGCGGTACGGGCTGCCATTCTCCTCGTTTTACCGCGCGCCCAACAACCCGCTTGTCGATCGCATCCTGTGCGATCTGCGCGATGACGCGATGGGGGAGCCCGTGCCCCTGTTTGCCAAGGGCGCGCGCGGCGCGCGCGGCGCGCTGGCCCACATACTGAGAGGCGGCCATCTGGGCATGCTTGTGGACCAGAAGATGAATGATGGAGTCGCCGCCCGCTTTTTCGGCCACCCCGCCATGACGGCGGGCGCCATGGCGCTCAAGCTGCGCTGCCCCGTCATACCCGGCTATATCGAGCGCCTGGGCCCGGCGCGGCTACGCATGCATGTTCACCCTCCCATCGACCTGCCCGATAGCGGCGACCGCGCGGCGGACCAGATGACACTGACACAGCAGGTGAATGACTGGATTGAAGGCACAATACGGCAGCAACCGGGCAGTTGGCTCTGGATTCATCGCCGATGGAATAGGCATATGCCCACTAAAGAGACTAAAAAATAGTCATGTATGCTACAAAATATTGCTTTTTTGCCACAGGGTGTCGTTTCTGCCTGTTTGTGCGGCTTTCTGCCTGAAATTCAGTTTGGCAAAGCTGCCATGCAGGAATAGCGTTGTTCCTATCTTGTCACGCCAAGACAGTCAGAGGGCCAACGGAATGCACATGATGAATCAGCAGGCTTCCGCCACCAATGTTGTTTCCCTGCGGCAGGGCTTCCTGCCCCGCCACCGCGAATACCTGATGCGCTGGCTTGAAGCCGGTGCGTGCATGGGCCTGTGTGATGCGGATATCACCGATCACAACGATGAAAACGAGCCCGATATCGAACATGTGCTGGTCTGGGTGCGCGAAAATGCCCGGCCGGCCTACATGGTCCGCCCCGAAGGCATGGGCTGGGTGCTTGTTGACCAGATCCGCGACCGCCAGCTTGCCACCTACAGCAGCTTTGAAGCCGCCCTTCACGCCATCCGCCCGGTGCTGGCGCATGGGGCCACCGTCGCCGCCTGAAAAAGGCCAGCGACGGTTAGAACACCCTACTCCGTTGCCCCCTAGTTGGCGCTGCGCCGCAGCCTGCCCGCAGGGGGAATGACGATCTTGCCGCCACCGGCTGGCAGGATCTGGAACACGGCCAGATCGCGCCGTGTCTTGCCATTATCCAGAAAACCGAATGCGCCATCTACCCCGCCAAACCCATCGGGGCGGGTCAGCGCCTGCACGGAGTAGCCATTGGCACTGCCGGCGGGGCGGTTCTGATCCAGTGCTTTCACCAGGGCCGCCGCATCATAGGTCAGGTCGGCCAGAGGGGTTGGCATATGGTGATAGCTGGCCATGAACTGCTGCACGAAGGTCTGCCGCGTTGCCGGATCGGGTGCGGCATACCACGCGCCCTGCAGCGCACCGAGCTTGTTGGCGAATGCCCCCCACAGCCCCGGCCCCATGATCTGCACATGCGTATTGTCCACATGCGCCTGGGCCAGCGCATTGATAATCATGCCCAGTTGCAGCCCGGTATCGCCCAGAAGCAGGGCATCAAACGGCGGGGCGGGAAAATCTGGCGTTGCGGCAGGCGCCGTGGCGGTTTCTGGCGCTGGCGTGGGGGCCTGCGGCGCGCCATCGGGGTTAGCCGGGTCCATAGCGGCGGAATCGGGTACGGCCCCGGGCGTGGAGGCCACCGGCGGCTGGGCCTCGGGGTCGGGCTGCGGCACGGCGGCGGCGCGACTGTCATAGGCTGACAGGGTTTTGAGGCTGGTGGTAATCGCCTCCTGCGTGCTGTCATGGAACATGATCTGCGGCGATTGCAGGCCATTTTCCTCACATACCTGCTGCAACGCCTGCCCAAGCGCATGACCCAGCCGGTTATCGGGCAGGAAAGCCGCGAAATGCTGCCGCCCCTGCTGGCGGGCGGCCAGCACCATGCGGCGCACCTGCTGCTCGGGCGCAATGCCAAGGGTCCAGACACCGGGCCGGGCTACCGACATATCGCTGGTAAAGGCCAGAACGGGCACCCCGGCCGCAGTGGTAACAGGCGCTGCCTGCACGGTCTCATCCATGGTGAGCGGGCCGAGGATCAGCCCATCGCCCGCCTTGATCGCCGCCTGCGCGGCGGTCGCGGCATTACTGCCGGGGGCGGCTGTATCATGCACATCAAGCGGCGGGGCCGTGGGCGTGTTCATGGCCATGCGCGTGGCGGTCAGCATTTCCTGGCCCAGCCGGGCGTTCGCCCCGCTCAGCGGCAGCAGCACGCCCACGTTACGCCCGGCATGGGGCGCATGATGGCCTCCGCCCCCACCGCTGGCACACGCGGTCAGCACTGACAGCGCCAGCCCCGCGAGCAATAAGCGCTTGCATGCAGGGCGCGCAGAGGCAGTATCAGCATCCTGTCCTTGCAGCTGGGTTCCGAATGTCTGACGCCTCATCTTCCTCGCCTTCAAAATCTCAACATGCCCCGGAACATCCGGCGGATATAAACCGTGACAGTGTTCATAGCGGAGAATCCGCTACCCGTCATGCCGGGAACGCCGATGAAACCGTTCCGGTTGTGCATCAGGGTGGAGAAGTTGTGCTTGTTTCCACCCCGATAGGCAACCTCGGCGACATGAGCCGCCGCGCGGTCGAGACGCTGGAGGCGTGCGACCTGATCCTGTGCGAGGACACGCGCACCAGTGCGCGGCTACTGCGTGAATACGGCATCCGCACCCGAACCCGCCCCCTGCATGACCATAACGAGGACCGGCAGATCCCTGCCCTGCTCGAGGCCCTTGCCACAGGGCAACGCATTGCCGTGATTTCGGATGCGGGCACGCCGCTGATGTCGGACCCCGGCTACCGGCTGGTGCGCGCGGTTGTTGCGGCGGGCGGCCACGTTACGGCAGTGCCGGGGCCGAATGCTGCGGTCATGGCGCTGACGCTGTCGGGCCTGCCACCGCACCCGTTCATGTTCTCGGGTTTTCTGCCTCCGCGCGAGGCGGCACGGCGCGAGGTGCTGGCACAACTGCACGCTGCCGAATGCGCGGGCCTGTCCGCCACCCTGATCTGGCACGAAGCCCCGCACCGCCTGGCGGAAATGCTGGCCACCCTGGCTGATGTCATGGGCGGCGCGCGGCCTGCCGCCGTGGCCCGCGAACTGACCAAGCGGTTTGAGGAAGTGCGCCGTGGCACGGTGGCGGAACTTGCCGCCCATTACAGTGAGCACCCGGCACGAGGCGAAATTACCGTGGTGCTCGGCCCACCCCTGCAGGAAGACAGCACGGCAACCGATCTCGACACCCAGTTGCACGAGGCCCTGCGCACGCTCTCGGTAAAGGATGCGGCAGCGCTTGTGGCCGGCATTACCAGCCTGCCCCGCCGCACGGTCTATGCCCGCGCGCTGGAACTGGCGCGGGACAGGAAATAGACCTTCAGGGCAGCATCTGTAGCGGCAGGCAGGCCGTTACTGCGCCCCGATATCGGTATTGAACAGCGAATCCGCTGGCATGGGGCCGCCGGTGGTGGCATCGAGCAGGTCAACACGGGTGGTTTCCTGCTGGGCATCCTGAATGATCCAGCCACGCAGCAGCAGCGGGCTGTCATGGAACAGCAGGGTCATGCTGCCATCGCCCGGCGTATCGGTGCGCACCACGGTAATGTCGAGCGCATTGCCATCATGCGACAGGCCAGTAACCGTTACATCACCCGAGAGTTGCAGATGCGGGCGCAGCAGCAGGCCGAGCGGGGTCTTTTCCATCGGCATGGTGGTGGTCTGGTCAAGCTGGCTGTCGTTGAACACCACCTGGTCATGATTGGCCACGAGCAGCAGCGGGCTGGGCGGGTCATACTGGAAGCGCATGCGGCGATTCGTGCGGTCAATCCACGCCGTGCCGGTGCTGACCTTGCCATCTGGCGCGGTCTGGCGGAAACGCGCCTTGAGCAGGCTGATCGCATCAAGGTGGTGCTCGACCCGCTCGAGCAGCGCATGGTCCTGGTCCGAAGCGCCCACGGCCATCTGCTCCTGTGCACGGGCAACAGGCGCAAGGGGGGCAGCGCCAAGCAGGCAGGCAACGCCACAGGCGGCAATGACAGGAAGAAATTTCATGATGCGGCGCAATCCGTGCAGATACTCTGTGCACAGTCGTGCCCCATCAGCCCCGCAATATCAAGCCAGCCCTCCGGCGCGTGCCCCTACGAGCTGCCAATCAGCACACCGGCCACGAACACCAGCAGCCCGCCAATGACAATCTGCACAATGGCCGAGCCAAACGGCGTGTCCTGATAGCGCCAGCGTATCCATGAGATGACGAACAGTTCGATCACCACCACGATGATGGCGGCAATCATGGCCGCCGAAAAATCATCGATCAGGAACGGCAGGGTATGCCCGATGCCGCCCGCCGTGGTCATGAGCCCGCACACCAGCCCGCGCAGCAGTGGCGCGCCCCGCCCCGAAAGTTTGCCATCATCGGACAGGGCCTCAGCAAAGCCCATGGAAATCCCCGCCCCCACCGATGCCGCCATGCCGACAAGAAAGGCGTTCCATGGCTGATGCGTGGCAAAGGCTGCGGCAAAGACCGGCGCGAGGGTCGAGACCGAACCATCCATCAGCCCCACAAGGCCGGGCTGGATGATCTGGAGCACGAAACGGCGGCGCGCATCCTCATCCTCGCTTTCGCGCTTGCTGGTGGGCAGGCGGTCGAGGGTAATGGCGTTGGCGGCCTGCTCGTGCTGGTCCTCGGCATGGGCGAGGTCACCAAGCAGCCGGCGGGTCGTGGCATCGGTGGTGCGCAGGGCGGCCTGACGGTAGAATCGCGCCGCATCCATTTCCATCTGCCGGGCATGGGCGCGCACGGCCTCGATGCCCTGCGTCTGCACCTGCCACGCGGGCTTGCGCACCATGAAATCGGCAATATCAGTCCTGCGGATCAGCGGAATATGCGGCCCGAAACGGCTGACATACAGGTCGATCAGGTCGCGGCGGTGCTCATCCTCCTCCATCGACATATCGGTAAAGATCTTGGACGTGTCGGGATATTTCTCGCGCAGGGTGTAGGCAAAATCGGAGTAGATACGCCCGTCTTCCTCCTCGTTGGAGATGGCAAGCGCGAGGATTTCCTGATCGGACAGGGAAGAGAATTTACGCATTACCCAGTCTATGCATAAATTCTCTTAATAGCTCAAGAATATTGTAAAGTTACAAATAATTCTCAATCAAAATACCCAAGTAAAACGATCGAAAATGATTATGCTTCTCGGTTACGTTTCTTGGTAAAATATCCCCGCCTGCGGCTCACACCACGGCCGCTTCGGTAAAGACATGGGTTACATCGCCCTGCCAGCGACCATGATAGGCGGCAAGAAAGGCCTCGGCCTGCGTGGGGCCGCCTGCTGCAATTTCATGCAGGGGCGCCAGATAACGGGTCTCGTCGTGCCCATTGCCATCACGCAGGGCGCGGGCGCGCAGGCCATCGGTGGCCAGGGCGATCATGCGGGCTGCGAGCGGGCGCAGCGTGCCCTGCCCCCACGGCGCATCCAGCCCCTGGCGCGGCACGGCGGCGCGCAGGGCAAGATAATCGTCCCACCCATGTTCGAGCACCAGCTTTTCGGCGGCATGCACGGTGGCGTCATCATAGAGCAGGCCGGTCCAGAGTGCTGACTGGGCCAGCATCATGGCGGGCGAGCCCGCATCGGCGCCGCGCATTTCAAGGAACTGCTTGAGGCGCACATCGGGGAAGGCCGTGGTCAGGTGGTCCTCGAAATCGCCGATGGTGGGGCGCTCGCCTTCCAGCCCCGGTGGGCAGCGCCCGTCAAGCCAGTCGCGGAAGGAATGGCCCGCCACATTAATCATGCGCCCGTGGCGCGTGACGAAATACATCGGCACATCGAGCAGCCACTGCACATAGACTGCGAAGCTGAAGCCATCTTCAAGGAACTGGCGCGGCATGCCCGCGCGCGCATTGTCGGTATCGGTCCAGACACGGGCGCGATTGGACAGGAAACCGTTGGGGCGGCCTTCGTAGAACGGCGAGCTGGCGAACAGCGCGGTCGCCACCGGCTGCAACGCCAGCGAGACACGCATCTTGCGCGCCATGTCGGCCTCCGAGCCGAAATCGAGGTTCACCTGCACGGTGCAGGTGCGCAGCATCATATCCAGCCCCAGCGTGCCCACACGCGGCATGTAGTCGCGCATGATGGCGTAGCGGCTCTTGGGCATCCATGGAATGTCAGAGCGCCTGGCCGTGGGGTGAAAGCCCAGCGGGGCGAAGCCCAGGCCGAGTTCGGCGCAGGCCGGACGGATGGCTTCGAAGTGATGCGCCATCTCGGCTGCCGTATCATGCAGCGAGACGAGCGGCGCGCCGGAAAGCTCGAACTGCCCGCCCGGCTCGAGCGAAATGGAACTGCCTTTCGCCTGTTCCTGCCCCTTGAGGCCGATCAGCGCGCCCTCATCAATAATGTCCTGCCACTGCGTCCCGCCGCCTTCGGCTGAAACGGCGTGCAGCAGGGCCTCGATTCCGCGCGGGGCATAGGGTGGCGCCGACCATCCCGCACGCCCCGGGCCTGCGGCATCGGGTTTTACAAAACCGAATTTCTCATGTTCCGTGCCAATCCGCCACTGCGCCCGCGGGCGTGCGCCCGCTGCGAGCAGGGCGACCATCTGGTCAAGGGATTCGATGACGTTTGCATTATGCGCGCCGGGATTCGACATGGCGGGGGCAATATCCTCATGACAGTCAGGGCAAGGCTGGCGACAGGCCGAAGGGAAAAAGAAGAATTGTCGTTACGAAGTCTTACCACATAAGGCCTTGAGGCCCGACCCGACAAGAGCCAGCGCCGCCGCCGCCGCCGTATCCGCCCGCAGCACCAGCGCGCCGAGCGAGAGCGGCCGCACGAAAGCCTGCCTGCACAGCATCTCATGCTCACGGGGCGAAAACCCGCCCTCCGGACCAATCAGCACGCCATCGCCTACATGGGGCGCGGGCGGGGCAGCCACCTTCGGCCTGCGCTCGAGAGCGGCAAAAAGAGCTGTATCATCAGGCCATTGCGACAGCACCGTTGGCAGTGGCGCCAGCGGGTCAATAGCGGGCACGTCAAGGCGCTCGCACTGCTCGGCGGCCTCGGTGGCGATGCTGTTCAGGCGATCGGCATTGATGCGGTGGGTATTGGTGCGCTCGGTCACCACGGGGCGAAACCGCGTGACCCCGAGTTCCGTGCCCATGCGGATGACCGTTTCGGTCGCATCGCGCTTGAGGGGCGCGAACACGAGGCACAGCCCCGGCGTGGCGACGGGTGCACGGGTCTGTTCCACCACGCGGATGCGGCAGCGGTCGCGGCGCAGGTGCTCGATCACGCCCCGCCAGGCGCCATCACGCGCATTGAATACCTCGACCACTGCCCCGGCCTGCTGGCGCATGACCGTGCCCAGGTAATGGGCCTGCCCCGGATCAAGATCGAACAGGACATCGACCGCCATGGGGGCGACATGGGCGGGTGATATGAACAGGCGCGGACAATCCCTCATGCCAGATGATAACCTTTCAGCGCGGGACAGGATACCGGGGCCGGTCTTGACCCCACGGGGCCTTCCGGCCCATCTGTGTGGCCATTAGCAGCCATGGGGCGCGCCGTCATCGGCAAACCCGCCCCCACCGGCAGCAGGCAAGCGGCAAGGAGTTGTAGCGTGGACCAGCCCATACCCCATACGGACATCAGGGTGGATGGCTGGATCGGCCGCCTGCCGCCCCGCCTGCGCCCCTACGCCCTGCTGATGCGGCTCGACCGGCCCATTGGCACGTGGCTCCTGTTCCTGCCCGGCGTGTGGGGCATCCTGCTGCCAGACCATGTGCCTGCAAAGCAGCGGCTTTTCCTGATCGTGCTCTTTGGCATCGGCAGCGTGGTCATGCGCGGCGCGGGCTGCGTGGTCAATGACATGTGGGACCGTGACATCGACCGCCAGGTGGCGCGCACGGCGGGCAGGCCGTTGGCCTCGGGGGCCCTGTCCATGCGTGAGGCGGCGCTGTTCCTCGCAGCCCTGCTGCTCATCGGCTTCAATATCCTGATGAACCTCAATGGGCTTTCGCAGGTTCTGGGTGCATCCTCGCTCATTCTGGTGGGGCTGTACCCGCTGGCCAAGCGGGTCACGTGGTGGCCGCAGCTTGTCATGGGTTTCACCTTCGGCTTTGGCGCGCCGCTGGGCTACGCGGCGGCGGCCAACCATGTCGATGCCGCACTGGGCACGCTCTATGCCGCCACCATCGTGTGGCAGCTTGGCTTCGATACGATCTACGGCTTTCAGGACATGGAGGACGATGCCCGCATCGGCGTGCGCTCCACCTCCCGCCTCATGGCGGGGCATGCGCGGCTGTTCGTGGGCGCGTGCTACGGGCTGACGCTGGCAGGGCTGGCCGGAGCAGGCTACCTGGCCCATGTGGGTCCGGGCTTCTGGCTGGTGCTGGCGCTGCCCGCAGTGCTGCTGGGCTGGCAGGTGTGGCGGCTGGATGAACGCAGCCCCGCCACCTGCCTGCGGCTGTTCCGCTTCAACCGCGAAACCGGGCTTGCCATTGCCCTGGCCGTGCTGGCGGGAACGCTTACGCGCTGACGTGCAGCGTGCGGCCCAGAAAATCACGCGCCATGCCCATGCACTGAAGGAACAGGGCCGCATCAAAGCGATGCCCCTCATCGCGCAGGAAGGCATGCTGGGCGTTGAACTCATGCCACTCGTAGCATGTGCCCGCCTTTTCCATCGCAGCACGGATCATCTGCCGTCCTTCAAAGGGCACATGCGGGTCCTGCCGTCCCCAGACCATCAGCGCCTCGCCACGCATCTCGCCTACGCGGGCCAGCGTATCATCGCATCTGCCCTGCCCCAGCGTGGCGGAGTGGATATCGGTGGCATAGAAACACACCGCTGCCCGCACCCGTGGGTCGAGGGCCGCGCGAAACGCCAGATGGCCGCCGAGGCATACGCCCATGGTGGCCAGGCTTTCGGTGCAGTGCGGGCAGGCAGCCAGCCAGTCAAGGGCAGCGCGGGCGTCCTGATCGTAGCCTGCGACCGGCTTTTCGAATTTGAGGAAATTGCCGCGATCCGTGCCCGGTTTATCATAGGCCAGCACGGTGCCAGCCGGTTCATATTCATGATAGACCTCGGGCACGGCCACGACGTAACCCTGCCCCGCCATCATGGCGGCCAGCCTGCGGATAGGGGCCGTAACCTGATAGATTTCGGAAAAAAGCACGATTCCGGGAAAGCGTCCTGCAATGGCGGGACGGAAAATATGCATCCGCATCATGCCTGAAGGCGTTGGAATATCTGCCGTCTCGTCGGAATGGATAATCATGATGACGCTCCTGTCGCTTGCACAAGGGGCCACGATAGCAGCATGCGGGCGACCAACCGAGAGGGGGCGGACTGATCATGCCTGTAATATCAGATCGTAAATTGACAGTTTTTTGTTCATATGTTGCGCGAAAATCGCTTAAAACATTGACTTTCCTTCCCCGCCCCGGCCTGTATGGGGCATGAATCCGTTACAGAAATCATGATGTCATCCCTGTTTGCCCTCTCGCTTGCCGTCTGCGCCATCGTATCCGTCGTGGTGCTGATTGCCCGGTTCCGGATCAATCCGTTCATCGTGCTGTTTGCCGTCTCGCTGGCGCTGGCGCTGTGCGCGGGCATGCCGCCACAAAAGGCCATCGCCTCGTTCGAGGCCGGCGCAGGACGGGTGCTGGGGCATGTAGCCACCGTTATCGCGCTGGGTACCATGCTGGGCAAGATGCTGGCGGAATCGGGCGGCGCTGACCGCATTGCCCTGACCATCACCCGCCTTGCGGGCGAGAAGCGCGTCAGCTGGGCGATGATGGTGATCGGGCTGCTGGTGGGGCTGCCGGTTTTCTTTGAAGTGGGGTTCGTGCTGCTGATCCCGCTGGCGTTCACACTGGCGCGGCGCACCAATACGCCACTTCTGCGCGTGGCCCTGCCCATGGGGGCGGCCCTTTCGGTCACGCACGCCATGATTCCGCCGCATCCGGCAACATTGCTCGCCCTTTCAGCCTATCATGCCGATATCGGGCGCACGATCCTGTGGGGCATCGTGATCGGAACACCTGCCGCAGCCCTTGCCGGGCCGGTCTATGCCCGTTTCATTGCCGGGCGCATCGGCCCCGTGCTGCCTTCCGCGCTGGAGGCGCAGTTCGTTAACCACGATGTGCCCAAGAGCATGCCCGGCTTTGGCATTACGGTCCTGACCATTCTCTCGCCCGTCGTGCTGATGCTGGTGGGGTCGACGGCGGATGTGGTGGCCAGCCCCCATACACCGCTCAACAATGCGCTGCACTTCATTGGCAATACGGATATTGCGCTGGCGCTGGCTACGTTGCTGTCCTTTCAGGTCTTTGGCACCGCGCGCGGCTTCAGCCGCGAGACGATCCTCAAATTCACCAATGACTGCCTGGCCCCCACGGCGCTGATCATGCTGCTGGTGGGCGCAGGTGGCGGCTTTGGGCAGGAACTGGTCGATAGCGGCGTTTCAACCGCCATTACCGACCTTGCGGTGGGTGCCCATGTGCCGCTTCTGGTGCTGGCCTGGCTGCTGGCTGTCGTAGTCAGGGTAGCCACGGGTTCGGCCACCGTGGCCATGAGCACGGCGGCGGGCATCGTGGGGCCGATCCTTGTGCACACGCATGGGGCATCGCCCGAGCTGATGGTGATCGTAACCGGCGCGGGCTCGGTGGCGCTGGGGCCGCTCAATGATGCGGGCTTCTGGCAGATCAAGGAATATCTTGGCCTGTCGGTGGGGCAGACCATAAAGACCTGGTCGGTCATCGAGACGCTGATTGCCGTGCTGGGACTGGTCTTCGCCCTGCTGCTGTCGCTGGTGGTGGGGTAGCAGGTATCAGACAGATCTGATCCGGTTGATGATGGCGTGGACGGCATCCCGGCCCAGTTCAAATTCCGGCCCGGCATCCATCACCGCCAGTTCCATCAGGGCATCCGATAATTCCCTGTGCCGGGGGCAATCATGGCTGTTATAAATCTCCAGCGCCTTGTCAGCGATGGCCTGCACATATGATTTCCGGGCAAGAAGGGAGTCCAGCACGTTGGCTATCTGCCGGGGTGTCCAGCCTCTGTCCATCAGGGCCAGTACATCCACCGCATGGGCTGTCTCGACACCTTCACTGACGAGCGCCGCCTGCTCCACAGCGGCAGACTGAGCCACACTGCGGCAGGCATCGGTCAGAACCACCGTGGCAAAACCGGCCCGGGCGGCATCGCGCGCGGTCGCCGCCACGCAGTAATCCAGCGCCACGCCTGCCACGAACACGCGGTTGATCCCCCTGCCCCGCAGCAGCCCGTCAAGCCCGGTACGGCTGGCGCGCGCGTTATCCTCAAAGGCGGAATAACTGTCGAGGTCAGGCTGCATGCCCTTGCGCAGCACCACGCCAATATGGGCCTGCGCCAGATCGGGCACGAGTGCCGCCCCTTTCGTGCCCGCAACGCAATGCATCGGCCACGGACCGCCACGCATGTCAAAGGACACATGATCCGCCGGGTGCCAGTCCTGTGTTGCTGCAATCAGGCCAAAGGGCAGTTCACACAGCCGGTTGATGAGCGGCACGATGCCATCCGCCCCTGCCACGCCCAAGGGGCCGCCGGGCATGAAATCGACCTGCATGTCGATAACAAGCAGCGCATCGGCGGGCTTGATGAACAATCCGGAATGCCCGTTCGCCACCATGCAGCCCCCTGCCTGGAAATGATTTTAAAATAAAATGATAGAAGTTTTCGGGTGCCGTTTTTTCCCGAAAAGACGGCACCGGACGAAGCTTTTTGTGAAAAAAGCTTCACCAAAAACTTTTATCCAACAACCTAGCTTCTGGCGTACGGATTGCTTGAGGCCCGCAGCAGCAGCCTTATGGGCGTGCCGGGCAGATCAAAGGTCTCGCGCATGCCGTTGACCAGATAGCGCTGATAGTCCTCGGGCAACTGGTCGGTGCGGGTACCGAACAGGATGAAGGTGGGCGGCCGCGCCTTGGCCTGCGTGATGTAGCGCAGCTTGAGCCTGCGCCCATCAACAAGCGGCGGCGGATGGCGCTCGACCATCATCTCGAACCAGCGGTTGAGCGCGCCGGTGGGCACGCGGCGGTTCCATACCTCATAAGCGCGGCGCACGGTAGGCAGCAGGCGGTTGATGCCTGCCCCGGTCATGGCCGAGAACGATACGACGGGAATGCCGCGCATCTGCGCAAGCGAGGTCTCGATCCGGTCCTTGATGGCCTGACGGGTCGCTGCCCTGTCCTCCACCGCATCCCACTTGTTCAGCGCCAGCACGCAGCACCGGCCCTCACGCTCGATCAGGCGGGCGATCTGCAGATCCTGTTCATGCACGCCCAGCGTCGCATCGAGCACGAGGATCACGACCTCCGCCATCTTCAGCGCCTCGATGGAGGCGGAGACGGACATCTTCTCCAGCGTCTCGTCAATCCGGGCCTTGCGGCGCAGGCCTGCCGTATCGACAAGCTGGATCGGGCCTTCATCATCATGCAGCATGACGGCAATGGAATCGCGCGTCAGCCCTGGCTCAGGACCGGTAATCATCCGCTCCTCGCCCAGCAGGCGGTTGAGCAGCGTGGACTTGCCCGCATTGGGGCGCCCCACGATGGCAAGGCGCAGCGGGCCGGGCGGGCGCACATCTTCTTCCTCGCCCTCGGCCTGCGCATCCTCGCGCCGGGAGCGGCGGGTGACCTTTTTCACTGGCGGCAGGTCGGTGGGCGGCAGGCGGTCCACGATCTCGCTCATGAGATCGGCCACGCCCTCACCATGTTCGGCCGACATGGCCAGCGGCGTGCCCAGCCCCAGCGAGAACGCTTCCATGGCAGCGGCGGCACCCTGCCGCCCCTCCGCCTTGTTGGCGATCAGCAGCACCGGACGGCCCTGGCGGCGCAGCCAGTTGGCAAAATGCTCATCGGCGGGCGTAATGCCGCTGCGCGCATCAATGCAGAACAGCACGAGATCGGCCTCGGCCACGGCGGATTCGGATGAAGCACGCATGCGGCCGTACAGCGTATCGGGTGCAGCCTCCTCCAGCCCTGCCGTGTCAATGATGCGGATGGCCCGGCCCCGCACGGTGGCCTGACCTTCCTTTCGGTCGCGGGTGACGCCGGGGGTGTCGGCCACGAGCGCCTGCCTGCGGCCAACCAGCCGGTTGAAAATGGTCGACTTGCCGACATTCGGCCTGCCCGCGATCACGACAACCGGCAGCGCATCCACTGGCGCGGATGGAAAAGATGAACTCACTGCGGCAACTTTCTTTTTAGGTATAGGCTATAAGGTAGCCGTTATTATCCATGAGCAACAGCGTATTATCGACCACGATCGGTGCGGTCGTCACTTCAGCTGGCAGCTCGTGCAGGGAGTCGATATGCCCCTGCGCGGGATCGATGATGACAACGCCGTTCTGCTTGAAATTCGAGATGAACACCAGCTTGCCGCCTGCCAGAATCGGGCCATTCCACACGATGCCGCGCTTCTGCTTGTCGGAATTCTCATACTGCCGCAACTGCGTGATCCAGCGCACATGGCCTGAAAGCCGGTCAAGGCAGGCCACCTGCTGGTCCATGGAGATGAGGAAGATCCAGTCCCCGATCACCAGCGGCGTGTTCTGCCCCGAAATGCCGCGCTCCCACAGCCTGCGGCCCGAGCGCATGTCGATGGCGACAAGAACGGCACCGGTGCTGATGGCATAGGCCGTGCCATCAGCAATGACCGGCATGCCATGCACGCACGAGAAATCGATCAGCGCCTGCTGGCCGTTGGTGCTGCCCAGGGTGTCGGCCCACACCACCTCGCCGCCTTCGGCACGCAGCGCCACAAGGTCGCCCGAGCCAAAGCCCGCCAGCACCACCCCATCGGCCACGGCAGGCGCGGGCTGGCCGTAAATCACGGTATCGGCGGCAGTTGCGGCATAGGTCCACAGCACGTTGCCGTTTTCCGCATCAAGGCAGTACAGGTGCTCGTCAATCGTGCCCAGGAACAGTCGCCCGTCGGCTATGGTGGGTGCTGAGCGGCCCGGCGCCTGAATGTTGACGCGCCATTTCAGCTTGCCGGTCGCCGCATCAAGCGCGAGCGCCTGGCCGATGCCATCGACGATGTACAACGTGCCCTTGTCCACACTGATGCCGCCGCCGAGATTGTTCGACATCATCTTGCGCGGCTTGGGGTTGTATTCCCACAGCCTGTGCATGCCGGGCCAGCGATAGGCACGGACCACGCCCTGCGCATCCGCCACGAACAGGCGGCCATCCTGCACGACCGGCGTGGCCTGAATGATACCGCGCCCGCTATCACCAAGCGCCACATAGGAAAGCCATTCCGGCTCGGAATTGCCTGCGCCGATATCATGCGTCCATTCATGGCGCATCTGGCGGCCCCAGGCGATATCGCGCCCCCCGTGGTCAGGGGTTACGCCCGATTGCGGCCATGCGTTCAGCGCCGTGGGGGCGGGAATGGTCACGGCCTGCGTTTCCTCGGGGTCCACCGTCAGGCCAGCGGCGGTGTGCAGCACGTCCGAACGGTGACCGATCAGCAGCGGGGCTTTTTTCTGCTCGCCGGAACAGGCGGCCAGCAGGGCCGCCCCCGTGCCCAGCAACACATGGCGGCGGCTCAGGGCTGATTTCATGGTCTTCCTGTCGGTCGGCGTGGGGGAAGCAGGGGTCGGGCTAGCCACCAGCGTCGCCCCCCAGCGTCTGGAGCATGGCCTCGGCACGGCTGCGCACGCCATCGGCAATGGTCATGTCCATCGCCAGACGCTCGAATCTGGCGCGTGCATCAGCAGGCTTGCCCGTGCGCAGGTCCAGCAGGGCCTCGGCCTCGATGGCCTGCCCGCGCCAGGGCTGGCCCGCGCCATCAAGCACCGCCAGACGCGAACGCAGGGTGGCGGGATCACCGCCGTCAATCTGGTGCTGCACCCACAGCAGGCTGGCGAGCGCTGCAATGGTGGGGTCAACCGCGTGTTCCTGGCTCACGCCATCCCACAGGGCCAGGGCGGCAGGCAGCCTGCCATCTGCGGCCAGCAGGGCCGCGCGCTCCATGCGCTCGAGCACGCGCAGCGGCGGACGGGCCTGCCCATCAAGCGCTTCAAGCTCCTGCAGGCCTTTTTTCTGCCGGGTTGTCAGGCTGGTATCCGCGCCCGTGGCGTCGGGTGCGCGGGTGGCATCCTGCATGGCGGTGAAATAGGCGGCCGAGACGGCGGCATCCGCCTTGTGGGCGCGCGAGACGGAATACTGCCACCCGCCCGCGCCAATGCACACGGCCGCCACCACGACACCGGCGACGACAAGATAGCGCCGCGCCAGTGCCCGGATGCGTTCGGCACGGATTTCCTCATCGACTTCCATGAAGATGTCGTCAGCCACGTTCGTGTCGTTCCCTGCTCGCTTGCGTGGCGCATCGCACCTTACGCGTCGTGATCTCCGGCCCAGCATACCCGGCCCGGCGCGGCACGGCAAACCGCCCGGCCAGCGCTGTGGCCCATTTCCGCCTGTTCGATCACATAGACCGGCCTGTTTTGCACCGCCAGCGATAAGCGGGCGGAAAATGCAAAAAATCAGGTTTTTTCACCGTTTCGCATGCGCCCGGTCACGCAGAAGTCCCTGCGCGGTCAGAACGACCTGCTTCACGCTCAGCCCCTCCATCGGTGCGTTGCCCACCGGACCGGGCGCCATTGCCACCCGTCCCCACGGGCCAGCGGGCGCGTATTCCATCGCCTTGCTGCGGCCAAACAGCCCCAGCGTGGGAATCCGGCTGGCGGCGGCCAGGTGCATGAGCCCCGAATCATTGCCAATGAACAGCGTGCACCGCGCAAGCAAAGCCGCCACCTGTGTCACCGTAAGACCACCCCCCGTGTCCAGCGCATCGGGCAGGCGTTGGATCACCGGCAGGGCACGGGCGCGCTCCGCCTCGCCAGGGCCATACAGAATAACCGGCCGCAGGTGCGGGTCATCGGCCTGCAGAGCTTTGAATACCGACACAAACCGCTCGGGCGGCCAGATCTTGCCATCCCAGTTGGCCGTGGGGCCAAGGGCGATCCAGCGCGTGCCATCATCGGGCAGCATGCGCGCGGCCTGCTCGCGCTCGGCTTCACTTGTCCATGTAACCGGCAGCGGTGCGGGATCAAGGTCCAGCAGGTTGCCGATATGCGTAATCCGTGGCCCCTTGCGGCGGCCGCCCTGCATGACGTGACGCTCGCCCACGCGCAGGAAATAGCTCACGATCGAACTGCGCAGGTCCACGCACAGATCCCATTTCTGCCCCCGGCACTGCCGCCACAGATCGACCCAGTGCATGTTGCGCGGGCGCTTGACCATCTCGATCGTGCGCACGCGGCGCGGCATGTGCGCGAACAGCCCCGCCGCCACCGGCCCGCACGCGATGGTGAAATCGGCCTCGGGGTAGCGCCGCAGCAACGTATCGAGCAGCCCGGTGGAGAGAATGGCATCCCCCAGCCGGGTGGATGTAATGAACAGGATGTGCATTTTCTGGTGCTAGTCAGGTTTTGCGTGCGTGCCAACCTCTCTTTGCCCTTGCCTGCGGGCACGGGCGTGGCCAGATTGCACCCATGGCCAGAATTGCTCACCTTTCCGACCGCAGCGTGCTCAGCGTATCAGGAGCTGATCGCGTCTCCTTCCTGCAGGGGCTTGTCTCCAACGACATGACCACCGTCGCCCCCGGCCAGGCGGTCTGGACCGCGTTTTTGTCCGCGCAGGGCAAGTGGCTGGCGGATTTCTTTGTCTTTGCCGACCCCGAGGGCGAGCGCCTGCTCCTCGATTGCAATGCCAGCCAGGCCGACATGCTGCGCCAGCGCCTGTCGCGCTATCGCCTGCGCGCGCAGGTTGAACTTGGCGAGACCGGCTATGCCGTGCACGCGGCCTGGGGCGAAGGCTTCACCGCGCCCGAAAGCTATCCCGCAGCGCCCGACCCGCGCGTGGCCGGGGCGGGCTGGCGCGTCCTGCTTGGCCACCCCACGCCCCACCCTACGGCGGATGAAGTGGATTACGACCGCCATCGCCTCGCCCTCGGCCTGCCCGACGGACCGCGTGACTGCGAAAGTGACAGGACCCTTCTGCTTGAAGCCAATTTCGACCAGCTCAATGGCATTTCATGGACCAAGGGCTGCTACATGGGCCAGGAACTGACCGCGCGCACGCGCTACCGGGGGCTGGTGCGCCGCCATCTCGTGCCCGTATTGGCCCGCCACGACCTGCCCGAACCCGGCACGCCGGTCATGGCGGGGGAAAAGACGGTGGGCGAGATGCGCTCCTCACGCGATGGCGCGGGGCTGGCCATGATCCGCAGCGAACATCTGCATGATACGGGCCTTGTGGCGGCCGGGCACGCGGTGCGGGTGCATCTGCCACAATGGTTCAGCCTGCCCGCCAAACCGCAATAGGGCATCCTGCCCGCCCCTGTTTTCACGTTTCAAGGTCAATATCCATGCCCTATACGCCGCCTGAACCGGCCACGCGCGCCGCCATGATCGAGCGCGTCAAATTCAATGCCGATGGCCTGATAACCGCCATCGCCCAGCAGCATGACGACGGCGAGGTGCTGATGCTGGCATGGATGAATGCAGAGGCGCTGGACGAAACCCTGCGCACGGGCCGCGTGTGCTACTTCTCGCGCAGCCGTAATGGCCTGTGGCGCAAGGGCGAGACATCAGGCCAGGTGCAGACCCTGGTGGATGCGCGGCTGGACTGCGATCGTGATGCGGTGCTGCTGCTTGTCGACCAGAAAGGGGTTGCCTGCCACACCGGGCGGCGCAGCTGCTTCTATAACGCGCTGCGCCCGGAAGGGATTGTTGAGATCACGCAACCCGAGGTTGCGACTGAAACACTTTATGGCAAGGGCTGAACGGATCATGCAGGAAAACGACGAAGAAAGACGCGAACAGATCAGCAAGCTGGTCTGGATCGGCATTACCGTGGTGGGCACGGTTCTCATGGGCTTTTTCATGCTGCGCAATGAAATGCATGCCCTGATCTCGGAAAACGAACCCGCAACTGCGCCTGTTACGCCCGGCCAGCCCGCGCCGCCTGCCCCGCCTCCAGCAGGTCAATAATCTCGTGGGCCGCCGCATGGGCCGGACTCTCGCCCGGGCCATGCAGGGCCGCACGAATATGGGCAAACCCCATGCGTTGCAGGTCGCGGCTGGCGGGGTCCGCCAGCAGGCGCTCGACGGTGGCGGCCAGCAGTTCGGGCGTGCAGCGCTCCTGCAATAGTTCGGGCACCAGCCTGTGGCCCGCCAGCAGGTTGACCATGGCCACATACGGCACCCGAATCAGCCGCCGCGCGATGGCTGCCGTCAGCGGATTGACACGATAGGTCACGGCCATGGGCACGTTGGCCATGGCCAGTTCCAGCGTGGAGGTGCCTGATTTGGTCAGGGCTGCGGAGGCGGCCGCAAAGGCATCATGCTTGTCGTGCATATCGGTCACGATCAGGGGCCGCACCGGCCACCGGGCCACGCCTGCGCGCACGATATCGGCAATAACGGGCGAGACCGGCACCACGGGCACGATATCGGGCCTGTTGCGCTGCACCAGGGCCAGCATGCGGCCAAATACCGGAAGCAGACGCGGCGCTTCGGAGCGGCGGCTGCCGGGCATGAGCACGAGGATGGGCGCATCAGGCGCAATCCCGTAACGCGCCCGGAATGCCTCAGCCGATCCCTCATCCGCCCCCGACTGCACCACCGGATGACCAACAAAACGCGCCTCGATGCCATGGCGGGCGAAAAATTCCGGCTCAAAGGGCAGCAGGCACAACATGCGCTCCCACAGACCGGGGAATTCGCGCACCCTGTGCTCGCGCCATGCCCAGACCTGCGGGGCCACGTAATGCAGGCGCGGAATGGAGAGCGGCGCGATACGGCGCAGCAGGCGGAGGGTAAAGCCAGGGCTGTCAATGGTAATGACCAGCGCGGGCCTGCGCGCGGTAATATCCCCCACGGCCTGATCGAGCCTGCGCGAGAGATGGCGGATGCGTGGCAGCACCTCAAGCAGGCCCATCACCGCAAGATCACGCAACGGAAAAAGCGATTGCAGCCCCTGCGCCTGCATGCGCTCCCCCCCGATGCCTGCAAAATGCAGGTCCGGCCGCAACTGGCGCAGCGCGATCATGAGGCGGCTGCCCAGCACGTCGCCACTGGCTTCCCCCGCCATGATCCATATGGTCGGGCCGGAGGGAGAAATGCCAGCAGGCACAGGGGAAGATGAAGGCTGGGTCATGCCTGACCGGCTTATCGTGTCAGAAGAAAAGGCGCAAATGGCAGCGACAAAAATATCTGCCCCTGCTTACAGGCCTGAAGCTTTTTTGAAAAACGCTTCACCAAAAACTTCTGTATGGTTTTTTGGCCCATTAATGCGCGTTGAGCAGGCTACTTATGCTGGCGCGGATGTCATCAGGCAGCGGCACGTAGTTCAGCGTTACCGCCGCCTCGCTGCCATGCGCCATGCTCCAGGTAAAGAATTCCCGTACTGCCTGCCCCTGTGGCGTATCGGTGCGGTCAGTCGGAATCAGCACATAGGTCGCGGCCATGATGGGCCATGCCCCCGCGCCATCGCCATCCAGCACATCGGCGGAATGGCTGGCATCGGTAGACCAGTGGGCAGTGGTCACGGCCTGACGGAAGCTTGCATCACCCGCCACCACCACATCACCATGGTGATTGCGCAACTGGGCTATGGGCATGTGATTGCCTGCCGCATAGGCATATTCAAGATAACCGATGCTGCCTTCGGTGTTGCGCACGGCGGCGGCGATGCCGTCATTGCCCCGCGCGCCCTCACCTACCGGCCATTCAATCGAGGTACCGCTACCCTGCTCATGCGCCCAGCGCTGCGAGACGCGGGCCAGATAGGACGTGAACACGAAGGTGGTGCCCGACCCGTCGGCCCGGCGCACCGGGGCCACGGGCATGGCTGGCAGGGTCAGGTCCGGGTTTTCCGCAGCAATACGCGGGTCGTTCCACATGCTGATCCCGCCGCCAAAGATATCGGCCAGCAGGGGGCCGGTCAGGCGCAGGTGGCTGCCATCAACGCCGGGCAGGTTCACCACCGGCACAATGGCGCCAAGCACGGTGGGGAACTGGACCAGCCCGTTCTGCTGGAGCTGGGCTGCGGTCATGGGCGCGTCAGATGCCCCGAAATCCACCGTCCGGGCCTTGACCTGGTTCTGTCCCGCTCCGGAGCCGATGGTCTGGTAATTAAGGCGGATATCGGTGGCCTTTGCAGCCCCAGCCCCCCACGCGCCATAAATCGGCGCGCCAAAGCTGGAGCCGGCACCTGTTATGTCAGTCGCAAAGGCGGGCGGGCTGGCCATGGCCAGCATTGCTACCAGCGCCACGCCCCCGGCGCGCCGCAGGCCCCGCGCCCACCGCCGCGACTCAGCCCCGCAGAACGGCATTGCAGCTTTTATGCGCGGCGGCCACCACCCGTTCACACACAGCCTCGATTTCCGCATCGGTCAGGGTTCCGTCCATCGGCTGCAGGGTTATCTCGATACCCAGCGACTTGTGGCCCGCCGGAATCTTGTCGCCCTCATACACATCAAACAGGCTGACGGCCACGATCAGGTTGCGTTCCGCACCCTTTACGGCCTTGAGCAGTTTTTCCGCTGGCACATCCGCGCTCACCACAAACGCAAAGTCACGCTTGAGTGGCTGGAAGGCCGAGAGCGCGGGCGGGCCCTTGCGCCGGCGCTTGGGTTCGGGCACCGCATCGGGGTACAGCGTAAACGCACATACGGGCACATCGATGCCGCGCGCGGCCAGCAGGGCGGGATGCAACTGCCCAAAATGGCCCAGCACCAGCTTTGGCCCCTGCCGGATCACGCCAGAGCGCCCCGGATGGTAATAAGCGGGCGCATCGGCGCTCAGGCTCAGCCCTTCCATGGCGGCACCCATGGTCGCGAGCGCCGCCAGCGCATCGGCCTTGACCTGCCACAGGTCAACCGGCCGGGCTGGCTGACCGGGCTGGCGGGCACCATGGCCACTGCGGATACCGGCTGCGACCTGCTTCTGGCCATCAGCATCGAAGCCGGGACCAACCTCGAACAGGCCGATATCAGGGTAGCCCCGCGCCGCGTTGGCCCTGATCGCGGCCAGCAGGTTGACCAGCGGGGTCGGGCGCATCTGGTCAAGATCGGCAGCGATGGGGTTGAGCAGGTGCAGGCTGGCGGGGGTTTCGCCAAACTGTGCAGCCTGTTCCTGCGCCACGAAGGAGAAGCCGACCGTTTCGAGCAATCCGCGCGCGGCAAGCGTGCGGCGCAGGCTGGCAATGCGGGCCTGCCGGGGCGTCAGGGCTGGTAGCGGCACGGCGCCATGCACCGGCAGCGACACGGCGGGCACGCTATCCAGCCCGCGCAGGCGCAGCACTTCCTCGATCAGGTCCACTTCCGGGTTGATCGCCACGGCCCCTTCCGCTGCGGCTCTGGCGCGGGCTTCGGGCAGGTCGGGCTGCTGGTCGAGCAGCATGGGCATTGCAATGTCGTTGCGCCACGAAGGCACATCCACCACCACATGGCGGGCATCGCATTCGCGCACCTCAAAGCCCAGCCCCTCAAGCAGGTGCACGGCGTGATCCGGCTCTTCCACCAGGCCGCCAAGGGTTTCAAGCCGGGCGAATTCCAGATGCGCCTGCCGCTGCCACGCGGGCTCGGCCCCGGCGGAGACCACGTTATCGGCAACACCACCGCACAGGTCGATGATCATGCGCGTCGCAGCCTCGAGGGCCACGGGCGGCAGGGCCTGGTCCACCCCGCGCTCAAAGCGCTGGCGGGCATCGGAATGCAGGTTGTGCCGCCGCCCGGCCAGTGCAATGGCCACGGGGTCGAACAGGGCGCATTCCACGAATACGGAGGTCGTCTCCTCGCTCACGCCACTTTCCGCCCCGCCCATGATGCCTGCAAGCGACAGCACGCCGCTGCTGTCGGCAATCACGCAGTCATCGGGGGTCATGACGTGCTCGCTGCCATCGAGCGCGGTAAAGGTCTCGCCAGCCCCCCGGCAGATGGTCAGTTCACCGCCACGGATCCTGTCGGCATCGAACACATGCAGCGGGCGGCCAAGGTCATGGGTGAAGAAATTGGTGATATCGACCAGCGCCGAGATCGGGCGCAGGCCGATCGATTCCAGCCTCCGGCGCAGCCATGCCGGGCTGGGGCCGTTTTTCACGCCACGGATGGTGCGGCCAAGCACCCACGGGCAGGCCTCGGGGTAGGTGATGCGCCAGTTGATGGCGCTCTCGCCCTGTCCTTCCACCGTCTCGACCAGCCAGGGCTTCAGCTTGCCAAGCCCGGCTGCCGCCAGGTCACGCGCAACACCGCGCACGGCCAGCGCATCGCCCCGGTTGGGGGTGATGGCGATGTCGATCACGGGATCGTCCAGCCTGGCGAAGAGCGGGTAGGACTGACCCGGCGCCGTGCCTTCGGGCAGTTCGGCAATGCCGTCACTCTCCTCGCCAAGGCCGAGTTCGCGCAGCGAGCACAGCATGCCGCCACTGGCCTCGCCGCGCAGCTTGCCGGCCTTGATGGTAATGCCCGAAGCAGGAATATGCGTGCCCGGCGGCGCGAAGATGACATGCAGCCCCGCACGCGCATTGGGCGCGCCGCACACGACCTGCACGCGCTCGAACCCCTCGCCTGCATCGACCTGGCATACGCGCAGGCGGTCGGCATTGGGGTGCTGCACGGCCTCGATGATGCGGGCGGTGCGGAACGACGCCAGCGCCGCACCGGGGTCTTCCACGCCTTCCACCTCAAGGCCGATGGTGTTCAGCGTGGCGGTGATCTCTTCCAGCGTCGCGGTGGTCTCAAGGTGTTCGCGCAGCCAGGACAGGGAGAACTTCATCGATCACAGACCTTCGTGCAGCAGGGCGGGAGACAGGGGGCTGGTGCCGTAATGGCGCAACCAGCGGACATCGCTTTCATAGAACGAGCGCAGATCGGGGATGCCGTGGCGCAGCATGGTCAGCCGCTCGATGCCCATGCCAAAGGCAAAGCCCTGCCACTGCCGCGCATCCAGCCCGCAATTGGCCAGCACGCGGGGATGGACCATGCCCGCACCCAGCACTTCCAGCCAGTCATCGCCCGCGCCGATCTGGCCGGTCCTGCGCGACCAGCCGATGTCGATTTCCATCGACGGCTCGGTGAACGGGAAGTAGGAGGCGCGGAAACGCACCGGCAGCTCTGGCATCTGGAAGAACGCGCGCAGGAAGTCGGACAGGCAGCCCTTGAGGTGGCCGAGCGTAATTCCCTTCTCGATCACCAGCCCCTCGCACTGGTGGAACATGGGGGAATGCGTGGCATCATGGTCGGCACGGTAGGTGCGGCCGGGGGCGATGATGCGGATGGGCGGTTCCTGGCCCAGCATGGTGCGGATCTGCACGCCCGATGTCTGGGTGCGCAGCACGCGCTCGGGCTGGCCTTCGGCCTCGGGCGGCAGATAGAACGTATCCTGATCGGTCCGCGCGGGATGATGGGCGGGCGTGTTGAGCGCCGAGAAGTTGTGCCAGTCGCTCTCGATATCCGGGCCTTCAGCAATCTGGAAGCCCATGGAGCCGAAGATGGCGGCCATCTCCTCGATGGTGCGGGTGATGGGGTGCAGCAAACCCTCGGCCTCGGGCGTGCAGGGCAGCGTTACATCCACGCGCTCGGCGGCGAGGCGGGCGTTGAGTGCCGCGGCCTCGAGCTCCTGGCCACGGGCCTCGATCAGGCGGGTCAGTTCATCACGCAGGCGGTTGAGTGCGGCGCCACGGGCGCGGCGCTCGTCGGGCGTCATGCGCCCGAGTTCCTTGAGCAGCGCGGTCAGCCTGCCCGACTTGCCCAGCGTGCCCACGCGCACGCTATCCCACGCGCGCTGGTCGGTCGCGGCAGCGAGTGCCTGAACTGTCTGTTCCCTCAGGGTTTCGAGATCGTCACTCATAGCACCTCGCACAGGCTCTCAATCGGGCGGGCTGGCAAGGGCATCAGTCTGGCCACCAGACCCGGCGCGTGTTTGCGCCCGCAACCGCCACGGCGGCAGGGTGCGGGCATCGTATAAAACAAAACGGGCCGCCCCTGCGGACGACCCGTTTCGTGGACCTGTCGCCACGCGGGCGGAAACAGGGATCAGGCCAGAGCGGCCTGCGCCTTCTTCACAATCTCGGCAAAGGTTGCCGCGTCGTCATAGGCGATGGCGGCGAGAACCTTGCGGTCGATCTCGATGCCAGCCTTGTCCAGGCCGTTGATGAAGCGGCTGTAGGTCAGGCCATGCTCGCGCACCGCAGCGTTGATACGCTGGATCCACAGGGCGCGGAACTCACGCTTCTTGTTGCGGCGATCGCGATACGCATACTGAAGCGACTTTTCCAGACGTTCCAGCGCGATGCGGTAATTGGTGGAGGAACGACCCCGGAAGCCCTTGGAAGCTGCCAGAACCTTCTTGTGACGGGCGAGCGTCGTTACGCCGCGTTTCACACGTGCCATATCTCAGGTGCTCCTTATGCCAGGCCGTAGGGGGCCCACTGCTTTACAGTGCGGCCATCCATTTCCGTCAGCACCTGCGAACCACGGTTCGTGCGCTTCATCTTCTGCGAGCGGTTGATCAGGCCGTGGCGCTTGTTGCCGGGCCCTGCCAGCACCTTGCCGGTGGCGGTGATCTTGAACCGCTTCTTGACCGAAGACTTGGTCTTCATCTTGGGCATTTGCTTCTCCTTAAGGTTTAAAGGCTGCGCCCCGCCCTGTTACAGGCAGGAACGCCATTGCGGCCGGGCATGCCCTACAGGCCCGGACGCGCGAACAGGCAGGCTATAGACAACCTGGCAGGCCCGATCAACCCCCTTGATGGCCTGAGCCGTCCTTTCCCCTGTCCGCTCCATGCTGTAGGAGGAAAAAGCACCATAATAACCGGGAGGAAAAACAAAATGACCCAACGCGTAGCCTACGTAACCGGCGGCAGCCGCGGCATTGGCGCGGGCATTGCCAGGGCTCTGGCAAAGGACGGGTATGACATTGCCATCTCCTACGCCCGCAACGAGAAGGCCGCCGAGGAAACCGTGGCCGAAATCCGCGCCCTGGGCCGCCGCGCCATGGCCATCTGCTGCGATGGCGAAGGCAATGGCAACCGCGCGGCCATACAGCGCGTGGTGCGCGACCTTGGCCGCATCGACGCGCTGGTGTGCAATGCGGGCGTCTACCCCCATGGTGACGTGAGCGAGATGACCGACGCGCAGGTCGATGCCGTGCTGGGCCTGAACGTGCGCGCCGTGATGATCGAGGCCATCGAGGCCTCGCGCCACATGACAAAGGGCGGCCGCATCATCCTGATCGGCTCGGCCTTTGCCGATCGCTCGCCCTTCCCCGGCATTTCGCTCTATTCGGCCTCCAAGGCGGCGCTGAACGGGTTCGCCCGCGGGGCGGCGCGTGACCTTGGCCCGCGCGGCATCACCATCAACGTGGTCCAGCCCGGCCCGATCGATACCGACATGAACCCCGCCACCGGGCCGGCTGCCGACCTGCTGCGCAGCTTCATGTGCCACAAGGAATACGGCCAGGTGAGCGACATCGCCACCGTGGTCTCGTTCCTTGCCAGCCCGCAGGCCAGCTTCATTACCGGCTCGGCGCTGACGACCGATGGCGGCATTACGGCCTGAACACCCCCTGAAGACCCGGGCGGCACCACGCCGCCCGGCCCCGACACGGATCACGCACGGCGACATCCTGCCGCCCCTATCCCCCATGAAGCCATTCCGTATGGAATGAGCAGCCATTCGCGGCGGCACCACCGCGAAACCGTATCCGGGCAGGATAAAACGTGGCATTGATGCCCGCCTGCGTCCGATCGAGAAATTCCATGCCAGACAGAACGCCCGCCCCTGCCCGCACGGCTCCCGCCATACGTATTTCATTCCGGAATGCCAACATAAGCCTGAAGTGGGGCTGCCTGCTTGCCCTCTCGGTTGCCTTTACCGTTCCGCTGCATGCCATGCACCTGCCCGCCGCCATCCTCATCGGTCCGATGTTCGCCGCCGTGGTGCTAGCGGTCAATGAGGCCCACCTCCCCATTCCTGGCCCCGCCTTCCTGCTGGCGCAGGGCATTGTGGGGTGCATGATCGCCCGCAGCCTGCGGATCAGCATTTTCTCCAAGGTGATTGGCGAGGGGCCTTTTTTCCTTGGCGGGGTCCTGTGCGTGATCGTTCTGTGCACCCTGATCGGCTTCTGCCTGGCGCGGTGGAAGGTTCTGCCCGGCAGCACGGCCCTGTGGGGCGCCTCGCCGGGCGCAGCCACAATCATGACCCTCATGTCGCAGGCCTATGGCGCGGATATGCGGCTCGTCGCCTTCATGCAGTATTTCCGTGCCGCCGCCGTTGCCATAGCGGCCACAACCATGGCGCGCGGCACAACCCCGGTCACGGCTGATGCAGCGAGCGCGTTCTGGACGATGCCCGCATCATGGAACGCCTTTGGCGAGACGATTGCCGTCATCGTGGCGGGCGTATGTCTCGCCCATATGCTGCGACTCTCAGCAGGCGCGCTCATGCTGCCACTTATATTTGCAACAGCGCTGCAGGATACGGGCCTGCTGTCGATCGACCTGCCGCCATGGTTTCTTGCCAGCGGTTACGCCGTGCTGGGCTGGGGCATCGGGCTGCGCTTTACGCGCGCCACGCTGCATTACGCCGCACGCGCGCTCCCTTATATATTCGTGGCCATCATGCTGATGATTGCAGGCTGCGGGGCAATGGCGCTCGCACTCGCCCGTTTCAAGCACGTCTCGCTGCTGACCGCCTATCTGGCCACCAGCCCGGGGGGCGAGGACACCGTGGCCATCATCGCGGCCACCACGCCCGGCGTTGACATGCCCTTCGTCATGGCCATGCAGACCGTGCGCTTTGTGCTCGTGCTGTTTACCGGCCCGTTTCTGGCCCGCACGCTCAGCCGGTGGGTTGAACGGTAGCCCAATCCATACGGACGCCGAGGCCTCTTCCCAACGTGTTGACACGCATGCCTCCGCACGCGCGGTCCGTGCAGGGCAACGCCAGACGTTACGGCCGGAATCACGCTTCACAGCCATGCCGGAAGCAGACTGTGACTGACAATCAATTTTTTAAGGAAATTATGGCTGGGGGACCTGGATTCGAACCAGGGCTGACCGGGTCAGAGCCGGTAGTTCTACCGCTAAACTATCCCCCAGCAAGGAGAGAGCGGCGCGATGCGCTGCGGTGATCAGGCATATACCCGCCTGCTCCGGGGGGTGCAACCCCCTGCTGCGCATTTTTATAAACTTTTCTCTTTTGTCTTGCGTTTTGTGCAGAACACTCAACACAATAGGTAATACCTTGGCCGTCAAACGGGTTTGGGATGAACATGGTCCAGCAGCCGCTTAGTGCAAAGATACGCCAGCCGGCCGGGATTGCGCCCCGCCCGCCCGCCATGCACCGCCGCTTCATGCGCGCGCCGCTTTATGCCGCCATTGACCTTGGCACCCATAACTGCCGCCTGCTCATTGCCCGCGCGGGCGAGCACGGCCTGCGCGTGATCGACAGTTTCAGCCGCGCCGTGCGCCTTGGCGAGGGGCTGCACCATTCCGGCCAACTGGCCGATGCCGCCATGGAGCGCACGCTTGCCGCCCTTCAGTCCTGCGTGGCGCGCATGGGGCTGTATGACCTGCACGGCCACCGCGCCATCGCCACCGAGGCATGCAGGCAAGCGGCCAATGGCATGGAATTCATAGGTCGCGTGCTGCATGAGACCGGGCTCGACATATCCGTCATTTCCGCGCGGGAGGAAGCCGAACTGGCGCTGGCGGCCTGCACCTCCCTGCTGCAGGGCGGCCGGGCGGGCACCAGTCGGGGGCTCTTGTTCGATATTGGCGGCGGCTCGACCGAGATCGCCTGGGCGCGCATCGACCGCGAGGCCAGGCGGCATGACCTGTCGGGCTATGTCAGCCTGCCGGTGGGAATCATGACCCTGGCCGAGCGCCATGGCGCCGATATCTTTACCGATCGAGGCTACCACGGCGTCGTATCCGAAATCAGCGACGTGCTGCGCGGCTTTGACGACGTGCACTGCATCGCACGTGAGATCGCGCGCCAGAATGTCATGCTGCTGGGCACCAGCGGCACCGTGACCACGCTGGCCAGCCTCGCCCTGGGCCAGGACCGTTATGACCGTAGCGGCATTGATGGCTCCGCCCTGTCCGTGCCCCGCGCCCTGAGCATGATCGACACCCTGCGCGCGGGCGGGCTCGAGGGGATGGTGCGCAACCCCGTCATCGGGGCGGAGCGCGCACGCTACATCCTGCCGGGCTGCGCCATATTCGAGGCCATCGTCACCACATGGCCCATGCCGGAAGTTACCGTGGCCGACCGGGGATTGCGCGACGGCCTGCTTTTACGCATGATTGGCGACCGCAGGCGACAGGCGGCCCCAGCCACCGCGCCGCCTTCCTTTTCCCTGTACAATCGTTTGGAGCACCAGGTCAGTTCCTGACCGCGTCCCGTCATGAAGCAGCGTTCCACCACCCGCATTCCCGGCAAGGCCCGTACCAGCAGTCTCACCCCCGGCACGGGCAACAGCGCGGCCGACGGGCAGGCCGCCCAGACCAACCGCACCAAGACCGTAACCGTAAAGAAGGCACGCGGGCGCACCACCGCCCAGCACCGCTGGCTCCAGCGCCAGCTCAACGACCCCTACGTGCAGGCCGCCCAGAAGCAGGGCTGGCGCTCGCGCGCCGCCTTCAAGCTGATCGAACTTGATGACCGTTTTCACCTCATCACGCCGGGCACGCGCATCGTTGATCTTGGCGCGGCGCCGGGCGGCTGGACGCAGGTCGCGGTCAAGCGGGGCGCTGCCGAGGTGGTGGGCGTGGACCTGCTGCCCGTCGATCCCGTGCCGGGCGCCACCATCATCGAAGGGGATTTCAACGACCCCGACATGCCAGACCGCCTGACGGAACTGCTGGGCGGGCGGGCCGACGTGGTCATGTCCGACATGGCGCCCAACACCACGGGTCATGCGCCGACCGATCACCTGCGCATCATCGGCCTGGCCGAACTGGCGCTGGATTTCGCAACGCGCATTCTCGCCCCCGGCGGCGCGTTCGTGGCCAAGGTGTTCCAGGGCGGGTCGGAAAAGCAGATGCTGGCTGAACTCAAGCGCCAGTTCACGCAGGTGCGCCACGCCAAGCCGCCGGCGAGCCGCAAGGAATCCAGCGAGCTTTACGTGGTGGCCACGGGCTTTCGTGGCCCTGATGGTGAAGGGGAAGACTGAAACCACCCTCCCCCTTCGGGCCGTCATGCCGCGTGGTGATCATCCCACAGCCATGCGGCGCCCCGCACGCCCGAGCTGTCGCCATGCTGGTTGCGCACGATTGGCGTGGTGCAGTTGGGGGTGATGACATAGCGGCGCATGAGGCGGGGCACGCGCTCATAGATCGAATCAAGGTTCGACACGCCGCCGCCAAGCACGATGATGTCGGGGTCCATGAAGTTGATGGCCATGGCGCAGGCGCGGGCCATGCGGTCCATGTAGCGGTCGAGCGCGCCGATGGCGGTCAGGTCGCCTGCCTCGGCTTCCTGCTCGATATGGGCGGCGCTGCGGTGGCCGGGACCTTTCCAGTCCTGCGCCAGCGCCGAGCCGCTGAGAAAGCGCTCCATGCACCCTTCATTGCCGCAGAAGCATTTGGGCATGGGAAATTCCTCAATGCGCGGCCACGGCAGCGGCACATGCCCCCATTCACCCGCAATGTGGTTATGGCCGATCAGCAGTTTCTGGTCGACCACGATGCCAGCGCCCATGCCGGTGCCAATAATTACGCCAAACACGCTGTGATGACCCGCCCCCGCGCCATCAATCGCCTCCGACAACGCGAAGCAGTTCGCATCGTTCTCGACGCGCACGTCACGCCCGAGGGCTGCCGTCATGTCCACGATCAGGGGCTGGTTATTGAGCCACGTGGCATTGGCGTTCTTGATTACGCCCGTATCGGGGCTGATGGAGCCGGGAATGCCGATTCCAACCGTGCCGGTCCCCCCGAGTTCCTGGTCAACGCCCCGGATCAGGTCGCACATGGCCTCGATGGCCGCAGGGTAGTTGCCAGGATTGGCAATGCGGCGGCGCAGCAGCTCGGCGCCATCCATGCCAAGGGCGGTTATTTCGATCTTGGTTCCACCAAAATCAATTCCAATACGATACTCGGCCATCCGGAGTCTTTCTTTCATCATGTTTTATCAGTGGCGCATTTGCTTTTATGATCGTACCTGCACGCAACATCAAACCCTGATGCAAGGGCATAGCTGCCAACCACCAAGGAGGCATGGCCACCCATGAGTGAAATCCTGCTAGACGCGCGCGGCCTCACCTGCCCCCTGCCCGTGCTCAAGGCCAACCGCATGCTGCGCGGCCTGCCCCCCGGCGCGCGGCTGCGCGTCATCGCGACCGACCGGGCCTCGGTTGCGGATTTCCAGGCTTTCTGCCGTGAAACGGGCCATGCCCTCATCGCTTTTGGCGAGGAAGGCGGCACGCTTTCCTTCGTCATCCGCCGCAGGCCCGACGCCACACCCGCTCCCGCCACGCCACCGGCCTCGGCATAGACTCCAAAATACCGTAAAACACGTTGTCCCCTTGGCAGGAGGGCCTTCAAGGATGTAATGCCTCCGCCAGCCCCGTTATTTCAGGAAGTGCCGCGCCCACATGACCGATGACCTGACCAACCTTTCCTTCGAGGAGGCTCTGGCCGAACTTGAAGCCATCGTGCGCCAGCTTGAGGTCGGCCAGCTGCGGCTGGAAGACGCGATCACCGCCTATGAGCGTGGCGCCGCCCTGCGACAGTACTGTCAGAAGAAACTGGACGAGGCCGAGGCCCGCGTTCAGGCGATTGTCCAGCGTGCCGATGGCGCGCTGGAAACGAAACCAATGGATTGATGCACCAGATGAGCCAAACAACAGCACCCTCGTCCCAAACAGACGGAACGGATCGCATGGTCCGTCTGCGTGCATCCATGTCCGCGCGCGCCAGCGCCATCGAGACGATGATCGACCGCCTCCTCCCGCGTGTGGAAGGCGGCGAGGCCCGCCTGATCGATGCCATGCGCTATGCCACCCTGGGCGGCGGCAAGCGCCTGCGCGGCTACCTGGTGGCCGAAGTGGCCAGTCTGTTCAAAACCGGCGCCGAGGCGGCAGACCGTGTCGCGGCCTCGGTCGAGATGCTGCATGCCTACTCCCTGGTGCATGACGACCTGCCCGCCATGGATGATGACGACCTGCGCCGGGGCCAGCCTTCCACCCACCGCAAGTTCGATGAGGCCACCGCCATCCTCGCCGGTGATGCGCTGCAGACCATGTCGTTCGACATACTGGCCAATCCGCTGACGCATGCCTCAGCCGAAGTGCGCATCAACCTCGTGCGCGCGCTGGCCGACGCCTCGGGCGCGGCCGGCATGGTGGGCGGCCAGATGATCGACATGGAAGGCGAAGGCCGCGCCCTTTCGCTTGAGGAAGTCGCGCGCCTGCATGCGCTGAAAACCGGCTGCCTGATCCGTTACGCCGCCGAGGCCGGGGCCATCCTTGGCCAGGCCAACGATGACGTGCGCAGGCGCATCTCGGCCTATGGCCGTGACCTTGGCGCCGCTTTCCAGATTGCCGATGACGTGCTCGACGCCACCGCCAGCGCCGAGGAACTCGGCAAGACCGCAGGCAAGGACGAAGCGGCTGGCAAGTCCACCTATGTCGCCCTGCTGGGCGTGGAGGGCGCCGCGCGTGAGGCGCGGCGCGTGGCCGAGCAGGCCGAATCCCATATCGACATCTTCGGGCCCGAGGCGGATCGCCTGCGCGACCTGGTGCATTACGTGGTCGAGCGCAGGAACTGATCGACATGAGCGAGAGCAACACGTCCTCCACCATCCCCACCCTTGGGCGCTACGCCCAGCTTGACCGGGTGCAGTGGCCGCACGACATGCGCAACCTCTCGGTCGAGCAGCTCAAGCAGCTTGCGGAGGAACTGCGG
>NZ_NIRT01000099.1 GCF_003207795.1 Komagataeibacter nataicola | reverse complement strand
GAGCGAATACGACCCGTTTGGCGCGGCGCACTCCTCCACCTCCATTTCCGCGGGCCTCGGCATGGCCGTCGCCCACCACCTGCGCGCGGAGGAAGACCCTTCCTACCGTGAACGCAACGTGATTGCCGTGATCGGCGATGGCTCGATCTCGGCGGGCATGGCGTATGAAGCCATGAACAACGCATCGCATTGCGGCCCGGGCGCGGAGCGCCTGATCGTGGTGCTCAATGATAACGAGATGTCGATCGCCCCCCCCGTGGGCGCGATGTCGAGCTACCTGTCGCGGCTGATGTCGTCGCGCAAGTTCCTGAACCTGCGCGAACTCGCCGCCAAGATGGCCAAGCGCCTGCCCGGCCGCCTCGAGCGCACGGCCAAGAAGGCCGATGAATACGCGCGTGGCATCATGACCGGCGGCACGCTGTTCGAGGAACTCGGCTTCTATTACGTCGGCCCCGTTGACGGGCATGACATGAACCAGCTCGTCCACATCCTGCGCAACCTGCGCGATGCCGAGGATGTCGGCCCCGTGCTGCTGCATGTCATC
>NZ_NIRT01000011.1 GCF_003207795.1 Komagataeibacter nataicola | reverse complement strand
CTCGCATACAACTGCAAAAGAATGGCACGGCTTCAGGCAGCATAAGCCGGGTCAGCCTCGGCGTTATCAGCCGCAAAATGCCCAACCCGACAGGCTGCTAGGCCCATGCCTGGATGCCTTCGGCAATCCCTATCAGTGGAAATCCCAGTCCCTTGCATCATCGCAGCCCATCAACGGCATTTTCGATGATGGCTTCAAGTCGCTGGACCCGCTGGGGGAAATGCCGGGGGTAACCCCGACGAACATCACCACCAGCATGCCCCGCCTTGGGGTCAGGCTATCGGATTTCCCGGTAGCCCCTGCCCAGGGCGATGAATTCGTCATCAACGGCCAGACCTACGAGATCCTCGAGGTCCAGCCCGACAGCCATGGCGGGGCATGTCTGGAACTCAACCTGGTGGATATCAATCCCTCATGACGTTGTACCGCGTGCAGTTGCGTGATGCCGCAGTCGCAGCCCTGCAGGCTGCCAATACGCTGGCCGGATCGAACATTCTGGTCAACCACAGCCTCCCGACAGCCCTTGATAAACTGCCGGCCATTGCGGTCACGGCGCCCCGCGACCGGGCAACCTCGAACAATCGGGGGGCGACCGATTACACGCGGGTCACGACGCTCGCAATCCGTGGGCAGCTCTGCGGCGAAACGCCCGAAATAGTCGGAACGTATCTCGATGAACTGGCCGAACAGATCGAACTGGCCATCATGCAGGATCTCAACCTGCAGGGCATGATCACCCAGGTGGTCACGATCGATACCGATCAGATCATTACCAGCCAGACCCGCGAACATACTGGCGAAATCCGGTTCCTGTTCGGGCTGGAATACATCGAGGAATATCCCCCGGCCGGCACGCCCCTGACAACCCTCACCGGCCAGATGCAGGCAAACGGCAACGCCGATTTTGCCGGCATGCAGGTGCTGCCCACCCTCAACTGAGGTTCCATACATGTTTGTAAAACCCGCCCCGGGCCGCGCAGTGCGCTGGCCCGGCACGATGCGCCTGCTCAAGGCGCAGGGCGAGACCGTGCCCCAAACGGGCTTCTGGCTCCTGCTCCTGCGCAATGGCGACGTGGTGCAGTCCACACCGCCTGCCGCATCAGCCGCCGTCGTAACGGCAGCCCCTTCGCCCTCCCATCTTTCAGGTGGTGCCGCGGCAGTCCCTGAACCTGCCGAGGCCCACGCATGAGCGGCTCCATCACGGTGCCGGGCTACCCGACCAACAACCGGGTGCCCGGCTTTTATTTTGCCCTGGACAATTCCAAGGCGAATACCGCCTCCTATACCCGCCGCGTCCTGATCGTGGCCCAGACCACCACGGGCGCTGCCCTTGCTGGCACGGCGCGCCTGTCCGCAGGCATCACCGATGCCGAGGGCCTGTATGGCGTGGGCTCGCAGGCCGCGATCATGGTCGCGCAGTATTTTGCCATCGACCCGCTGGGCGAGGTCTGGGTGCTGCCGCTGGCCGATGATGCCGCATCCGTTGCCGCCAGGGGCACGGTCACCATCACTGGCCCCGCTTCCGCATCCGGCACGCTGTGCCTGTATGTGGGCGGCCAGCTCATCCCCACGCTGGTCACGGCAGGCGACACGGCGGCCACCATTGCTGAAAATGTGGTCACAGCCGCCCAGGCGGTCACCGGCCTGCCGGTCACGCTTGCGGTCGATGCCACCACGGCAGGCCAGATCAACGTCACGGCGCTGAACAGGGGCCTGTGCGGCAATGACATCCTGCTGGGCGTCAACCTGCTGGGCACCGCTGGCGGGCAGTCCCTGCCCACGGGCGTTGCCGTAACGCTGGGCCAGATGACCGGCGGCACGCAGAACCCCACCACGCTGGCCACAGCGCTGGCCGGGCTGGGTGACCGTGTCTATGACCTGTTCCTCCATCCCTACACCGACACGGCCAGCCTCGATGCCTTCAAGCAGGTGTTCAACAACACCGATGGCCGCTGGGCACCGATGGAGCAGCTCTACGGCCACGGCATCACCGCCTACAGGGGCACGTATGGCGAGGCCACGGCCTTCGGCCTGACCCAGAACGACCCGCACACCACCATCATGGCGATCTCGGACAGCCCGTCCTCCCCCATGGTCTGGGCTGCCCAGATCGGCGCACAGGTGGCGGCCAGCATCCGCATCAACCCGGCCCTGCCGGTCACGGGCGTTGCCCTGACGGTCATGCCGCCCACCGATGCCGGGCGCTTCACCCTGCCCCAGCGCAACAGCCTGCTGTGGGATGGTATGAGCACGTTTACGGTGGATGACAGCGGCACGGTCAATATCGAGCGCCTGCTCACCACCTATCAGGAAAACGCCGAGGGCGTGCCCGATAACAGCTACCTCGACATCGAGACGCTGATGACCGCCATGATCTGCCTGCAGGACATGCGCATCTTCCTCGCCTCGATGTTCGGCGGCTTCATCCTCGTGGCCGACGGCACCCGGATTTCGGCCGGTGCCAAGGCCACCACAGCCCAGCTGATCGGCAAGGCCTGCGTGTCGCGATACCGCTGGCAGTGCAGCCAGTACTGGGCGCAGAACGCCGATACCTTTGCCGTCAAGCTGCAGGCGCAGAATCAGGGCGGCGGCCAGGTATTCCTGCTCATGCCCTATGACTTCGCCAACCAGCTCTGGGTCATTGCTGGCAACTGCCAGTTCGTCAAATCGTAAGGAGCCGCCATGTCCGCAACCGTCTATCGCGGGCCGCTTGGCGGCACCGCAACCCTTACCGTCAACGGTATCGAGTTCAATGTCGTAGGCGAAGGCCAGTGGCAGGCCTCGGGTGATGTCAATGAAACCGCCAAGGGCCAGAGCGCGGTCGAAGGCTTCACCGCCATGCCCGGCGAAGGCTTCATCCAGGCCACCTGCCGTGACCGCCGGGACTTTGCCGTCAGCTCCCTGCAGGGCGCATCGGGCCTGACCGTCGTGCTGGTCAATGCCAACGGCAAGGTCATTACGGCCAATAATGCCTGGCAGACCGAACGCATCGCCGTGAACACGCAGGAAGGCACCTTCGAACTGCATGTCGAAAGCGATTCCGTAACCGAGGACACCGTCTCGTGACCCAGCATCATCACAGGCAGCCGACCGATGAAGAAGTTCTGGCTGCGATTATTCCGGTCAGGGACGAAATGGTAGGGGAAGATGACGGGGAGAAAGTCCTCATCATCGATCTCGAGCCGCCGCTTGAGGTCAGGAAGGCCGGGACGTTCACGGAGCTGAGCCTGCACGAGCCCAACGTGTACCAGACCCTGTGCGCGGCGCAGGCCATGGGCCGGCAGATGACGCCTGAATCGGTCTACAATTCCCAGATCGGCCTCGTAGCCCGCATCTCGGGCATGCCGGAAGTGGCGGTCATCGAGCTGCCCACCACGGTGCTCGACCGCGCGGTCATGTTCGTGACCGACTTCGAGGAACGCAACCGCCGCAAGCCCGATGAACTGCCGGACACCTCGCCGTCCCTGACTTTAATTTTCGAGGACCCGATCGAGGCCACCGGCCGCACCTTCTCCGACATGGAACTGCGCGAGCCCACGGTGCGGGAACGCCGGATCATGAAGGCTGCGGAAGCCAAGGGCACGCCGGCAGCCTTCCTCGAGGCCGAGATCGCCATGCTCGAGGCGGTCAGCGAATGGCCCAAGGCGGCTATCCTGAAAATGCCGATCAGCAAATTCGCGCAGGGCGCGGATTACCTGACCGGTTTTTTTTATTCTGGCCCGGCAAATGGGAACGTCTAGGCGCTGACCTCTGCCGGTTTTTCTCCGGCTGGTCCCGCCGTGATGTGGAAAACCTGACCGGCACCGAGATGATCGCCGAGATCGAGAAAGCCAACGTGATCGCGGCGGAAGACAAGCGGGAGGCCGAACGTGCCCAACGCCGGCGTTAAATTCGTTATCAGCGCGGCAGACCGGGCCAGCCAGACCATCCAGCGGATCAATACCCGCATCGCCCAGATGCAGGCTCCCGTCCGCCGCGTGCAGGCTGCCCTTGGCCGCTTCTCCAGCCTCTCGGGCCTGTCACGGCTGAACAACGGGATCGTGGGCGTAGGGCGATCAGCCGTTGGTGCCTTCCGCTCCCTCGGCCAGATCGTGCCAGTGCTGGGCACGCTGACAGGCGCTGCCAGCGTGGCAGGCGTGTACCGCCTTGCCAGCGCCTGGGCACAGGTCGGCACCGACCTGCGCACGACTTCGCGCACCATGGGCATGGCCCCACAAAGGCTGCAGGCCATGCAGAACGCGGCGAAGCTGGCGGGCGGCTCGGCAGAGTCCATGACCGGCGCGCTCCAGCAGTTATCCCAGACCAGCTGGGCGGCCCTCCATAATCAGGACCCTGTCGCAGTCGCCCAGTTCAAGGCCATTGGCATACACGCAGAGGATCTGGAAAAACTCAGTCCTGACAAACTGTTCCAGCGTGTCGCCGCACGCCTGCGCGAAATCCGCAACCCCGCTGCGCAGGCCGTTGCTGCCACAACCCTCTTTGGTGGCGCGGCGCAGGGCCTCATGCCGATCTTCCAGCAGACCGCGCGCGAGTTCGAGAACAATCTCAAGCTGGCTGAACGCTACGGCGTGATGAACCAGAACGGCGTGGATGCCGCCAACCGCCTGCGCCAGGCGCAGCAGCGGCTCGGGCTGGCGGTGGAGGGCTTTGGCAACAGCCTGGCCGAATCACTCGAGCCCGCCATCCGTCCCGTCATCGAGGGGATGGCTGACTGGATCGCCGCCAACCGGACATGGATCGCCCAGGACATTACCGGTTACGTGCGCCAGTTCATCACCTGGCTGCGTGCTGGCGGATGGAACCAGATCAAGGGCGATGTGGCTGGCGTCTATCATGCGGTAACAGGCGTAGTGAATGCGCTCGGGGGCTGGAAGGCTGTAGGAATAGACGTTGTTCGTGTGATGGAGCTCATGATCGAGGCAAGGATCCTCGGGGGCTTCCTCCAGCTGACAACAAATATTCTTGGGGTTGTTGGTGCCCTGCGTGCGGTCGTGCCCGCAGCCAGAGCTGCCACAGCCGCCACGTCGGTGACAGCCAGTGCTGGCGCTGCAGGTCAGGCCGCTGTTGCTGGAAAGCTTGGGGCTGGGCGTCTTCTTATGCGCGCAGGCGTACCGCTGGCAGTAGGTTATGCAGCCTATCGGACCATCCGAGCGACGGACCCTGACAATAACCTACGCTCGATGCCCGATCGCTACATTCCCGGGTTTTCGCATCTAGACAATGCCGCGTGGTGGCTTTCGGGCGGCATGGTTGGCCGGAATTATGGCCAGCAACGCAAGATCTCCAATCAGGAAGACACGAAAAATGCCTATGCATTCTTTCGTTCCCGTGGTTGGACCGGAGCCAACTCAGCCGGGATTGTCGCCAACCTTGTGCAGGAAAGCGGGATGGACCCGCATCTGTCAGGCGATAATGGGCAGGCCTATGGCATCGGCCAGTGGCATGCTGACCGGCAGGCCCTGTTCAAGCGCCTGTATGGTCACGACATCCATCAGTCGAACCTTGATGAACAGCTCAAGTTTTTCGACTACGAGCTGAACACCACGGAAAGCAGGGGCGGCGACCTGCTCCGGCGCATGCGCAGCCCTGCGGCATCGGCCGCTGTCGTCTCAGGTTACGTGGAACGCCCCCGGGATCAGCTGGGTGAAATGGTCCGCCGGGGCCAGCTCGCCAACCAGCTGGCCGGGCAGTACTTCTCCGGCACCGACATGTCCGTCCCATCCGGTGCGGCAACGCAGGCGCTCGCTCCGCTCAAGCAGGAACTGACCGTACATCTCGAGGCCGCCCCGGGCATAAAAGGCCGCGTCAAGAGCGCCTCGCCCGGTGTCCGGACCGTCAACCGCACATCAGGCAGCATCCCGGTCCAGCAGGCCATGCCGACCGATCTGACCCCCGTAGGAAACTGATATGTCCGGCACGCTCTCAACCCTTGCAGGAGAATACCTGCAGGGGTCGTTTCGTGGCATCCCGTTCGTGGTCGTGGGCAGCGGTGGCAGCAACGGTCGCAATTTTCAGGTCCATCGTTACCCCTTCCGTGACAAGGTCTGGGCCGAGGATCTGGGGCGCGCGCCCCGCAGCTATCGTATCCGTGCCTTCCTGATTGGCCCGGAATGCCTTGCGCAGCGCGACCTGCTGATCACGGCAGCCGAGACAAATGGCCCCGGCCTTCTGGTGCATCCCACTATCGGCGTCATCCAGGCGGCGCTCCTGCGCTTCGAATGGTATGAGCGCGATGGCGTCATGGGGGTGGTGGATGTCGAGATGGAGCTGGTCGAGGCCAGTTCCTACCTGTCCTCCACCATCATGCTGGCCCTGCATGCCGCCGTCGGGGTTGCCGCTGTAGCGTTTGGCTCGGCCATCTCGTCTGATTACGCCGCCACCACGCTCACCCCCTACAGCTACGGCGCAACCGTGCTGCATGCCGGGCGCGGTGTGGCGTCGGACTGGGGCGGCCGGGCCAACAGCGCCATCCGCTCGCCCAGGGCTTTTGCCGGGGCCATGGCAGCCCTGCCCGGCAATAACGGGCGGTATGCCAGCGGCAGCGGGGCTGTGGTGGATGACAGCGCCACGGTGGGCACCATCCTTGCCGGGCTGACAGCCAGCAGTCAGGTCGTGAGTGGAAACGTATCGGCGCTCGATGGGGCCGCCGATGCCGACACGCTGGCGACAGCCATCATGGCCGTCCCTGAATCCGTCCGCTCGGCCATTGCTGATCCGGCAGCGCAGATCGCGGTGCTCCTGCCACTGGCCACCTACAGCCCATCGGTCGTGGCCTCGGGCGCACCGATCGGCGGCGCGATTGCAACAGCACAGACCGCCACCGCAACGCTGTGCAGGCAGGCCGCGCTGCTCTCGCTGGCCTACGCCCTGGCGGACTGGCAGCCCGCCACGTCGGATGAGGCGCAGGCCATGCGCGCGCGCATCGGCGCCATGCTGGATGATGAGGCAGTGATTGCGGCGGATAGCGGCGATGACGCTACCTTTCAGGCCCTGCGCAACCTGCGCGCCCAGGTGCTGCAGGACCTGGCCGACCGCGCGGCCCGGCTACCCGATCTGGTGACTGTCACCCGCAACGCGCCCCTGCCCGCGCTGGTGCTGGCCCAGCAGGTCTATGCCAACGGCTCCCGCGCGCCCGACCTGATCCAGCGTGCCGACCCCATCCATCCGGCATTCATGCCCACCAGTTTCGAGGCCCTGTCATCATGAGCGGTGCATTATCGGCCGTGTCGGACTTTCTCGGGTGGAACAATTCCCCGTCCGATGAGGTCTCGATCGTCGTCAAATCCGGCTCGACCGCGCGCCAGATCACCAACTGGACCTCTGCCGTGCTCCGGCTGGGCATCGAGATCATGCCATGGACCGCGTCCCTTGGCATGACGTCCGCCCGCGCCTCGGCCGTGGGGGCCTCGAGCCTCAACCCCGGTGATACGTGCCAAGTCTATATCGGCAGCGTGCTCGTGTTTACCGGCTACGTCATCACGGTTGTAGAGGACATCGGCCCCGAGGATCACATGATCGAGGTGCAGATCGCCTCCAAAAGCGTGGATCTGGTCGAATGCGCGGCCGAGTTCTCGACCTTCCAGATGAACAGCACCAACGCGCTGGCCATCGCCCGCAAGGTCTGCCAGTTCGCGGGCATCGATGTGATCTCCATCAACGGCGCGGGCAATACCGATATCCTCGCCTTCTCCGTTATCCTGACGGAAACCGCTTACGAGGTGATCGAGCGGTTGTCGCGGCTGGCGGCCGTGCTGTTCTATGACCGGCCGGATGGCAACATCTGCATGTCAGGCGTGGGCACATCCCGCGCCGCCAGCGGCTTCGTGCTGGGGCAGAACATCGAGCACCTGCAGACCGTGCGCAGCCTTGGCGGCCGCTACTCGAAGGTGACGGCCGTCTGCCAGGGCACGGTGTCGCTGTTCACCGACCCGAACGAGAACGCCCTCGACAGCCAGATGGGTGTGCTGACGGTTGGTGTGGAGGCGACCGATCCGGGCGTGCCCCGCATCCGCAACATGCTGATCCCGGTCGAGAACGGCGATCAGGATTACGCCGTCACCCGCCAGCGCGTGCAGTGGGAGGTCAACCGCCGCATTGGCCGCGCCTATCCCATCTCGCTCACATGCGACAGCTGGCGCGACCAGGCCGGGCAGATCTGGCTTCCGAACACGCTGGCACCCGTTACCGCGGCCGACGGCATGCAGCAGGACATGCTGATCGGGGAACTGACCCTGCGCCAGACGGTCGATGACGGCACGCATGCCGACGTGGTGCTTATGCCTCCCGCGGCCTATTCGCCCGAGCCCCTGCTCAATCCGGTTCTGGCTGACAAATTCATTCAGGCCCTGACCAGCGATCAGAACAGCACGGATGGCTCGATCCAGACCGAGGATCTGCCACCACAGGATACCGCCTCATGACTTCTGCATTCGTCCGCACGGCCCGCCGCGTCATGATGGCGGTGGGTATCGGCCGCCAGACGGCCGACACGAACGAACAGGTCAGCACGCCCACGCTGCAGGCGGCACTGGCGGCTGGCGAGCTGCGGTCCGACCTGCCCATGGTTCAGGAATACGGACTGGCCAGCAGACCTGTGCCGGGGTCGGACGTGGTTGTCGTCTTTCTGGGGGGCGACCGCACGCGCGGCGTCGTCGTCGCCACGGGCGACCAGCGCGGCAGGCCGAAAGACCTGCAGCCCGGCGACGTCTGCCTCTTCCACCCCAGAACCGGCAGCAGGATCTGGCTCAAGGAGGATGGTTCGATCGCCATCATTCCCGCCAACGGCAAGACGGCCCTGACCGGCGACCTGACGGCCACCGGCACCATCACCGGCAATGAGGTCGTGGCGCAGGGCATCAAGCTTTCCACCCACCCGCATGGCGGCGTCACGGCGGGCAGCGGCAAGTCGGGTGCGCCCGAGGCCAGCTAGGCCGCAGAATACAGGCTTTCTCCATGGATATCGCAATCACCTGGAACGTCCGCGAGGCACGCGGCGACTGGCCCATTGTGTCCGGTGACCTCGCACTCGACAACCCGCTGCGCTCGGCCGTCATGGTCTCCCTGTTCACCGATCGCGTGGCGCCAGAACAGCCCTCCTCGGCCGACATGGCGGCAGGCATCCAGTCGCCCACGGGCGCGCCGGGGTCTGCCGGGGCCGACCGGCGCGGCTGGTGGGGCGACGCCTTTGGCGACCTGCCCATCGGCTCCCGCCTGTGGCAGCTCAGACGCGCGGTGATGGTGGGCACCCGGGCCATCCCGCGCGAGATCGAGAGCATCTGCACCGAGGCCCTGCAATGGCTGGTCGATGATGGCGTGGTCCGCTCGCTCGCGGTCAGCGCGTGGTGGAGCGCCACCATCCCCACCATGGCGGAGTTCTCCGTCACCCTCACCCAGCCGGGCAACAGCACGCCCCAAACCTTTACCTTCTCATGGGCCTGGGAGGGCCTGACCTGATATGGCCTATCCACGCCCCACCCTGTCGCAGCTGCGCCAGCAGGCCCTGCAGGATGTCGTGAGCGGTGGCATTCCCGGCGTCGTGGCCGTGCTGCGCTTCTCCGTGCTGTATGTGCTGGCCATGGTGCTGGCCGGGCTGGCGTGGCTGCATTACGGCTATATCGACTGGGTTTCCCTGCAATCCGTGCCGTGGACGGCTACGGATGAATATCTCGCCGCATGGGGCGCGCTCAAGGGCGTGTACCGCAAGGGGGCCACGGCCGCGACCGGCACGGCCACCTTCCCGGCCACCGGCGCCAGCACCATCCCCGCAGGCACGCAGTTCGCGCTCCAGGGCGGCGTGCTGGCCACGGCCTCGGCCGAGAGTGTCACGGCCGATGGCCAGACCGTGGTCGACTGGACCGCCAGCAGCACCGGCAGCGCGGGCGTCACGCTGGGCACCATCGTCACCCTGTCCAGCCCGGTGCCCGGCATCCAGACCAGTGGCACGGTCACGGGGGTAACGGTCAGCGGCGCCGACATCGAGAACGAGGACGATTTCCGCACCCGCGTGATGGACGCGTTCCAGGCGCAGGGGCAGGACGGCAAGCAGGCGGATTACGTGGACTGGGCCGAGGCCGTGACCGGCGTCACCCGCGCCTGGTGCGTGGGCAACGGCTTCGGCGCGGGCACGGTGGTGGTTTATGTCATGCTCGATGAGGCCAATGCCGCCACCGGTGGCTTCCCCGTTGGCACCGACGGCACGGCGGCGGGTGATCCCCGCTACACCACGGCCACGGGCGACCAGCTGACCGTGGCCAACGCCATTCAGGCCGAGCGGCCCGTCACGGCGCTGGTCATTACCTGCGCTCCCATCGCCCAGCCGGTGGACTTCGTCATCACGGATCTCGGCACGGGCGACACCACGGCCAATCATGCCGCCATCAAGACCGCGCTGGCCGACATGTTCCGGCGCGTATCCGCCCCCGGTGGCACCATCAACCCCAATGACTGGCAGGAGGCCATCGCCGCCATCGGGCTGGACAGCTTCGAGGTCAAATCCCCGACCGATCCCGTAGTCGGTGCGAATCAGGGTTCCATGCCCGTACTGGGCACGGTGAGCGGCGCGGATGGTGTGGCATGGTAGCGCCCATCTTTTCGGTTGCGGATTTCCGCACCGCCCTGCTCAACCTGCTGCCGCGCGGGCGCATCTGGTCGCGTGACCCCGATACCATGCCCTACCAGATCTCGGGCGTGTGGGCGCCCACCTTCCAGCGCAGCGGGCAGTCGGCTGGCGAGCTGATCGGCGACGCCTTCCCCTCCACGACGGCCAACCTGCTGCCGGAATGGGAGGCAACCCTCGGCCTGCCCGATCCCTGCGCGGGCGAGAGCCCTACGGTGGAGCTGCGCCGCGCGCAGGTCGTGGCCCGGCTGACCGATAATGGCGGGGCTTCGATCGCGTATTTCGAGCAGTTTGCCGCCACTCTTGGTTACGACATCACCATCACCGAGTTCGCGCCCAGCCGCTTTGGCCGCAAGTTCGGCACGCCCTTCGGCGGCGATGCCTGGGCGCATACGTGGCAGGTCAATGCCCCGCAGTTTACCGTCACGCCCCTGCGCTTTGGCAATGCTTTTGGCGAGCCCTTTGCCACATGGGGCAGCACGGTCCTGCAATGCGAGCTGACCGCGCGCAAACCCGCCCACACCATCCTGATATTCAACTACAGCGAAGGATAGCTGTTCGATGGACCTCATCATCGGCACCGGCACTGTCACCGAGGCCAACCGCGACACGATGCCCGCTACCGGCACGCCCGGCTGGGCCACGGATGGCAACCCGGCGGCCACCATCCCCGCCACCGATTTCCCGGCCGCGCACTATAATATGGTCATGGCGGAGATCATCCAGCCCATCCTTGACGCGGGCCTGATGCTGGACCCGGCCAACTGGGGGCAGCTCTCAGCGGCCATCAAGGCCCTGGCCAAACAGGCCGCCTCGGGCGCCGTGCTCGGCTCGCCCGGCGTGCTGGCTACAGGCGACGTGGCAGGCAGCGTGCTCTATTATTCCGCTGCCCTCAAGGGGCCAGCTTTTACCTACGGCACAACCACGGTCGGCCTGCTGACCGCGACCGCGCTCGACGGCTACATCACCAGCGGTGCCCTGACCACGGCGCTGAATGGTTACCTGCCCCTAGACGGCGGCAAGGTTACAGGTGAGGTCGATTTCGCAGTCGCGCCAACTGTTCCTGACGCGGCCGCTGCGCAAAATCCGGTCACCCTCGGCCAGTTGCAGGCAATGAACTTCATTGCCAATGCACTGATTGGCGTTACGTCAATCACATCCAGCCTCACATTCACCCGGAACGCCGCGACAAAATGGCTGCACATCCGCGCATGCGGCGGTGGCGGCGGGGGTGGGGGTGCTCCTTATACAGATGGCAATGACCAGGCATCCGGCGGTGGTGGCCTGTCGGGACAATATATAGAATTCTGGATCACTGCCGATGATTTTGGTGACTCAGTGGACATCGTAATCGGCGCTGGTGGTACGGCCCCCTCGAGCGCAGCGGGGGGCAACGGCGGGACTACCACAATAGGCTCACTGGTTACGCTACTTGGCGGTGGGGGCGGTTTTGGCGGGTCATGGGGATCTGTCGGAGAAATCCTCCCGCAATACTCAACGGATGCCCCTCCTGCTCCGGCCAAGGGTATCGTGGTGCTTTCCCGTCCAACAACGGCCGGACGATCGCCAATGATTACGTTCAGTAAATCTAACGGAAAATCTGGAGATGGAGGAGATACCCCTCTTGGGACTGGTGGCCCCGGTACTAATTTGAAGAACGCTGGTATCGACGGCACTGGTTACGGTTCTGGGGGAGGCGGTGCAAGCGTGGGATACAATCAGTCCGTAGGACAGGCGGGCGGCCTGGGAATGCCCGGCGTGGTGATTATTGAGGAATACGCATAATGGCGCGCTATCTGATCTGCCTGAGCGCCGCATCGGGCGACAAACCGGCAAATTATGTGGTCAATACGATAGAATGGGACGGTAAGGCAGCCTTCACGCTACCCGCCAGCACCGTGTTGATTGAGGACGCGGACAGCATCTACCAGCCCGGCGATACCTACGGTGTGACGCCCGCGCGTTCGGTGCCGGTCAACCCTGCCGCCACGGTACCTCTCGCCACGCAGGCGCAGAACGCCCTGACCGCCGCCGCATCTGCCACATGGCAGGCCTACGGCATGTATGGGGCCAGCACGCCCGCCGATGTCGTGACCTATCTCACCGCCCTGCGGGCCATCGCCAACGGCACGGATACGACCAGCACGGCATTACCTGCCGTCCCGGCGGACCTGAATGGTACTGCAACGGCTGCCACCACGACCTGACCCGCCCGTACACCCCGCACCTGCCCGACCGCCCGATGAGGCGGTTTTTTATTGCCTGGAAATCTGATGTTCATTCTGTGGAGAGTGCTGGGGTTCGGTGATGATCCCCAGCTGCGCGACCGGCTGGTCCGCGTCGAGACCAAGGTCGAATCAACCGAGACCGACCTGCGCGCCCTGCGCGGCGAGGTGCGTGACCTGTCGACCGAGATGCGCGAATGCATGGGCCAGCTCATCGGGGGCATGAAAGCCCTTCGCCAGATCGGGGCAGCCATCGTCGGCCTGATCACCGTGATCGGCACCATCGCCGCCGCCCTGTTCGCCTATCCGCCCTTCTGCGACTGGTTCGGCCAGCTCCTGCACGGTGGGCATCCATGACCCCAGGCAATGCCCCGAACAAGGAACCTGACGCCATGAGCCAACTCCCGCGCGGCATCCGCAACAACAACCCCGGCAATCTCGACTACGTGGGCCAGCCCGGCGCGCATCTGGAAACCGGCGTGCCCTGCCCCCGCTTTGCCGCCTTCCCCACCATGGCGGATGGCATCCGCGCGCTGCGCGACCAGTTGCTGCGCTATGGGGAGCGGGGGCTGACCACGGTGCGTGCCATCATATCGGTGTATGCGCCCGCCAGCGAGAACCCCACCGGGGCCTATATTTACGCCCTGTGCAGCCGTATGGGCGTGCAGCCCGATACCGTGCTGGACCTGCACGATACGGCTACCCAGCGGGCGCTGATCGCGGGCATTGCAACAATGGAGAACGGGCCGGGCCATCTCGGCCTGCCCCAGATCGACCAGGCGCTGCACGCGGCGCCTGCCGTGCCCCAGCCTGCCGAGGCCTGACATGGACCCTTTCTCGCTCCTGCAGGATGTACTGTCGATGCTCCCCGCGCAGTATGCCGGGGATGTCGTGGTCATCGTGTCGTTCCTGATCTCGACCTGCGCCCTGATCGCGCGGTTCTGGCGACCGCCTGACCCCACCTCGAAATGGGTGCTGGTCTGGACCGTGGTCACCGCCATCGCCCAGGCGCGCGGGTGGAACCTGCCTGCCTACCAGCCGGGCAAGAAGGCGGCGATGGTCCCCGCAACGGTTCCGCGCAGCGCGGTCGAGCAGCGCCTCGATGTGCCGCCCGGCTCCACGCGCCCTGGCAAGCCGCCCGCACGCGCTTCCCCGCCCGGCTGACTGGCCGGTCCCGGCTCAGTCATCCTGATCCCCCAACCGCCTTTGAGGCGGTTTTTTTGTATGGAGACGCCACTCATGGCTGACGATAACACCACCGCCGCCATCCCTGCCCTCGAGACCCTGATCGAGACCGCGCTGGGCAAGAAAGACACGGCCACCGCGCAGGCCGACATCCAGCTGGCAGGCACCCTGCTGCAGACGCTGATCCCCGTGATCGTGGCCCGCGCCGCGCCCAACCTCGACCTGGCGGGCATCGATGCCGCCGTGACGAAGATCCTCACCGGCATCACCGACCTGAAAACGGCAATCGAGACCACGCCTGCCACGGCCAGCGCGACCCCGGCCGCAGCGCCTGCCCCGGAAAAGGTCGAGGCCCCGCGCCCGATGGTGCCGGGGCAGCCTGTGCGCTGATCTGTCAACCGGATAGGCCCGGTCTGTAAACCGGCCGCCGGGCTTCCTGCGCCCCTCCACCTGTAAACTGGTCCACCTGCATCACACGAAAAACGCCGGTTTCCTGCGGTGTTGTGGTGCGGGTGGGCTATTTTCATATCCAGACTGGAAAACTCGTCCATGACCCAGCGTGTCAACCTCGTGGCCGTCGATGGCGGCCGCCGCCGTTTCCTCGGCAGGGCATTCATGTCTGCCGCCGCGATTGCTGCTGCCGCCGCCCTGCCCGCCTGCACGGTCACGAAAAATGGTGAGGTCACTACCCTCACACTCAACGTGGCAGCCATCAAGGATTACGGGCAGGCAGGCCTCAATGCCGTCTCGACCATCCTCAGCATCGCGGCCCTGGCCAGCGCCATCGGCGCGCCGACCGTGGCGATCATCAATGCAGGCGATACCGCCCTGGGCGCGGCCCTGAACGCCTTTTCCTCGGCGGCCGGATCCACGCTCACCATCACCTATGATGACACGAACTGGAAAAGCCGGGTGGATAGCGTGCTGTCGGCTCTGGGCACTGTAGAGAGTGACCTGAGTGCTGCCATCACCGGGGTGGAGACCAAGATCGCCAGCACCGACCTTTCCAACGCCAACACCGCCCTGAGCGCGCTGGGCACCATCGTGTCCGCCTTCAAGGGGCTGCTGGATAGCGTGGCCGTGCGGCGCCCTGTCGGGGCAATGACTAGCGCCACGCCTGCCCCCTCGCAGGCACAGGTGCAGCAGGCGCTCAAGGTGCTGGGGGTAACGGCATGACGCCCGCCGGAATCTTCTTCCTCTGGGCTGCCAGCACCATTGGTGGCGTGCTGGCGGGTTTCATCCTGCTGGCCTATCTGGCGAGCAGTTCACGATGACGCCCTTCATGGAGGGCGTCATCTCCGGTGCGGGCGGCGTTGTCGTCCTCATCGGCTTGCTGGTCACGATCCCGCTTAAGCTGCATGCGTTTTATGTGGCTGCACAATTTCGAGATCATGATCTTAAATAAAAATTATTATGTTGAAAAATTAAGTGATATTATGATCGTCATCGTTTGGTTGAGGTACCTGTTTATCTTCGCCCTCAATATCTGATTGATCTATAACTTCACTGCCATATCGATTCTGCATTTTAGCTCTTTCCCAAACTTTTTTTATAGATGTGTCAGATAACCCATCTATATCTGAAATATTCCCATTTGTATTTATAGTGTAAGTTTCTTTATCTGTCATTGTAATTCCACCAATCACCTTCCCATCCGCTAATATAGCTGCACTCTTGTTTCCCGTCGTCATCCGAATATTTAATTTAACCATATGCGATGTCTCCAATAACTTTTTATGCAACTTCCATTACTTGGACAACAGTCTGTCGACCAAGAGCATGCAGCGCTGCTTCGACGCGACCGATCTTGCTTTCATGCAACAGATCACGCAAGCGGCGCACTGAGGATTCAGCCACGCCCAGTCGACGCGCCAACTCTACATTGCTGATCTTGTTTTCCAGCATGGCCGTATGGAGCGCCAACTTGGCCGCTTCCAGCATAGGCACATAAACCAGCGGGCGACCATTGGCCGCTGGTGGAACTGGCACCTCTGCACCGTCATCCACATAGACGGACAGTGACGTGACCAGCAGGTCCTGGGCCTCGCGCAGTGCTTCCTCCCGGGTTGTCCCATCAGTTGCCCCTGGCAGCCCCTCGAATGAAGCCGTGATGGTGCCGTCCGGGTTGGTCTCCAGATCGACCGGATAAGCGTAAAGCATCCTCATACCTCCAGATCGGTTTCGGTCAGCCCGAGATCCTTGAGGATCTTGCGGAACGTCCCGGTGGCAATGTCACCGCGATGGTTTGAAACCACCGTCGGCTTGCCGTTCAGCCGCACCACGATGTGCGACCCCTTCCCCTTACGTTCGGTCATGTCCCAGCCATTTTTGTTGGCGAGGCGGCGGAGACGGGCAAGGAGGTCAGCGGCTTTCATGTCCACAATATCGCGCACATATGCGCGAATGTCAACGGAAATCGCTCACAAATGAACGAGAAACATCGCCAGCTTGCGAATCTGCGCAAGCTCGGCTGCCGTCCTGCGCAGACGCGGGCGGGCCAGCCTTCCATGTCGACCATGCACGGTTTCATGGCCCGGCAGGCTCCTGTCCGGCTGGACCGCAGCCATATCGATCCTGCCCCGCTGCTGCTCGGCAATGACGAACTGGGCGACTGCACCTCGGCCGGGATCGGCAATCATATCCGCGCCACGTCCGTCCTGAACGGGTTCCAGACCGACATCACCACGCCGCAGGCCGTGGCGTTCTATTCCCGCTCCACCGGCTACATGCCGGGCAGCCCGGCCACGGATCGGGGCGGTGTAGAAGTCGATGTGCTGACCACCGCGCTGCGCGATGGGTATGCCGTAACCAACCAGACCCTGTTCCCCCTCTGGGGTAGCGCGGATCCGGGTGACCTGAACGGGGTGCGCAATGTCATGGCCGGACTGTCGGCAGCCTATCTCGGTGTGCAGCTGGCCGACGCTGATCTGTGGGAGGACGAGAACGGCGCGCTGGCTCCGGTGTGGGATACCGATACCCCGGCCGGACACGGCGACCCGAACCCCAACCCCGCGAACGGCCACTGCCTGCTGGGCTGGGATTATACCGGCACGGACGATACTGACATCGTGACCCTGCTCACCTGGGGCACCACGCAGCGCGCCACCTGGCGATGGGTGCGCTCGCGCATCATGGAAGCCCATGCGCTCGCCTGGCGCCAGCTCATGCCCGCCACGGCTCAGGCACCCAGCCAGTCAGACTGGGAGGCGCTGGTCGCGGCCAATGATGCGTATCTGCGGGGTGTGGCATAAGCCGTCACCACGCCTTCACCTCCATGATGTCCTCGAGGCGCGTCGTGTAGGCTGGCGAGAGCAGGCTCTGCCGGGCGCGCCATGTCCGGTCCAGCCCGGTGGACAGCGGCCTCAACGTGCCCCGGCCATAGCGCCCGTTCACCGCATCAAGCGCATCCATGAGCCGGGATGACTTCACCGGGTCACGGGTCTGGAACAGGCCAGCCTGCAGCCCGGCTGGGCACAGGCCATCCAGCATCACGCCCGCCTTGAAATACCGATACCCTGGCTTCCAGATCTTGCGCAGGAGCCGGAGCGCCTCGGTGATCAGCACCAGCGTGTCGCAAGTCGGCTCGATGCCGCATGACTGCTGGTTGGCATACCAGCTCGTATCTTTCTGATGCGGGTTGGTCTGGATGAACACGGTCAGGAACGACGCGGTCATTCCCTCTGCCCGCAGCTTTTCCGCTGCCGTGGTAGCGTAATGGGAGACGGCCTCGCGCAGGTCGGTCCAGTTATCGACCAGGCGCCCGAAGGTGCGGGTGCAGGCCAGCCCCTTGCGCGGGGCCGCGACCTCGGACAGCGGCAGGCAGGACTGCCCGCGCAGTTCGGACTGGACCCGGGCACCGACCACAGTCAGCATGTCCCGCGCGGCGCGGCTGTCCATGGCCACGAAATCGGCAATCGTCTGGATCCCGGCGCGCTGGAGCCGCTCGGCAATGCGGCGGCCGATGCCCCATACTTCCCCGATGGGTAATTCACGATAGACGGCCTGCCGGTCGGCCTCGCGATCCAGGTCGCACACACCATCCAGTTCAGGCCGGTCCTTGGCAATCCCGTTGGCCAGCTTGGCGATGGTCTTGGTCGGCCCCCAGCCGATACAGGTCGGAATCTTCGCTACGGCACGCACCTCGTGGCGCAACTGGCGGCAGAAAGTCGGTAGGTCATAGGGCAGCCCGGACAGGTCGAGAAACATCTCATCGATCGAATAGGGCTCGACCCTCGGCACCCGGCTTTCGAGCACCTGATACATCCTGCGGCTCATGTCGGCATAAAGCGGGTAATTGCTGGAATACCAGCGCACGCCCTTCAGTTCGGGCCGCCGCCTGACCAGGTGCCAAGCCTCCCCCATTTTGATGCCCAGCCGCTTGGCCTCTTTTGTCCGCGCGATGGCGCAGCCGTCATTGTTGCTCAGCACCACGACCGGCACCGCACGGATGCTGGCCTCGAACACGCGCTGGCATGAGCAGTAGAAGGAATTCGCGTCGATTAGACCATAGACCGGCATGGCCTAGACCTGCGTGCGGACCAGCGCCGCGACCACGGCCCAGACCTCGGAATCATGCGCCGGGTCCAGCCGATGCATTTGGGCGTCCTGCCCCTTACCCGAGCGAAGCCACCAGCCGCCGCCCTGCCGGGTGATCTCGCAAACGATGGTCTGATCCTGCCAGCGCGCCACGACCACGCAGCCAGACTGTGGCCGGGCTGCTGTGTCCACGATCAGGATATCTCCATGCAGGATGCCGCGCGCGGCCAGCGCATCCCCCACTACGCGGACGGGGTAGCGGTTGGGGCGCTGCAGGTCGAGAGCAGCGCTCAGGTCAATTGGCCCCTCGGTGCTGTCAGACGCAGGGGAGGCAAAGCCCGTGGTCCTGTCTCCTGCATACGCACCTGACATGATTCGCCCATCCCTCTCAAATATGAAATGAACGTAACATGAACAAGCCAAACGGTGTCAAGTTTGTTCTCGTAATGTTTTGCTGCATGGTGCTTTCTGCCTGCGCAATCCATCCCGCGAGGATCTCCACCACCATCCCGCAGGCCATGGCAGGCATCCAGTCCAGCCTGGCGCAGGCTGGGGTGGTGTCGGTATCGCATGCAGGTGACTGGACGGCGGAGCAGGATGCCCGGTTCACGCGCGCCGTGCGCGCCGCCCAGTGCAGCCAGCATACGCCCGACCCGGTGGTGGGCACGATTGCGGGTGACGTGACGTTACAGCTCTCCGGCCAGTTCACGCAGGGCGGTCAGTTCAGCGTGGGAGCGATTACGACTGCACCTACATTCGGGATGCAGGCGGATACCAACCGGACACACGGGCAGACGATCAGCCTGCCGGTGGCCTATGCGCCGCTGTCGTCCATGCCGGATGTGGAGATGGGCAGGCAGCTTGGCTATGAGGCGTCCATGTTCGCGCAGAACGATGATGCCCGGCATGCTGAGGCCAAGCGACTGATTGCCGACCGCCAGGAACTGCGTGGGAGGGTGGAGGCAATGATTGATAACTGGTCCATAAAGGAGTGTTTTGAACCTATCCCGGTCGCCCCACTCGTAGGAAACCCGAATCGACGTCGACGATAACGAATCGTGAAATGTCTCTCTGGTCCACTGGACCAGAATTACATGCACGAATCGTTGCCACGTTTAATTTATTGGCGGCTTTATTGATGGAATGTCCCTGATTTTGCGGGGGTAATGTGTTTTGGTAAGGGAGAGGTCGACAGTTCAATCCTGTCCAGCAGCACCATCATTTCCTTACATTTTTTATCAGCACGGTTCCCTGCTGCTCTGGTCCACGGGATCTGATGAGCACCGATAGGGCGGCCATGGCCCTGCTCAGCCCGTCCGGAGCCATGATGCCCGTAAACGCGCCCGATCATCCCGGCGCTGCTCCCTGCAAATCTGGCGACCATCTCGCGCAGACATGGCGAAGCGTATGACCGGCCCTGCGCATGCCACGAGACGCAGGCCCACACCGCGAGAACTCTTCCCGCCCTGGTGCGTTATTATTTCGGTACACGAGATGGTTTCGAAACAACGCATTGATAAAAAGAATAAAAGTTTCTGAACGCTGCCTTTTTCCAAAAAGACGGCGTTCATTAAAGCTTTTTGAAAAAATATTCACCACAAACGCCCTTCCGTTTGCAGGATGTTTCGGGCGCATGCTTTTCAGGCCGCTTTCACAAACCGGTTTGTGTCGGCATCACACACCTGTTCACGCCACACAGGGCCTGCACGGGGCCAGACATTTGACAGAGGCAATATGAATATACCCGTAGCCGCCCGTTTTACCGCCCTACGGCACCGCCTGCACCTGTGGCAGGCTATGGCACTTGTGGCGGGGCTGGCTGGCCTCAGCGGGCTTTCAGGGTGTGGTTATACGGATTCACGCGCCGCCCATCGCGCGCAGATGACCATGATCGGCATGAACAGCACGGATGTGCAGTCCTGCGTGGGCATTCCCGACAAGACCAAGAAAATCAGCGATACGGTGCAGATTTTTGAATATTCCCGCACCCTGAATATTCCCTCCACCAATGATTCGACGCTGATCCCGCTCCAGTCGGTCGTCAACCTGACCGAAACGACACTCGGCGGCGCAGGCAAGACCTGCATTGCCGATATCCGCTTTGAAAACGACAGGGTCACCCAGGTGCATTATAGCGGCGATGATGATGAAATGATGGGGACGGACGGCGTGTGCTCCATCGTAACCCGCGGCTGCGTGCGCCAGCCGGTCCCGTCCATGCGGCATGTGAAGACAGGAGTCTTCGGCCCCGTCTCCGCCTTTCACTCGCCCAGGCTCGACGCGCAGCCTGCCCCTCCGCCGACACCTGTTACGCCCGCACCGGCAAGCGCAAAATAAAAGTTTCCGGGTGCCGAATTTTTTCGAAAAGGCCGCATCTTCTGAAGCTTGTTGGAAAAACTTCACCAAAACTTTTATAATTTCAGGATATTAAAGCCTGACTTTTCAAACAGCCCCTTATAATCAGGAAGTCATCTCAAGCGGCAGTGCCGCAATATCCGCAGGCGGCCCCGCCAGCATGCAGGCAACGCCGGTCGTGCTGTCAACAAGCATGCGGATCTCGACCGGCCCTTCCGGCCCGAACAGGTCGGATGTCACTTCATAAGCCGGGCGCAGCGGCGCATCCTGCCCCGCATCATGGCGCACCACCTCGGTCATGATGCGGCCAAGGGCGCGCTCCAGTCCGTCCATCACGCGCGAGGGCGCAAGACGTGGCTGCTCGCCCGCCCCCATGCAATGTAGTTCCAGCAACCGCGCCCATGAGGCCGTGGGGATGAACAGCGGCATGCGCGAGCCATCATTATGCCGCTCCGCATGCATGATGCGCCGCGTATTGGCCAGGCCAATCACATCCACGCGCGGCAGGTCATCGCCAATGCGCGCGGCTACGGTGCGGGGCGTGTCGTCACTCACAGCGTAACCCCTTCAAAACGCCTGGGCAGCTTGAGGATATCCTGCGAGGACAGCGCCGAGGAGACAAAGAAACCCTGGATGCGCTCGGGTTTGAGCGCCGTGACGAGTTCAAACTGCTCGCGGTTTTCAACACCCTCGACCGTGACTTCCATGTTGAACCCCTGCCCCATGTCGATCAGGCTGGACAGGACCATGCAGGCATCGGGGTTGCCCACGATGTTCGCCACCATGCTCTGGTCGATCTTGACCTGTGAGAACGGCAGCTCACGCAAATGGTTCAGCACCGTGATGCCCTTGCCAAAATTATCGAGCGCGATCCGGAAACCCGCCCGCGCCAGTTCACGCAGGTTGCGGATGCCCTGCTCCGCCCGGCGGCCATGCAGCATGGCTTCCGTCACCTCAAGCACGAAGTTCTCAGGCGACATGTTGAAGCGCCGCAGCGATTCCTCAAGCTCGCGCTGGTAGTCATCGCGGATCAGGTCCATGCGCGAGAGGTTGATGGCAAGCTGGCGCGCGGGCTGGCCCTGTTCGTTCCACATGCACACATCGCGCCGGAAAGCCTCGATCATGCGCGGGCCCATCGCCTGGGCTAGGCCGGCATCGGTAAACACGTCGGAGAAGTCTTCCGCCGCGAGCAGCCCGCGCTCGGGGTGCTGCCAGCGCAGCAGCGCCTCGATCTGGTCCACTTCCATCGTCTTGCAGTTCACGATCGGCTGGTAATAGACCTCGAACTGGTTGCGCTCGACCCCGCACCGCGCCTCGCTGAGAATGGAGACACGCGCCTGCGCGCGTTCGCGCAGGTTCTTGGTGAACATCTGCGACTGCTTGCCGCCCGCGCGCTTGGCGGCATACATCGCCATGTCGGCATTTTTCTGCACGTCTTCCATCGTGTCGGTGCCATCTAGCAGCACGGCGCCGATGCTGCCCGCAACGCTCACCGTGACCGTCTCGATATCGATGGGGCGCTCAAGGATGGCCTGCAGGCGGTCCATGTACCGCTCAAGCGATACATCCTCGAGCGTGCGGTGCAGGATGACGGCAAACTCGTCGCCACCAAGCCTGCTGACCGGATCATCGGGATGGGTCAGTTCAATCAGCCGCGAGGCGATGGCGCGCAGCACGATGTCACCCGCATGGTGGCCATGCACGTCATTGATCTGCTTGAAGCCATCAAGGTCGAACATGGCGAGCGCGGGGTGCGCGGTCATGCCCGGCTCGCGGCAGCGCGCGATCTCATCGGCCAGGGCGGTGTTGAAGCCACCACGGTTGAGCAGGCCGGTCAGGGTATCGGTCTCGGCGAGTTCACACAGCCGGTCGCGCGTGTTCATGAGTTCGGTAATCTCGAACCGGCTGGCCACATACCCTGTAATCGTGCCCTGCCGGTCGATCTTGGGGATGATGGTGGTGGCCACCCAGTACAGCGACCCATCCTTGGCGCGGTTGCAGATATTGCCGCGCCACAACTGCCCCGCCTTGATGGTGCGGTACAGATCGCGGAAGAAATCGGTATCATGATAGCCGGAATTGACGATCCGGTGCGTAGACCCCACCAGTTCCTCACGCGAGTACTGGCTTATCTCGCAGAAGCGGTCATTCACGTAGGTGATGACCCCCTCGCTATCCGTAATCGCGACAATCAGGACATTATCAACCAGATCAGCCCAGAAATCCGCATCCTGATGCGTCAGGGCCCGCAGCCGATCATCGTGTTGCAATGCCATGTCCCCGCCTGGAATCCGTAATGAAAAACAAACTGTTATGCTTCATGAACTCAAACCGCCCCCCGCGCATGGCGCTGGCAACGCCAGCCTTGCGGGGCGCCGCATGCTCTACGCCGTGGTTGGAATAAGGAACGAGCCACGCTCCTGACGCTCGCGGAACCATTTTTCCAGGTCCGCCGGGGGCAGTGGCCTGGAGAAAAGATAGCCCTGCATCACATCGCAATGCAATTCCTCCAGCAGGCGCCACTGCTGCTCGGTCTCCACGCCTTCGGTCACCACCGTCATGCCCAGCCGCGAGCCGATGCCGATCACCGCCATGGTCACGGCCTGGGCGTTGGTGTCATGCTCGAAATCGTTGATGAAACTGCGGTCGATCTTGATCTCGGTCAGTGGCAGGCGGGTCAGCCGCGAGAGCGATGAATAGCCGGTGCCGAAATCATCCATCGACAGCCCGACATCGAGCCTGCGGATGGCATGCAGCACCTCCTCGGTCTCGCTGCTGCTGTCCATCATCACGCTCTCGGTTATTTCCACCGTCAGGCGGTCCGGCGTCAGGCCATGGTGCTTGAGCAGATTGGCGATGTGCTCGGGCAGGCCGCGATTGCGGAAATGCACGGCGGAAAGGTTGACCGCCACGGTCGGCACCCGCACGCCGTCGCGATCCCACTTCACCATCTGGCTGCATGCTTCCTCAAGCGACCAGCGGCCAATGGCCTCGATCTGCCCGGTCTCCTCCGCCACCGCGATAAAGCGGGAAGGATAGATGTTGCCCAGCGTGGGGTGGTGCCAGCGCGAGAGCGCCTCCACGCCATAAAGCCCGCCGGTCATGGTCTCGACCTGCGGCTGGTAATGCAGGTTGAGCATGCCCTTGGAGAGGGAATCGCGCAGCGCCGAGCCAAGCACCAGCCGGTCCTGCGCCACCTGGTTCTTTTCATGGCCCGCGAAGCGGTACAGGCCGCGCCCGTCATCCTTGGCCTGCCGGGTGGCGGCATCGGCATGGCTGAGCAGCGATTCGCTGTCCGGCCCGTTGGCGGGGAAGGTGCTGATGCCAACGCAGCACGATATGCTGAGCGTGTTCTCGCCCACCTGCAACGGTTTGGCGATGGCGTTAATCAGGTTCTCGGCAAACTTCTCGGCCCGCTCATGCGAACATTCGGGCACGACAATGATGAACTCGTCACCACCGGAGCGGCTGACAATGTATTCATCCTTGACCAGATGGCGGATGCGGCGGCCGATCTCGATAAGGAAGCGGTCGGCATTCACATGGCCAAGCGCGTCGTTGATATCGCGGAAACGATCGATATCGACCATGAACAGCGAGAACTGGCTGTCACCGCCACGCATGATAAGGCGCTCGATGATGTTATGCAGCGAGGTGCGGTTGAGCAGCCCGGTCAGGCTGTCGAAATTGGAAAGCTGGGCGATATGCTGGCGCGTCTCGCTCTGCTCGATGGCCAGCGCGCAGAAAGGCATGCTGGTCGAGACCACGCGCTGCGCCCATGCCAGATCGGACTCATCACCGCGCAGGTACAGCGCGAACACGCCCATGACCTGCCCCGTGCGCGAGACGATGGCGGACGAACAGCACCGCTCCAGCCCGAGCGAGCGGGCAAGGGAGGCATAGCCATCCCACACCACGGTATTGCTGGCCGCGGGGTTGGCGCGCAGCGTTTCAAGCTGTTCGGGGGTGAGTTCCATGCTGTCGAGTGCGGCCCGGTAGCGCCGGGGCATGGAGGGCGAGGCACTGACCGAAAGCTTGCGCGAGCGGTCGATCAGCATCAGCGCACCAACCGCGCCAGGCACGAAACTGTCCACCCGGCGGCACAGGAGGTCGCCCACTTCCTGTATGCTCATGTCGGAGGCGAGGGCCTGGAGCACGTCATTCTGCAACACCAGGATCTTGCGCTGGCGGCTGGGTTCGGTCACGTCCTTCATCACGGCGATGTAGTAGATCTTGCCGCAATCACTCACCTGCACGCGCGAGATGGACAGCTCGCCACAGACATGGTCGCCATTGGCACGGCGGAATTCGACCTCGCGCGAGGTGCCGACAATCCGGCCCTCGCCGGTTTCGCGGTTGCGGTTGATGTAGCCGTCATGGCTGGCGCGCTCGGGTTCGGGCACGAGGCAGCTGACATTGTGGCCCACGACATCCGCGCGCGACCGGCCCCATATCTTCTCGGCCGCCGCGTTGAAGAAGATGATGAGGTTGTGCTCATCAATCACGACCATGGGGTCAATGGCCTGCTCCATCGCAGAAAGCAGGACATCGGCGCTAATCTTCGGCTGATCCACCGTAAACTCCAGAACATCGGCACGACCAACCGCGCCATGTGAGATCATTTTTCTGGCCTGGGCAGGCATCCGCCCGGCGCGTCATCACGCAGCCAGATTCGATCATGGCCATGCGGCAACGGGCACCAGACCACGCGGCGTGGGCATCATACTATGGTTTATGCCCATGCGGAAACATGACATGCCTCAATCTTGACACAAAGCCGCCAACATCTCAGTTGCCGTGGCGTTCCAGATCCTGTGGCAGCATGCCTGCGAGCGGGCGGCAGGCATAAGCACTGTCCTGCTCGGGCCGGGGCTGGTTCTGGCGCAGTTCGGCAGCGCCAGCCGCCACCGCCCGCCAGGCTGCCTGCGCCAGCGCCTTGCGGCTGGGAAAGTCGTCAGGGTCGAGTGCGGGGTGCAGCAGCACGGTCGCGCGCATGGAGCGCCATTTAAGCAGCTGCCACACATGCGGCCCGAGCTCCATGTCGCCATACCACGCAAAGACCGGGCGGCGCGCATGGTTGACCGGCAGGCCCTCAAGCTCGTCATACACGACCGAGACCGGCTGGATGAGCGGCGTCATGCCCGGGCGCGCGGCAATGGCGGCGGCCTCGCTGTCGGGCTCGACCGGCCCCTTGCCCTTGGGCAGGCGCGGCGGCTTGGCAATGGCGAAGAAGGCGGACAGGAAGGGCAGCACGCGCGATCCGTCCGATGAGGTTCCCTCGGGGAACAGGACCAGGTTGTCGCCTTCCACCATCAGGCGGTGCAGCATCTCGTCGCGCTCGCGCCCCGTGGTGCTGCGCTGGCGGCTGACGAATATGGTGCGCCCGATGCGCGAGACCAGCCCCATGATGGGCCAGCCCTCGATATCGCCCTTGGCCACGAAATTCGATGGCAGCACCGTGCCGAGCACCGGCACGTCAAGCCATGTGGAATGGTTGGACACATAAATGACGGGCCGCTCGCCATTCTGGCGCGCCCTGCGCCCGCCCACGCCACCGGCCCTACGCCCCACCACGCGGATGCGCAGCGACAGAAGCAGGCACAGCCCGCCCCAGACCATGCGCGTCCAGCGAATCTTGGCGGTGCCGGGCACGAGCAGCAGCACCGCCTCGAACCCGACCGAAAGCGGCACCCACACCGTAATGGCCGCAAGCCGCCCCACGCCGCGCGCCGTGCGGGCATATTCACGCAGGCGGCCCGAAGGCATGACCGTGGTCGTGGCGATGGCCCGCGCCGCCTCCGAGCCCGGGCTGGGCGCAATCACCTGCCGCGAAGCGCGCAGGGCGGATCGGGACATGGCGGGTGACGGGGAACGGCGCCGGGCAAGACGGCGGATGAAATCGGCGATCATGCGGCTATCCATAGCCCGCCATCATGGCGCGCGACAATATGGGGCAAACGGGCGGGCAGCTAGGCGTGTCCTGCACGCCACGCCTGTCATGACACGGGCGCTCTCCCGTTGTGGGTGCGGAATGACCGCGCGAAACGCCACCTGTACACTGGACCTCACTCCCTGACCCGTTCATGCTGGGGGTTGATCCTGGAGGAGAATTTCCCATGTCCGCACGCAGCCGTCGCAGCATCCTTGCTGCCGCGACCGCCTTCTCGCTCCTTGCCGCAATGGCTCCCACACCGCTGCGGGCGGCTGACGAGGTCCTGAACGTGCTGACATGGTGCGACCACGAAGACCCCGAGTTGCTCGGTCCGTTCGAGCAGGCCAACAAGGTGCGCATCCACTTCAAGGATATCGACGGCACCGAGGCCGTGCGCGGCATCCTGCGCCAGGCACAGGCCGGTGACTGGGATGTGGTGATCATGGAGGAGACGGCCGCCCCGCAACTTGCGGCGGCAGGGCTGCTTGCCCCGCTCGACCCGGCGGTTTTCCCCGCCACCGACATTCCCCCCGCCATCGCCAGCCCCGCAAGCGGGTCGTATCAGGGCCAGCTTTATTCCGTGCCGGAGAAATACGGCTTCCATGCCGTGGCCTTCAACCAGGCCCACGTATCCGCCCCCGACATGGACGACATCAACGCCCCCTGGCAGCCACGCTACAAGGGGCGCATCGCCATCTATGACAGCTACCTGCCCATCCTGTCCTACGTGGCGCTGGCGCTCGGCCTGGACCCGGACCATCTGACCGAGGCCGACCTGCCCGCCCTGCACGACAAACTGGCGGCACTGCGCGCAAATGCGAGCCTGGTGGGCGATACCGCGAGCGTGCAGCAGGCCCTGGCCGACGGGCAGGTGGATATTGTGGTGGGTGGCGGCGGCTGGACCACGGCGGGCGTGGATGAAGGCGGCACCGTGACAACAGCCGATGCCGATGCCCATGCCCCTCCGCCCAGGCCGGACCTGACCTTTACCGTGCCCCGGCAGGGCGGCATCCGCTGGCAGCATGGCATCTCGATTGTCGAGGCCTCGCAGCGCAAGGCGCTGGCGCTGGCGTTTGCCAGATACCTGCGCACGCCTGCCGCCCAGGCGCGGCTGGCCACGTCATCATGCTACTGGGGCATGCCCGCCAACACGCGCGCTCCGCTTGATGACGCCACCCGCGCCGCCCTGCACTGGGCGCAGCAGCCCGCCTATATCGCGGCGAGCCACTCCTTCCCCATCGTGAATGACGCAATGGATGCCCGGCTGCGCGCGCTATGGGCCGACGTGATGAAGGATACCTCGGGGGGCACCCCGCCTACGCCAGCCAGCATGGCCGCACCGCAGCCTGCGGGCGATGCAACCGGGGCGGATGAGCCGACAGCTCAGCCGTAATGCCGTAGGGCGGTGGAGCGGCCGAGCACGCGCTCGGCCAGCAGGCCGAAGCCAAAGCCCATGCTGCCCCACAGCACCAGTTGCATGCCCAGAGCCGCCTCACGGAAGTGCCACAGCACCTGGGCGGGGAAGTTGTCCGGCACTTCATTGACGGTGGGCAGCGCCCATTGCAGCAGGCCAGCCAGTACCACGAAGGCCACCCCGCCGCACAGGCTGGCGTTCCAGTTGCCCAGCCGCGCCGCAAGCTGCCGCCCGGCCAGCACCGCCATAATCAGGGCGCAGATGGAAAAGACCACCATCTCGAAATAGGCCATCGTGCGCAGGCCAATTGTCTCGTGGTTGCCCACGCCAGGCGGATTGGCGGGGTATTTGAGGTCAGGCACCAGCACCACGGCCACAAAGCCTCCCGCCGCGAGCAGCATGGCCAGCATGCGCGGCGAAAAACGGCCAATACGGCCATAGGCGGCGGCAAAGACCAGCGCGAACACCCCGCCATAGGCCGCGCCATACATGACAGCCGCCGTCAGCAGCCCTGCCGTGGCCTGCACCGCGCGGCTGACGAGTTCAACCTCCGGCGGCTCGCCGGCCGCGGCATCCATCGCGGCTTCATAGCCAATGGCCAGATTGACCTGGGGCTCGCCAAAGACACGGGCGAAAAGAAACGCAAGGCAGGCGGCCACGATACCGGCCAGCATGCCACGCAGCAGCAGGCGACCGGCCATCAGGCCATGCCCCGGCGCAAAGGGGAGGAAAGGATAAACATATGGCTGTGCTCCTGTGGGGAAAGCGCGTCCCGTAACGGAAATGGATGAAGGCGCTGTCGGGGAGGTCTGACTTCCGCATGGTCCATGCGGTGCACAGTGGCGCGACCGTGCCGGAATCCCACCGGCTTCCCCCCGCAGCAGGGTGAAGGGGCAGTCAATAACGCGCAGGCGTGCCAAGTCAATGTTGCCGCGACCGTGCGCGCCAGCCGCCATCATGAAAGGCGATGGCCTGCAGGATACGATTTGGGGAGCGTTACCGAGCCGTGGGGGCTGCGGGCAGCGACACTTTGGTAGCCTGGCCCCGTGCCGCCTGCCACTGCCTGAGCGCATCAAGGGTCTTGCTCACATGGCCGGAAGGCGAAAGCGCGCTGTAGGCGTAAATTACCTTGCCATCAGGTGCGATGACGTAAGACGTGCGACTCGCGCGGTTGAGCAGCGGCAGGCGGCTGTCATACTTGCGCGCGATCTCGCCATGCGGGTCGGCCGCCACGGGAAAGCGGCCATGCCCCTCACTGACCGAAAAACGGTCCAGCGTGGGCATGTCATCGGTGGAAACGCCAATGACCGTGGCGCCGAGCGCCTTGTACTGGTCCATGGCATCGGCGAAGTCATGCGCCTCTATGGTGCAGCCACGGGTGAAGGCGGCAGGGTAGAAATACAGCACCACCGGCCCCTGCCTGAGCGCATCGGCCAGGCGAAAGCTGAACTCGCTGCCATTGCGCGTGGCCTGGGCATCGAACAGGGGGGCCTGGCTGCCCACCGGCAGGGCGGCATGCGCGGGCGAGAAGCAGATGAACCCGGCAAAGGCCATGAGGCCCACCAGCGGCAGGCACAGCCCTGGCAGCGCCCCGCGTGAACGCCTGTAAAAATACCTCATGTTTCCTCACACCCCGTTACGGAGGCCAATGCCATCATGTGGCAGGCGGCAGAACCTGACAGCCCGAGCCGCCCAGCCTCTGGCATAGCTGCTGCGCAGCATCGTGCGAGAGGCCGGTCAGCCTTGCACGATAGACATGCCCATGCCCGGATGCAACGCTTGCGACCTGCGTACGCACGCCGCTGAGCGAAACCCGCGCCCGCGCCTGCCCCGCCGCATGCTCCGCCTGCCCTGCCGAGCCATAGGCGCCCACCTGCACGCTCCAGCCATGCCCGCTGGCCATGCTGATTACGCCGGGGTGCTCGCCCGCGGCCGACATGGGGGCCACGCCACCCTGCTCACGCGCGCGCCAGGCCGCCCGCACGGCGGAGGCCTCGGGCGAGGATGTATCGGGCGCGCCCCCTCGGGGCACGGATGCCAGCAGTTGCCGCCCCCGGCTGCGGCTACCCCGGCTGTTCTGGGCGGCCTGCGCGCGGGCCATGGCGCGCGCCTCGATCAGCAGGTCGGCCTGCGAGCGGTTGACGGGCGAACTCCCCGCGATGCGCGGCCCGATGGCGGCCACGTAGTCACGCGTTTCCTTGGGCAGGGTGTGATAGTGATCGACAAAATCATCCAGCCGCCCCGGCCCGCTGTTATAGGCGGCCAGGAAGCCGGGCGAGCCATAGATGTCATACATGCCGCGGATATAGGCGGTGCCTGCCGTGATGTTGTCATGCGGCTCGAAGGCGTCAGGGCCAAGGTTGTAGCGTGCGCGCATCTCGTCATAGGTGGGCGGCATGAGCTGCATCAGCCCCATGGCGCCAGGCAGCGAGGTCACGAACTGCCCGTTGCGGTAAAGCTGGCCACCCGATTCGCGCTGCATCACCTCGCGTATCCACACCGCAGGCACGTCAAAGCGCTGCGAGGCCTCGGTGATGTAGGGGCCCCACGGGTCATCTGGCGGCCCGGGCGGCGTGTAATTGGCATGGGCACGGGCGCGGTAGGATTCGGCCTCGTGCATCATCTGGTCTTCGCTCATGGTGCCCGCGCCATTATGGGCGCAGGCGGCAAGCGCGCCCGCAAGCCCGAGCGCCAGCCAGCGCAGGAGGCTGCGGGGCGAAGGGCGGAAGGGCCAGCCGGTCCGGTTGTCCGCTTCACCGGATGCTGCGTATGCCTGCGCTACTGCCATGTCGTGCCGTGATCCTGCTCATGCCCGCGCACCCGTGAAGGACGTGCCGACATGGCCCGCCCGGCAGGGAACGGGCGCCGCACCATAACAGCGTGGTTCCGGCTTGTGCAATCCTGCCCCGCCACCACCACGCCCGGGCGGCAGCAGGGCAGGTGCCGCGCGGTTATTCCTCGATATAGGTGGCCGGGTCGCCGCCGGTGCGGTGGGACGGGGCATCAAGGGTGGCGAGGTCGCGCATGTCCTCATCGGTCAGCTGGAAATCGAACACACGCAGGTTGGCGCGCATGCGCTCGGGATGGGCGCTTTTGGGAATGGGCACCGAACCCGTCTGCACCACCCAGCGCAGCATGACCTGCGCGGGCGTGCGGCCATGCCGCTCGGCCACGCGGCCCAGGGTGGGGTCCTTCAGGATATCGCCACGCCCCAGCGGGCTCCAGGCCTGCGTGAGGATGCCCAGCTTGCTGTCGACTTCACGCTGCGCGGCCTGCGCGAAATCGACATGCATCTCGATCTGGTTGACCGCGGGCGTCACACCCGTCTCGTCGATAAGGCGCTGCAGGTGCTCGGGCAGGAAGTTGGATACGCCGATGGAGCGCACCCGCCCCTCCTTCTGCAGGCGGATCATCGCCTTCCAGCTTTCCACGTAAAGATCCTTGCCCGGCAGCGGCCAGTGGATGAGATACATATCGATATAGCTCATCTTGAGCCGCTCGAGGCTGGCCTCGAATGCGCGCAGCGTGCTGTCAAAGCCCTGTTCGGCCCCGCGCAGCTTGGTGGTGACAAAAATGTCCTCACGCCCCACATCAAAGCTGAGGAGGCCAGTGCCCACCCCGCTTTCGTTGCCGTAACGCGCGGCGGTGTCGAACAGGCGGTAGCCTGCGGCAAGCGCCTCGCGCACTGCGGCTTCGGCCTGCGGGTTGTCGAGGGGATAGGTGCCAAACCCGATTGCGGGGATCTTGCGTCCGTCATTGAGGGTCAGCAGGGGGATGGTGGTCATGGTCGTTCCTTCGCCTGGCGCCCCGGCGTTGCATGGTGCCCCGGCGCAAGGGCGGCAGGGTGGCGACCAGGCCGGGGCAGGACGTGTCGCCGTCTGTCACCCTAACGACATCACGCGGCTTTTGTTTTATGCCCAGTTTTCAGGACTGGGCTGCATGTGGTTCATTATCAGCACCAGACGAGGACCGAATGACCGATACATCCGCCGACCTGCACCACACGATCCTGACCCTCGATACCCATGTGGATATTCCGTGGCCCGACCGGGGTGACTTCGCCACGGGCGCGCCCTCGCGCCGGGTGGACCTGCCGCGCATGCGCGCAGGCGGCCTGCGGGCGGCATGCCTCGTGGCCTATGTGGGCCAGGGCGCGTGCGATGCGGACGGGCATGCGGCCGCCTCGGCCCGCGCGCTGGCCATGCTGCGCGTGATCAATGATGCGGGCCGGACAGAGGGCGTGCGCGTGTGCGATACGGCAGCAGGCGTGCGCGCGGCGTATGCGGCCGGTGACATCGCCATCGTGCCCGCCGTGGAGAACGGCTACGCGATGGGCGACAACCTCTCGCTGATCGGGCAGTTCCGCGCCCTGGGCGCGCGGTACATGACGCTGACCCATAACGGCCATAACAGCCTGGCCGACTCGGCGCGCCCCATGCACCACCTCAATGACCCCGAAACCCTGCATGGCGGCCTGTCGGCGCTGGGGCGGGCGGCAATAGCGGAAATGAACCGCACCGGCATGCTCATCGATGTGTCGCACACCGCGCGCGACACCATGATGCAGGCGGTCGAACTCTCACGCGCGCCGGTGTTTGCCAGCCACTCCTGCGTGCGGGCCCTGTGCGACCATCCCCGCAACCTCGATGATGGCCAGCTCGACGCGCTGCGCGCGTGTGGCGGCGTGATCCACATCACCGCGATGGACGCCTTCCTGCGCCCGCGCGACGTGCGTGACCTCCGCCCCGTCACGGTGGCGGATTTCGTGGACCATATCGATTACGCCGTGCAGCGAATCGGCATCAAGCATGTCGGCATCTCATCGGATTTCGATGGCGGTGGCGGCATACGCGGCTGGGCCGATGCCTCGGAATCGGGCAACCTCACCGCCGAACTCCAGCGCCGGGGCTATGACCACGCCCAGATCGCGGCGCTATGGGGTGAAAACTTCCTGCGCCTGCTCGATCAGGCCGATGCGGTCGCCCGCACGGGCGCGTGAACACAAATCCCGCCCGCTCTGGATCAGTCGCGCCCAAACGGGTATATCCTGTGCCGAATTAACGAATACAGGATAAAACATGACCACCAGCACCGACTACAAGGTCAAGGACATCTCGCTTGCCGAGTGGGGCCGCAAGGAAATCTCGATCGCTGAAGGCGAAATGCCGGGCCTGATGGCGCTGCGCGCGGAATATGGCCCCACCCAGCCGCTCAAGGGCGCGCGGATCGCAGGCTGCCTGCACATGACGATCCAGACCGCCGTGCTGATCGAGACCCTGACGGCGCTCGGCGCCGAGGTGCGCTGGTCGTCATGCAACATCTTCTCGACGCAGGACCAGGCCGCAGCCGCCATCGCCGCCACCGGCGTACCCGTGTTCGCATGGAAAGGCCTGACGGAAGACGAGTTCAACTGGTGCATCGAGCAGACGGTTCATGGGCCGGATGGCTGGACGCCGAACATGATCCTCGATGATGGTGGCGACCTGACCATCCTCATGCACGACAAGTATCCCGAACTGCTCGAGAACGTGCGCGGCCTGTCGGAGGAGACCACCACCGGCGTGCACCGCCTGTGGGAGATGGAAAAGAAGGGCACGCTGAAGGTTCCGGCCATCAACGTCAATGACAGCGTGACCAAGTCGAAGTTCGACAACCTGTATGGCTGCCGCGAGAGCCTGGTGGACGCCATCCGCCGTGGCACGGACGTGATGATGGCCGGCAAGGTGGCCGTGGTCGCCGGTTATGGCGACGTGGGCAAAGGCTCCGCCGCATCGCTGCGCAACGCGGGCTGCCGCGTGCTCGTGACCGAGGTCGACCCCATCTGCGCGCTGCAGGCCGCAATGGAAGGCTATGAGGTCGTGACGATGGAAGAGGCCGCGCCGCGCGGCGATATCTTCGTCACCGCCACGGGCAATGTGGACATCATCACCATCGAGCACATGCGCGAGATGAAGCACCGCGCGATCGTGTGCAACATCGGGCATTTCGATTCCGAGATCCAGATCAATGCCCTGCGCAACTACACGTGGGACAACATCAAGCCGCAGGTCGATGAGGTCGTCTTCCCTGATGGCAAGCGCCTGATCGTGCTGTCCGAAGGGCGCCTGGTGAACCTTGGCAACGCCACGGGCCACCCCTCGTTCGTGATGTCCGCGTCGTTCACCAACCAGACGCTGGCGCAGATCGAACTGTGGGAAGCGCCCAAGGGCAAGTACAAAAACAAGGTTTACACCCTGCCCAAGCACCTTGATGAGAAGGTGGCCTTCCTGCACCTGGCCAAGGTCGGGGCCCATCTGTCGCGGATGACGGACGAACAGGCCAAATACATTGACGTGCCGGTCAACGGTCCGTTCAAGAACAAGGACTATCGTTACTAAAGCCAGCCACACGGCCTGAAAGGCCCGGCGCCCGCCGGGCCAATTTGATGGAGTTTAAAGATACCATGAGCATTTTCGGTTCGATCCTGTCCAAGATTTTTGGCAGCCACACCGCTGCAGCCGCCACACCGGCAGCAACTCCCGCAGCCGCTGCGGCCGCCCCTGCCGCCGCAACGCCCGCAGCAGCCCCCGCAGCCCCTGTCCAGCCGGTGGACGTGGATGCCGTGCTGAGCGCGCTGGCCGCCAAGAACCCCGAGAAGCTGAACTGGCAGACCTCGATCGTTGACCTGATGAAGCTGCTCGGGCTGGACAGCTCGCTTGCCGCGCGCAAGGAACTGGCCACCGAACTGCACTACAGCGGCGACATGAACGATTCCGCTTCCATGAATGTCTGGCTGATCAAGCAGGTCATGCAGAAGCTTGCGGCCAATGGCGGCAAGGTCTCCCCCGACCTGATGAAATAAGGCGCGGTTGCCTGAAGCGGGCGGACGTGTGGCCTGCGGCCGCCGCCCGCCCGTTTTCATGTCAGCCACGCCCGGACACGACAGCCGCACCAGGCGGCATGATGGAGGGACAAGCGATGGAAACCGTTCCCGACTTTCCCGCAGCGGATGCCGCCGCCATGCCGATGGAGGGCAGGCCGCCCGCCACATCCATCTCGAACGGGCTGGTCTGGGCCATTGGCTGCCAGTCCGGCCACCGCCCCGTGCGCCTCGATGATGAACAGATCACGCGCGCACTTGAAGGCGGCTCGCCCGCCAGCCCCGATTCATGGGTCTGGCTGCATTACGATATCGTTCACACCGCCAGCCGCGCCCATATTCAGGCCATACCCTGCCTGCCCGAGGAAGTGCGCCTCGCACTCGGCAGCACCGATCGCGGCACCAATGTCGAGGCGGAAGGCGACATCGTTTACGGCGCCCTGCCCGGCTTTGATGATGCCATGTCGGAGGATGACAAGAACCTCTCCGCCTGGCGCTTTGCCGTGCTGCCCGACCTGCTCATCACCACCCGCCGCCAGCCGGTGCCGGCGCTTGGCGTGGTGTACCGCGCGCTGCAACGCAATGAATCCTTCGATTCCCCCGCCGAGGTCGTGGATCATACGCTACTGGAATTCGCCGATACCGTGCGGCGCAACATCGCCATGCTCGATGACCAGCTCGACCGTGCCGAGGACCTGCTGCTGACGCTGGACCAGCACACCGATTTCGGTCGCATCAGCGGGCTGATCGGGCGCGTGCGCCGCCGCTCGACCGAACTGCGGCGCGTGATTTCGCCAGTGGACCGCATCTTCCACAACGAGGATCTTGAACTGCCCGAATGGGCGGAAGATGACATACGCGACCGTTCGCAGCGCCAGATCCACGCAGCCCTCGATGACCTTCTCGCGCTACAGGACCGCGCGCGCTCGCTGCAGGATGAACTGGCATCGGGCCAGGCGGAAGAAACCAACCGCCGCCTTTACACCGTCTCCATCGTGACCACGCTCATGCTGCCCGCCACCTTCGTGACCGGTTTCTTTGGCATGAACACGGGTGGCATGTTCCTGGCCTCGGGCGGCATGGGCACGGTGGAGGCAGGCGGCATCTGCTTCATCTTCATGATGATTACGTGGTTCCTGCTCAAGGTCATGAAGCTGCTGTAAGCGCGCCCTGCTTCAGCCTGCCGTATCTTCCTCGCCGTCATGCTGCGGCAGGGTGAGCGGATCGGGCAGGTCGGTGGGCACGGGCTCGGGGCGGGGCGTTTTTTTGGCATCCGGATCAGGCCGCGCCTCGGGCGGTGAACTGACGCCGGGGGCCGGGTAGCGCGCGCCTTCGTCATCCTTGGTCCCAGATTTTTCGGGGTCATCATGCGTCATGGCCTGATCCTTCCCATCATCCATCACCATGCCAACGCCAGAAGACCGCAACAGGTTGCCCCTGGGGACAGGACAGGAAAACAGCCTTCACGCCAAGGCCGGTTTCTGATGATGCTTTTTGGAAAAAATACCCTGAAACGACGAAAGCCGCCTTGCGGCGGCTTTCTCGTATCCAATTGATTTCCTGAGGAAATCTGGAGCGGGCGATGGGATTCGAACCCACGACCCCAACCTTGGCAAGGTTGTGCTCTACCCCTGAGCTACGCCCGCGCTCCGTGTCGGTGAAGCGGGTTTTACGGTAAACCCGTGGGGGCCGCAAGAGGGAAAAATGCGTTTTCTGAAGTTTTTTTTCATCCCCTCACAAGGCGGTTGCGACAGTCGCGGGGAATGCCAATCTATTGCACAAGAATGAACCGGCAGCACGGGCCATGCGCGAACGACCCGCCCATGCCTGCCGCCAGACCGACAGGATATACGACCATATGGACTACATCATCGGCCAGACCCCCCGCCCCGACAGTTCCGGCCCCGCTGGCGCCGCACCCGGCGGCGGCCCCGACCCGGTCATGGACGGCACGCAGAACACCTTCATGCACGACGTGGTGGATGCCAGCCGCGACATGCCGGTGCTGGTCGATTTCTGGGCCACATGGTGCAACCCGTGCAAGCAGCTCACCCCGGTGCTGGAAAAAGTGGTGCGCGCGGCCCGCGGGCGCGTGCGGCTGGTCAAGATTGATGTCGATGCCAACCGCGCGCTGGTGCAGCAGCTTGGCCAGATCGGGCTGCCGGTGCAGTCGATCCCGCTCGTGGCCGTGTTCTGGCAGGGCCAGATCCTGGACATGATGCAGGGCGCCAAGCCTGAAAGTGAAGTGCGGCGCTTTATCGAGAATGCCCTCAAGGCCGCAGGCGGCGGCGCGCTACCCGCAGCCGAACTGATCGAGGCCGCACGCAAGGACATGGCCGAGGGCCGCGCGGAAGCGGCGGCTGGCCTGTTCTCGCAGGTGCTGGAAATCGAGCCGGAAAACCCCGCCGCCTGGGGTGGCCTTGCGCGCGCGCTGATCGAGATGGGCGATGACGAAGGTGCCGAGACCGCGCTGAACGATGCGCCCGCCGCCATTGCCAGCCATGCCGAGATAACGGGGGCAAGGGCCGCACTCGAACTCAAGCGTGAAGGCCGCAAGGCGGCTGAGGAAGCAGAAGAAATCCGCGCGCGCATTGCCGCCAACCCAAAGGATTACGCCGCGCGCTTCGAGCTGTCGGCCGCGCTCAACGCCGCAGGCAAGCGCGCCGAGGCCGCCGATGAACTGCTCACCATCATGAAGGAGGACCGGCAGTGGAATGATGATGCCGCCCGCCTGCAGCTCATCCGCCTGTTCGAGGCATGGGGCCAGACCGACCCCGACACCGTGGCCGCGCGGCGGCGCATGTCCTCGCTGCTGTTTTCGTGACACGGCATGACGAAAGCGGGGTGGTCGTCATTCATGATGACATCCCCCGCCGCATCCCGCTGGTGAATGAAATGACGCTGGCGGACTTTCCCGCCGAGCTCGGCCTGTTCCCGCTTGATGAGGCCCTGCTGCTGCCTCAGGGGCGGCTGCCGCTCAATGTGTTCGAGCCGCGCTACATCGCGCTGGTGGAGGACGCGCTGGCCAGCAACCGGCTGATCGGCATGATCCAGCCCCGCCTGCTCAATGGCATGGATGACACCCCGCTTGATGATGAAGCCGATGACCCCGGCATGGATGATGGCTACAGCCACACCCCGCCGCTGTACAACATTGGCTGCGTGGGCCGCATCACCGCCATGACCGAGCGGGCTGATGGCACATACGCCATTACGCTTACCGGCATCGCGCGCTTCCGCCTGCTGCGCGAGACGGGGCTGCGCCGTGGCTACCGGGTGGCGCGGGTCGATACCTCGTCCTTCGTGTCCGACCTGACCGACAGCGAGGATGACATCCCCTTCGACCGCGAGGGGCTGCTCAACGCGCTGCATGATTTCTGCGAGGCACAGGGCGTGAGCACCCAGTGGGATGCGCTGCACCAGATGGATGATGCCGCCCTGCTGGTCACCCTGCCCATGATCTGCCCCTTTGGCACCGGCCCCCGCCAGAAAATGCTCGAAGCCCCTACGCCTGCCGACCGCGCACGCATCCTGCGCGACCTGCTGGAAGGGACTGGACATGAACCCGATGAGGGTGCATCCCCCGCATAATCACTATCCACCACAACCTGCATGGAACCCGCCACCATGACCGAAAAGCCCCTTGCGCCGCCCCTCGACCCCCGGCTTCTGTCCATTCTCGTCTGCCCCGTGACCAAGGGGCCGCTGGTTTATGACCGCGAAGCGGGTGAACTGATCAGCAAGCGTGCCGGACTGGCTTTTCCCGTGCGTGACGGCATTCCCATCATGCTGCCCGATGAAGCCCGCAGGCTGGATGCCTGAACATCATAAAAGCTTCAGGAAATGCCGCCTTTTCCGGAAAACAGGCGGCATCCGGAAACTTTTATCTTTGATCAGCTGCCCGCTACGGGCACGGCCATGCCATCAATGAGCCGCACATCGCCCAGCCATGCGGCCGCCAGCACGCGCGCGGGCGCGCCGGGCGGGCAGGCGGCCAGCGGCTGCAGGCTGGCTGCGTGGCGCAGTTCCACATAATCCACCGGGCCGAAGCCCGCCGCACGCAACTGTTGCGCCACCCCAGCCAGGGCCGTGGCCACATCCGCGCCGGTGGCGATCGCATCCGCGCAGGCGGCAAGCGCACGCGGCAGCGCCACGGCCACCTGCCGCTGCGCCGCACTGAGCCGCCGGTTGCGTGAGGACAGGGCCAGCCCGTCCGCCTCGCGCAGGGTGGGGCAGGATATGATCTCGATGGGCAGGTCAAGATCGGTCACCATGCGGCGCACGACCTGCACCTGCTGGAAATCCTTCTCGCCAAAAAAGGCGCACTCGGCCAGCGTCTGCATGAACAGCTTGCACACGACCGTGGCCACGCCATCAAAATGACCGGGGCGGGCGCCACCGCACAGCCCCTCCGACACGCCCGATACGCTGATGCGCGTGGCGAAGCCGGGCGGGTACATCTGCGCCACGGTGGGCGCGTAGAGCAGGTCCACCCCGGCCTCGGCCAGGAGCCGTCCATCTTCCACGAGCGTGCGGGGATAGGTTGCCAGGTCATCCGCGTTATCGAACTGGATGGGGTTGACGAAAACCGTGGCAATCACCCGGTCCGCCCGCGCACGCGCCGCCTGCACCAGCGAAAGGTGCCCTTCATGCAGCGCCCCCATGGTCGGCACCACGCCCACGCGCGCGCCTGCTTCTTTCCATGCACGGACATGCCCGCGCAGTTCGGCCACGGTGCTTACGGTTTCCATCAGTGGCAATCCCCCTGTTCGCGCCCCGGCATGCCATGGGCTTCATGCCTGTGCGGCTTACCATCTTTTGGCCGCAGCAGGCGAGAGGCGGGGCGCGTGCGCATCCCTTTACGCGGGGCGTGGTGATGGCGGGGCTTTTCTGCTAGGCTGGCGGCTGCGTCGTGCAGGAGGTTTTTTTGGCCCGTTTTCTTCCCGTTCTTGGCATCTGTGCCATCGTGCTGTCACTGGCCGCCTGCGCCACCAACACGCCAGGATCGGTCAAGGACCGCTCGACATGGGCACGCTGGGGCTATGCCGAAGGGGTGAAGAACGTCGCCTCCCACTAAACCGCCCCATGCCGCCAGCCGGCGCGCAACCGATACACCTCCCCAGTTGACAGGATGCCGGCACGCCCGGCGACTTTAAGCGCATGACCAATATTTCCGAACCCGCATGGTTTCCCATCGCGCTGCGGCTGGACGGTGTCCGGGTGCTGGTGGTGGGTGGTGGCATGATCGCCGCCAACAAGGTGCGCCTGCTGCTCGCCCACCGTGCGCGGGTTGAGGTGATCGCAGGCCGCCTCGATGCCGAGATGCAGCGCTGGGAGGATGACGGCAGCATCACCCGCATCGCTCCCACGGCCGATGAGGCAACACTACGCGCCGCCATGCCCGGCTGCCGGCTGGTCTATGCCGCGACCGATGACCGGGATGTCAACCGCGCGGCGGCCTCGATCGCGCGCGGCATGAACATTCCCGTCTGCGCGGTGGATGACCCGCAGCCTTCCACCTTCATCACGCCTGCCCAGATCCATCGCGGGCTGGTGCGCATCGCCATCTCCACCGGCGGCGCAGCCCCCGTGCTGGCGCGCCGCCTGCGCGAACAGGTGGAAAGCACCATACCCGAGGGCACGGGCGCGCTGGCCGTGTTCATGCAGCAGCAGCGCGAGCATGTGGGCGCCGCCTGCCCCGACATTTCGCGGCGCAGGCAGGTGTGGGAGACATTTCTCGATGGCGCGGGCGCCCAGGCCGCGCGCAATGGTGATGCCACCCGCGCACGTGCGGTGCTTGATGACATCATCGCCACCACCGCCACGCGCGGCGAGGTCTGGCTGGTGGGCGCAGGCCCCGGCGACCCGGACCTGCTCACGCTGCGCGCCCTGCACCTGATGCAGAATGCCGACTGCGTGCTGTATGACCAGCTTCTCTCGCCCGCCCTGCTTGACCGTGTGCGCCGCGATGCGGAGCTGGTGTTCGTGGGCAAGCAGCGCAACAGGCACACCATGCCGCAGGAAGAGATCAACGCCGAGCTGATCCGCCGCGCGCAGGCGGGCCAGCGCGTGCTGCGGCTCAAGGGTGGCGACCCGTTCGTGTTCGGGCGCGGGGGGGAGGAAATCGAGGCGCTGCTTGAATCCGCCATTCCCTTCCAGGTCGTGCCGGGCATTACGGCGGCCAATGGCTGCGCGGCCTATGCGGGCATTCCGCTCACCCATCGCGACTGCGCGCAGGCCTGCCTGTTCGTGACCGGCCACGCCCGCGCCGACGGCACGCTGCACCTGCCATGGGACAGCATGGCCCGCCCCGGCCAGACGGTGGTGATCTATATGGGTGTCTCCGCCCTGCCCGCGCTGTGCGCAAAACTGGTCGAGCACGGCCTGCCGCCCCAGTGGCCCGCCGCCATTGTCGAGCGCGGCACGCGGGCCGACCAGCGCGTGCTGACCGGCACGCTGGGCAACCTGCCCGCGCAGGCCGCACAGGCTGGCGTGACCAGCCCCGCGCTGATTATCGTGGGCGAAGTGGTGCGCCACCGGGTGCTCTCGCCGGCATAAAACCTGCCGAAAGGCAGCCCGCCGTACATCATTTGTTATGAATGTACTGCAACTTCCGTTGTATGGAATGCCAAGACCACCAGACGGTCAGGGAGGCCATGTCCGACACATCGGCAACAAACGCAGGGCATCGCCTGCGCGACATGGCACATCTCTATTTTCCCTGGGCCGAGCGGTTGCCTGCCGGGTGGCTGGGCTTCAGCCTGCGCACGTGGTGCTCGCTCGTCATCGGGCTGGCCACGGCGTTCTGGGTCCAGATCGACAACCCGCTGCTGGTGGGCGTGACCGTGATGATCCTGGCGCAGCCGCTGCGCGGGCAGGCGCTCTCCAAGGCGTTTTACCGCATTCTGGGCACGGTGGTGGGCATGGGCGTGTCCATCGTGCTCGTGGCGGTGTGGAACCAGCAGCGCGGGCCGTTCCTGGGCGGTGTTGCGCTGTGGCTTGCAGCGTGTGCGTTCGTGGGGTCGCTGGAGCGTGACTTCCGCTCCTATGGCGCGCTGCTGTCGGGCTATACGGTGGCACTCGTGGCGGTCAACTGCATCGACACGCCGCAGAACGTGTTCAACATTGCCGTCTCGCGGGCTTCGGCCATTACCATCGGGGTGTTTGCGGTGGCGGTGGTCAATATCCTCTCCGGCTCGCCCGAAGCCACGGGCGGGCTGGCCGCCGGGCTGAAGCAGCTTACCCGCCCCATCAGCGAGACCGCGCGCGCGGCGCTCCAGCACCTGTATGACCGGGGTGCGCAGGCCGACATCAGGCTGGCCGGGGGCATTCTGGCGCTGACCACCCGCCTGTCCTATGCCCGCACGGAATTCGAGCGTGGCGGCATGCGGGCCAACGGGGCGCGGCTGGCCATGGTGTCCATGCTGACGGTGCTGGACTGCGCGCGCGGCCTTGGCCGCCACACGGGCCATGGCAACATCGACCCCGCCGTTGAGGACGCCATTGCCCGCATCGCGCGCCAGACCGACCTGCGGCTGGACCAGGCGGGGTTTACGCTACGCATTCTTGAGGCCATCCGTGAGGCGCTTCCTGCCCATGTGCCCAATGCCGATGAGGCGTTTGCCATCGAGCGCGCGGCCCGCATGCTCACCGCGCGTGTGCGCCTGCATGCAGGCCAGCAGATGCTGGTTGAAGGCACCGGCAGCGCTGCTGACAGCAAGACCATCGCCATCGCAACGCAACCCAACATCCTGCTCGCCTTCATCGGGGCGCTGCGGGTGCTGGTGGGCTTCTCGTTCGCGGCAGGTGTGTGTGTGATGACCGGCCTGCCCGGGGCGACCGTGGCGCTGGCCCAGACCGCGCTGACCCTGACGCTGGCGGCCACCAATGTCGATACAGCCCGCTTTGGCATGGGGGCGGTGATCGGCATTCCGTGCAGCGTGCTGGCGGCGGCGGCGCTGAACTTCTTCGTGCTGCTGCACGGGGCGGACATGCCCTTCCTCGCCCTGGCGCTTTTGCCGCAGACCTTTCTGGCCTGCCTGCTGCTCATGCGGCCGGGCACGGCTGCGATCGGGTTCAATTACGGGGTGTTCTTCTTCGCCATGCTGGGGCTGGACAACCACCAGAGCTACAACCCGACCGAATTCCTCAACCGCAACATCTTCTATCTGCTGGCCGCCCTGCTGGCCTTCATCATCCTTGTGCTGCTGTTTCCGCCCTCGGCGCGCAGGCAGCGCTTCTGGATGGCGTCAACCATCGTGCGCGCGCTTGAACGCCAGATGGCGGGCAAGGGCGAGGCCGATGGCCCGACCCGCCTCACCCGCGCCTATGACCGGCTGGCCCAGATGCAGTTCTGGAATGACCGTCTACCGCCCAGCCCCAGCGGCGCCCGGCAGCTTGAAAGCTTTACCGCCTTTACCGAACTCGATGGTGCGCTGGCGCGGGCACGCGCCTATGCGCGCCAGGCCACGGGCTCCCCCCTGCTGCGACCCGCGGCTGAACTGGCAGCGCGCGAACTGCGGCTGCACGCGCCCTGGGGCGACCTTGACGCGCGCCTGCAACAGGCCTGTGCCGCCGTGCCTGCCCCCTCCCCCCACCTGCCGCCACCTGAGCAGGTCGCGGCGATCAACCTGCTGGCCGGGCTGGATGCGGTGCTGCACTCATGGCGCGCAGCCCAACCCAGGCTGCGCCATTACGGCATCATCAAGACAGGAAAGGCAGGCTGATGCGGCAGGTCGTTGATGTGGAAGGCGTGCTGGTCTCGGCCTTTGTCATGAATCTCGGACTGGCGCTGTGCACGCTGCTCGTGCTGCGCGCGGCGCTGTCGTGGTTCAACCTGTGGCGCTTTGTGTGGAACCCGCCGCTGGCCCAGTTCGGCCTGCTGATCTGCCTTGTTGGCCTGTATACCCTGATGTTGTGAAAGACTGCTGACGTGTTCGCATATGCAAACCGCTTCGTACGCCTGGCCATTACCGCGACCATTCTTTTTGTCGCGGCGATCGTGGTGATCGTGCTGTGGGATTATTATACCGCCTCACCGTGGACGCGGAACGGGCAGGTCCGTGCGCAGGTGGCCAATATCGCGCCGCGCATTTCAGGCCAGATCAATGAAGTGCGCGTGCATGACAACCAGTTCGTGCACAAGGGCGACGTGCTGTACGTGATCGACCCGTTCGACTTCCGCGTGAAAGTCGATATTGCCGAGGCGGCGGTCAACGAGCGCCGGGCTGATCTTGAGTTCAAGACATCGCAATACGAACGCCGCCAGAAAATATCCGGCGTGGCGGTATCGGGCGAGGAAAAGCAGCAGTTCGAGGCCGTGGCCCAGCAGGCGGAAGCGCAGTATGCCTCGGCCCTGGCCGACCTGCGGCAGGCGCGCATCGACCTTGAGCGCACCGAGGTGCGCAGCTCGCTCAACGGCTATGTCACCAACCTGACCATGCGCGCGGGCGACTATGCCAGCGCGGGGCATGTGAACATCCAGATCATCGATGCGGATTCCTACTGGGTGGATGGCTATTTCGAGGAGACGAAAATCCATTCCATCCGCGAAGGCGAACCCGTGCGGCTGGACCTGATGGGGTTTCATGAACCCCTGTTCGGCCATGTGGAAAGCATTACGCGCGGCATTGCCAGCAACAACGCCGCCACCTCCATACAGGGGCTGCCAGCAGTGGACCCGGTCTATACCTGGGTGCGGCTGGCCCAGCGCATTCCGGTGCGGGTACATATCGATACCGTGCCGAAAGACCTCGTGCTTGCCGCAGGCATGACCGCCACCGTCACGGTCGTGTCAGAGGCGGGGAACCGCCGCCACATGTCGGTGCGCGATGCCCTGCGCCATGTGGGCGATGACATGCAGCACCTGGCCGGGCACCGTTAAAGGCGGGTGAAAGGATAAGAGTTTCTGGTGAAGCTTTTTGCAAAAAGCTTCAGAATACGTCGCCCTTTTTGAAAAAAGGCGGCACCCAAGAACTTTCCTTTTCTTATCAGCGATACGAGAACCCGTTTATCCCCAGATTCGGGGGACTGATTTTCGGGCAACCCTGTGGAAAGACCTGTCAGAAACAGGGGAAAACGGGCACGCTTGTCACGAATCCTTCACATAACAGGCACGATGGCCTGCCCGGCTTCAGCCTTCGGTCGCGCGTGAGGGCGTGGCGTAGGGGTCCGCCACCGGGGCGGCTGGCGCCACCCCCAGCCGGTGGGCGCGATAGAGCAGGCCGTGGCCGAGTTTTTCGATCAGCAGGCCCCGGCGCTGCAGGCGTTCATGGCTGATGGCATAACCCGTTTCGCGCACGATCTGCCCCCACAGCACCTGCAACCAGCCGCGCAGGGCAAGCTTCATCCGTGTCATATCGCGCGCACTCCCGTTCACCGCCACGTCAGTTATTATGCTCATAGCAGATAGGCATTATGTGCATAACATTCAAGACAACACATATGGCCTGAAAGGTTATTTTTATCTAATTCCTGTCATGACATGAACGCTGCCTGCCACGATGCGGGCCATCATGCCCGCCCATCCATGACAAGGATGAACCGACTTAGTCCGCCATGGGGGATATCTTGCGCCATCTGTTCGTGTTTCTTGCCCTGCTGGGGTGGGGGTATGCCACCGCCGCGGCCCAGACACCGGCCTCACAGGTCATCAGCACCCTGTTTTCCGACAAGCTGACCATGATGGATCTCGGCCTGATCCGCGCCGAGCGCGCCATGCAGCACGAAATTGACAGCCTGCCCGACACCTATGACAGCGACATGGTGCCCGTGGCTGACTTCGACCCCCGGCGCAACAGCATCCTGGTGGGCATATGGTACCAGAACCATGACAGCTTCAGCCGCACGCAATGCGACAAGCTGCTTGATACGATCCGTAAATCGTTTGGCAGCCAGCCCACCACCATCATCGCCTCATGGTTCCGCCATCACGGCTACACCTCGCTGCGCGATGCGGGGCAGTTCTATACCGGGCTGCGCAACATCATCTGGCTGGTCGTAACCGATGGGGACCGCGCCTGCTCGTATTCCATGGCCACGGGACAGACAACGGTAAACGGGTTCTAGGGCATGGCGGTGGCGCAGCCGCGGATAACCGTCTGTTTATCGAGGCCGTGCCGTATCGTTATCGCGCGGGCATTCCCTGGCGTGATCGAACGGTTCTGCGCCAGACTGAAAGTTAGAGTCTGTTTGAAAAGTCAGGCTCAATAATATCCTGAAATTATAAAAGTTCTTGGTGAAGCTTTTTCTAAAAAGCCGCAGAGGACGCCGCTTTTTTGCAAAAAGACTTTGGCCCCGGTTCCGTGATGTCACCGGGGCCTTATCGGGCAGGCTGGCTTAGAAGCTTGCGCCAACCGTCAGGAAGAACATGCGCGGTGCCATCGGGTAGGCCGTATACTGCCCGCTGGCCTGCGAGGTGCTGAGGGTGGACCAGGCGCGGGTGTTGGTCAGATTGGTGATGTTGCCCTGCACCTTGAGCCCCTGCACATGCGGAATGCCCTTGATGGTATAACCGGCATTGATGCTGAACAGGGCATAGGACTTGACTGAAAGGTCGTTGGTATAGGTCGTGTAACGGCGACCAATGACATCACCGATGAACTGGCCATAGAAATTGCCCCAGTTGGTGGAAGCCACGAACTTCTCGGTCCAGTCAGGCAGGCCGACAACATTCTTGCCCGCCGTATGCACCTGTGTGGTGCCTGAGAAATAATCATCATTATAAACGGATTTGTTATAGGACAGCGCATTATAGAACGAGAAATGCGGCCCGAACTGCGCCGTGAACGAGAAATCCATGCCATCGGTCGAGACCGAGCCAACATTGGTCAGGATGGTGGATGAACCGATAATATAGGAAACATTGCTATTGTAAGCCGAGGAGGCCACGGCCAGCAGGCGGTTGGAGAAATGGACATGATAGTATTCAAGCTGTCCGCTGATATGGGTCAGCGGCCCAAGCTTGACGTTGCGGTTGGTGCGCAGGCCGGTCTCATAGGTCCATGATGTTTCAGGCTTGCCATTTTTCTTGAAGTTCTCGAATGCCTGCTGGCTGGTCATGCCCCAGGGGCTGGCATTGCCGTAGCCCGTATCCTGGAACGAGCGCATGTTTTCCTGAATATTGGCAAACCACTGCTCATGCGGCGTAAAATTCCACAGGGCACCAAAGGAAGGCAGGAACGGCCTGACCGCCGCAATCCGGCCACCGGGAATGGTTTCAGCCGTTTTGGGGGAAAGCGACCCCGGCAGGGCAGCAACCGGCAGGGTACCGTTTGTATAGACCAGCTCCGATTTGAAGCCCGCATTCAGCATGAAGTTCCTGGTGATCTGCCAGCTATCCTGCAGGTGTGTGGTCCAGGTATTGGTATAGAAATAGTTGGTGTACTGGTGGATCAGCGGGTTCTGCTGGCGGTCATAGGGCGTGGTGGGGTTATTGATGTCAAACGCGTACCAGCGCCGGGCCTGGGTGTTGTTGTTGCGCTCGTACCAGCCGCCCAGTTCAATATGGTGGTGGCCAACCTCATAACGCAGGGTGGACATCAGGCCGCCGCGGTTATCCCAGTATTCGGTCGTGCGCGTTGCCATGCCCGAGCCGCCAAACACGTTGGACAGGTCGGATGAAGACGCATTGGGGAAGTACGCCCCGAAAAGGGTCGGCAGCCCGGCCGCGCTGATCGGACCGGCGACCACGCCCTCACCCATGTCATGATGGTAATAGATCTGGTTGGTCCAGTGGAGGTGCGCACTGAAATCATGCGTCCACTTTGTATAGGCCAGGAAATCTTCACGCTGCGCATCGGAGTAATAGTTACGGTAATTGTTTCCTGCAATATTGGCCGCATTCTTATAATAGTTCACGGCTTCGTTCAGGTTGGGGTACAGGAACGGGCGCACGTACATGCTCCCCCCTGATGGCTCGACAATCCCGTCCTCATTGGGTTCCACCTTGTCGGACCAGTCAAAGAAAGTCGTGATCTTGTCGTGCGATCCATCATGCACGAACTTGGCATTGACCTGATTGCCGCCCTGATGGCCCGCAAAGTCCCATGCCCGCGCATCCTGTCGCGCCCATGAAACATAGGCCGAGTTGTTATGGCCAAAATCGCCCGTATCAACCCGGGCAAAGGTGCGGAAGGTGGACCAGCTGCCGAAGGTTTGCGAAATCTGGCCACCGGCCTTGTGCAGCGGGTCCTGTGTCGTGAATTCCAGCGAGCCGCCAAGGTTGCTGGTCGAGGCCGTGCCAAGCGCGCCCGCACCCGTTGCAACGGTAGCGGAGCCAATGTTTTCGCTTATTGCCGCGCGCTGGGGGGAGAGACCGTTGTAGTTGCCATATGACTGGTCACCCAACGGCACGCCATCAAGCGTAAAGCCGAGCTGGTTCTGGTTGAAGCCATGAATGTAGAGCGATGAATTCTGTTCGTTATTGCCCCATGGGTCAGCATTTTCAAACACGACGCCCGGCAGGATCTCGAGTGCCTTGACCGGGTTGATGCCGGGCAGGATGCGCTGCAGCTGGGTGTGGTTTACGGTCTGCTCGGAGCGGGTGCGGCGTGCCGTTGCCATGATCTGCTCGACATTGGCGGAAGAAGACCGCACCTCATTTTTATGAGCCCCGACCACCTTTTTATACGGTGCCCGCTCGGGTTTTTGCTCTCCGGAAGCAGGCTGAACTGTCTGTGCATGCGCCGTGGAGAGCGCAAGGGCAGAGCAGAACAGGCCAAAAGCAACATGACCATTACATAGTAACTTGATCGACACCTGAAAGGTCTCCGCGATGAGAAGGCGAGCCATCGTCTATCAGCGCGGTTACTCTTTTTAATGTGAAGGTTTCATGATGGTGCGGCAGTGCCACACCCATGAAACAACATTGGTTTATCTGTGTGAATTTTTTATGAAGCACCCCAGCGCGCGTTAAATACGCTCCCGGACCCATATTTATTTCTTATTCGTAATTATGTATTGCCCCTGAAACCTCTTTATTTCTTCCCTCCTGCCCCGGTTCATGGGCATGCCTCATGGCCTCAGGTTGCGCCGCGCCACAGCCATGCCCATGCCAATGCCATCAGCCACCGGTGTTACGGACGTGCTTGCATCGTTGCTGCGGTCGATATCGGGGATGGCGTGGTCGGGGTCAAGAATGGCAGAGCGCACCGGCCTGCCATCGGTCAGGCGCACGACTGCCTCGTTGCCCTTCGCCCATATCTCGGTGGGCAGGATGCGCCGGGTGGTCGCTCCATCGGCCCAGGTCACCTGCAACGTTACCGGCAGCGGCAGGGCCCCGTTGTTCCGCACCTTTACCTGCACCCCTTTTGCCGAGTCATTCCCGACATATTCCAGGCCCGCCAGCGCGTAATCCGGTGCGGCGTTGGTGAAATACCAGCCACGCCAGAACCATGACAGGTCCTCCCCCGCGTCACTTTCCATCAGCCGGAAGAAGTCAGATGGCGTGGGGTGGCGATAGGCCCAGGCGGCAATGTAATGGCGCAACGCCGGGTCAAACCGCGCGGGGCCAAGGATCTGGCTGCGCAGCAGTTCCAGCCCGTAAGCCGCCTTGAAATACGCAATGGCATGCCGGTCTCCCCTGCCGGGAATGTAGGAGGCCGCCATGATGGGCTGGTAGACCGGGTCCTTGAGCACCTTGACGATATCATCAGCAGGCCTGCCGGTATCGGGCGCGTATTCGCCATCATGCTTGGGCGCGAACTCGCCCCCGTTGAAATGCAGCGACGCCAGTGAATCGATAAACGTGTTGAAGCCTTCATCCATGAAGCCGTTGCGGCGCTCGTTCGAGCCGACAATCATGGGGAACCACGTGTGGCCGAGTTCATGGGTGGTAATCCAGAACAGCCTGGCATCGCGGTCCTGCATGCCATCGAACACGATGCCCGGATATTCCATGCCTGCGCCATGGCCGCCCACATTGATCGCGGTCGGCCACGGATAGGGATACCATTCGCGCGAGAAATACTCGATCGTATGCTTTACGTATTCGGTCGAGCGGTCCCATGCCTGCGGCCCCATGGCCTCCACGGGGTAGACCGACATGCCAAGCCGGGCCTCGGGCTTCAGGCCCGGCGCGGGAGCGACCGGCGGCAGGTCCAGCTTCGCCGCATCCCACAACAGGGCGGGTGAGGCGACGAAGGCCACATCGCGCGTGTTCTCCATATGAAAGCGCCATGTGCGGCTACCTGAGGGCGGGGCATGGGCGGCCGCCTCCACATCCGCCAGGTCACGGATCATGACGCGCGTGTCGCTGTGGCGGGCCTGAGCCAGGCGCTGCTGCTGCGCGCCTGACAGCACCTGCGCCGGGTTGACCAGCGCGCCGGAGCCCGCAACCATGAAACTGGCGGGAACGGTAACCGCGTAATCGAAATTGCCGTAATCGAGATAGAACTCATCGCCCACATAGGGCAGCGTGTCCCACCCGCGCACATCATCGAACACCGCCATACGCGGGTAGAACTGGGCGATTTCATAAATATCGCCGTTTTTCGAGGGGCTGACCGCCGTGCGCCCACCCCATGCGCCGGGCATGGTATAGTGCCACCTGACCCGGAACACCTGTGTTTTGCCCGGCGCCAGCGGGTGCGGCAGGGTGATCTGCATGCGGGTATCGGAGATCAGTGGCGTCACCTCATGCGTGGTGGCGCCCTCCATGATGGTCACCGGCCCGACCTGCACCCCCTGCGTGTGCGGCGCGCCAGAGGCGCCGGACATGACGGCACGCCTGCTGTCAGCGCGGTACATGTTCTGGTCAAGCTGCACCCACAGCACCGGCAGGCTGCTTGGGCTGTTGTTGTGGTAGGTGACCGTTTCCTCGCCCGAGAGTTCATGGCTGGCAGGATCGAGGGTGACGGCAATACGGTAATCAGCCTGATTTTTCCACGCCATCGGCCCCGGCGTGCCATCACCCGAGCGATAGGCGCTGACCGGGTCCGGCATCACGACCGGGCTGAAGATCTGGTTGGGATCAGGCACCGCAACCTGCGCCCGGACCGGCCGGGGCGACAGGCTGACAAGCACGCCACAGGCCACAAGGTAACAGAACCGCATTACGCAGGGGGCTGACATTATGAGGTGTCTCCTTATCACCGCCGAGCGGGGGCCGATATGTGCTGTGGCATGCCAGATGGCGCGGTTTTCATTACAGGATCGTGTAACGAGGCGAAACCTCACCCGCAGTCATCATTTGAAAGATGACAAACAAAAGCTTCCGGCTGGCGCCCGTTTTCAAACAGGGCAGCGCTGTCCGAAGCTTTTTTAATGATACGCAGCCTCTCAGTCAGGCAGCGGATCAACCACTTCCACATGCTGCTCCACCACATCGCGGCTCAGCCACAGGTCACGCAGCGTCTTGCTGCTCAGGTAGGAGAGCTGGTCAGAATGATGGGGCGAACCGGGCTGACTGGAATTGCCATAGCTCAGCAGGCCCTTCGCCTTCATGGGCGTGGAAAAACTGACAAGCGAAACCCATGTCTCGCCATGCTGTGGCGTGCGCTCGCCATTTGTCATGGGGCCCCATGTAATGGTGCGGAAAATGCCGGTATTGCCAAAGCCGCCATTGCCCGGCAGGTCAACATTATTGATATGAAAACGCGATACATCACCAAACGGCCGGTCGATTGCGCCATACAGCTTTCTGGTCTCGACCGCCGCCTGTGCCAGCAGGCTGACCGCATGGGCAGGGTCCTTCAGCCCCGATGGCGTGCTGATCGGCTCATCAAGCGACCATTGGCGCGCAAATCCGTCAGACCCGGCAAATCTGGGCCCCATGAACAGCCGCGCCCATGTCTCGAACAGCAGGGCGCCCCGGCTGGTGGCGTCATCGGCTCCATCCCAGTCTTGCAGCACTTTCACGGCCGCCTTCACATCCGCGCGGCGGTCCTTTCGGGCGGCGGCGAGGAGTTCGGGCAAGATCCGCTCGGCCAGTAGCGAATGGGTGTTGAGCTTGCGGGCCATGATGTCGTCAAATGACAGTTTCACCGCGCCCGCGAGCATGCGGGTTGACATCTGCGCGCGCAACGTCATCGGGCCGGTCTGCGCCACATAGGCGGGATAGGCCTTGAGGTCGAGCACGCGCGGACAGGTGGCGAGCCATGGCGGGTCATTGGCGTTCTGCACAAAGCCCGATGGCGGATCGATCACCTTGGGCAGGCTGTCATAGGACACGACGCCTTTGGGTATGTTATCCGACCGATCACCGGGAACAACATTGTTCCAGTAATCGAAGTCACCATTATCATGCTTTGGCAGAATACCATTGTCGATATACATGACATGCCCATCATGATCGGCATAGACAATGTTGAACATGGGCACCTGCAGCTTTCTGAGCGCTGCCTGGAATTCATTGAAATTGTGGGATCGCGCCATATCCCAGTACTGCCTGAGCATGCCGGGGCGATCGAGGCCGGCCACATACAGCGCAATGGGCGTGCCATCCGCCTCACTGAAAACCGGCCCCTGTTTTGCATAACGCTGCAGGAAGCTACGGGTAACGAGCGTGCCGTCGGGCTGCTTTACTTTATAGGACAGGGTTCTGGCGGTGAATTTCCTCTTTCGGCCATCCAGCCTGTAGCCATCGCCATCGGGTGTCAGCCGGTAGCGCACCGCGCCCAGAATGGTGTTGACGGTATTGGTAAAGGCGACATCCGGAGTAAAGGCAAAACGCAGCACCGGCAGGCCCACATGCGTTGCGCCATAAATACTGAACCCGGGACCATTAAGCTGTGCTTCATAATAGGTATAGAACGGCGTGCTCCATGGCAGGTGCGGGTTGGCCAGCAGCACGGCATGCCCATCGGTGGTGCGCGAGGGGGCAATGGCCCAGGCATTCGACCCGCCTGCCCTGCGCTCGGGCGCATCGCCGAGCATTTTCCGCTCCTCGGCAATATAGACATAATTCATCAGCCGCAGGCCGTGGGCCACGACATCAACCCCGCTGACCGGCAGGACCGCGCGCATGTCACCGGCAATATCAGCAGGGTGGCGGGCGGCATAATCGTTGATGCCCCGCGCGAAGGCATCGAGATCCTTGCGAAAGCCCGGCGTCTGGCGGGCATAAAAGGTTCTGGCCCGCTCATACACGCCATTGCCCCGCACCCAGCGGTCCGACTCTTCTTCCGCCGCACCCCAGTATTCGGCAGCCCGCCCGCGTGCGGTGCCATAAAGCTTCAATACGATATTGCCGTGGCTATGCGCCTGCGCCCAGCCAAAGCCATAGAAGGCACCCGCCTCGGTCGTGGCATAGATATGGGGCACGCCGAACGTGTCCCACAAAATTTCATCATGCCTGGCCTCCGCAGCCCCGGCCGCGTGGCTTCCGCCCGCCATGGCCAGGCCTGCACCAAGGCAGAACCTCAACCGCCACTTCCGTGCCAATTCCATATGCCTCTCCCGTTGCCCACGCGGCATGACGCACCGTGCTGGCCGCTGCCGACCCGTTGCGGAAGAATGGCCCGGTTTTGGCTATAATTATAGATTGAATCCGAAACGATTTGCCGAAAATGCGCCTGGAATGGAATTTCGACCCATCTGACGGAATGCAGAGACAATAAAAGTTCCTGCGGACGCTTTTTTCAAAAAAGTCTGGAAGACACCGCCTTTTTGAAAAAAGGCGGCACCCGAAAGCGTTTATGACCCGCTGGCCCTGCTTTCATTCCAGAAGGCCTGCTGCAGGGCGGCAGCCTCGGCTTCAAGCAACGGGCCGATCACCTCAACCGGGCGCTGCCCCGCAGCAAAAACCGAGCGGCAGGGCAGGTCGAGGGTCGGGTTCTCGGGGTGGTTGCCCGTCATTTCCTTCAGGCTGTGTTCGCTCTGGCCAAAAACCACACGGCCGATGCCGCTCCAGTACACCGCACCTGCACACATCGCACATGGCTCGGCCGATGTGTACATGGTGTGCGACGCCAGCACGGCGGGCGGGAAGCGCTTCGAGGCCCGCGTGGCCAGCAGGCGCTCGGCATGGGCGGTCATGTCACCGCCTTCGGCGGTGTAGCCATTGCCCTGTTCCAGCACCACCCGCCCCTGCGCATCAACGAGAATGCAGCCAAAAGGATGGTCACCCCCCTGCCGCGCCTGCTCGGCCACCGCAAAGGCGCGCCGCAGGAAATGCGCGTGATCGAGATCGGGCAGCAGGTCGGTCATGGGGCATCCTTCATCGTGCGGAACGGGCCTGTATGAACAGCGCGACTGACCCGCCAACCGGCCTATTCCGGCAGGGGGTGCGCCATGTGCTGGCGCAGCGTCTGCATCTCGTCATCAAGATAGCCCACGATATCGGTGGTGTCATATGCGCCATCAAACCGGGTGGCCGCGAGTTCGGCCCGCATGGCGGCTATCCGCTCAAGCTGGCAGGCAAGCTGGGCGATGTAGCGGGCGACCCATGCTGGCTCATCAGGTGCGAATCGGGCGTCGATATCAGCCTGCGTGCACCCGGCGGGTAGATAGGAACCTGGCATCTGTTTGCGCTCCATGTGTATGAATAAAATACACAAAAAGGTGGAAGGCAGCGATGCAGGCGCAAATGTTCTCATAAAGTTCTTGCTGTATGTGTGGTTTTTCAGCACATACCTTGTGTATGAAAAACATGCACAACATCACCTCCGCTACACCATCCCCTGCCCCGCCACGCCGCACGCGCCCGCCGCGTGTTGACTGGACCGCCCTTGCCCCGCGCGTGGCCGCCCTGCGGGCACAGGGCTGCTCCACGCGCGAGACCGCCCGCAGGCTGGACATGAACATCAAGACACTCGAGGCCCACCTGCGCCGCCACCGCATCCGCCACGCCATACCGATGGACCGCCCCGACCAGGTGCGCCGCACCTGCCTGAACTGCGATACCGCCTTTGTGGCCGATGGCCGCTTTTTGCGGCTGTGCCCAGAATGCCGGGCCATGTTCAGCTAACGGTGCTCACATTCCCGTGAGGACGGAACCGGACCGGGGATTGCTCACTTAAAGGTGCACATGACATCGCAACAGGATACCGGGCATGGATAGCGCCTTACGCAATCGCAAGCAGACTTCCTCCAGCACAGAACCAGCCCGCCTCCAGTTCCGCATTGCCCTGCGCCACGGCGCGCCCGCCACGGTCGCCCCCGCGCCTGCCACCCGGCGGCGCCTGCGCTCCGTGGCCGCTTTTGGCCTGGCCCTTGTGGTGGCAGGCACGGGGTTGAGCGGATGCAAGCGCCACCACGAGACAACGGGCGAGAAAATCGATCATTTTGGCGACAAGATGCAGGATACCTTCGACCCGCCCAAAGGCCCCGGTGAGAAAGCAGGCCGCACGATAGACCGCACCCTGCATAATGACTGAAATTTTTTAGAATAATTCAAAAGAAATGCCGCCCTTTCATTTAAAATGGGCGGCATTTTTATTTTCATACAGATATTTTTTAATGAATATTTTTTCAAAAATATTCAAAAGAACACCACCTTTTTGAAAAAAGGCGGCACCCAAAAAACTTTTACCCTTTCAGACCTGCGGCATGGCAGCACGCGCCACCGCATCAAACGAAAGATCAAGCACCGGATAATCCACCCAGTCCTTAAAGTCGAAATGCCACCATTCCTCCGCCAGAGGCACAAAGCCGCTGGCCTGCATGATGCGCGCCAGCAGGTCACGTCGCTGCCGCGCCAGGGCATCACCGCCCGCATAGTCAACATGGGCGCGAGGTGTCATTTCATCAAAGCCGGATGGCATGGGCACAACCTGGCGCGTCGTCAGGTCCCACAGGGTCAGGTCAACCGCGCAGCCCCGGTTATGGCGCGACCCCGTGGCCGGATCACCCACGAATTCATGCAGGGCCGCTGGCACGGCAGCACGGAACAGCGCCGTGACATGCCAGGGCCGATATGCATCATAAACCAGCAGGCCATAGCCATGCCGGCCCGCAAGGCCACGCGCATGCGACAGGGCCAGTGCCGCCGGGCGCTGAAGGAACGCCCGCCCCGCCGGATAAACCGGGAAACCCAGAAAATTCCGGCTGGAAGCATAACGGATATCCAGCGCAATCGCCGGATCAACCTGCATGATGTCAACAAGGTCCGCAGCCCTTGGCGCGGGTGCGAAGGCAGGCATGACCGCCTGCCCGGCCAGGGCCCGCAGCGCATCGGGCGCAAGGCGCGCAGGCACACGGAACAGGTCATCATCCTCCAGCACGGGGCCGGGCGGGGGAGCGGGTGCGTGCATGAATTACCGCACCCCGATCAGGGGCAGTGCAGGCCCTTCAGTTTGTGGGGGGCGTGTAGGACTGTACATCTTCCACCGTATGGCTGAGCAGGATCTTGCCGTTATCGGCAGACTGTACCCATGCGGCGGGAATGGTAAAGGCGCTTTCGGCCGGGCCATCAACGGTAACCTGAATCGTGCCATCCGTATTGACGGCCGTGAGCGTGCCCATGCGGCCCGAGCCCGCCGCAATTACGTCCTGACCCAGCATGGCCTGCGTTACATCCGTCATGAATTCCCTTTCCTTGTCGGGCATGCAGGCTGGCACCTGCGTGCCGCCCCATGCCCTGTTGCTCACATGGCGGCCCCTGTCGGCCGCCTTCCGTGCGCCGGAGCCTTTACGCCAACTACTCCGGACTTTCGCCCATGCCGCATATGCCCGGCACAGGTGCCCGCGGGCGCGTCTGCGGGTTCAACGCCCGGCATGGGCTGAAGTTGTCCCGGCCTAGTTCACGCCAAACTGGCTGCGCTGGGCCATGACCTGATTGAGCTGCTCGTTGTAGCGATGATAGGTGCCCTTTGGCACGCAGCCCATTTCTTCAAGGTCTTCGAGCTTGATGCTGTCATTGAGCCAGGAATTGACCTCATTGAACTGGATTTTCGCCGGAACCGGGCGCCCGCTGAAAATCACCGGGTCATCCTGACCCTGCACATAGCCGAATTTCTTGTACACGCCATCAGCAGGCGGGCCGTGTTCCGCCATCTCGCCACATACCACCGATGCGCCATCCATGGCATGCACCGTAGCATTGCGGAAGGTTGCTGCATGCGGGTCGGGCAGGGTGGCGGCCACATGGCGCTCGGCTTCAGCGATGACGGCGGCACTACCCGCCGCATGGGCCAGCCCGGAATACAGGCAGAGCGACACGCCCAGTATAATGACTCGTTTCATGCTTCCACCGCCTGATCACTCATATTGTCATAACTTGCTTTTGCTGTGATGCGCTGCCCGCCTGCATCGGTCAAGCCGGGGGCTGGCATATACCCGGTATTATCAATTATATCATGGGCGATAATATTCATGCGCGAGAAGAGGGAGCACAGACCCGGGCAGTCGGGTTATAACAGGGCACCCTGCCGGCCCCGTGCCCGCCCACTGCATCAAAGGCCCGTTCCCCATGTCACAGCCTCCCGTTCCTGCAGTTGATCCGTCCACCCGGCCCGATTTCGTGCATGTGCGTGGCGCGCGCGAGCACAACCTCAAGGATGTGAGCGTGGACATTCCGCGTGACCGGCTGGTCGTGTTCACCGGAGTTTCGGGCTCGGGCAAATCCTCGCTGGCTTTCGGCACGCTGTATGCGGAGGCGCAGCGGCGTTATCTGGAATCGGTCTCGCCCTATGCAAGGCGGCTGTTCCGGCAAATGCCGGTGCCCGATGTCACGTCAATCGAGGGGCTGCCGCCCGCCATCGCACTCCAGCAGCAGCGTGGCACCGGCACCGGGCGCTCCACGGTGGGCAGCATCACCACGCTGTCGAACCTGCTGCGCATGCTCTATTCCCGCGCGGGGCATTACCCTGCGGGCATGAAGCGGCTGGAGGCGGAATCGTTCTCCACCAACACGCCCGAAGGTGCCTGCCCGCAATGCCATGGGCAGGGCCGCATCATGGACACCACGACCGACCTGCTGGTGCCTGATGACAGCCTCTCCATCCGCGAACGCGCGGTGGCGGCGTGGCCTACGGCATGGCAGGGGCAGAACCTGCGCGATATTCTCATCACCAAGGGCGTGGACGTGGACTGCCCCTGGCGCGACCTGCCGGAAAAAACCCGCGACTGGATCCTCTACACGGAGGAAACACCTACCTACCCCGTCTATCCCGGCCTCGACCACGCTGCCGTGCAGCGCGCGATACGCGACCATGTGCCGCCTGCCTATAACGGCACCTTTACCGGCGCGCGGCGCTACGTGCTGCATACGTTTGCCACATCGCAGAGTGCCAACATGCGCAGGCGGGCCGAGCGGTTCCTCACCGCAACGCCCTGCCCCACCTGCCATGGCGCGCGGCTCAACCCCGATGCGCTGCGTGTCACCATCGCGGGGCTGAATATCGCCGAACTCACGCGCCTGCCCCTTGCCACCATCGCCGGCACGCTGGCCCCGCTGTCCTGTGGCGCGCAGGTGCCCGAACACGCCCCGCAGGCAGGCGATGCCACAGCCATTGCCGCCCGCCGCATGGCAACCGACCTGCTGGGCCGCATTGCGGTGCTGGAGCATCTGGGGCTTGGCTACCTGCAGGCCGACCGCTCGGTCACCACCCTTTCGCCGGGTGAGTACCAGCGCCTGCGGCTGGGCACGCAGATCCGCTCCAGCCTGTTTGGCGTGGTGTATGTGCTCGATGAACCCTCAAGCGGCCTGCACCCCGCCGATGCCCACAACCTGCTCGATGCGCTGGAGGGGCTGAAGCGGGCAGGCAACTCGCTGTTCATTGTCGAGCATAACCTCTACCTCATCCGCCGGGCGGACTGGATTGTCGATGTTGGCCCCGATGCGGGCACGCACGGGGGCGAGGTGCTGTATAGCGGCCTGCCCGATGGCCTGCGGGCCGTCACGAACTCCCGCACCGCGCCCTACCTGTTCGGCAGTAATGCCCCGATTGCCTGCACGCCGCGCCCGGCCACAGCCTGGCTGAAGCTTGCGGGCATAACGTGGAACAACCTGCACAACCTGAGCGTGGATATTCCGCTGGGCACGTTCGTAACCGTGACCGGCCTGTCGGGCTCGGGCAAGTCGAGCCTTGTCAGCCAGGCGCTGCCCGCCATCATGGCGCACGCGCTGGGGCAGAAACTGCCCGATGCGGGGGAGGCCGACACCATCGAGGACATGCCCGAAGGCACGCCGCAGGGGCATGTGGTGGCGGGCGTAAAGAAAATCAGCCGGCTGGTCATGATCGACCAGAAACCCATCGGCCGCACCCCGCGCTCCAACCTTGCCACCTATACCGGCCTGTTCGACACGATCCGCCAGGCCTATGCCGCAACCGACCTGGCCCGTGCGCGCGGCTATGATGCGGGTCGCTTTTCTTTCAACCTGCCCAAAGGGCGCTGCCCCACCTGCGAGGGCGCGGGCTCGGTGATGGTGGAACTGCTGTTCCTGCCCAGCGTGTATTCCCCCTGCCCCACCTGCCACGGTACGCGCTACCGGCCCGAGGTGCTGGAGGTGACCATAGACGGCAAATCCATTGCCGATGTACTGGCCATGACGGTAGATGAAGCGGCCGCCTTTTTTGCGCAGAACCCGGCTTTGTCCACCACGCTTGCCACATTGCAGCAGGGCGGGCTTGGCTACCTGCGGCTTGGGCAGCCCGCCACCGAGCTTTCGGGCGGGGAGGCACAGCGCATCAAGCTGGCCACCGAACTGCGCAAGCAGCGTCGGGGCCATACGCTCTACATTCTTGATGAACCGACCACCGGCCTGCACCCCGCCGATGTGGACCGGCTGCAGGCGCACCTGCAATCACTGGTGAATGGTGGCCATACCGTAGTAGTGGCCGAGCATGACATGCGGGTGGCGGCCAGAAGCGACTGGATTATCGACATGGGGCCGGGTGCGGGCGACGGGGGCGGCACGATCGTGGCCGCTGGCACGCCGCATGATGTGGCCCACGCAAAAGGCAGCGCCACCGCGCCTTTCCTGCTGCCTCTCACTGGCTGAGTGAAAGAATAAACGTTTTTGGTGAAGCTTTTTTCAAAAAGCTTCAAAGAACACCGCCTTTTTGAAAAAAGGCGGCACCCAAAAACTTTTATCCCTTAACCGCGCGATGCGGGCATCACGCCCCACAGCGCCGCAACACCTGCAAAGACCAGCAGGGCGGCCACCAGTGTCATGAGGCTCCAGCTACGCAGCCCCTCGCGCACGCTCACGCCGCACAGCCTTGTTACGATCCAGAACCCCGCATCGTTCACATGCGACAGCGCCATGCCTCCCGCCCCCATGGCCAGCGCCATGAGGGCCAGATGGGTCTGGTCAAGGTGCAGGCGGCCGATCATGGGGCCGAGGATGCCCGCCGTGGTCATGAGCGCCACGGTCGTTGGCCCCTGGGCTACGCGCAGGATCATGGTCAGCACGAAGGCCAGCACCAGCAGCGGCAGGCCAGTGGAAGCCAGCAGGCCACCCAGCGCATCACCCACGCCACTGCCCACCAGCACCTGCGCGAACGCGCCGCCCGCCCCGGTAATGAGGATGATAATGGCCGTGCCCGGCAGGGCGGCTGCCACAACATCAGACACGATGGCCAGCGCCATGCCGCGCCGCAGCCCCAGCAGCCACGCGCATAGCAGCACATCCAGCCCCAGCGCCACGAAGGGTATGCCGGCAAAAACCATGACCGTGCGCACCCGCCCCGGCGCCATCAGTTCGCCCGCCAGCGTGCCCGCCACCATCAGCACCACCGGCATGGCGATAACGGTCAGAACCTCGCCCACGCCCACCGGGCTGCGCGCGGTCGCCTGCATGAAGGCAGCCGCAGCGCCATCCCCCTCGCCCTGCCCGTGGGCGGGCACGCGGGCCTCGTCCACCACGGCGCGGATATCGGGCGCGCAGCCCAGCGGCTGCGCCATGATGGGCCGGGTCAGCACATAGGTCAGCACCGTGGCCACGGCGGCCAGCGGCAGGCCGAGCAGCAGCATGTGCCCCGCCCCCACGCCCAGCGCCGCCGCGACCGCCACGGCGCCGGGATGGGGCGGCAGCAGGGCATGGACAGTGAGCATGGTCACGGCCATGGGAATGCCGAACACTGCGGGCACGCGGCCCGTCTGTCGCGCCATGCCATAGACCAGCGGCATGAGCATGATGACGCCCACCTCGAAAAACACCGGAATGCCCACGCCAAAGGCGGCAATGACCAGCGCCAGCGGCACATGGGCGCGGCCCACGCGGCCGATCAGCGCATTCGCCACGGTGGCCGCCCCGCCCGAAAGGTCAACCATGCGCCCGATCATGGCTCCGAAGGCCACGATAATGGCGATATGGCCCATGATGCGCCCCATGCTGCCCTGAATGGCATCGGCCAGCTTTGCCACGGGCATGCCGGTAAGCAGGGCCACGACCACGGCCACCACCAGCAGGGCGACGAAGGGATGCAGCCGGAGTTTGAGGATAAGCAGGAGCAGGACGGCAATGGAGCCTATCCCGGTCAGGATCAGCGCGAGCGGAGTCATGGAGCGGTCCCGTGCGTGAGAGCGGCCAGTCTCATCCAGCCAAACGCGCCTTTTAAGGGGCAGCCATGCAAGAAAGCAACAACCTTGCACGCACGCCCCGAACAGGCGGCGCCCTGCAATACCGGAACCCTCACCGCAGCAGACAACCGCCCGATAGTCCCTCAGCCCGCCACACCCGGCACGCGATAACGCCAAGACGGCATCGCACTGCCCCCTGGAACAGCCTCCTCCCCCGCGAATCACCGCAAGGCAGAACCGTAGGGGCAACCCGGCCTGCCTGACCCCATCCGGCGCAACAGGACCGCCCTGCATGCAAAACATGCTGGCGTGAAAAATGACCTGAAAACCGGGTTTTTTTCCGCCCCCTGAATACCAGCCCCGCACGCAGCCGTTTTTCGTGCTTGACAGCGTCGCGCCGTGTCTCCATTACGCGCCACCGGTCACGCACCGCAGTCGCTTTTTTGGGCCTTCGCGCCCGGGGACGTCACGCCATGACAACCACGTTCAATCCATCCCTGTCGCCCGTGCGCAGCCCGGCCACACGCCGCGCCATGACGCATGTGACATCCTTCATCCGCGAGGCCTGGATCGTGCCTATGGTGGTCATGGGCAGCGTGCTGTGCGGGGGTGTGTTCACCCTGCTCTCACACCTGCTTGGTCACGCGGGATAAAAAACGCCGCCCACTGTTCAACAGGGCGGCGTCTTTCAAGGCTGCCTGAAAACAGCTTCACCAGAAATATTCTGAGCTTCTGATGCCAGACGGCCCGTTCAGCGGGCGGCCTGCCGCATGGCGTGGTGGCCGGTCGCCTTTTTTGGAGCCGGCTCCGCCAGCCAGTGAATGCGGACCTGACGCAGCTCGAAATTACGCTGGCCCTGCACGCCCATATCTCCGAACGGATCATAGACCACGCCGGTCACATCGGCACGGCACTGCTCGTGCTGGCCGGTATCACCACAGATCTGCTGCGCCTTGCGAAAGGAGGCTTCCTCCATCGTGGGGCCATCGAGCGGTATGGCGCCGTTCCAGTCCACCTTTCCTGGCAGGTCGGCAATACGGAAGGCCGCGCAATCCGCCCCACCCGAATTGGCGGAGGTGATGGTGCATCCCTCGATGTGCACGGACTTGCCCACATACTGCGCCGCCTGCGCCTGAAAGGACGCGACATCAAGCGTTGGCGGCGGCGGGGGCGGGGCGACATGCCCCCTGGGGTCACGGGCCATGGCGGGTGCGCACGCCACACCCGTGGCCATGAGGGCCAGCCCGGCCAGCGCACCAAGATGAAAACGTCGCCTCACGTCGTGTCTTCCTTCCGTCAAGAAATCAGCCTGCGGCTGGCATTCGGAAGGCAGTTTTTGCCATAGACACGTGGTTTGTCACCACAACGCAACGTGCGGGCAGCCATGCATGCGCGGCTGGACGGACAATCAGAACGGCGAGGATTTCTGCCCCGCACCCTGGCCCAGATCGGCAAAATGCTGGGTTTCCGCGCAGCCGCGAAAGCGGTCGAGCACGGGCACGCTACCGGCGAGATTGACGCTGAGCGGCGGCTGATCCCCAAAGCGCACCACCGCAAGGCGCTGGTGGGCCATGGCGTCAAGCAGGCTGGTCATGTCGGCTGCGGGCAGGTTGGCCGCCAGCGTCGTGGCATCATTGGCCTGCATGTGAAAGACATGCGTATAGGCCCCGACCGTTACCGTCATGTCGCCCTTCTGGCCATTGCCCAGGGTCCAGTGATCGTCCGCACTACGCACCTGCAGCGAGTCGGCATCGGCGCGGAACATCAGGATCTCGCTTTCCGACCCGGCGATGCACAGATCGGTATGCACTCCGGCATCGGGCGTGTGATGGATGGCGACCCAGCCGCCGCCATGTTCATCAACGAGCATCTGCGACGGGCTGGGACTGCTGTTTTCATCCTGAGGCTGCATGGCCACCGGCATGGCATGCGCCGTGTCATCATAGGACTGTGCCTGCGCCCCGCCCGGCAGGGCAAGGCAGATGAGGCAACCCAGAAGAACATTAAGTTTCGTGCTCACTTTGCGACAATCCCATTGCAACAAGGACCGACGAATCGGAATGATGGACGGTTTCAGCATCGCCCAGGCGTGATGTTGACATATATTGTCATAATTATGGATAAGGAAAGGGGTCTACCCGCCCTGCGACAAAGCATGTCTCTCCACCCAGCCGATGCCTGCCACGCAGGCGCGCATAATAATAGTAAAGAAGATTTTCATTTTCGCACCCCGATACACTCCCGGACACAGCCGCCGTGCGTGCGCGGCATTGGCCTGCGGGCGCGGGGCCGTTATCATACGGTTCCCTCGCACTGTTTTTTCATGGATCTGGAAGGAAAAAGCCGGGATGCGCCTGTTACCTGCTGCCATCCTGGCAATCGGAACCCTCTGCGCCACCACACAGGCGCGCGCCGCCGATCCTGACTGGATCTTCGCCAATAGCGGCCCCGGCGGGCAGCCCATGATCATATCGCATCAGGGCACGCTTGATGTGATGTTCTACCGCTCGGCCAGCGGCACGCTTGGCATTGCCTTCCACCAGCGCCGCGGCAAGTACCGCAACCCCAAGGGCGTGGAAACCGCCATGGCGATGATCGGCAAGTTCACCGTCGCCCTCCAGACCTTTCTGACCGGCCAGAAATGGGACACCGCAGGCGGCGACCTCAAGCCCGACACCGTGCCCGACATGATCAACGCGCTGAAAAACGCCAGCACCGGCGCGCTCATCCCCTTCGAGCATGATCCCGTTTCGTTTTCGCTCAAGGGCGCGATGCCTGCGCTTGAGGATCTGGCCCATTACGCGATGGCCCACGGCGAAAGCCTGCCGCCCCCGCTGCAACCCGCAGCCGCCGCCCCCCCGACCCAGCCGGGGCTGGACATAGAAAAACTGGCCCACCACCCCTATGACACCCAGCACGGGCGCAAGGTGGCGCTGCCGCAATACGACATTGCCGCCAACTGCGACCGCGCCCATGTGGAAATGCTCGATACGGATGGCGAATGCGTCGGCGCCGAACAGAAAAGCCAGGCCACGCTGAGCGCGCACTGGACCGGCTATGACAGCGACCTGCGCGGGGCGTGCCTGTCCATGGTGAATGATCCGGGCCGGCTGGAAAAATATCAGGCCCTGCTCATGTGCCTCTCGCGCTATCAGGATGACAGGCGGCAGTGGCAGCTCGTATCGGGCTCGAGCGGCAGCGATGATATCCTGCCCGCCAAGAACGCGACCGCAACGCCACAGGCCGCAACAGGACAGTCCCCTGACCAGAAACAATAAAAGTTTTTGGTGAAGCTTTTTTCAAAAAGCTTCAGAAGCTGTTGCAGGCAGAGACGTGAAACCTGCGGGCGGCACAGCCGTTGGTCTGTCAGTTCGCCGCGTTGTCGCGCCGCAGCGCCTGTATGAAAAAGATCACGCCGCTGAGCAGCAACCCGAACAGAATGACCAGCGGCTGCACGTAAAGCACCACCAGCACCACGAACAGCACAAGAAGGGAGCTGTATTTCAGCTTGCGGTCTTCACTCGAGAACAGGTCGATAAACCCGTCTGAAATCAGGCGCAGGGCGGACACGTCGCCTGCCGGGGTCACGCTCAGCCCCTGCTGTTCCAGCCGCTGCACGAAGGCGCGGGCCTGCTCGCGCGCGGCGGGGGTCAGAGCGGGGGGTGCGCCATCCCCTTCCAGGGCTGTTGCCACGGCGTCAATCAGCTGACTGTCCACAGTCGCCTCATCACTCATTTTTATCTGTTCCCTCAGCCATGTGGTGCGTAAGCCCGTGGCCCGTCCACCCGTTTATCCACATTATTTACCGTTTTATCCACAGGGTGGAGACTCACTCCTCCCCGCCATGCGGGTTTTTGCCACAGGCGATGCGACGTCCATCGCGCAGGGAGGGGTCAACCGTCATTTCGCCACGGGGCACGGGGCCATCGGCAATGCGGTGGCCGGTGCCCATATGGCCTGACCAGGTGGAATAGGCCATTGTGCGATAGGTATCACCCGCACAGTTATAGACGACAGAAAACCGCACCGAGGCAAAAGGCAGCCCGTGGCGGATCATGTCCTCGTCAAAATCCTGGATGAACGTGGCCGACGAATGGGTGCCGCGCGCCTGCACCGAAGCAAGGTCGATATATTCGTTCACCTTGTTCTGGTACGGCGGCAGTTTCTGCAGATTTGCCGCCACATGCGCGGCGGGGGAAGCAGGTTCCTGCGCCAGTGCCGCCCGCGCGCCGCCCGCCAGGCCATTACAGGCGAGTCCTCCGGCCATCACTGCCAACACTACCCTGTATCCCATTGTCTCCCTTTCATATGCATGTGCAATGCCCATGCATGCCAGACCCCACATCACAAGACTGTTTTGCAGGATCATGCCAATAGCGGCAAGATAAACCACCCGCAAACACGTCGCATCTCGCTTCACGCTGACAGGACGCCGCCATGCAGGCCCTTTTTCCACACACCCACGCCACCCTGCTGGCAGCCGCCATGCTCATGACCGGCACGGCTGCGGCACAGCCCCTGCCCGCGCCCACCCTGGCCCGCGCGCCGTTTGGCGCAACGCCCGATGGCCAGCCGGTCGAGCAGTTCACCCTGACCAATGCACACGGCATGCGCGTGCGGGTGCTGAGCTATGGCGGCATCATTTCCGCCATTGAGGCGCCCGACCGCACCGGCCATGTCGATAACGTGGTGCTGGGGTTCCCCACGCTGGCAGGCTATACGGTGGACAGCGCCAGGGGCGGCCTGTTCTTCGGGGCGACGGTGGGGCGCGTGGCCAACCGCATTGCTCACGGCACCTTCATGCTTGAAGGCCAGCGCTACCACATTCCCCCCACCGAAGGCACGACCGCGCTGCATGGCGGCCGCAGGGGGTTTGACAAGCAGGTCTGGACCGTGGAGGGCACGGCCGTTACGGCAGACGCCGCCAGCGTGACCCTGAAGCTCATCAGCCCCGACGGGCAGGAAGGCTTTCCCGGCACACTGACCACGCATGTCACCTTCGCGCTCAACACGCGCAATGAGCTTTCGCTGCACTACCGCGCCACGACGGACCGGCCCACGGTCATCAACCTGACCAACCACAGCTACTTCAACCTGAGTGGCGAGGGCAGCGGCACGGTGGAAAACCACGTGCTCCAGCTCAATGCCGATGCCTATACGCCCACCGATGCCAATGCGCTGCCGCTCGGCGCCATCGCCCCCGTGGCAGGCACCCCACTCGATTTCCGCACGCCGCACCGCATTGGCGCGCGCCTGCGCGCCAGCATGCCCCAGATGCTTTATGCCCACGGCTATGACCAGAACTGGATCATCAACCGCGCCCATGCCGCAACGCCAGCGCCTGCGGCCCGACTGAGCGACCCGGCATCGGGCCGGGTGGTGGAGGTGCTGACCACCCAGCCCGGCCTGCAGGTCTATACGGGCAATTCACTTGATGGAGCCTATGCCGGACCTTCAGGCCACACATACCGGCAGGGCGACGGCGTGGCGCTGGAAACCCAGCATTACCCCGACAGCCCCAACCATCCGGACTTCCCTTCGATCGAACTGCGTCCCGGCCAGATATATGATGAAACAACCATCTACCGCCTTGGCGTGGAACCCGCTGGCGCACCCACGCCTTAAAGATGCGGGGAAAGGCTTTGATTCCGGCGCCAATATCCTTACATACCTCGCCATATCGTGATCGAAGGACGCAAACCCTAAATGAAAAAAATTACCGTTCTGCTGCTTCTCGCAGGGCTGGCAGCCTGCCAGTCCGGCCATTCGCCCAGCGATCCCGACCAGAGCGGCGGCATTGGCGGCATGACCGGCTCGCCCGGGCAGGACGCACCGAGTGACGGGCCAGGCGGCTCAGGCGGCCCCGGTATGGGCGACTAGACCCGCCCCGGTGGGCGCGCTCAGTCGCGCCCGCCACTTATGTTGATGATTCCCAGCCCCAGCAGGCCAAGCCCCGCAAGTCCCTCGGCCACCATCCATGAGATGGGACCAATGCCATCAGCCGTCATGCCGCGCACCAGCACGCCCACGCTGCCCATCATCAGCAGCAGGGACACGATGGTCCCCCATTTTACAATCTTGCTGCGGTTCATCAAATCTCTTCGCTGTCTGTCGGTCCGGTTCCCGGCGGGGCCGGTCTTCGTACTTCTATCACCATGTGACCGCAACCGTCCAAACCCGGCATGCGCGGCGGCAATGCGCCTGCCGCGCAACGGCGCGCTACTCATGCAGATGTGATCTCCGCCCCACCCATTTTCATGCTTGCATCGCGTTACTGTCGCCCGCCCTGCCCACGCGTTCCTGCAAAAGCATATCAAGCAGAAACTGACAGTTCGCACGCCTGCGGGTGGAGGCTGACCACACGCCCGCGTTCATTCGTGGCGCAGGTCCCCGACCGAGAACCAGGCATCATTGCCGGTGCGGTCATTGCGCACGCGAACCTGTCCGTTTTCAATCATTTCCACGATGGCACCCTTGAAGCCGCGCTGTTCGGGCCTGACCGCCGCATCGTCCTTCACCACCACGATATCGCCATCCTTGAAATCCATCAGCCCTTCTCCTTTCCCTCATGCATGAGGTCATGCACCCGTGTGCGGGCATGTTGAAGCCCATCATGCCAGCGCACCTGCGCGCTGCAAGCCACTGATCCGCCACGACATACCACATCCGCGCAAAAAACAGGTTGCGCCAGCCCCGACACATTCCGACATGAACAGGAACCACAGTTTTATGGAGCCAGTTCATGTCCGCAGACCATCACATGCCGTCCACCACCGATCTTGAGCGTGAACTTGAGCAGGTGCGCCGTGACCACGCCATTGCGCTCAAAGACCGGCCCGAGCACGCCCATGCGCTTGCCGCGCGCATGAAAAAGCTTGAGGATGACCTCGCCCGCGCGAAATAGGCCCTCAGGAATAAAAGATTCAGAAGAACGCCGCCTTCCTGAAAAAGGCGGCGTGTGGAAACTTTTATTCCTTCACCCTTCCGGCGTGGCAGGCGCCTCGCCGGTCGGTGCTGCGGCACCCGGTATCGGCGCACGCACCAGCCAGTAGACAATGCCCAGCGACAGCACGGCAGCCGAGAGGGCCAGCAGTTCCATCACATCGACTTCCTTGAGGTCGATGACGATGAACTTGCGCACCGTGGCCAGCATGCCGATCAGCAGCACCGAGCGCATGCGGATCATGCTATGGGGCTGCGCATCGGGCAGCACCAGAATGGAATGCTTGAACTCAAGGGCGATCAGCACGGTAAAGAACATGCCGAAAATGCCCTGCAGCACTTCCGGGCTGGTCGGGTTCAGCCCCGAGGTCAGCACCATGCGCCCCACCGCCACCACCACATGCACAAGCGACGTGCCCGCGATCACCACGATCAGCAGGGTCAGAATGAGCATCACCCCCTCCTCGAACAGGTCGAACAGGCGGGCCATCTGAAAGAAACCGGGCAGGCGCTTCATCATATGCGGGGCAATATCCTGGCTGGAGCGGCGCGGGCACAAAGCATGCCGCGCCATGAAAAGCAGCCCTTGTAACAAGCTTACCCCTGCCTGCGCAAAACCAGCGGCATGACCCCTGTATCGACCACCGCCATGTCAAGATTGCGTCATGGCATCCTGCCATGCAGGGGCGGGTCTGGATGATGGTCCTGCGCCACCCCATTTATGATGAGACGGACACCGCGTGTGTCCCTGATACACACCATGACGAACAGGATGCCATCATGAGCAAAGCCGTAGCGACCGGACCCGACGCACAGGGCAAATTCACGATTGAAATCAACATTGGTGGCCTGACCGGCGCCATTGCCGGGTTCAGCTCCAAGATGGAAGCGGAAGATTACGCAACCTCGCTGCTGCGTCGCGTCAAAGAACTCGCCAAGGCCGATGGCCTGAAATAAGCATGCGGGCTGGCCGGGATGGGATGGCCCCGTCATCTCTCCCGGTCATACTCCCCTGCCCCATGGCGGGAAGGGTTGAGGAAAGCAGCATTTTCCACAGCTCTCTGAAAAAAGCTTCGCCAGAGACTTCTTTGTGCGAAAAAACAGGGGCACGGTTTCCCCACGCCCTTGCATGCGCGTGAAAAGACCGGAACAGTCGTCTTAGTGCACTCATATGCGCCCCGCAGGCCCAACCCTGCCATCGCAATGACAATAAGGACGATCTACCCCATGAAAAAACTGACCCGATCCCTCTGCGTACTGGCCGTAGCCAGTGGCCTGAGCGCCTGCGTGGACGGCCCGCGTGGGGGCTATTACGGTGGATATGGCGGCGGCTACGGTTACAGTGGCTATTACAATGGCTATGGCGATTATTATGGCGGCGCGCCGGAATATATCGGTGGCGGCGGGTTTCGCGGCCCGCGTCGGGGTGGCGGCGGTGGCCCCTTTATGGGCAGAGGACCACGCGGCGATCATGGCGGCGGCCCGGGCCGTGGCCCCGGTGGCGGTGGTCCGGGCGGCGGGGGCCCAGGCGGGGGCGGGCATGGACCCGGCGGCCCTGGCGGCCCCGGCGGCGGAGGCCATGGTCCTGGCGGCGGCGGGGGTCATGGACCCGGCGGCGGTGGCCGCCACCGCTGAGCATGACAGGGGCTGGCTCCACGCGGAGCCAGCCTTTTTTTAAATGGGAAGCATGCCTGAAAGCTTTCTGAAACCAGCTTCGGCCAAAACCTTTATCCGTGCTGCCCTGCCCCTGAAAGCAGGTTCATGACCAGCACGCCGCACACGATCAGGGCCATGCCCGCAATGGCGGCCAGATCGAGCTTCTGCCCCAGCACCACGCGGCAGACCAGCGTAATGAGCACCGTGCCAATACCTGACCAGATGGCATAGGCCACACCGGTGGGAATGACCCGCAACGCCAGCGACAGCGCATAAAACGCTACCCCATACCCCACCACCGTCACGCATGATGGCCCCACCCGCGTAAAGCCGTTGGACAGGGTCAGGCAGAACGTGGCCGTAACCTCCGCCATGATGGCAATGACCAGATAACAGTACGCCATGCCTCACGCCCCTGTGGGCGGGGTGGGCCGTGGCGGCAGGCCGCGCAGACGGGCGCGTGGCGCACGGGGGGGCGGGGGTGTTTCATCGCGAATCGCCACGGCATTCTGCCCTCTGGCCTGCAGGGCGGCGGCAAAGCGCTGTACGTGCGTCCACTGCGCGCCAGCATAGAGTTCACGCCCGTCCAGCATCACACGATGTCGTTTCAAGCCCTGATCCTGTCCTGTTTCGTTCATGCCTATAGATGGGAATGGACACCATGCAGCGCAACAGCAGCACAAAATGCAGCCATGTTTCAGGAAACCTTCGCTTTTGCGAAACGATTCATGTATGAAGAGGATAGGAGGTATGATCCATGAGCAACTCTGCACGTATGATCGCCCATCTGCTGATTACGGTCCGGCTGAGCACGCGTAATCGGCCTTCTGCCACGGTTTCCCAGCCCGCGAAGGACTGACCTCCTCTCCCTCAGGCCGGGGCGCGCGAACGGGCGGGCTGGTGCGTGTCATGTTATGACACAATATGTCCGTCATGCCTTCTTGCGCGCCCGCGCCAGCCGGGCGGCAAAGGCAGGCAGTTCATCGTGATGCAGCAGGAACACGTTGTTGGACCGGGCAAGCTGCCGGGCCGGAATCGTGTAATCCGCATTCGAGACCACGGCCGCCACATCGGCATGGTAATGCAGGCGGGCGGCTGCAATCTGCTGCACGGCCTCATTGCCCACGGCGTTGCGGTACAGCTTGCACTGCACGACCAGCCTGACATGGCCATGCACGGCAATGACATCCGCCCCCTGATCACCGCCCGGCGGAGTGGCGTGCGCATCCCAGCCACAGGCCCGCAGGCGGGCGGCGCAGTAACGCTCATAGGCGATGGGGTCCATGTCGGGTGAAAAGCCATCCGCCGCCCTGGTGCCAGCAGGAACCTGACGCGCCACCTGATCGATCAGCGCCAGCACGCGCGGGGCGAGGGCAGGCCACGTCGCCGCCAGCCTCTTGCCGCGCAGGGCAGGCTGGATGATTGTCCTGACGAATTCCGCCTGCTCACGCTCCCACTTCGTGGTGCGCTCCACCCCATAACTGTTGAACTGCACCAGTTGCTGGCGGCGGATGCGCAGGGCCTCGGCATGGTGGCGCACCAGTTGCCCGCACAGCCGCCACGCGCGCCCACGCCGCCACCATTGCCCGCCGTAGCGCAGCATGGACCACAGCAGCACCGCCACACCACCCGCCAGTACCAACCGCCACACCCCCGGTGGCAGCGCTGCGGGCGCGAGCGCCGCTACACTCACGGCACTGCTGGCAAAATACAGCGACACCTCACCCCGCCGCACAGGCAGCGGGCGCAAGCGCGCAACCGTGTCGTGCGTGCCCAGTAATTGCCACGTTCCCGCCCCGTCAACACGCTGGCAATGCAACTGGGCCAGCGCCTGTGCATAGGCGGCGGCAGACATGGAAAGGGACAGTTCCGCCACCCGGCGCAGGCTGGCAACCTGCGTGCACCCAATAGCGGCAGGAGCCACCTGATAGGGGGTAGGGGCTGCCAGTGCGGGTACGGCTGTCAGTAGAAGCCACAGGCCCAACCATGGCATGATGCCTGCCCGCATGTGTGTTCGTGCTCCCCCAAATTCCTGGCACAACCAGTTTAAAACATGAGAACAAAATAAGAAAGTAGTGAAATGACAGTGCCTTCGCACAAGGTCGGGGCCTATCATGCCCGCATGCGACTCTGCTTTATCGGTGACAGCTACGTCACGGGAACGGGCGATGAAACCTGCCAGGGCTGGGCCGGTCGGCTCTGCGCGCTGGAGCAGCAGGCCGGGCATGATCTCACCCTCTACAACCTTGGCGTAAGGGGCCAGACCAGCCACGACATCGCGCAGCGCTGGCAGGCTGAAGCGCAGGCCCGCCTGCACGGGCGCGGTGACGGTGGCATTGTCCTGTCCTTCGGGGCCAATGACAGCGCGGCTGATGCCTCTGGCCAGCCCCGCCTTGCGCTACAGGACAGCCTGCACGCGACCGAACAGATCCTGCGCCAGGCCCGCGGCACGTGGCCAACCCTGATGATCGGCCCCCCGCCCGTGGGGCGGCCCGGCCCCGACCAGCGCACCCACGTGCTTGAGCGGGCCATGGCGGCCTTATGTGGCCGGACTGGCGTGCCATTCCTGTCCGTATGGGCGCCGCTGCTGGGCAGTGCCGCATGGTGTGGCGGGATCAGTCAGGGCGATGGGCTGCATCCCGGTGGGGCAGGCTATGCCGTGCTGGCCCGGCTCGTGCGGGACTGGCCTGCGTGGCGGAATCTTATGGCCGCGCCATCATGGGAACGCACATTCCCATTCCCCTAGGCAGGAACTGGCATTATGGCCACATAAGGCGCGCAGCCCCGTGCCGCGCTTTTTCGAATGAAGAAGGCATACAGACATGAACAAGATCATCACCTGTGCCCTGCTGGGTGCACTGGCCGTGGCCTGCGTGCCCGCCGCCCGCGCCGACGTGCCCGAGGCGGAACTGAACTCGCTCTATATCCGCCCCGAAGTGCAGCTTGCCGCTCCCGCGCTGACATTTCCCAACTATCCGGTCGTGGAGGCCTGCACCACCGAGTTTGGCGATGAGGTGACCAATGCCTGCGTCACGGCGGAAAAGGAACGCGCCCTGGTGCTGCAACCCGCATGGGAGGAATACAAGGACAGCGACAAGATCGGCTGCCAGGAGGAGGTCACCCACATCCGCCACATCCAGCTCTATCGTGACCTGGCCTACTGCCTGGACAAGCGCCGCTATGACGCCTGGCGCAAGGACCACCCCAACGGGAAGTAAGGGCCAAATGTTTTCGGGTGCCGCCTTTTTTCAAAAAGGCGGCATTCCCTTGAAGCTTTTTAAAAAAAGCTTCACCAGAAATTTCTTCGGTCATACCCGGTTAATCGCGCGCGATATGGCAGCTCTGGTCGTCATGGCTATGGTCGTAATCCACGTTCTGGTTGGCAGCACCATCGCCATGCACGATCCTGCGTGGACGGGCAGGATCGGCTGACAGCACCGACAGGCCACGATCCAGCCCCGCATAGGCCAGTCCCGCCGCCTCAAGCACGCTCGCGGGCATGCTGGCCAGCGTAAAGGGTGCATGCACGTTGGCGCGCGCGGCCTGCATGGCCGGACCGTGAGCGGCCTGCCACTCGGGCGAGGCCCAGAAATACAGCGGCACTTCATACGCCGCACGCACATCGCCATGCGCGGGGATGCCGGCCGTGCATTCATTCACCCGCACCCCATGGTCGGGCACGTAGAACAGGGCTGATGCCCCTCCATGCGCCTGCAGGCTGGCCTGCACGCGTGCGAGGATATGGTCGGTATAGGCGATGCTGTTGTCATAGGCGCTGCCCAGATGGGCGAAGCCCGGGGGGTAACGGTCGGCCGCGTTCTCGTGGCTGCCAAACAGGTGCAGCACGATCAGCACCGGCCCCTTCGCCCCGGCAACGGCCTGCTCGAACACGGGCAGCATCCGCTCATCAAGCACGGGGCGGCTCATCACGCCGCCCTGCACGGTGGTGTAGGCAATATGATGCGCCTGCTCCGAATAGGCGCCGATGACGCTGTCATACGGGCCAAGGCGGGGATGGTTGCTGATCCACCACGTATCGAACCCCGCCGCGTTGAACACCGAGACAAGGTCATGCCCCGGCGAGGCCCCCGGCCGCAGCCGGTCATAACCCGACAGGATGACCGGCACGGCACCCACCGTGTAGTCAAAGGGCGTGACCACATTGTCAAAGCGCAGCAGGCCGGGCAGCCGGTCCATTTCGGGCGTGGTGGGCAGGCCGTAGCCAAAGCCGTGATGGTGGTCGCGGCGCGCGCTCTCGCCAATGACCAGCACGATCACCTGTGGCGCATCGGTGGCGGGAGGGGCCAGGAAGGTGACCGGCTCATGGCTGATCCGCCGCGCCATGGCGGTCACGCGCCATGTCTCGCGCCTTGCTGCCGCATAGCCGCTGAGCAGGCTCCACGGCCAGGCGCGGTCAAAGCGGGCATGGATGGCCACCAGCGGGTTCTCCGTGCCCGCGCGGGTGGGCGGCAGGCTGTGCCACAGCCGGATCAGCGGCACCACCGTCAGCGCCACCAGCACCGCCACCGCGCCAAGGCGCCACCGGGCGGGCCATGGTACCACCGCCCCGCGCGGGCGCGACACGTAAAGTGCTGCCAGCCCCGACCAGAACACCGCCCACGCGCACAGCCACGGCAGCACCGGGGCGACATAGCCCATCACCACCGGCACCGAGCAGTAGAACAGGATCAGCCATAACGGATAACCCGGCGGCGCCCCGCTGATATGGATGTAATACAGCGCGCCGGGCAGCAACACGACGGCAGGCAGCAGGAATGCGAGCAGCACCCGCCTGCTGTTGAAGGCGAGTGCAATCACCCCCCACAGCATGAGCGCGCGCGCAATGCCCTGCAACGCCGTGCAGGCGGGCAGCAGCGCAAGACCGGCCATCAGCCCCAGCAGCACATCAGGCCAGGCCTGCCGCCATGACCGGGGCCTGCGCCACAGGCCACGTGGGGGGAAATGCCAGTTCATGCCACCTTCATGCCACGGGTGCACACAGGCGGGTAGACCCGTGCGCAATGGCGGCAAACAGCCCCGCCCATCAGGGCTGGCACGTTTGTGAACGAACCGGCACGCGGCAATGCTTTTTATCGTCCGGGCACACGCCTAATAATGCGGGCCGCCGGGAGGACCCGCGCAGACGGGCGCCACAAAAAAATATCCTTCAAAAAAACCAGATTTAACAAAGGCACACAGACGTACCATGACAAAGATCAAGGTCAAGAATCCCGTTGTCGAAATGGATGGCGACGAGATGACCCGCATCATCTGGCATTTCATCCGCGAGCGGCTGATCCTGCCCTATCTCGATATCGACCTGAAATATTATGACCTCGGCATCACCCACCGCGACGAGACCGATGACCGCGTGACCGTGGAAGCCGCCGAGGCCGTGCGCCGCTACGGCGTGGGCGTGAAATGCGCCACCATCACCCCTGATGAGGCACGGGTGGAAGAATTCGGCCTGAAAAAGATGTGGCGCTCGCCCAACGGCACCATCCGCAACATCCTTGATGGCACCATCTTCCGCGAGCCCATCATCTGCTCCAACGTGCCGCGCCTCGTGCCGCACTGGACCCAGCCCATCGTGATCGGCCGCCATGCCTATGGCGACATCTACCGCGCGGCTGAAACGCGCATTCCCGGTCCCGGCAAGGTCACGCTGCGCTACACCCCGGCTGATGGCGGCCCCGAGCAGGTGCTTGACGTACATGACTTCAAAGGCCCCGGCGTAGCCCTTGGCATGCACAACACCCGCGCCTCGATCGAGGGCTTCGCCCGCGCCTCGCTGGCCTATGGGCGCGACCGCAAACTGCCGGTTTACCTGTCCACCAAGAACACCATCCTCAAGGCCTATGACGGCATGTTCAAGGATGTGTTCCAGGAAGTGTACGAGCGCGAGTTCAAGGCCGAGTTCGAAAAGCTGGGCCTGACCTACGAGCACCGCCTGATCGATGACATGGTGGCCTGCGCGCTGAAGTGGAAGGGCGGCTATGTCTGGGCATGCAAGAACTATGATGGCGACGTGGAAAGCGACATCGTGGCCCAGGGCTTCGGCAGCCTTGGCCTGATGACCTCGGTGCTGCTCAACCCCACGGGCGACGTGGTGGAGGCCGAAGCCGCCCATGGCACCGTGACCCGCCACTTCCGCGAGCACCAGAAGGGGCGGCCCACCAGCACCAACCCCATCGCCTCAATCTTTGCCTGGACGCGTGGCCTGGCCTATCGCGGCAAATTCGATGACACGCCCGATGTCACCCATTTCGCCCATACGCTCGAGCGCGTGTGCATTGAAACGGTGGAAGGTGGTCAGATGACCAAGGACCTCGCCCTGCTTGTGGGCAAGGACACCAAATGGCTCGACACCCAGCCTTTCCTCGATGTGCTCGATGAAAAGCTGCGCACGGCGCTGGCAAAAGCATAAAGCAGAAGTTCCGGGATGCCGCCTTTTTTCAAAAAGGCGGCATTTTTCAGAAGTTTTTTGAAAAAAGCTTCACCAGAAACGTTTCACACACACGAGGGGTTACGCCCCCTCCTCCAGCGCGTGGTCGGCCAGTTCGCCTTCCCACCGGGCAGCGACGGCGGCGGCATAGCCATTGCCCAGCACGTTCGTGGCCGTGCGCGCCATGTCGAGGAAGTGGTCAATGCCCAGGATCAGCGCCAGCCCCGCCTCGGGCAGGCCAAACTGCGGCATGACGGCGGCCAGCGTGACCAGGGCCGCGCGCGGCACGCCCGCAATGCCCTTGCTGCTCAGCATCATCACCAGCACCATCGCGATCTGCTGGCCCACAGGCAGATGGATGCCATAGGCCTGCGCGATGAACAGCGCGCCAAAGGACTGGAACAGCACCGAGCCATCAAGGTTGAAGCTGTAGCCCAGCGGCAGCACGAAGCCGCTGATGCGGTCAGGAACGCCAAAAAGCTCCAGCCGCTCGACAAGCAGCGGATAGACGGCCTCGCTGCTCGCGGTGGCAAAGCCGAGCAGGATGGGCTGGAGCAGCAGCTTCGCCAGCGCGAACACACGCCGCCCCAGCACGCAGAAGGTCATGGTGGTCAGCAGCACCCACAGCACGCCCAGCGTGCCATAGAACTTGCACAGGAACACGCCAAACATGCCCAGAATGCCAATGCCGCTATGGGCCACGCTGCCCATGACCGACCCGAACACGGCCACGGGGGCGGCATACATCACCATATCGGTCATGCGCAGCATGATGCGGGCGAGTTCATCCGTCCAGGGCAGGATCATGCGCTGCGCGCCCTTGCCCGCCGCAGGCAGTGCCAGGCCAAACAGGACGGAGAACACCACGATCTGCAAAATGTCATTGCGGCCCATGGCATCGAAAATGCTGGTGGGCACCACGTGCAGCACGAACTCGATCGGGTCGAAATGCGCATGCGCCAGCCCCATATCGCCTACTGCCGTGGGCACGGTAAAGCCCACTCCAGGCTGGAGCAGGTTGGCGGCGAGCAGGCCGGTCACGAGCGACAGGAAGGAGGCGACGATAAACCACAGCAGGATGCGCCCGCCGATGCGCAGCACCTGCGCGCCATCGCCAAGACTGCCAATGCCCGACACGAGGGTGGCGAAAACAAGCGGGGCGATAATCATGCGCACGAGGCGCAGGAACAGCCCCGTCAGCAGGGTGGCGCAGCGGGTGGCGCCTTCAGCCGCCGCAGGGCCCGCCGCATGCAGCCCCAGCCCCACGACCACACCCAGCAACAGCGCGACCACAATGGCGCGCGTGCGCCCGCTGGCATTACGTTTTACGGGCTCGGCCAAATCATTAATCCTGCTGCCATTAATCAGAAGAGAACGCCGGAAGTAACGCACGCTCCCCCAGTCTTGCAAGGTAGACGCGCAGTAATCCCCCCTGATCGGACTGACCGGCAGGGCCGATATAAAAAACCTGTTATATGCATACCCCCCTACCCTTTTGGATAGGATGCGATTATAGAGATATTCATGCGCAATCATGCGCCAGATGCATTATCCTTTTCTTGACCCGTTGGGCGCACCAAGACGGGCAGGAAAATCAAGCAGATAGACATGCGTGCCGGATGCCCAGCCACTGGTCTTCAGTGAGGCTGCCGGATGTATCCACAGGTCAGGCCGGATGGCACACATCAGGCATGATGGGCAGCGATGCTGCCCCTATGTTTCCCTTCCGGCGCGGCCAGTAGGGATGCGAATCGTATTCCGCAATGCAACCCGCATGATGAATAAGACTGTCTGGCCTACATGAACCCGGCCACGAATGGTGGCATGGCTGGGCGAGGCCGTGTATATTTTTGGCAGTTTCCGCAATTTTTTAACTCAGATCCACCAGAATTGGCCCGGCGCATGGAAACGCGCGCTCCGCCATTACTGATGCCGTTGCTTATTGCTCACCCTAATCACTCGCATGGTGAGATTGTGTGTCGGCCTCCCCACCTTCCCGTCAGCGGGGCAGGGTAAGCAACCAGAGGTTTTAAAAATCAACCTATTGAAAACAGGTAATTTATCCTCAGAAACGCCGTCTTTTTCCATGCCGGAGCACAACCCGGACTTGCGTAACGCGATAGAGGCAGGATGATGGCGGTTATCTGTTACTTCAATCACATTACCGTGATACTACAGCACCGAAATCGTCGCCTTTAAGAGCAATCAAGGCCCCAAAACCAAGGGTTGGAGGGAATTTTACCCATTAATGTGCATTTATTATGCAATTTATAGAGGTCTGTTTCTACTTATTCGCGCCATGCTAGTTATCGGTATGCGCCTGACCCTGCACACCGATTATGCCTTACGTACGCTGTTATACATGGGACTGCATGCCGACAGGCGTGTCTCGATCCATGAGATAGCCAGCGCGTACGACATTTCCGAGAATCACCTCGTCAAGGTCATTCACCGGCTGTCGCGCCTTGGGCTGATCGATGCGCGGCGCGGTCGTGGGGGGGGCCTTGTCCTTGCCCATGCCCCCGAGGATATCCGCATTGGCGATGTCGTGCGCCAGACCGAGGATGACCTGCAACTGGTGCATTGCGAGCCCACCCACCCCGATGGCAGCTGCTGCATCCTCTCGGACATGTGCAAGCTGCGCGGCGTGCTCTCTACAGCGCTAGGCGCCTTCATGAGCGTGCTGGACTCGACAACACTGGCCGACCTGCTGCCAGATCATGAGCGCCCGCATCTGCTCAGCCGCCTGCCCGGCCCGGCCCAGGCGCAGCAGACGCAGCAGCCACTGGCCAAAAGCGCCTGACCATAACGCTCAGGCGGCCTGTGTTCCGCCCGCTGCATTTTCCGCCTCGGCCTCACGCAGGGCCTGCGCGGTCAGGCGCTGCTCATTGCGGCGCAGGAACACCGCACTCGCCACAAGACCCGCCGCCACAGCCAGACCCAGCCCGATGCTTGCTGGCCCCGATACCTGCGTGACCTTGCGCCCCAGGTAATACGCTCCGGTGGCGTACCCCCCGGCCCAGCACAGCCCGCCCAACGCATTAAAGATCATGAAACGCGGCCAGGGCATGTGATTGGCCCCGGCCAGCAGCGCCACGAACACACGCAACAGCGCCACAAAACGCCCGAAAAACACGATGCCACTGCCATGATGGCGGAACAGGAAACGGCCGAGCAGCAGTCGTTGCGGCGTAAGCTTGATGCGGCTGCCATATTTCTGCAGCAGCGGCAGGCCCACCCGGCGCCCGATCATGTAACCGATGTTATCGCCAATGACGGCCCCCATCACAGCGGCCAGGGCCACCCAGCGGATATCGAGCCGGTGGGTGGCGGCGCAATAGACGGAGGCGGAAATGATCAGCGTCTCGGCAGGAAGCGGCAGGCCCATGCTTTCCAGCATGACAATGAAGGTAATGACCCCATAGCCGTAATGCTGGAACAGATGTTCGAAATGGTGCAGCAGCGTTCAGTCCTCCGTGCCGGGCAGGTCATCATGATTTCTTAGCGGAACATAGACAGGGCATGCCCGGACCAGATACGCGATACGGAGCCGGAAGGCGCACGCCCCCGGCCTGAAATCCGGTCCGTACAATGGGTGAAACAGAGGCGCGGCAAAACCGGATTTAACGAATATCTGCCACCCGTTTTTTCAACCATTCGTGAAAATGGCTGTTAATACCGGCCCCCGCTACCTGCCAGCCCGCATGTAACAGCGCCACGAATACACAAACATCGGCAAGGCCAGACCGTATTGCTATGCGCCTGCCCCTCATGCACGCAGGTAGAGCCGATCCTTTACAGAGGCGATGTCATCGCGTGATGTCAGTTCCAGCACCGCATCGTCATACCCGCACAGATCCTCGCCCAGCCAGACATGGCCGGGGCGATGGCGGTGCATCTTCCACACGACGGCCTGCCGCCTGCTGCCCGCCACCCGGCTTTTCGAGATCAGGCACACAAGGCCGTCACGCCTGCCCTGCTGCTCTTCCCATAAAGCAAAGACAACAGCGGAAAACTCAAGGGCGGCCAGCAGCACATGGGTCCGTTACCAATCTTCCACATGCAGGGAATTGACCCAGCATTCCCGCCCCGTCTCATCAAGACCTGCGGGCAATGTCATGCGCGCGCGGCAATAGGCCAGATAGGCGCACTCCCCTTCGTATGAAAAACCTGCATCCAGCACCGGCGTGAAACGACGCGCCACATGCAGCAAATTACGGGCGGGCGCGCGGGCCAGGGCACGCAGCATCCGTTCATTGGCACGCATGGGTGAGCATTCGCCTGCGGCCTAGCGCCGGATCCACTGCCGCCGCTCGGGCGCACGGCGTTCCCAGCCGCGCCGCTCCAGTTCAGGGGTATTGGCGGGGGCTGCGGGGTAGCCCACGCACAAATAGGCCACGAGTTCGAGTGCGGGGTCCATGTCCAGCACGGCTGCAACCCGGTCGGGATCAATGATCGAGACCCAGCCCACACCCACGCCTGCCGCAGTCGCCGCCAGCCAGAAGGTATGGATGGCCATGACGGTGGACCAGGTGGTCGTCTGTGGCATGGTCGTCCGCCCCAGTCCGCGCCCCTGGGCGGGATCGGGGTGAGAGAACACGGCCACATGGTGGGGCGCGTCATCCAGCCCGGCCAGTTTGAGCCGCGCATAGCGCAGGGCATCCGGCCCGTCACGATCAGCCAGGGCGGCCTCGTTGCAGCGGGCAAAATCAGCCCGGACCGCAGTCCGCCGGGCCGCGTCATCCACGCGCACGAAGCGCCACGGCTCGCTCAGCCCGACCGAGGGCGCAAGGCAGGCGGTGCGCAGCAGGTCATCGAGCACGGGTTCGGGCACCGGGTCGGGACGGAAATGGCGCACATCACGCCGCCAGCGCAGCAGGTCGCGCAACTGATCCATGAACTGGGGCGAAAATTCCGGTGGGGCAGTCATCATGCCTGTTTGTGGTTCATCGCAGCCCGTCTGTCACCCCCGGCTCCTCATCACCCGCACCGGGCTGGCCCATGGTAGCGGACTGGGGCGGAACGCCTTCCTCCTGTGTGGCGGGAGTGGCGTAGGCGGGGTCTTCATTGAACTGGGCGGAGACTTCCCTGATCTCGTCAAAGCTGGCCTTGTACCAGTCCACCTGCGTCATGGTATGGCTGCGCACGACAAAGCTGAGGAAAGTCGGCTCGGACACGGTATAGCCGTACAGCGCATCATCCTGCCCCGCCCGGTTGCGGAACATGAACCGGCAGGTCGCCGCATCGGTATAGCGCAGGAAGGTATGGTAGATGATGGTCGGCACGATCTCATGCATGGCCTGGCCAATATAATATTCAGGCCGCCTGCTGATGAGTTCGGGCGTAGCGTTATCAAGAATGCCCTCGTTTTCCAGCGCGCTAGCACTCTGGGCAAAACGGGTGGGGTTGACGCGCACCGTCACTTCGCACCGCCGCACATGGTAGGCGGAGGAGACCGTGATGCCGAATTTCTCGTAATCCGGCATTTTGTTGAAGGCGGTTGTCGCCGCCCTGGCAGTGCCCCCATGCGCCAGCATGGCCAGGCCTATTCCCCCCATGCAGTTCAACATGCGCCTGTGCATCGCCCTGTGCCTTCCTGTTCACCCGCGCCATACGGCAGTCATGAATATGGCGGCGCACCGGGATGCGCCGCCATACACAATATCACAGAACTGGCCTGCCCGCAGGCTGCGGGTTCAGGCGCGGTCCCAGCCGCGCAGCGCAAGCAGCGAGGGACCACCTTCCATGCCGCAATGGCAGCCTGAGGGCACGGCCACGCTGGGCAGCGTGGCGAGCAGCATTATCCCCTGCCTGCGATAGGCCGCACCCACCCACGCACTCACGCGCTGGCGGAAGGAACGGATCGGGAGGGAAGGGGAAGACGGGGAAAATCCCACAACGGGGACAGGAGAAAAACTACGCATCAAGGCGTTTCCCGTGAGCCTAGCGGGCGATACTGCCGCATGCTGCTCCTGTTGCTCTACTACGCCGCAACCATCGCGTTGCACATCCGATATTTTCGCAGATTTACGGGCCGATCCATGCTGTTTTCGCAAGGCTTATTCCGGCAGGTGTTGCGTGGAAAATACACCTGCCGGACCCCAACCCCGCTCAGATGCAGCCGACCTGCCAGCCTGCCCGCCATTCCTGTCCCGGCTGGAGGTGAAACACGCCCGGACGGGTGGAAAAATCACCGCTGAAACCCACCGGGCTTGCAAGGCCATGCCATGGCTCGATGCACAGGAAATCAGCGCCCGGCTTCATCCACAGGCCCAGATAGGGAAAGCCCTCCCATGCCAGCCGCAGGCCCGGCCCACCGGGGATGTGGTAGGTCAGGCCATGGCTGGCCAACCGGTCGAGAATCAGCGCATCTGGCGCGAACAGGGCCTCGTCAAGCGCCAGCGTGCGACCCTGTATGGGCGTGGGCAGGCCTTCGGGCAGCAGCAGGCCATCGCGCACGCGGCGGATGGGGGCGGGTTCGGGTTCATCAAAGGTAATGACATGCCGGTTCTTGGGCACATCGGGGGCGAGCGGCCAGATGAAGGCCGGATGCGCGCCAAGCGAGGCCGGCAGCACGCGCGTCCCGTCCGGGTTGGTCACGCAGTAGCGCACCGACAGGATGCCCTGTTCGATCCGGTATTCGATGACGAGACTGAAGGCGAAGGGAAACATCCCGCGTGTCTCGTCCGTATCGACGAGTTCGAGGCGGCAGCCGGTCTCGTCACGCGCGAGCCAGCGGAAGGTGCAGTCCCGCGCGAAGCCATGCTGCGTCATGCGGTAGGGCTTGCCCTCCACCCAGGCAGTGTCCTCAGCCAGCCGCCCCACGATGGGGAACAGCACCGGCGACTGCCGCTGCCACGGCGCGCCGCCGCCCCACAGCAGGTCGCGCCCGCTGGCCCGCAGAGCGCACAGTTCGGCCCCCTTCGCGTGCACGCTGGCGGCCAGGCGGCCATCGCCAAAGGTATGGGTATTGTCTGTCATGCTGGCGGCTCCATCAGTTTTCATGGTGGAACCTAGCATGCACGATCAGGCGGCCCCCTGCCTATTGGTGTGATGCAGGGCTGCTGGGCGGGGCGGTGGTGGCCGCGGGCGGGGCGGCGGACTGCTGCGCGGGCAGCGTGGCGCCGGGGTTGAGCCGCACGGTCAGGCGCTCGACCGAGAAGGCAAGGCGCGCGCCGCTGCTCGTCGAGGTGAACTTGATGTAGATGCCGTTATTGTTTTCCATGACGGCCCCCCCCTTGCCTGCCCCCATCGTGGCCTCGCCCTGCACGGACCAGTACGTGCCCTCGATATCGGACACGCGATACAGGTTATAGACGGTGCCTATCGCATGGGTGCGCGAGAAACCGATGGCGGCCCCCGAGCCGCCACGGATGCGGAAGGGATAGTCATGCCCCCCGAAGGTCAGCACGCCCTTGCCCCATGACACGCCCGCACCGACATCGGCCGCTGAAATCGTGAAGGTGATTGTTCCCGTATGGTCACCAAGCGCATCCGCCGCGCGGGCATGGGCGCACAGCGGACCAAAACCGGACAGGGACATAACAGCCGCGGTAGCGGCCACACATGCTAGGCGCAAAAGCAAACTCCCTGACTTCTGGCGAGGTGTGTCGCCCGGCTCCATGAAGAATTGGCATGGCTTCCATGCCGTAACACCAACAGTGCCGCACAAATAGCAGCCATGCAAACCCTATCATGGACTTTATGCCAGGCGCGTCGGCTTTACGGCCTGGCGGGCGGGGTCAGGCGCTCGATCTGGGCGCGGGCCTCGCCATTGGGCAGGGCATCGGTGTGCAGGTTGACGTAAACCTGCCCGTTCTGCAGCGCCTGCGCCTGCTCGGCCGAGAGCAGGACCGAGCCGTGCTGGCCGGACTTGTAAGGGCTGGGAATGGGCACGAGCACGCCCGCTTCCTCGCCTGCCGGGGCGGGACCATGGAAATGCGCCGCCGTAACCGGGCCGCTCAGCCCGCTCCATGTAATGACATACTTCACGAGGTTGGTGCGCGTGTTCAGCGCGGCCTCGACCTTGCCTTCGGGGTGGGATGTCGCGCCATGCTCCCCCGCGAAATGCCCTTCAAAACGCACGACCGAGGCCAGCGCGGGCGAGGCGAACGCAACACTGGCCACGACGAGGGCGGGCAGGGCGGAAAAACGGATCATCTCTATCTCCAGTGCGGGGGTGGCCCGCATACCTTGTTCGGTTTTTATATATGATATGCGTAACGTGAATGCGTATCAGATGCATGAACGCCCAAGTGGCGCAACACAAATCCCTGCAGGGCCATGACGCTGCCGCCTCCTGCATGAAGGCGGTGCGGAACGCTGTTTTCAGATATCCAGCGGGCCGGGGCGTTCCATCCACCGCATGTCGGGGATGAGCCACTCGGCAAGCCGCCGGTAACACAGGTTGCGGCGGGGCCATAACAGGCCCGCAAGGCCCGGCGCGGCGGCTGACTGGTCCGTCATCCTGTCATCCCCTTGTCCTATCAGGAGGTTCAGCGCGAAAAACCATAAGGATGTTTCTGGTAAAGGGCCTGTCGTATCACCAGGGATGGGAATCCGACAGGAACCGCCCGGCATCGGTAATCATGCCAATGGCGAAATAACACACCGCGACACCAAGCAGCATCAGCAGGGCAGGCAGGATCATGCGCATGCCTCTCCTGTGCCATTGCGCGCCGTGCTGCGCAAGGTTTCAGCCAACCCCCGTGCCCCCCGAGGCCGCATAGACCTGCCCGGTGATGTAGCTTGCCTCCGATGAGGCCAGAAGTACATAGATCGGCGCGATTTCAGCCGGCTGGCCTGCGCGGCCCATCGGGGTCTCGCCACCGAAATTGTGGATGTTCTCCTCCGTCTGGCCGCCACTGACCTGCAGCGCGGTCCAGAACGGGCCGGGGGCCACGGCGTTGACGCGAATGCCCTTGTGCACCATCTGCTTGGCCAGCGACTTGACGAAGGCGACAATGGCCCCTTTGGTCGCGGAATAGTCCAGCAGGATCTCTGACGGGCTGAACGCATTGACCGAAGCCGTGGCAATGATCGCGGCCCCGCGCGGCATGAGCGGAATGGCCGCGCGGCTCAGGTGGAACAGGGCATAGATATTGGTGCGGAAGGTCTCGTCGAACTGCTCGTCAGTAATATCAAGAATAGTGGCCTGATGGCGCTGGCGGCCCGCGTTGCTCACCAGTATGTCCAGCCCGCCAAGTTCATCATGCGCGCGCTGCACGAGCTGGGCGCAGTATCTGCTGTCACGCAGGTCACCGGGCAGGGCAACCGCCTTGCGCCCGGCCTCGCGGATGAGGGCTACGACCTCGCGCGCATCAGGTTCCTCCTGCGGCAGGTAGGCTATGGCCACGTCCGCGCCCTCGCGGGCGTAGGCAATGGCGGTGGCGCGCCCAAGGCCGGAATCACCCCCGGTAATCAGCGCCTTGCGCCCGGCCAGCCGGCCCGAGCCACGGTAGCTCGTCTCGCCATGGTCAGGGCGGGGGTTCATCTTGCTCGCAAGACCGGGCCAGGGCTGCGACTGCTCGGGAAAAGGCGGACGGGGATAGGCGTTTTCCGGGTCGACCAGCGGCGGGCGGGGGGCGGCCATTTCGGCTGCCTGCGCCCGGCCAGAGGCTGCCGCTGCCGTTACAAGTCCCGCCGCCGCTGCCAGCACGGTGCGGCGGGAGGAGGCGATATGACTGTCATCTGGCATGGCGCAGGCTCCGTATCTGTAACAGGGGCGCGGGTGACCCCGCAGTTACAGATCAAAACAGCGCCCCCGCCGCGCGGTTGCATGCAGGGCGGGTTTTGTGAGCGGCCGATACTGGGAAGCTTCGTAAAAAGCCCGTCTGGCCAGTATGTTGCAATCAGAAGAATGCCGCCTTTTTAAAAAAAAGGCGGCACCCGAAAACGTTTCTCTTTTCAGGCCAGGGCCGCAATACCCGTGATCTCGACCTTCCATTTCGGGTTGGCCAGACGGGCCTCCACCGTGGCGCGGGCGGGTTTGCTGGCGGGGTCGAGCCAGGCATCCCATGCACGGTTCATGGCGGCCATATCGTTCATGTCGCTCAGGAAAATCTGTACCGAAAGCAGGTTTGCCTTGCTGGTGCCCGCCTCGGCAAGGATCGCGTCGATCTGGCGCAGGATATCGGCTGTCTGCCCCTCGGCATCGAGGTCGGCATCATCGGCAACCTGCCCTGCAAGATAGACAAGCCCGCCATGCACGACAGCTCCGGCGAGGCGTTCTTCAGGTTGGAGGCGTTTGATGGTCATGAAAGAATCCTTTGGTACAAGAAACCCGGAAATAATGTTTTGATAAAATAATAAAAGTTTTTGGTGAAGCTTTTTTCAAAAAGCTTTGGAAGAACACCGCTTTTTTTAAAAAAAGCGGCACCCGGAAACTTTTATTCCTGATCTATGCGGCTTCCCTGCCCGTACCATCCGGCGGCAGATGAAACCGGCGCGTAATATCGAAAAATCGCGTATTGGTGTGCAGTTCACGCGCCAGTATTTCCAGATAGGCCACGCTCCACCCCAGGTCGAGCCGGCGCGACAGGTTGGCTTCGCCATCCACCGCAGCCCGTATCTGTGCAAGGGTCGCCATTACGATGCGGGCCAGTTCCACCGGCGGGCCGCCCTTCCACGCGCCAAAGGCCACAAGCATGCGCCCGACCGCGGCCTCCACGGCAGGCGGCAGGCTGCCTCGGGCCAGCAGGCCACGCAGGCGGATCAGGTTCAGCCCCACCGTCATGGCCGACAGCACGCCATCAAGATACGCATTGGTCTGCGCATCGGACATGGTCGAGGCATGCCGCACCAGCCGTGCAAAGCCGGTGGTGAGCCGGTTCACCCAGGCGCCGGGGTCGGGTATGGCGGGGGCAAGGGCAATGCGGCGGAGGTCGCGCACGATCTGGCGGCGCATGCGCCACCGCTCGGCATCGGGGTCAAATGGCAGCACGAGACGAAACACCAGCACGCTGCACCCGATGCCCAGCACCACCGCGCTGTTGGTATTGAAGAATGTCAGTTCATCAAGCCGCGACTGGTTGCCCGGATAGACCATGAACGGCAGGAAGTTGTTATAGGGCGCAGCCGTGCCCGCCGTGCGCGGATCGCGCAACGCAAGGCCGCCCACCATCATGGGCACGAACAGCGAGAGCACCAGCGTCTCCCACACCGCCTGGTCGGGCAGCACCATGAAGGTGATGATGGCCGCGACCAGCACCGCCCACACCGCCCCGCGCAGAAAGCCGATGCTGTCGCGCACCGGGTTTTCATTCGCGGCAAAGCGGCTGCATGTCACCACCACGAACATGGCGAAGGTCGCGCCATCGGGCCAGCCGGTGCACTCCCACACCAGCCCGCCCATCAGCACGGCACCCGCCGAGCGGATGCCGGTATGCCACGCCGCCGTGCGGTCGCGCCATGGCGGGATGGAGAAATGGAACCGATCATGCACCGGCGCCACCTGCGTTGCCGCCAGATGCGCCAGCGCCGCATCGAGCCGCACCAGCAGCACGCCCAGCGAGGCATTGAGGATGTAGCCATCAAGATGCTGCCGCCCCGCCTCCCGGCCCGGCGGGGTGGGGCCGGATACGGCGATGATGTCATTGACCAGCTGCTGGCGGCATTCCGCCCCAAGGTCGCGCAACTGCGCGCGCAGGGCGGGAATGGCGGCCAGCGGGTCAGGGGCCGCCATGCCCGCCTGAATGCGCGCGAACAGCGCCTGCGCACGCGCCAGCGGGGTGACGAAGGCGGGCGGCAGGTCGCCCGTAGCATGCATGCGCGCACTCAGCCCCAGCCCGCGCGACATCACCACCGCAATCGCGGCAAGGGCCGCGCGCGCATGGTCGCCCGCGCGGGTGCGGTGCTGCATCTCCACTTCGCTGAACTCGATCTGGTCTGACACGGAAAAGACCGAGCCCAGCAGCGTGCGTGATTTGAGGAACGCCCCCTCGCGCCCGTGCATCATGCTGCCAAGCGCCTGCGCGGCCTGCCCGATGGCGGCCCCCACCTTCTGGCCGATCTCGCGCCGGGCCACGTCAATCAGGCTGGGGGCGAACACCGCGGCCAGTGCGCTCTCGCACAATATGCCCAGGAAGATGTAGGTCGAGCGCGACAGGGCGATGTCAAATACCTGATGCGGCGCATTGGCCGCATTGAGCGCAATCAGCCCGCTGGTAAAGGCCATGAGCACCAGCGCGTAGGAATGAAAATTACGCAGGAAAGTCGCCAGCCCGCAGCACACCCCCACCCATAACGCCAGCACGGGAAACAGCAGCCACGCCGATTGCGGCATGGCGGCAATAAGCGCCACCCCCGCCACCGCGCCAAGGCAGGTGCCCAGCAGCCGCCACCGCGCCTTGGACATGCTCTGCCCGCGTGAATTCTGGGCCACGATCCATGTCGTCATGGGGGCCCATTGCGGATCATCCATTTCCATCCACAAGGCCAGCACCAGGGCCAGCAGGGCGGCGATGGTCGTGCGCAGCGCAAAGCCGAAATCCGTCAGGCGCGGGGCGTAAAACCAGCGGAACCGACACAGGAAGCCATCCGCCATCCCTAGCCCCGCAGCCCCCTGCCCCAGTGCATGCGGCGTGGGGGAATGGCCTTCTCACGTAATCGTGTCATGTCCTCCCAATGGCAATAATGGGGGGACAAATCTACATGTTATAACGTAAATAGTTTTTCATGTTTCCCGCCCGTTCGCCCGGCGTTACGCACGATGGCGCAGTATGCGCAGGCGCGCCACATCCGGCCCTGCTGACGGGGCAGCAGGGATAGAATTTTCCGGGTGCAGTCTGTTAAAAAAAAGACAGTGTTCTTCTCAAAGACGGCCTGAAAAGGCAGCTCATGAGCGCGATCTGGCATTCTTAAAGACGGTTTTGGCGAGGCTTTTTTGAAAAAAGGCAACGCCTGAAAACGTTTTTGCGCGGGTTCAGCGGTGGCGGAACATCTCGTACAGCGCCACGGCGGCGGCGTTGGATACGTTGAGGCTTTCCATCTGGCTGCTCATGGCCAGGCCCGCGATCTCATCGCAATGCTCGCGCGTCAGCCGCCGCAGGCCCGCTCCTTCGGCCCCGAGCACAAGGGCGACCCGGCGCTGGTGGAAAGCAGCCCCATCCAGAATGCCGCCCCCCGCATCAAGCCCCACCACCCACAGGCCACGCGCCTTGAGCGCATCGAGCACGCGCGAGAGATTGACCACGCGGATCAGCGGCACGACCTCGAGCGCGCCCGAGGCCGCGCGCGCAAGCGTGCCGGTTTCATCAGGAGCATTGCGGTCCTGCATCACCACCGCCACCGCGCCAAAGGCTGCCGCCGAGCGCAGGATGGCGCCCACGTTGCGCGGGTCGGTTACCTGATCGAGCACCAGCACCGGGCCGGGCTGCTCAAGCACCGTATCCAGATCGGGCGGGTTCAGCATATCGGCCAGCAGCGCCATGCCCTGATGCACGGCGTCAGCGCCGCACAGCGCATCAAGCTGGGCGCGCTCGGCACGGACGGCCTGAATGGGAAAGCCCCCTTCAAGCTTCGCGGCCAGGGTTTCCTGCGCTTCCGCCGTGACCAGAAGCTGGCGCAGCCTGCGGGCCGGGTTTTCAAGCGCGGCGTGGACCGCATGCAGGCCATACAGCCAGCACGTGCCGGCGGGAGCCGATGCGGCCCCACGGCCACCCCGCCTGCCGCCCCTTTCAGGTGTGGCGCGGGCGGAAGAAGCGGAATGAGCCCCGGGCGAGGCACCACGGCGGCGGGATGTGCGCATGTTCATGATCGCTCTTTAAGCCCAACCGGCAGCGGCGTCATTCCCCCAAACGAAAATTGTCGCAAATTTTTCATCCATACCCTTGACTTACCCCCTCATACCCCGTAACTACCCGCCCAACCTGGAGGGATGCCCGAGTGGCTAAAGGGGGCGGACTGTAAATCCGCTGGTTATGCCTACGTTGGTTCGAATCCAACTCCCTCCACCATTCTCCTTTTTCAAAATGGCTGCAATCTGCATCACAACGCTGGCGCGCCGGCGCTTTTTGTGTTTTTCCGCCGCAGGTATTGCCGGGCGTATCAGCCCTGACCGGGGGCGATGCGGGGCCTATTAGGCAGTTGCGCCGCCTTCCGCCATAATGGGCTATCAGGTGCCTGCCCTGTCGTGGCAACCCGGTTCGGTTTTATGGATATGAATAGGCAAGATGGCGCGGAGAGGCTGGCATAGAATCATTTTCTGCATCGGCCTTGTCTATGCTGTCTGGGCCTTTGCCGTATTCAATACTGTTGCACTGCTGCTGGCCCCTGTCGTGCCGCGCAGGTGGCGGGGCATGGTCGGGCGGCGGTGGGTCTGGGTCATGTCGCGGCTTTCGCTCAACGTGCTGCGTGGGCTGGGCGGGATCCGGTGCAACCCGCGTGACCTGAAAGCACTCGCCCATATCCGCAACACCGTGGTGGTGGCCAACCATCCATCGCTGATGGATGCCATGCTGTTCACCGCCTACCTGCCCGATCTTGTGTGCGTGACCAAGCAGTCCCTGCTCGATCATCCGTTTTACGGCGCGGCGCTGCGGCTTGCGCAATATCCCGGCAACGACACGCCGCTGCGCCTGATCCGCAGCACGGTTGCGCATGCGCGCGCAGGCCAGCCCATCCTGCTGTTTCCCGAGGGCACACGCTCGGGCCGGGCGCAGGTGAATGATGCCTTTCACCCCGCCTTTGCCGCCATTGCCATGCAGGCGGGCTGTACGGTGCAGACAATGCTCATTACCACCACCTCGCCCTACCTGCGCAAGGGCGCTTCCCTGCTGCACAGGCCGGCGCTGCCCATTACCTATACCGTCACGCGCGGCGAGACCCTGCCCCCGCAGGCCACCCACGCCATGACATCACGCGAACTGGCAGGCCAGGTGCAGGCCTGGCTGACCGATGCCCTTGCCCGGCAGCCCCCCCATGGAGGCACGGCATGAACCCGGCCGCCCTGCGCCATCTTGTCGTGATTCCCTCCTACAATACCGGCCCGGTCCTGGCGCGCACGGTGGCCGGGGCGCTGGCCTTCTGGCCCGATGTGCTGGTTGTGGTCGATGGCAGCACCGATGGCAGCGCCGACAGCCTGGCCGCCCTGCGGGCCACCCATCCCGGCCTGTCAGTCACACGCCTGCCGCGCAACCGGGGCAAGGGGGCGGCCATACATCACGGGCTGCGCTGGGCGCGCACGCGCGGTTACACCCATATCCTGACCATGGATGCCGACGGGCAGCACCCTGCCGAGCAGATCGAGCGCTTCATCGCCGCCTCACGCAGCACACCGGCGGCCCTGATCCTGGGGCGGCCGGTCTTTGCCGATGACGCGCCCGCCCTGCGGGTGCAGGGGCGGCGGGTTTCCAACTGGTGGGCGCGGCTGGAAACGCCGGGCAGTGACATCGGGGATTCCCTGTTCGGCTTCCGGGTCTATCCGGCGGCCGACCTGCTGGCGGTCATGGACACGGTATCGGGCATGCGCCGCTATGATTTTGACCCCGAGGCCGCCGTGCGCCTGTGCTGGCGCGGGCTGGCCTGTGTCAATCTTGACTCACCCGTGCGCTACCTCAGCCGCGATGAAGGCGGCATCTCCCACTTCCATTACCTGCGCGACAACCTGCTGCTGATCCGCATGCATGTGCGGCTCATGATCATTTTTCTGGCCCGCCTGCTGCTGCGCCCCCTGCGCAGGCGCGTCGCACGGGTGTGAAAGGGTGCCCCCTCATCCGCGCACGCGGTTGTTGAAGGCCCTGATGGAATCCATGATCGAGGCATGATCGAAATTGCGGATGCGCCAGCGCCGCACACCGGCTTCAACCCCGAACATGACCAGCACAAGCGGCATGCTCGCCCCATGCAGCACGGCACGCCACCACCCCGCAGGCCCCACCAGCGCAAGGAGGGCGGGCAGAAGCAGCTGCACCGCAAAGAAAAAGCTCCACGCCCATGTCAGCTGGCGGGTATAAAGCAGCACATCGGGCCGTAGCGTGCCGTGCACCTGGCGTGCCAGCATGGTGACAAGCGGTTCATGCCCGGGCCGCAGGGTACGGGCGAACAGCAGCAGCAACGCGCCCTGAAGCACGCCGTACAGCACCACGGAATCAGCCAGCAGCACAAAACCGGGGGGCAGCACGTATCCAGGTGCAGCAAGGGCTGCAAGGCACACCCCCCATGCCACCTGATGGCGAATGCCAGATGCCGCAAGCAGCACGCAGCCCGCCATGGCCTGCCCCGTCACCAGCCAGCGCGCGGCAGGTGCGACAAGCCCCATGCCCGAGAGAACATGCGCCCCTACACTCGCCACAAACAGCATGATAATGCCAGTTAAACGCATGAACCCGCCTGACCGTAAGAACCCACCATACCGGCATCACACTGAAGAGCGATGCAAAAACCCCGACCGCTGTTACATAATGATTCAGCATTGTTACAAGCTATGGGGCGCGGTATGCTCGCGGCCAGAAACCTTCTGATATTAATGTAAATAATAGGCATAAATTAGTGGCGGAAAACCCTCCATCTCCATCAGAAACCGAAGTAGCGACCCTTATTGTCGAGACCCTGCAACTGGATATGCCCGTCTCCACAATCGAGATGGATGCTCCCCTGTTTGGCGATGGCCTTGGCCTGGACTCCATTGACGCGCTGGAACTCTCGCTGGCCATCAAGCGGCAGTACGGGGTGGAACTCCGTTCGGACAATGCCGATAAAGTAGATATTTTCCGCTCCGTGCGCAGCCTGACCCATTACATAGCAGCGCATTCCCCGTCCTAAGCCATCAGCATGCATGCGTTTCCCCTGCTCGGCCATCCGGCAGCCCCCCTGTTCAGAACACCGGAACGCCTCATAACCGGCAACGACGTGCTCCATGCAGCCCATGCCCTTGCCGCAACACTGCCGCCCCGGCCCATCATCAACCTGTGCCGCGACAGGCTGTATTTTACCGCCGCCTTCTGCGCCGCCGTGCTGCGCGGGCAGTACAGCGTGCTGCCGGGCAGCAGGGCCGCCGGCCCGCTTGCGCACCTGCTGGCCCTCTACCCCGATGCGGCCATCGTAACCGATGCCGACCTGCCGCCCTGTCCGCTCCCGGCGGCCACCCCGGTCATCCGCCTCTCCGCCCTGTCGGCCGAGGGGGCGGGCACCGCCGCCAACCCGGACATTGCCGCAACGCAGGTCGTGGCGCATATCCTGACATCGGGCAGCACCGGCACGCCGGTCGCCCATGCCAAGACATGGGGCGGGCTGACCCGGCGGGCACTGGCGAGCGTAGGGCTGTTCACGCCCGTGCCGGGCAGTGTTGCCACCATCGTGGGTACGGTGCCGCCCTATCACATGTATGGTTTCGAGACGACGGTCATCCAGCCCCTTGTCACGGGCTGCATCAGCACCACGGGGCCTGCCCTGTTCCCCGCCGATATCCGCGCCCGCCTCGAGCAGGGGCCGCAGCCATGCATCCTGCTCACCACGCCACTGCACATCCGCACGTTCCTGAGCGACCACACGCCCCTGCCGCCGATAGCGCGGGTCATATCCGCCACCGCTCCCCTCGATGCCGCCACCGCCGAAATGGCGGAACGCTGCTGGCATGCCCCCGTTTTCGAGATTTATGGCAGCACTGAAACCGGCTCCATCGCCACGCGCCGCACCACCGCAGCACAGGCGTGGCGCCTGCACTCCGGCATCAGCCTGCACCCCCGCCTCGATGGCACGGCCAGCATTCATGCGCCAGGCGCCCCGAGCCACGTCGTGGCCGATGCCATAACACCCCTCACGCCCGATACCTTCAGGCTGGAAGGCCGCATGACCGACATCATCAAGATCGCGGGGCAGCGCACCTCCCTTGCCGGGCTGAACGCCATCCTGCTGGGCATACAAGGCGTTGAGGATGGCACCTTCATTGCGCCCGCGCCCGATGCCGCGCCGGGCCAGCCTGTGGGCCGGATGGAGGTTGTGGTAGTGGCGCCGACCCGCCCCGCCCCCGACATCCTGGCCGAACTGCGCATGCGCGTGCCGCCCGCCTTCCTGCCACGCCGGGTCGTGCGCGTGGCCGCGCTGCCGCGCAACGAAATGGGCAAACTGACCCGCGCGGCCCTGCTGGCCCTTGTGCATGAACCACCCCCGGCCACAACGGCGCAGGATGCGGGGTGCTTCCGCATAGCGCCAGACCACCCCGCCCTTGCCGGGCATTTTCCCGGCTGCCCCATCGTGCCCGGCGCAGTGGTGCTGAGCGAGGTCTTTGGCCTCATGGGGGTCGCGCCCGCCCGGCTTGAACAGATCAAGTTCCTGCACCCCGTGCGGCCGGGCGATACCGTGCGCGTAACACACACAACGCAGCCGCTGGCGTTTACCTGCACGGTGGGCATGCAGGTCGTGGCGAAGGGGCGGCTGCGTAATGACGCCCATGCGTAAGCACGCGCCCGGCTGGGTCAGGCCCGAGCGCGGCATAGCCTCGCTGTCGCGCTTCATGATCTGGCTGACGCTGCGGGTGGGCCGCCCGTTTGGCGAGGCCATCCTGCCGTTCATCACGCTGTATTTCCTGCTCACGGCGCGGCAGGCACGCCGGGCATCACGCCAGTACCTGGCCCGCGTGCTCGACCGGCCCGTGCGCGGGGTGGATGTGGCACGGCATTTCCATACCTTTGCCGCGGCCATACTGGACCGGGTCTTTTTCCTGTCGGGCCGTTACAGGGGCTACAAAATCGACATCGACGGGCTGGACTGCGTGCATGCGGTCATGGCGGGCGGGCGCGGGTGCATTCTGCTTGGCGCGCATATCGGCTCGTTCGAGGCATTGCGCAGCGTGGGCCGCATGTCGCCCTTTCCGGTCAGGGTGCTCATGTTCCGGCGCAACGCGGGCGCGCCCACGCGCCTGCTGGAGCAGCTTGCCCCCGAATTTTCCCGCAATATCATTGATATCGGCGAGCCTGACGCCATGATCCGCGTGCAGGAAAGTCTCGCGCGCAATGAACTGGTGGGCATGCTGGGCGACAGGGCGCCGGGGCATGAAAAATCCGTGCTCACGCCGTTCCTGGGTGGCATGGCGGCCTTTCCCGCCGGGCCGCTACTGGTTGCCAGCATGCTGGATGTGCCGGTCATCCTGTTCAGCGGGGTGCGCACGGGTTACAGGCAGTATACGGTGCGCTTCGAGCCGCTGGCGGAAAAAATCAGCATCGAACGCAGGCAGCGCGCGCAGGGGCTCGCCATGTGGATGGGGCATTACGCCCGCTGGATGGAAAGGCTGTGCCGCGCCCATCCCTATAACTGGTTCAATTTCCATGATGTATGGGTTGCCCCTCAGGTGGGAAAACACGGGGAGAACCATGATGGACCATAAACGCGCCCGCAGCCTTGTGCCCGCCCTGCTGGCGCTGTCCATGTGCTGGGTGGCGCGAAGCGCGCACGCGCAGGGCGTGCAGCCACCCGCGCCCGACCTGGCCGACACCATCATTGCCCGTATCGGCATGGTGCCCGCGCGGCACAATACCTTTCACGAAAGCAGGCATATCGCGGCCCTGACGCATGACCTCAGTTCATCGGGGGAACTGATCTATGCCCGGCCGGGCCATGTGCAGAAGATCACGCACGCGCCACGGCCCGAGACCCTGATCGTGCAGGGCACGACCCTGAGCCTGGCCCGTGGGCAGGGACCGGCCCGCGTGGTGGACCTGTCGCACCATGCGCAGCTTGCCGCCCTTGTCGAGGCCATCCGCGCACCACTTGATGGCGACATCACCGCCCTGCGCCATGACTATACGCTGGCGGCACAGGGCGACGTGGCGCACTGGACGCTACAGCTCACTCCCCTGCCCGCCATGGCGCGCTACGTGCGCACGATCACGATTGACGGCCAGAACAACGCCATGACGGTGATCCGCGTGGTCCAGGCCAATGGGGATACACAGGTCATGCGCATCGACCCGTCCACATGACGGCGCGCCCGCGCTCCATAAAGCCGCTGGCCATCGGCCTGCTGCTCTCGCTGGTAATGGCGGCGTGCGTGTTTGTGGCCATACCGCTGCGCACCGACATGGCGGGCTTCCTGCCTGCAGGCCGCACGGACAATACGCGCTTCATCATGCGCGAGGTCCAGTCCGGCAGTGCCGCAACGGTCATTCTGGCCGCAATCGAGGGGGCGGCGCCCGATGTGCTGGCGCGTGCCAGCCAGACCATGGCGGACAGCCTCGCCGCCAGCGGGCTGTTCGTAACCGTGACCAATGGCAGCCGCCCGCCCGATGGCGCGGACGAAGCCTTCCTGTTCAGCCACCGCTACCTGCTCGCCCCCCCGGCATCCGCGCGGGATTTTTCGGTCGATGCGCTGCATGATGACATGCAGGCCGTGCTGGACATGATGGAATCCTCCGCCGAGCCACTGGCCGAGCATTATGGCCTGGCCGATCCGACCGGCGCCTTCATGGCGCTGCTGCGGGCCTGGGCGCCGCACAGTCACGGGCGCAGCATTGATGGCGTATGGTTCGCGCCCGAGCGCGACCGCGCGCTGATCCTGCTGCGCACCCGCGCCAACGGCATGGACCTGTATGCGCAAAAGCAGGTGCAGGCCGCGATCAGTGCAGCCTACGCGGCTGCGGCGCAGCCGGGCATGCACCTGCTCATGTCCGGGCCGGCGGTGTTTGCGCTGAAAGCCTCGCACGCCATGCAGGCGGATGTGGAGTTCCTGTCCACCGCCTCGATGCTGCTGGTCACGGCGGTGCTGATCTGGCGCTTCCGCTCGCCATGGGTGCTGGCGGCCATGGGCATTGCGTTCGCGCTGTCGCTCAGTGTGGCGATGGTGGTGGTGCGGGTGCTGTTTGGCTACGTGCATGGCATCTCGTTCGGTTTTGGCATGACCATGCTTGGCGTCTCGCTCGACTACCCCGTGCTGCTGATCGGCCACCGCGACCAGGGCGAGGCGGCGGATGCCCCCCTGCGCCGGATTGGCACCAGCCTGCGGCTTGCGGTAACCAGCGCGTGCCTGGGGCTGACGGGCATGGTGTTCTGTGGCCTGCCGGGGCTGGCGCAGCTTGGCGTGTTTTCGGTTGCGGGGCTTCTGAGTGCGGCAGCCACGACGCTGTGGCTCCTGCCGCGCCTGATCCAGAAGGCCGACCTTTCCCCCGGTGTCGCCACCCATAATGATGGCATCCTGCGTATTGAATCCTGGCGGCGCTACCGCCTGTGGTTCCTGATCCTGCCGGTTATTGGCGCGGGCGTGCTGGCGGTCCATCCGCCCCGGCGCGAGACGGATATCGCCTCCCTCAGCCCCGTGCCGCCTGCGCTGCGCGCGCTTGATGCGGAACTGCGCCACGAAATTGGCGCGCCGGATGCGGGGCAGGCCATTATCGTGCAGGCGCCTACCGTGCAGGGCGTGCTGGAACGCGAGGGACAGCTGATGCCCGTGCTCGACGCGCTTCAGGCGCGTGGCGTAATGGGCGATGCGGAATACGCCGCCCGCTTCCTGCCCAGCATCACCGTGCAACGCGCCCGGATCGCCAGCCTGCCCGATACGGCGGAACTGACCCGCCGCCTTGACGCCGCCCGTGCCGACCTGCCTTTCCAGCCCGATGCCTTTGCCCCCTTCGTGCAAGATGTAGCGGCAACACGCGCCATGGAGCCGCTACAGCCGCACGACATGACATCCCCGCTCGTTGCCACCCGGCTGGCCCCGCTGCTGTTCGCACGCCAGGGCCAGTGGTTTGGCGTCATTCTGCCCGAAACCGTGCGCGATACGGCAGCCCTTGCCACGGCCTTCGCAACGCAGCCTGACATCATGGTGCTGAACATGCGCCACGAAACAAACGCCATCGTGGCCGACCACATGCACCAGGCCCTGTGGTGGACGGTGGCTGGCACCATCATGGCGGTGGCGCTGCTGGCGCTGGGCCTGCGCGACGTGCGGCGGCTGGCGCGCGTGTGCGTGGCCGTGGGGAGTGCGGGCATCGTAATCATGGCGGCAATGGCGGTGCTGGGGGTCAGGCTGTCGCTCATCCATGTCATTTCGCTTCAGTTCGTGATGGGGGTGGGGCTGGATTACGCCCTGTTCTTCGCCCGCCCGCAGATCGACCGGGCCGAACGCGCCCGCACCTTACGCACCCTGCTGACCTGCAATACAATGACCCTTCTGACCTTTGGCATCCTGGCATGCTGCCGCACCCCGCTTTTGCGTGATATCGGCTCAACCGTCGCGATAGGAGCGTTTCTGGCCATGCTGTTCAGTTTCATGATGGCGGCACCCGTAACAGGCACCGCGCGGCAGGTCCGTTCATGACCGCCACCATGACTGCCCTGCGCATGACAGCGGGCACCGGCATCAGTGCCATAGGCCTTGGGGTGGCACAGACGCTGGCCGCCCTGCGCCACCGGCGCACCGGGCTGGCGCCGTGCGATTTTGCGGGCATCACCCACGGCTACGCGGGCAGCGTCGCAGGCGTGGAAACCCATGCCCTGCCCCCTGCCCTCGCATCCTATGACTGCCGCAACAACCGCCTGATCGACATGGCGCTGCGCACCGATGGCGTGGCCAATGCCATCATGGCAGCCCGTGCGCATTATGGCGCGGGGCGCATTGGCGTGGTCATGGGCACCAGCACATCGGGCGTGCTGGCCAGCGAGGACGCCTTCTGCGCCATGGATGCGCAGGGCAGGCTGCCCGCAGGCTTTGATTATGAACATACGCAGGACCTGTTCTCGCTCGCGCGGTATGTGCGCGCGGCACTCGACCTTGGCGGCCCGGCACTCTGCGTGTCGATGGCGTGCGCATCCTCCTCGCGCGCGTTCATGGATGCGGCCTACCTGATCCACGCGGGTATCTGCGATGCGGTAGTGGTAGGCGGAGCCGACAGCCTGTGCCGCATGACGCTGCGCGGCTTTGCCGCCCTTGAACTGGTCTCGGCCGAACGCTGCCGCCCGTGTGATGCACGGCGCGATGGCATCTCGATCGGGGAGGCAGCGGGCATCGTGCTGCTTGAGCGCCCCGATGGCCGCACCATGAGCGGCCCCCCGGCAGGCTTTCGCGCCTCCGTGCTCGGTTACGGAGCGAGCAGCGACGGGCACCACATGTCCACCCCGCACCCCCACGGCGCGGGCGCGGTCCTGGCCATGCAGCGTGCGCTGCAAAGCGCGCGCCTGCCGGTGGACGCCATTGATTACATCAACCTGCACGGCACCGGCACCCGCGCCAATGATGCCATGGAGGACAAGGCGGTCAGCACCCTGTTTGGCGCGCATGTTCCGTGTTCCTCCACCAAGGGCTGGACGGGGCATACGCTGGGTGCGTGCGGCGTGCTGGAGGCCATGATCTGCGCCCTGAGCCTTGAGCACGGGTTCATGCCCGGATGCCTTGGCGTGGATGACGTGGACCCCGCTTTCCACACCGATGTGCTGACCGGCAACGTCACCCGGCCCGTGCGCCATGTCATGAGCAATGCCTTTGGCTTTGGCGGGGCGAACTGCAGCCTGATTTTTGGAAAGGCCGCCTGATGCGCGTATGGATTTCGGGCCTGGCCGTGCTGGCCGATGGCATGGCGGGGTGGGAGCAGGCGCGCGCCATCCTGCGCGGGGAAGACACATGGCGGCCCACGCCGTGCACCGTGCCGCAGCCCACCACCCTGGCCCCCAACGAACGGCGGCGCACCAGCCCCATCGTGCGCCTGGCCATGGCCGTGGCAGCCGAAGCCTGTGCCGCGGCAGGCTGCGACCCGGCACAGGTGCATAACGTGTTTGGCAGCTCCAATGGCGATGGCATGGTGGTCAACACCATCCTGCAGGCGCTGGCTGACCCGGCAGCGGGCGTATCACCCACGCAGTTCCACAACTCGGTGCATAACGCGGCAGCGGGGTACTGGACCATCGGCAGCCAGTCCCACCAGCCCGTGGCCTGTTTTGGCGGCTATGACTGGAGCTGGGGCTTTTCCCTGCTGCAGGCCGCAGCCGAGGCGGTGGTGGAAGACAGGACCGTGCTCCTGTGTGTCTATGACATGGCCATGCCGCAGCCACTGGGCCAGAAACGGGCCACGCGGGGCACGTTTGGCGTGGGGCTCGTGCTCTCTCCCCACCCCGTGCCGCACGCGCTGGCCATGCTGGATATAGACTATGGGCCACAGAACACCGCCGATACCCCGCTGACCCTGCCCGATGCACAGGCTACAACAGCCCTGCGCGTACTGTGCCATGATAACCCGGCAGCCCGCTGCCTGCCGCTTCTGGCCGCCATCGCCAAAGGCGGCACGCATGCAATCCGCGTGGCAGGCGATGTTGGGCATGTCGCCATAACGGTAACGCCATGCTGAGCCGGGCGGATATTGAGGCGCGCATGCCCCATGCCGGGGCAAGCTGCCTGCTCGATCGCGTCATTGCACATGATGCGCAGACGATTCACTGCACCACCCGCGCGCATCTCGATCCCGCCAACCCGCTACGCCGCAACGGGCGGCTCGACATGGTATGCGGGGTTGAAATCGGCATGCAGGCCGCCGCCCTGCATGGAGGGCTCCGCACCCACGGGGCTACGCCGCGCATCGGCTACCTGACCACCCTGCGCCAGGTCAGCCTTGCGCCGGGGCGGCTGGACCAGCCGCAATGGGGCACATTGCACATCAGGGCAACCTGCGAACAGGCCGATGAACAGGGCATGCGCTACCACTTTAGCGTGGAAAGCGAAGCAGGGGCCGCGCTGGTCACGGGCCATGGTTTTGTCGTGCTGCAACCACAGGAACAACAGACATGAAGCGCGCACTCGTAACCGGAGGGGCCAGCCCGCTGGGGCTGGCCATCTGCCAGCGCCTGGCACAGGACGGGCTGCACGTGATCGTCCATGCGCATAACGCCATCGACAAAGCGCGCGCCATTGCCGCCGGTATCCGCGCCACCGGCGGCTCGGCGCAGGCCTGGCAGTGCGACCTGTCGGACATGGCCGCCACGGCCACCGCACTCGAAACCCTCCTGTCGGAAGGCGTGGTGCAGGTGGTGGTGCATAACGCCGGCATTCATGATGACGCCCCCATGGCGGGCATGAGCGCGCAGCAGTGGCGCTCGGTCGTGTCCGTATCGCTTGACGGGTTCTTTGCCACGCTCCAGCCGCTCCTGCTGCCCATGATCGGCACGCGCTGGGGGCGGATCGTGGGCATTTCCTCTGTCGCGGCCATCATGGGCAACCGGGGGCAGGCCAATTACGCGGCGGCCAAGGCCGGACTGAGCGGGGCGGCGCGCGCGCTGGCACGTGAGGTGGCCAGCCGGGGCATTACGGTCAATGTGGTGGCCCCGGGCGTGATTGCCTCCCCCGCGGTCGACGCGGTGATGACCCCGCGCCAGATTGCCGACCTCGTGCCTGCAAAACGCGCGGGCCAGCCGGAGGAAGTGGCCGATCTTGTCGCCTTCCTCACCTCCGGCCGCGCCGCCTACATCAACGGCCAGACCATCTCGATCAATGGTGGCATGGCATGACCCCGGACCCCAACACGAAAGAACACCCCATGATGGCCCCCACCGACGGCAGCCCCGCGCAGGAATGCGATGTCCTTGTAATCGGCGGCGGCCCCGCGGGGTCAACCGCCGCCGCCCTGCTTGCCGGGCAGGGGCGCAGGGTGATCGTGGTGGAAAAGGACAGCCATCCGCGTTTTCATATCGGTGAATCCCTGCTGGCATGGAACCTGCCCATTCTCGAACGCCTTGGCCTGATGGACCGGGTGCGCGCGTTCGGCGTGTTCAAGCCGGGTGCGGAGTTCGTATCAGACGTGACCGGGCGCAGCGTCGCCTTTCCGTTCGCCTATGGCATCGACAAAAGCTACACCAACAGCTATCAGGTCGTGCGCTCCGAATTCGATGAAATGCTGTTCCGCCACGCAGGCAAGGAAGGCGCCATGCTGCTGGAAAACACCCGTGTCACCAGCGTGACACCGGGGCAGGACGGCGCGCGCGGCCATGTCGAGGCCGTAGGGCCGGATGGCGCGAAGCAGGCCTTCGCGCCGCGCTTCATACTCGATGCCTCGGGGCGCGATACCTTCCTCGCCAGCCGGGCGGGCAACAAGACCAGCAACAAATACAATTCCACCGCGGCCCTGTTCGGCCATTTCAGCGGTGTCGAATTCCGCGATGGCGACAGGGAGGGCTATATTTCCATCCATCTGGTGGATAATGGCTGGTTCTGGATGATCCCGCTGCCCGACGGGCTGATGAGCGTGGGCTTTGTGGGTGACCGCGTGGCGTTTGAAGGCCGCAAGGGCAGCCCGGCCGACCTGTTCTGGAGCAAGGTCAAAGCCAGCCCGAGCGTAAGCGCGCGCATGCGCAACGCCACCGCGCTGCGCGACATAACGGCCACGGGCAATTACTCCTACCATGCCGGGCAGTCATGGGGGGAAGGCTATTACATGATTGGCGATGCCTTCGGCTTTCTCGACCCGGTGTTTTCCTCGGGCGTATTGCTGGCCATGAGCAGTGCCGAGCGCGGTGTGTCCGTTGCGGATGCGTGGCTCAAGTCACCGAGGGCGGGGCGGCGGGCCGCCCACCGGGCGGAGCACGAAACCCGCGCGGCCATGAAGCGGGTCGCGTGGCTGATCTACCGCATCAACACGCCGGTCATCCGCCATCTGTTCATGAACCCGCGCAACGAGTTCCGCATGCGCGATGGGGTGATCTCGCTGCTTGCGGGCGACTTCAGGGGCAAGCTGAAAACGCGCCTGCCGATGGCCGTGTTCAAGGCGGCGTATTATCTGGTCTCGGCCAAACTGTGGCTGGAGCGCGACAGGCCGCAAGCGTGCCCCGAGCTTGAGCGGGGGCGGCGGTAATGGGCATGGCACACCATTTTTTGCGCCGCATGGCCTGTGCCGGCCTGCTGGCAGGCACGGCCCTGCTGGCCGCCTGCGCGCCGACCAATTTCAATCATCCCGGCCAGGTGAGCAGGCCCGATGTGTACAACCAGGCCTTTCCGTATTATGCCGAGCTGTGCGCGGTCTCGCAGATATCGAAAAAGCCCGGCTTTGGCGCGGATATCAGCGGGGGTGCTGGCGGGCATGCCGTCATGTTCCTTGGCGGCGTGTGCCTTGACCGCAAGGCGGGCTATCCCGTGCTGACCGAATGCGATGCCACGCGCGCGGCCGACCGGCCCGATGGCGTGGGCTTCAGCATGAACTCCCATTACAGCAACGCCAACTGGACCGGGGCGGAGAGCAGCGCTTTTTACTTTGATGGCACGCTCGCACCCGGGCAGGGGCTGACGCGCGCAGGCTACGTGGCCACGCAGGACGAAGCCAAGCGGCGCGGCATCTATGATGGCGTGATCTTCCACAAGGAGGTGTTCAACGGCAAGCCTGCCAACATGTCCGCCGTGGACTGGAAATATGAAATGTCGGTCGGCACCGATTACGCCACCACGCTGGGGCGCGCACGCTTCTGTGCCCGCCTGCCCGTGACCGAGCCACAGATGCGCAAGATCATGGATTTTCTGAACGAGCGCAACGCCGTCTATCGCAACGGACCCAAAACCTATGATTCCAACGTGTTGCAGGACAACTGCAACCACCTCACCCATAATGCGCTGGCGGCGGCGGGATTCTGGAGCGAATGGCCGATCAACCGCTTTGTCATGCTTGCGGCGCTGAGCTTTCCCGTGCCCAAGAATGAACTCGTCAACCTGATCCACCGCACCGATGCGGTGCCGGTGGAAAAAATACAGGCCATATTCAACGACAGGCTGACCTACCAGACCTTCATGCAATATGACTGGCTGGCCGATGAACCGGGCGTGCTGCTGGAATCCGAGCCGGTGCACACACCCAACGAGGTTTACAACACCTCGCTGTCGCTCATCTTCTACGATGACCCGGTGCTGGGGTCGTATCACCGCAATTTCGCCCATTACCTCAAGAACGCGCATTATTACGACCTGCGCACCAACCTTGAATATTTTGCCAGCCGCTATGCCCGCATCCTGCAGGATCGCCAGCCGCTTTCATGGTGGGAGGCGCACCATCCGGCACTTGCGCGGGCATCGGGAACATTCCCGGCGTTCTACCAGCGTTACTATGACTATATTGCAGCCCAGCAGGCCAGGGTGCAGCAGGCCCTTGCCGACCTGCGCAACACCGAGGCGCCCGTAGCCCGGTAAAAAGGGGGGTGGCGCGGGCCGATGGCGCATCACAGCCCGCCCCCACGGCAACCATCAAGGCTGCAACAGTATCAGCGCTCAAAGCCATGTGAGCGCGCGGCGTGGCAACGCAGCGGGGCATGAAACGCTAGGAACACGAGCGAGAACCCTGAGCGGAAAGACACATCATGCCCCTGCACCCTGCCCGCGTAGCCGCCGCCTGCCTCTGCCTTGCCAGCCTTGGCGCAACGGCAGCCCATGCCCAGACGGTTGCCTCCGGCCATCGTGATATCCTGTTACAGGCCGATCATTCGTGGAATGGCGTGGCGTATGCACCCTACCCCACCACGCGGCCGGAACTGACCATGATCCGCCTGACCATTCCCGCCCATACCGCGCTGCCATGGCACACCCACCCCGTGCCCAACGCGGGCTACGTGCTGGAAGGGCAGCTGACGATTCATGATCGTGATAGTGGCAGGACGGAAACTTTCCATCAGGGCGAAGCGTTTGCCGAATCCGTAAATGACACGCATCGCGGGGAAACGGGTGATACCCGCACCGTCGTGCTGCTGACCTATGCCGGCACGCCGGGCACGCCTACCTCCGTTCCCGCCAAAGGAGAAAAACCGGAATACTGATTCCGCCACGTCATGGCCGCGCATGCGCGCGTGGCGCAGCAGTCAAAACACCGGATGGATCTGTAAACACAATACAGCAGCAGGCCACAAATCTGCCGCAATAGAGTTAAAGATAAGCTAATGCCCCTTATCGCCTGAAAAAACCGTGCACTTTACGCCCTTCCACCATGGGCCTGTGCTGCAACGGTGGGCCAAGACCTTGTGGAAAGACGCCATCATGCCAGACATTACACAGATTTCTTCCCCGCTTCTGGAGAAACTGCCGCTGGCACTCATGATGGCGGACAGGGCGGGCCATGTACTTTATGGCAACGCACGCGCCTGCGCCATGACCGGCTACAGCGCCACGGAACTGGCCGCCACCCGGCTGTGCCGCCTGTTTACCCAGAACATGCTGCCCGGTGCGGATGCGGCGGCGACACCGGACCTGCCAGCACACGGGGCCACGCCATCTCACTGCACCACGCTGCGCCGCAGGGACGGGCTGGGCCTGCCCGTGCGCCTGTACCGTGAAAACCTGGAATGGGATGGCGTGCCCTATGAACTGATCGCCCTGCATGACCGCACGCATGAGGAACTGGTGCGCGAGCAGGCCGAGATCAGCGCCATGATCGTGCAGGCGACCGACCGGGGCATTGTGGTGCTGGATGCGCAGTACCGCATCACCCACGCCAATGCCGCCATCGCCGCCATGCTCGGCGTGGAGCGCGACACACTCCACGGCGCGCCTTTTGGCACGCTGCTGGCGGGGGCGGAAAACGATATCGGCACCCTGCGCCAGTTCCGCGCCCATCTTGCGCGCCGCACCGGCTTCGAGGTGGATGTGCAGACCCGTGGCCCGCAGGGCGTGGAGCTGTGGCTGCGCTGCGCGGTCACGCCGCATTACGGGGATGATGGCACGCTGGCCGATATCATCATCATCATCCACGACATCACGCACGACCGGCAGCTGCGCAACCTGCAGCGTGACGTGGTCGAGGCCCTGACGGACCAGTTCTCGCTGCGCGAGATGCTCGATTTCATGTGCCGCCGCATCGAACTGATCGCGCCGGACTGCATGGCCGTGGTCATGCTCAGCACCGGCGGCGTACTGCATGCCGGTGGCCATGGCGCCATGCCCCTGCCCGTGCTTCAGGCGTTCGAGGGGCTGGAAGCCGGCACGGCGGGGGGCGCATGCGGCACGGCCATCGCCACGGCGCAGGAAGTGGTGGTGCCCGACCTCGCGGCAGAAAAGCGCTGGCCCGCCCTGCGCGCCGTCGTGGCGGAGCACGCGCTGGCAGCGGAATGGGCAGTACCCATCATTTTGCGCAATGGGGATGTGGCGGGCAGCTTCTCGCTCTATTTCCGCACGCCTGGCCAGCCGGGGGCGTGGCACCGGCGCATTGTCAATGCTTGCGTGCATCTGGCCATGCTGGCCATCGAGCAGCAGCGCAGCCGTGAATCCATCATCCGCCTGTCCTATACCGACCGGCTGACCAGCCTGCCCAACCGCCTGTGGCTCAACCGCCGCCTGAACGAACTCGTGGCGCGGCCGCCTGCCACGCCGCTGAGCATCATGGTCATCGATCTCGACCGTTTCCGCAAGATCGTGCAGGCGCTTGGCCAGGGGCGGGCCGACCAGATGCTGCTTGAACTCGCGGGCCGCCTGCGCCACGGCATTGTGGGCCGCGACGTGCTGGTGCGCACGGAGGGCGATGAATTCGTGGTGCTGACCACGCAGGACGCCACCGACATCACGCATCTGGCCGAACGCATCCTCCACACGCTTGAAGAGCCATTTACGATTGATGGCATTCCCATCAACATTTCCGGCAGCATCGGCATCAGCACCCATCAGGACGGGCAGGCGGTGGAAGAAACCCTGCGCCAGGCCTATACCGCGCTGGCGCAGGCCAAGAAGGCGGGGCGGTGCTGCTACCGCTTCTTCCACCCCTCCATGAACCGGCAGGCCGAGGACCACATCATCCTTGCCTCCGCCCTGCGCGAGGCCATTGCCGATAACAGGCTGAGCCTTGTCTACCAGCCCCAGGTGGACCTGAGCACGGGCGAACTGCATGGCGTGGAAGCCCTCTCACGCTGGAACGATGCGGTGCTGGGCATGGTCTCGCCGGGGCGGTTCATACCAACCATTGTTTGGCCTGACTCACGGGGTACCCATCGGTTTAAAAATGTGATTCATAGGATGCAGACCATTCTCTGAAGGAGGCATTCTGGATGG
>NZ_NIRT01000010.1 GCF_003207795.1 Komagataeibacter nataicola | reverse complement strand
CTGGAGGAAAAAGGGATCAGGCCCTGCATTCCGGGAAGAAGATCCCGCGGAAAACCAGTCAAATACGACAAGCGAAAATACAAAAGACGCAACCGCATCGAAATCATGTTCGGCCGCCTCAAGGACTGGCGGCGGGTCGCAACACGCTATGACAGATGCCCGAACGTCTTCTTCTCAGCCATCTGCCTCGCTGCAACCGTCATCTTCTGGCTATGAGTCCTGAGCCTGGTAAATAGGGCCTCAGACCTGCTGCTGGGCCATCTGGCAGCGCATGCCCCACGGGCTGCCACGCGTGGCCCCGATGGTGTAGCGCGGGCCGCTCGCATCATGGACCCACATGGCCGGTTGAAGGTTCACGCCCGCAATGGCGGGCAGGAACATCTCGAACCCGCCCGTGCGGATGGCGCCGGGCTGGGCTGGTCCCGGCACGCCTGCCCCGCTGCCGGTCCGGATCATGGCAGGCCAGCCGGTGGCGAGAGCTGTCTGGGCACCGGCATCGCCCGATGTGGCATAGCCCCCCGGATCGGCCGCGTCCGTTTGCACGGCTTCGGTGGTGGTCAGCGTGATGATCGCATTGCACAACACGCATAAAGGCGGCCGGAAGGGCTCCGCGCGGGCTATGAAATAGGTCTCTGCCCCGCAGGTCAGGATATCACCCGCCCGCAGGTCGGGCAGGTCCGTCAGGGCGTAAACAAAAGGTACATCCCACAAGGCAGGCCCGGCAAAGCCGAAGGCCCGGTCATTGCTGAAAGCCGCCCTGCCCTGACCATAGGGGCTGGCACAGGGCGCAAGCGCGCTGGCAGGCCGATACTGCACGGTTGCAGCACCGATACGGGTTGCCGCGCGCGCGAAGCCGCGCGTGGTCAGGCGGCACAGGGCGTTGAGGTCCATCAGATGATGATCTCCCCCATGCCGCGTAGCCCCGGCCCTGGCGGCACGCCCATGAAGTTGCATAACTGCACGCGCCAGCGCGTGTATAGCGTAAAGCGATCGGTGACTTCCGTGCGGTTGCGTGTCCAGACCGCGGCGCGATCGGTATCAAGGTTGCTGCCCGCCGCCATGACCGCGCTCTCCAGTATCTGGCATTGCGCTACAAAAGCGCGGGCCTGGGCGCATTCGGCGGGTGAGAGATGGCCCAGCCGCCATTCATTGAAGCCATAAACCCGAAAGAACCGCCACGACTGCATGCCGCTATCGGCACTCCCCATGGCGGGGTAGCCCATATAGCGCCGGGCCTGTGCCCGTTCGGTGTCGGTCAGGGCCGTATCGGGCATGGTGGCGGCGAGCAGGGGCTGGTCCGCGCATGCCCCGGTATTCTGGCTGCTTGTGGTGGTGCCGGTAGCCACTGTCTCTGCCCCGCTTGCGCCTGCATCGGGCGTTGTTGTGGTGTCCGTGGTGCTGGCTGTTCCCGTCATGTCTGTCATGCCTGTCTTTCGTGCATGGTGTGGCTGGCGGTGATGGCCCGCGCGGCAGCCCCATAAGGGTGCCGCACGGGCCAAAGGATCAGGCGCCCGCGCCGAGGCTCTCGATCACCACGCCGCGCTTGAGGTAGCTGTTGGTGGCGGTGGGAATGACCGCGGTATCAGCGGTCAGGTCGGTGGGTAGCGCAAAACCGCCAATCCATGACCACGACTGCGCGATGATCTGTGCCAGGCGGTCGAGTGCGGGGCGGGTGATCATGCACACGCCCTCCACGTCCGTCAGTTCCCCGCCATCAAGCAGCGGCGCGTAATGGGTGCCGATATTGGCGTAATCCCCCTCGATCAGCGCGCCCTGCCCGCAGATGATGGCACGATGGATGGCGCCCGCGCCCAGCGATGCCTGCTGAGGGGCCTCGGTGGTGGGGATGAAACGCACGCCGAGCAGGTCAAAGATCTGACCGCTCTGGTATGTATCGGAGCCATACTGACCGCGATAGAGCAGCTTGAAGTCCTCATCGCGGAACAGGCCCAGGAGCTGGGCATTGTCCAGATAGCAGTGATACACCCCGCCATCGGGCGTGGGCACGTTGTTGTCGCGCAGGGTGGCAAGTGCTCCCAGAATGGACTGCACCGTCAGCAGGTCACCTGCTGCCAGTGCCGCCGTGGTGGCCCGTGCATTGGGGCGCAGCACCAGCGGCGCCGTTGCCGCCATGACCGGGTTGCCCGCCGTGCCATCGGCTACCTTGACCGATGCCGAGAACGTCAGAGTGCCCGAAATGCCATCCGGCGCGGTGGAGGTATTGGCGGCATCCGCCGTAGCGCCCACCAGCGTGTAGGACCCTGCCCCGATGGTCACGGTCATGCCGGCGGAAGCACCCACCGAGACCACCTGCCCTTCACCCGACAGGACATTCTGAAACCCGCGAATGTCATCGACAGAAACCGTGCTGCCTGCGGCACCCAGCGTTACGCTAACGCGTGTATTGCCACCAAGGTAGCCCCCCACCCCGTTCTGCGCCCCGCCAAACAGCGTGTTGCGCGCCAGGCGGTCGAGTGTCTGGCGGGCGTTGATGCCAAGACGCGAGGCGTTGGCGAGAAACTGGTTGGCAATGCCCACGCCTTCGGTCACCTGGTTGAGGTCCATGGTGTTGCCATACTGGTTGATGGTGAGCGTATACTGCTCGACCGACCATTCGGCAGGCGTCATGCCATTGTCAAAGCTGGTATTGGCGGCAGGGTTGAGCGGCGTGGTGGCAGGCGGCAGCAGGCCTGCGCGGGTATCGGTAATGGTCTGGCCGATGCGGGCGGGGAATTCCATCTGGTCGGCAATGGAACGGAAACCCAGGCGTGACTGCAACGCATCCTGGAACGCACGCGACAGGAACCCCTGCTGGATGACAGGCTGAAGGGCTGCGGGGAAATTGGCAATGGCCATGAATTTCATTTCCTTGAAAAAACGAAAAAAGCTGCCATGCGCAATGCAGTGGCGGCGGGTAACGGGCTATGGCAGCGAGGCGCCATGTATGGCCGGGGTGAGTGGTTAAGGGACTGTGGCGCGGGGTGCGCCACCATGATAGTTTAAGTGATCATGCGCCCCTTGCCTGTTGCGCAGGCGGCCTTGACCGTGGGCGGAACAGGTAACAGGCGTTATAATTTTGGATTATTATCTCAAGTGTATTTATTATAAAATAATGAACAATAATTATATGGTAAGGCAGAAATAAGAAGTATAATTTCAGTATCTTACCTACATTTTAAGTAGACTAGCGGTGAATTGCCATGTCAGGGCGCATCTGGTATTACACGTTACCAGTGTGCGCCCTGCTCCAGATCATGAATAATTGGCTATTCTGACTGCAATGGGTAAGCAAAATATAAGTTTTGCCTTCCTGATACAATACATACCTTCAATCTGGGTACGGTATTGGCGTATTTATTCCCATTTCACATTCCATCCCTCCAATTCATCGCTTACTTCTGCCATATCCTTACACCAATAATCATACCCCTCGGTGGATGATTTTATTATGTATATGTAATATCCTTTCGTATCCAATTCATCAAAATCGACCTCTACTTTCCATCCGTTATATTCTCCAGACCTGATAATGCCCTTTTTTATCACACTCATTTTTGTGCCCTAAAATTTGCATATTATTTTATGTATTTATTTTTTAATATTTAATGAGATAAAATACAATCTTAATGCAAAGATCCTGCATTCATCTTAAACTCTATTTTCACCTCCAGGCCATAAACTCTTTTGCAGCCTGTCGGCTCATGCCCTAATTCGCCACCGGCCAGCGCAGCCCCGCCGCCATGGCTGCGGCCTTTACATCGCGCGTTCCCGCCGTGCGGGCGTCGAACGGGGCCGGATCGCCTGCGCGGGGTGCGGGGCCTGCGGCGGTGGTGCCACGCGCAGCGCCCGATGCCGCCTGCGGCGATGCGAACAGGTAAGCCCGGCTTTCACGCGCGGCGGTCATGATCGTGTCCAGTCCCTGGGGGGCGCCATCTTCGCCGAGCGTTACAGCGCTCAGGTCAACAAGGCGGACCACATCGGCAGGTTCCACGGCCCCCATGCGGGCCGCAAGGGCACGGGCCTCGGCACGTATGATGGCGCGGTCCGCGCGGGTGCGGGCGGTGCTGACCTGTTCGGTGGCGCGGGCAAGGTCGCCTTCAAGTGTTGCGCGGGCACTGACCGCCGCGTCACGCTCGGCGCGCAGGGTTTCCATCTCGCGGTGCAGGGTATCAAGGTCGGGGGTCTGGGGCACACTTGCACGGGTCATGTTGTTTCTCCGTCAATAAAACATATCAGTTCGGGTCGGCTGCGTTCAGCCGTGCCCATTCGGCATGCGGGGCCGGGCCACCCGCGCGGGTGGCAAAGATGGCGCAGGCTGTCTGCCGTGACAGGAAGCCCCCCTGCACCGCCGCGCCAAGGCCCTGGGCCAGTTGCGCCAGTTCGGCTTCCGTATCGGCAAAATAGGGCGGCCATTGCAGTGCAAGTCCCGTTGCATCGAGCCTGGCGTAATCCTGCCCGCCAATCTGCACCCCACCTTCCAGCACATGCGAAAAAGCACATACCATGCGGTACAGCGCCAGCAGCCCGTATTCGCCATAGGAAAGGCGCATGCGGTCCACGAGCCACAGAAGAGGCTGATAGAGCATCTCCATCGCGCGGCCTGATGTGGGGGCGGCAAGGCGGTCGGCCTGGGCGCGGTTGCCATGGATCTGCTCCATCACGCTGGCGCGCAGTTCACGGTAATGGTCACGCATGGCGCCTGCGGCATCACCGTTGATTTCGAGCAGCTTGGCGTCGCCATCAAGCGGCAGGGTCAGGGCGGCGGACGCGCCACCGGTGCTCGCAGACGTGCCATCGGCATACGGGTCGGGCCCCGCGCGGATGACAAGCCTGGGGTCGGCACTGTATTTGAGCCCCCGCCCGGATTGCGAGAGCAGGTAATCGCATTCGATGACCGTATCAATGGCCGGAGCAAAGGTGCAGGGGCCATCCACCGTGCCCGGCGCTGCAAGATTGGCCATCCAGACCCATGGCACGAAGCCAAGGCCATGATGCGTGCTGCGCGTGCCGTCAAGGCGGGTGGGCAACCCGACATCGACACGCTGGGGCACATAAACATGGCAGTCCGCCCGGTCCCACACGCGCAGCCACCAGAAGGTGGTGGTGGCGTCGTCCGTGGCGATGGGCCAGCCCTGGCCTGCCAGCGTGGCCCCCGTTACCTTGAAGCACTCGGTAACGGAGGCAAGCTGGCCCGCGCCATTCCATTGCGGGGTGAGGTAACGGGTTTCATGCACCTGCACACGCAGGCGACGGGCCACGGCCTCGACCAGCACGGCCACCGACCCGGTCGCACCCCGCGTGGCGGCATCAAGCATGAGTGCGGGCAAGGCAGTCTCTGCCCCAAACTGCGCCAGAATACCGGGTAGCGCGGGATCAGTGGCAACCATGGCGGGCCAGTGGCTAGCGCCAAACAGGAGGGATACCGCATCATCCACCACCGCGCGGCACATATTGGTGCGAACCGACGGGCGGCGCTGGCCAAGCGGTATGTATTCCCCGGCACCATTATATTCGGTGCCAAAGGGGTTGGGTATGGCGTCGTATTGCGTGCCCTCGAGCACACGCGCCAGGGCGGCAAGCGCATGGGCCCGTGCGGGCAGATCCGGGTCACGGGGGTATGTTCGCTTGAGTTCCTGCCAGTCCATGGGCTGGTTATCTCCGGCATGGGGTGAACCTGCGCTGTCATGCCTGCCCATAAATGGAGCAGAAACATTATTCAGGCAGTAAACGGTAATATATTAAGGGTTATAAGGACCATTCCTGGTAGTATTCAGGAATGGTCTGCTCTGGCATGATATCCAACCGCACAGGGTATGGATATCGGTAAAGGCCGGACTTCTGCCCGGGTCACGCCGCGCGGGATGTGTATGATCCTAGCGCCCGAGGTTGAAACGCGTGGGGGTCCAGCGCGCGGGGGCTGCGGGCGGTGCGCAAAGCATGAGGTCGGTCAGCGCCCAGACCAGCGCATCCGCCCGGTCAGGAGAATGCGGGCCGTGATAGCCACTGGCTGAAAACTGACAGAGCTGTTCCTCCAGTTCGGGATAGGTTCCGTGATGGATCACGCGGCCCTGTTCGTATAACGCCGCCACCGGCTCGGCCCGTGCCGCCTTGCCCCGGCTGGCGGTGACCATGCGCAGGGCCGCGTTCGGGTTCAGCCCGCGCAGCGTGGCCTCGACCAGCGCGCCGCCAAAATTGTGTTCGGCCACAATGCGCTCGGCTGCCCAGTCCGCCTGGGCCTGCAGGGCAGCCCGCGCCCAGCCTGCAGGCGTATCGCGGCGCGACAGGTCGGCCAGTACATGGCCGCACCCTGCTCCATCCACCCCGCATACGATGATGCCGATTTCATCGGAGCGGGTATCTTCCGGCCCGGCGCAGCCTGAAGGGTCAACCGCCACCACGATGCGCCGCATCTGTGTGCCCACATGGCGGCGGGTCGCCGGTGTTATTGCGGCGTCACGGCGAAAATCCTCCAGGCGCCACAAAGCGCCATCAACAGCCTGCTGGTATTCGCCCAGTACGAAGCGCCTGCGTTCACGCTCCGGCAGGGCCGCGAGCTGTGCCAGATATTCCACCGAGAGATTGGCCCGGTTGCCCTCGGGGTTGAGCTGCATGGTGGCATGGCACGCAGGGTCTGGCAGGGGCTGGCCCGATGATGGCTCGATGCCAGCTTCAAACACGCGGTAAAGCCAGTGCGTGGTGGTGGGTGGATTGGCATCGATATATTCCTTAAGCGCCAGAGGCGATTTCTGCGCCAGTCTTGTGAGCAGCATGTTGCGCGCGCCATAAGTGACCTGACTGGCCTCGTTGAGATAGACGGTGGCGAATTCCAGCCCCAGTATCTTTTCAGTCCGTTCCTCGTCATCCAGTCCGCCAAACATGATGAGCGAGCCATTGGGCAGCGTCACGCTCCAGTCAGTGCGTGAAAGTTGCCACGGCACGGCAGGAAAGCACCGCCGCATGACGGTGGGAAACGTGTCGGCCACGATGGTGGCCCGCAAGGCATTGAACCTGTGGCGAAATATGCCATGGCGCGTGCCCGCCGCCCGAAGTGCCCGGATGACCAGCGCGCGCACCAGCACGAATGTCTTGCCCGAACGCGCCCCGCCCCGCAGCAGGATGTGGGTGGCGCTCCCCCCCAGCAGCCGGTTGGCGGCATGCTGGTCGGGTGTGAGGCTAAAGGGCTGCGTCATCTGTGCTGATGGTAATGGCAATGCTGCCTGCCCCCTCGCCCCGCGTGGCGGAAGCAGGTGGCCGCAGGCGCGTTGCAACCCACATGCGCGCCTCCATGCGCAGTTTTATGGCTGGTACATCCTCACGGCCCGTGGCGCGGTCGGCAATGGCTATGATCTCTTCGGCCAGCGTATCTGCCGCGGCTTCACGCGCGGTGTCATAAAGCGCGCGAAAGGCCGGGTTATCGCGTAGCCAGCGCAATATGGTGGCGCGGTGCGGCAGGGCCGGATCAGCACAGATGGCGCGCAGGCTCTGCCCATCCGCCAGGCGCAGGCAGATCTCATCGGCCAGCCTGCGGCTATAGGTGCTGCGCCGCGTGCCCGTGGCTGCCTGTTGGGGCATGCTGTTTCTCCGTAAAATGCACAACGCCCGGAAACCGCAGGAGCGGCGCCGGGCGTGGGTTTGTCATGATAGGATCTTTATGCTGAAAAACCGCGCAGGCAGCAAATACAGTTTCTGGAAAATCCCTGCCAGAGCAGTATGGCATGCATGCCCTTGCATAATATAGCCTGTATTATGCTGCTCTGATGATTTCCGCTGATGTGTTTTCTGTATTCATTCTACGCCCGCACTCCTGTTGTTTGGGCAGGATGGATGCAGAAATGTCAGGATATGTTTCTTATACCTAAAAACCGTGCAGGCAACAATTTGCCTGTGCAGCACAACACCACATAGGGTGACGTATCAGCAGGCGTGACGCATCCCGCCTGTCGCCTGCAAGATGCAATCATGGAAACCTGGTGCATGGCTCAGCCTTCCGGCGCACCCGGCAGGAGCGTATTGAACGTCACGCGCCCCCTATCATAGTCCCGCTGGCAGTATCGAAACCCGGAAAGGGCATAAATGAGTTCCACCGGTATGTCGAAGTAGAAATCGATCGTATCCGGCAGGTAGCCGCTATCCGCCTCTTCCTTCTGCATGGCCGAGACAATGGCGGCGAGTTGCGCAGGCGGCGTGCCGGTCATGTGCAGGTCATGCGGACCACCTGGCAGCGCGTTGGTACGCGACGTACCAACATGGCGCACAGTCCACAACTGTAATCCGTTGGCATAACCCATGGCCTGCGTCACATAATCCGGTTCATCGACAGAGAGGGAAAGAGCCGTGCACCCCACCGCATAAGTTTCCATATGCGCGGTATGATGAAGGGCTGCGACGGGATCATTGCACCATACTACCGTCCATCCATCAGGCAGGCTGGCAAGTGCGGCGGGTGCCGGGCTATCTCCCTCTGGCCTGCCGGTATCGGTCAGGTTCATGCGGCGCAGCACGGCCTCCCGGTCGATGCCGTGGAACAGGAACAGGCCCACCCTGTAGCCAACCGGGCGTGGGGGGCAGCTTTCGCGTATCCACGGGCGCAGGCGGATGGGAGGAAATATATCCTGCGTGCCTTCCGCCATTTCAAGCGGCGCAAATGTTACCCTGCCACTGGTTATGGTGTAGGGATAGACGAAATTCGCCGCCGTGCCATCGCGATGCGTGCACATGAGCACGGCTGCCTCGGCCTGCTTGCCGCTACCGGGCAGCAGCACGGTGCAGTTGGCCGCCACCACTGCCGCACGCTGGTGGGTGCTGGCTACCCTGTCGCGCAGGGCCTGCTTGAGGTGGTCAAGCTGGGCGTTGCCGTCCTTTTTGTCCGGCATTGGCTCATCGAGCAGTTCAATGTCGCCGCGATAGGGTTCGCGCGTCATCAACGCGCCAAAGGGAGCAAAAACGCCATCGCGCCCCAGCCTGACTTCTATTTCCGGCATGATGAAGTCGACAAGTGCCGTAAAGTCCTGCGACGGCATGCTGAGCCAGTAGGGTCGATCCACGTCATCCCCAACTTCATACTGATCCATTGCGCCGTCCTTGCTGGCTGTGGCGGCGTTCAGGCTACGTTCGGCACGCGAAACCTGTCAATCCGGCCTCGATGCATGGGCGGGGCGCGGGTATGTTATCAAAGCCGGTCAACGCGTTCAGTGCTGTATGCCGCTCCATCACGCCATAAGGGCTGAAATCGCAGCCCGTCCTGCCCGCCTGCCGGTCTGTCGCCGCACGCGCCGGGCATGCCGCCCATATAAGGTGGCGCGAATGCTCCACAGGCTGGCCTGACCTGCCTGTTCAGGCCGCGTGGCTGTGCCCGTCTTCATGGTCATGATCGTGGCGATGATGCAGGTCGGGATAATGGGGGTGGCTGTGCTCAAGCTGCGTGTGCACATGGTAATGGGTGTGCGGCTCGCCTGGCGGGTCACCGGGGCCGTGTTCGTGCTGATGGTGCGCATCATGCACATGGCGATGGATATGGGCCATTGCCTCGTGCACATGCGGGTGGTCATGGCGTTCGGTCAGGTGCAGCCATAGCCCGATGCCCATGAGCATCGCCGCCACAAGCAGTCGCGCCACGCCCTGCGCGGGGAACAGCGCGAGCGATACGATCGCCCCCACGAAAGGGGCCAGCGCGAAATATGCCCCCGTACGCGCCGCCCCCAGATGGCGCAGCCCCAGCATGAAGGCGACAAGGCTCACCCCATAACCCAGAAACCCCACGGCCGCCGCCGTGGCTGCCAGCGCTGGTCCCGGCAGGTGCGCGTGTTGCAGCCCAAGGGCTGCGAGCAGGTTGACGCTGCCCGCCACAATACCCTTGAGCATGGCAATGCGCACGGGGTCTACTGCCGAGAGGCGATTGCTGAGGTTGTTGTCAATGCCCCAGCACACGCATGCGGCAATGATGTAAAGCGCGCCGGGCGCCAGCACCGCATGGCCCTGCCATGACAGCACCCCTGCCCCCAGCACGATGCACACAGCGCCAAACAGCAGCCTGCGGTCAACATTTTCACGAAACACCACCCATGCGATCAGTAGCGTTGCAATGCTCTCGACATTGAGCAGCAGCGAAGCACTCGCCGCATCCGTGCGCGCAAGGCCCAGCATGAGCAGCAGCGGGCCAGCCACGCCGCCCGTGGCGATCACACCGAGCAGCCATGGCAGGTCGCGGCGTGCAAGCGGGGCTTCATCATGCGTGGGCAGCCGCAGGGCGGCGCGCGCGCCCAGCACCAGTGCCAGCCCCAGGCCGGAGCCAAGATAGAGCAGCCCCGCCGCCATCTGGGCCGACATATCGCCAAGCAGCAACTTGGCAAATGGCGTGCTCGCGCCAAACAGCACGGCGGAAAGCAGGGCAAGGCAGAGGCCGGTGGTTTTCATGTGTTTAACATATCATGTCATATTCCCCGCTGCCATGTATTAAGGGGAAGGCAACGAATGCCTGAGGGCCGTGTTAGGGTTGCCGTCTGCTTTTTCGCCCATCTTGACCCGTACCTGCCCGACCTGCATCGACAGCCGATCCAGTAAAAACCGGTCCATTCATCAAGACGGTTTTTTAATGAAGCTTTTTCACGAAAAGATTCAAAGATCGCCGCTTTTTTGAAAAAAGACCGCGCCCAGAATTTTTATTTTTATCAAGGCATTTTTTTAAATATTCTAATGCCAGCGCACCGTTTTACCGCCATTGTTCATGCAGTATATCCAGCGCCCTGTGCAGGGTGCGGATGCGGGTGCCGGGGTGCTCATCAAGGCCACATACAGCGCATATCACCCGCGCCCGGGCGGGCGTAAGCAGGGCCAGCGCACGGTCAATGGCGTGCCGGGCGTTTACGCTGGCTTCGGTTTCCTCCAGCGTGCCCGTGCCCTGAGCGGCTTGCGGGCTATAACGCTGCACCAGTCGGCCGGTGCGCGTGTAGCGCCGCCAGCATGCCCTGAAGCGCAGCCCCACGGCATGCTGCTCGGCGCTCAGGGCGGCATTGGCACGATAAAACAGTCGGTCGAGTTCGCATGTATCCGTCAGGCGGCGCACGGTGTGCGGGCGCGCGCCGGGCGCAAGCTGCACGCGGGTCTGCTCCACCGGGCGCATGAGGGCCGCAGGACCATCGGCACCCATGTCAGGTTTCAGTCCTGCTGCGACATCACGCGCGTGCAGCCGGGCACGGCGTTCAGCCCGCAGCACGGCGGCAGCATGGACGGGCGCGGGTGAAAAGGGGGCGCGCGGAGCGGGCATGGTCATTCCTGTACAATTTAGTGCAATAAAACCATACTATCGCCATAATGTGCAGGCAGGCAGTTCCGCCCGCCTGCCACGCTGTTCATGCCAGCCGTCAGGCCAGCGCACCCATGCCTCTCCATTTCCGCTGTAAGGTATGTGTATAAAGAGAGAATGCATCTATAGATTATGGCCTCGTCACGGCTGGCCTTACCGATGCGTTGTCATTCAAAAATACGGACACACTTAATGTCACGAGATGCGGACTGTTTTAAAAATGGGACAAATCCTTCTTATTTACTATAATGGGATATATCCCCCCTACCCTTTGTGCCAATGATGTGGGATATTTCCCATTATGGATGAGATACGCTCCCCCGCCGCCGCCGAGATCGAACGCCGCATGGAGCGGCTGAACCTCAATAAAAAACGTCTGGCCGATCTGGCCGGGCTGAACGAGACCTACGTGCACGACATCCTGCGCGGCAAATCCCGTAATCCCGGAGGCGACCGGCTGGAGAAAGTGGCCGCCGTGCTGGGCTGCACCGCAAGCGATCTGTTGCGCGGCGGTGGCTGTGGCGGGGCCAGTGCCGCAGCTTCCCGCCTCAAGGCCCTGCGGGAGCGGGCGGGTTACACCGTGCGGGCTCTGGCGCGCGACGTGGGCATGGGAGAGAAGTTTTCCAGCTACGCCTTTTATGAAAACAAGCTGAAAAAAGACTTCATTCCCGTTGAACTCGTGCGCAAGCTGGTGCCACTCCTGACCGATCGTGGCGACCCGCCCATCGCCGCATCCGAAGTGTGGGCCCTGTGCGGCATCGTGCCCGGCGCCACGGACCTGAACGAGAGCATAAGCCGCGCCGAACGCGCCAGCATGCCGCTGCATAACGAGGATGGCGCGGTAACCGTGCATGAATACGATATTTCACCCCAGGCCGGGGCTGGCGCGATTGTGGACCACACGGCCGCGGGCGATGGCGAGAACCACCCCACGCTGGATTCATGGCGCATTCCGCGTGATTTCATTCGCAATTACCTGCCGGATACCGGGGGGCTCGCCATCATCCGCGTGGCGGGCAATTCCATGGAGCCGGAATTCGTGGCGGGTGACCGCGTGCTGGTCGATACGGGCCACCGCATTCCCTCGCCCGATGGCGTGTATGTGCTGTGGAACGGCATGGGCGTGGTCATCAAGCAGTTGATGCTGGTGCCCAATTCCCGCCCGCCGCGTATCCGCATTATCAGCGTCAACCCGACCTATCCGGTTGATGAGGTCGATGCCTCTGACCTCGTAATTAATGGGCGCGTGGTTGGTAAATGGGTTTGGAAGTAAAATATAAATTTTAATATATAAGTATGTATAAAAAATAACCATTACCATTATATTCAGGGTTTAATTAAAAAATACTTAAATTGATAAATTTAAGGTCTATAACGAAAATACAATTGACCAGAATTCGCTTCAAAGTTACTTTTTTGAGAAATACTTCCATATGCCAAAATTTTGATCGTAATATATTCAGCGGCGATATTGCCGGGCGCACCCTGCTCTATCGCCGCAAGAATGTCATAAAACCGATGAAAATCATTTTATGCACCACAGATTTTGCGGAAATATCATGTTTGACACAACCCTTGCCGATGCACAGAGGAAATATCCGGTCCTGCGCCGGGGTGGTGACGGAGCAGCCATGTATGGCCACTATCTTCGCCGATTTTATTATAAAATACAGCCATGATGTCATGGCCTGACGGCAGGCATATGCCCCGACAGAAGCCCTGCCTGCTCCCCACTGCCCTACTGGCGCCGCATTCTGGGTGCAGTCAGGCGTTCATGCGTTCTGTCATGCCCTGCCCCGCGCGTGGTCACGGCCCCATCCGGGCCGGATGATCCATGCCCGCACAACCTCACGCGGCACCATGCGTTAAGCCTGCCATGACAACACATACACTACGCCCTGCCCCGTGCCGCACGCGTCACTTCAGCCTGCTTGCCATGGCGCTGGGTTGCCTCGGCCTCCCCTCCCTTGCGCGCCCGGCCCATGCCACATCCCAGCACCTCACGCTTACGCCCGCCAATACCGCCGTGCTGCTGCACGCCAGCAGTGTCATCGGGGCGATGGACGGGCAGTTCGGCAAGGTTTCCGGCACGCTGGATTATGACCTGTCGCTCCAGACCTGCCATGTGGACCTGACCATGGACGCCACGACCGTGCACATGGACACCATACTCGAGCGCAAGGCGGCAAAATCAGGCGGCATGCTGGGCACGGATCGCTGGCCTACCGCGCGCTACGTGGGTGATTGCCGGCCGCATATCGTGAATGGAGGCGTAGCGTCGCGCATGGTGGGTAAGCTGACCCTGCGCGGGCAGACCCACCCCATGACGTTTGATACCCGGATGGACTTTACCGGCAACACGCTCAGCGTGCTTGACAGCACCGGCACGTTCGATGGGCGCAAATGGGGCATGTCCACCATGCTGCATACCGTAAGGCAGCCCATGCGCACCGAAACGCGCATTACCCTGCCCAATTCACCCCACTAACCCCGCCGCGCAGAAAGTGCACGACACATGACCGATAAGACGACCGCCCCCCGCACCCTGGCCGAGATTGCAAGCTACCATGTGCATGTCTATTTTGATGATGCCACGACACGGCAGGCCGCAGGCCAGTTGCGAGACCATATTGCCGAGCGCTTTGCCGTAAGGCTGGGGCGTTGGCATGATGTGGCGGTCGGCCCCCATGTGGCCCCCATGTACCAGATCGCGTTCGAGACGGGATTATTCGCAACTTTCGTGCCTTGGCTCATGCTCAATCATGGCGGGCTGAGCCTTCTCGTGCATCCGAACACGACCAATCCCCGCCGCGACCATCTGCGCGATGGCATGTGGATCGGTCGCCCCCGCGCCCTCCTTGCCGACCGCCTGCCCGAACAGACCGATGCCCCAGATCGCGCGGGCGAGGTCAATACACGGCCCGATGGCAGCGTAAAAATCTGAGAATTGATTCCGGCACCGTCCACTGATACAGATCCCCAATACCGCCTTTTTTTATAAAAAGGCGGTATTTCTTGATGCTTTTTTTAAAAGAAACCGCAGCAGAATATTATTATTATGGAAACAAGACCGCTACGGCTGTTTCCATCGGCGTGTGAGGGGGCAGGCCTTGCTGTTATTTTACAAAATCGTGCAGCCGTGGCGCAGGCATTGTTGCAATCGGTTTGTTTTGGTAATGCACTGTAACATTTCCTTGCAGGATAATGGCCGCATCATTCCCTGAGGCTCCGGCCTGATCGGATCGTTTTATATGCAAACGCTGTTGCAGCCTGTGCTTCGTGTCAAAATGTCCAGCGATGTGCATGAGCGCCTGAGCGAGTTACATATAGCCTACCCCCCAGGCCCCAAACGGCAACGGCGCGCGGCGATGGTGCGCGCGCGCGGCCTGCTGTTCATTCATGTGCCCAAAAATGCCGGGACATCCATAACCCGCGCCCTTTACGGTATGGATGTCGGGCATGAAACCATCCGGTATTTCCAGCGCCGCCTGCCTGATCTGGTGCGCTTTCCCTCCTTCGCCATTCTGCGTGATCCGGTACAGCGTTTTCTGTCAGCGTATCGCTATGCGCGCGCGGGCGGTAGCGGGGCGCGGCAGGTGGCGCAAGGATTCCGGGCGCATTACATGGCGTTGCGTGACCTTGATGATGCGCTTGACCTGGTGGCACAGGCACGTAACCCCTACCATATCGATCATATTTTCCGGCCACAGACATGGTACCTGACCGGGCACGATGGCATCATTGCAGTCAACCGCCTGTTCATGCTTGATGAAATGGCACGTATCGAGCGTTTTATCGCACCATTTGGCAGCGGGCCGATTACACATGTCAATGCCACGGCAGCCGGTGAAAAAGGCGAATTGCCGAGCCCCGACCAGATCAGGCGGATCAGGCGGATTTACCGCGCCGATTATGACCTGATCGCCCGGACCCGGCAGGCCCGATAAGGCAGATTTCAGCCCGTCTTTCCCCATTATCGAACAAAATAACGCAAAGCCCCGCAATAACGGGAGGGGGCCGACCAGATCGGGGTCAGTCGCCAGCCGCACCAAGCGTGGGGTAGTCGATATAGCCTTCCGGGCCATGGGTATAGAAGGTGGACGGGTCTGGCGGTGTCAGTTCCGCTCCCGTGCGCAGGCGTTCAGGCAGGTCAGGGTTGGCGATAAAGGCCTGCCCAAAGGCAACGGCATCGGCCCAGCCCGCCTCAACGGCTTTTTCCGCACTGGCGGGAGTGAATTTTTCGTTGGCGATATAGACGCCACCGAACTCTTTCTTGAGTTGCGGGCCAAGGCTGTCCGCCCCTTCCGCCTCACGCGCGCAGATGAACGCAATGCCACGCCTGCCGAGTTCCCGCGCGACATAGCCAAAAGTGGCGGCAGGGTTGGAATCACCCATGTCGTGCAGGTCGCAGCGTGGCGCAAGATGCATGCCCACCCGGTCTGCTCCCCATATATCAATCGCCGCATCGGTCACCTCCAGCATGAGCCGTGCGCGGTTCTCGATCGGACCGCCGTACTGGTCGGTGCGGTGGTTGGTGGAATCCTGCAGGAACTGGTCAAGCAGGTAGCCATTGGCGCCATGAATTTCCACGCCATCAAAACCGGCAGCCCTGGCCAGTTCCGCACCACGGCGGAAGGCTGCGACAATGCCCGGTATTTCGTCGGTGCGGAGCGCACGGGGGGTTACATAATCACGTTTGGGGCGCAGCAGGCTGACATGACCCTTCGCCGCAATGGCGCTCGGTGCGACCGGAGCCTCGCCGTTGAGAAAGTACGGGTCCGAGATCCGGCCAACATGCCATAGCTGCATGAAGATGCGCCCACCCACCGCATGCACGGCAGCGGTGACCTTTTTCCACCCTTCCGCCTGCTCTTCCGACCAGATTCCCGGCACATCCTCATACCCGATACCCTGCGGGGTAACCGGCGTCGCTTCCGACAGGATCAGCCCGGCAAGCGCACGCTGGGCATAATAATCGGCCATCAGATCGTTGGGAATATGATCAGGCCCCGCGCGCAGGCGCGTCAGTGGCGCCATGATGATGCGGTTGGGCAGCGTAAGGGCACCGACCTCAAGCGGTGTGAACAGGGTTGGCATGTCACGTCTCCACGGTTCAGTAGAGGCGATGATGGGCGCATAGCCAGTCCGTCGCAAGAGTACATGCCACATGGCGGCGCCCACAGGCCTTGCACCCGGCAATGGCTGTGGGCAGGTCTCATCATAAGCGCCCGTTCCGGCTGGAATGTGCGTTTAGTGCCCGCCGTTCACGCATGTGGCGGGCATCTGGGCAGCCTGCATGTCCGTGCCCGGCGTGCAGTACCACGAAATATGTTTCTGTTTATTGATGCCGGGCGTAATCAACATGCTTTTATTGTGGGATGTTACCGTAATTGTCATGTTGTGTTCATTCAGCGCCAGGGTGTCACCATTATTCAAATGCTCCTTCTGGCCAATCTCGGCCAGCGAGGAGGGAACATCATGATTATTGATATAATAATCCTCCAGCGCGGAGCGGGTCATGGCTGTTTCGCTGAACATGAGGTACGCGTGCAAACGGGGCAGCTGGTCACGATAGATGGGCAGGCCGATCGTTAGGATGAAAATGACAATATAGAAATAGAGGATCACCACCCCTGCCCCGCCAATCCTGCCGCCATAGGGCACTATGGCGGCCATTACCCCTGCCCAGCGGTTGCGGCGCGGCAGGCTGGGCTTATGCTCCATAACGCGGGCCACGCGCTTGGTCAGCCACGGATAGCCGCCCGTGAGTTCATGAAAGGACATCCAGAACCCTCCAGTCTCACTCAGCTGCCTGGCGTAACTGTCAAGGTTGATGTCCTTCCACCGTGCGCGCCCGGCTGCCAGCACTGCCAGGGCGCGGGCAGCATTTTCTGGCGTGGTGGAACATGCCGCGCCGTGGCGGTCGCATGTGCTTTCCTTCGCGCGGGAATAGGCTGCACCCAGCAGTGGCAGCCACAATGCCGGCCAGCGCAAGAAATGCTTGCCAATATGGCGCATGCGCAGATGACCCAGTTCATGCCCAAGGTAAAAGCGCACGCCATCGGGGTGTTCGGCCATGGCATCGACCACGTCGGATAGCAGCACGATATATTGCAGACCCAGAAACCGCGCGGCGAAGGCATTCATCATCCCGCCGCCCTGCAATACATAGACCTGCGGGGAACCATTGATCTGTAATGTCTGGCAACATGATACGAACTGCGCGTGCAGATCGGGAAACTGCGCAGGGGTTACTTCCACGCCGTTGCCCTTAATATGGGCGATCAGGGCAGATTGCGCGAACAGGTAAAGCACGTAGCCTATCAGGACATAGAGCAGCATTATGCCGAATGTGCCCACCAGCATGAGTGCCCAGAACAGGATTCCAAGTACCAGCGTTATTTTTGAAAGTGCATATTCACGGGGATAAACAAGTTCATCCCTGTCTGCCCTGGCCATGTCAGTATCCCGAAAAATTAATCACCGTAATTATATCTGTATTTTTATTTATGTTTAATTTAATTATCAATGCAATTTATTATTCCTATATTTAATAAAACCATATCATATCTGTTGAGAAATCAATCAGGGCAATGGCCTGAACGCTTATGGCACGGCCCCTTCGGGAGCCGTGCCATAAGTAACCAGTAATATTTATGTGTAAGTCAGATTATCGTATCTGACATTACAGTAATTTTACAGGCCTTCATGCGTCTTTACTTTGGATGATGACATCACGTGATGCCAGACAACATCTCCGTTGTAGATGATATCCAGGCTTTTTTCCTTGCCATGCGACCCGTTAGAGAATGCGCCGTAATAGGGAATGAAATTCGTGCCGTTTGCCTTGGTGGTAGCGAAGATGTACTGCCACTCTTCATGCCCGCTATCCGTAAAATGGGTGGTCATCGGGTCACCAAACATGGCCCGAACCTGCTGCTTGGTTGTCACGTTATCATGAATCTTCTGGTCGATGGTGTCGGCCGTCTCGTTTTTGATGGAAGTATTTCCGGAAGAAGCGCAACCAGAGACCAGAAGAACAGCGGTAAGGCAGCCCGCAATGGCGATCTTGTTCATCAATAATTTTTCCATCAACTTAGAGAAGATAATTTATATCTTTGATTTACATCAAGATTTCTTTTTTCTGAAATATAGACTTTAACGGTAAAAATCCAGATCAAAAAACGTAATATTGTAGAATTTTCAGGAAAAATGGTGCGTTCATCATCGAACATATATATTTTTTACATTTTATTTAAAAAAGTTCAGTAATAATAAAGGAATTTAAAAACCTATCATCTGTTCTGAAACCGGGCATGCCACATTTTTGTCACAGTTCGAAACAATTGCGTCGAAGCTTATATAATTTACGGTCTCTCCGGTGGTGGCAGGGTCGTGCGGATGGCGATGGAATAATCTGGCCCGATCACCGCATGCTCGGGCCGCCTGATGCGGCTGGCATCATGTACCGCGGCAAAATCGGGGTAACGCTTCGGGTCATAGGGACCAAGCAGGTTCATGTCATAGGCCATGCTGGCGGTGTGTCCGCTCAGTATGACGCGCCAGTCAAAACGGTAGCGCAGTTTTGCGCCCGCGCGCGCCAGAATGCCCGTGGTGCAGTTGTCGCTCAGCGTGTTGTACCATAGCGGGTGGCGAATGATGTCATGGATCGCACTGACATAACTCAGGAACAGCCGCTCCCGCACGGCGGGCGAAAGATCAAGCCGGTACAGATAGACCCGCTCGCGGCGCACATCCGTGCGCACGCCAATCAGGTCGCGTTCATCGGCGGTAACATAGAACAGTTCATAATGATGGAAGAACCCCGCAATGGTGGAATACGCAAATCGCGCCTGCCTGCGTGTTTCGATGGACATGGCGAGATGCTGCCCGTCGCTGAAGCCGAAGCTCAGGAATACATGGGCAATATTTTCACCCGCCCAGTAAGATGTAACCAGATCGACCCGATCGAGTTTGCTCAGGTCATATGTCGCGTCATACCACGCAGGCAGGTAATCGGTTACCGAACGGTAGCGGAAATTGCGCACGTTATGCACATGCACCATATCACCCTCACGCCATGCATCGGCCGGTATGGCGTATTCCTCCGCCCAGACCCGGTCATTGCGTGGCGGATCGGTTACGTACCAGCCCATGAGCGCTATAGCCGCCACACCACGCACTGCATGCCCGAGCAGGGGCGGGCGCAGCCACCCTGCCCCCACCATGAGGACGGGAAATGCAGTACTAAGGCCCAGCCGTAGCGCATCGGGCATGAGGGTGGAATAATACACCGCCCCCGTGCCCAGCGCCGTCACCATGCCCAGAACAGACCGCAGGCCAATCATGCGCCATCGATGTGATACAGGCGCGCTCATGGCCGCGCGGCTATGCGCGCGCCCTGCGGGGCGGATGGGTACTGGGCCAGCTGTTCAAGCAGGATGCGCTGCACCTCGGCTATGGTGAAGGGATTGGACTGAGTGGAATGCTCAGAATGACGCACGACCAGTTCTGATTCCACATCCGGAATATGCGCACTGGCATAAGAGACCACACCATCATCGGCATGGGCCAGATCCCGCCCTGCCCCGCATACGGGAATGATGGAGTGCACGTGCACATCGGGCATGATGGGAATGGTGGGCAGCGTACGCATGAACGCACTGTGCGGTGACATGGCGTACACGCTGCCAAGGCGCGGAATGCGGTTATCGACATGCGTGCTGTCACCCGTTCCGGTCACGAGTTCACGCGCCGTTTCGGTAACCCGTAGCGGCAGGCTGGCCATGCCGCCTATCAGTTGGGCGATCGACTTGCCTGCAAGGTAGCTGCCATGCTGCGGGGTGGAGATGAACACCACCCGGTCGATCTCGGGCATGGGGGTGGGAAACATGGTCTGCCGGATCAGCGCCCTGGTGTCGGCATTGAGGTGAAAGGTGGAAAGAGGCCGGCCTGCCGTGCCATCCCACAGCCTGTCACCGGGGTTGATGACCAGCATGCGTGCCAGAAGGCCGCCCTGGCTGTGGCCAATCAGCGTGATGTGCCCCAGCGCCGGGTCGGCCTGCACGCCGCCCAGGCTGTTCACGGCCTCGGTAATGGCATGACGTAGCTGCCACGCCGAATACGGGATGGGATTGGCCGTGGCATAGGAGAAGAACCAGAAATCGAAATGGTTGCGGATGCGCCGGTCCTCCAGCAGGTCATTGACCATGCTGGCCCAGCGGTAAGGGCTGGAGGCGGTGCCATGTATGAACACCACCGGCATGCTGCCATGATGGTGCGGGTTCATGGCGATCAGGCGCGGGCGGGTGCCATCATAGGTCGTGCCGTCAAAGAACCCCCGATATTCCTTGGTGCCCAGCGCGGTATCCACCAGGCTCAGGGCGCGCGCGGTAGTCTGGTCATAGGCGGCGGGCACGTGGGCATGCGCGATGGGGGTATCAGGGCTTTCATCCATGATGCGCAGTACCAGCCGCCCGCTGGGGTGATCGCCAAGCACCTGCGCGCGCGGGCTATCCATTTCCAGCACCAGGCTTGCGGGCAGGCGCAGCTTTTCCGATATGACAAAGCTGCCATCGGGTGTGCCAGACGGGGCGGGCTGGCCCATGTGCAGGGTCGTGGGGCCGGAGGTGGGCACGGTCCGGTTGCGCGCCGCGTCATCCTGCGCTGGCGCCGCGATGTCAGCTACGGCGGATGGCGCATGATCGTTTGCGTGCTGCAGGGTCTGCCCTGTGCTGGCCGGTCGGGCGGGCGCCTCCGGCGTGGCGCGGGCCAGCACGGTCAGGGCCTCGCCAAGGCCGGGGGTATGATAGACGTTACTGATGCCCCCCACCCCAAGGGTCGCGGTGGGGCGGATATTTTCCAGCACACGGCCATGCCAGCGCAACTGGGCGGGATCAACGCTCAGGGCCAGCGTGCCAAAGGGCAGCGCGCGGTTCTGGCTGGCAATATTGACCGGAGCCGGAAAGGCTGCCGCAAGGCCAAGATTGTACAGATCGCAGGCCTGCCGGAACCGCGCGTCATACGGGCTGGGGCCATCCGCCTGCCCCGGCTGCAGGTAGGCATAGGCATAGAGGCTTGCGGCCAGAAAATCCTGAGCACGGTGGTGGCGCAGGCCCTGCCTGTAACTGAGCTCGGCCAGAGCAAATAGCACATCGGCCTCATCATCGCGGCCCGCCGCCTGCGTGCGCAGGGTGGCGATGGCGCGGTCAGGCTGCTTGCGCCATAGCGGCAGCAGGCCATGGCGGCGCAGTACGATCAGCGTGGTATCGCTTGCCTCGTGCCCCGCCAGCGCCGTGCGCGTGGCGGCGCGGTAGCTGTGCACCAGCGAGACCTGCCGCACACTTACCGGCCCGGCGCACCCCGCAAGGAGAGCTGCGGCCAGCAGGCTGGCGCAACGCAGGCGGCGGCTGGCAGGGATGGAGGCGGCAGGAGGCCTGCCGGGCGCGATCGGTTTCATGCCCGCAGGTTAAGCACCCCTTTGGCTTGCAGGGAACAGACAATCGCCATGCAGCCCCTTGGGACCACCTGTTTCCGCCCGGCACACGCAACGGGATCAATCCTGCAGGAAAAAGGACCATGCAACCGGGGCATGATCCCCTTCCCGCCACCCGTTATCAGGAATGGGCGGGATCAGAGGGAGATGCCAGGGCCCAAGATCCAAACCCCCTGAAGGGCCTCTGCCATAACCTGCGCAGTGTCATGCCGCCGGTATCAGGCTGCCCTTACCCGTTCATCAGCGCCAGCCCCTCGGCCACGGATACGAACTCGCCGCCCATATCCACCTTCTCTACGCCAAAGCGGCGGGTAAACAGCGCGCGCACGGCGGGCACGAATGATGTGCCGCCGGTCAGGAACACGCGGTCAATGGCACTGGCGGGCAGGCTGGCGCGTTCGAGCGCGGTTTCCACCGCCTGATCAAAACGCGCGAGGTCAGGTGCGATCCAGCCTTCAAATTCCGCACGGGTTATGGTGCGGTGAATGCTCACATCGCCATATTCATAATCCAGCGTGGCACTTTGCGCGCCAGACAGGTCCCGCTTGGCCTGACCTACGGCGCGATACAGCGCCTGGCCCTGCTGGGCCTCGATGATGTCGATCAGCGCCTTTATCTTTTCTGGCGCGGCGGCTGTGCGGGCCACGTCGGCCATATCGCGCAGTGTCTGGGGCGTGCGCATCAGCGCCAGCCGGTGCCATCGCCCCAGCGCCGCATACCACTCGGCAGGCACCGGCAGCGGCTGGCCGCCCATCACGCGGTAGGTGGTGTTGCGGCCAAGTTCAGGCGCGATCACGTTATCGATGATGCGGTAGTCAAGCTGATCGCCTGCAATGCCCACGCCCGCATAACCCAGCGGGGTTGCGCCCTGCGCGCTGGCAGGATCAAAACGCAGGATGGAAAAATCGCTCGTGCCGCCGCCAAAATCCCCGACCAGAACGGTGGCGGGCGCCGTAAGGCGCTGGGCAAAGTGCCAGCCTGCCGCTTCGGGTTCGAGAGCCACGTCAACATGATGGAAACCCGCCTGCGCAAACCCTGCCCTCAGCCGGTCCTCGCCAAAGGCATCATCGGCGCGGACCCCGGCAAAATGCACCGGCCGCCCCACGGTGGCGCTGACCTGGCCGGGGTCGATATCGAGCGTGCGCATCAGGCACGACAGGAAACGCGCCACCAGTGATTCCAGTGTCATCACCTGGCCGAGCAGCCGCGTCTGCCGGAAGGAGGACTGCGCCAGATACGACTTCATGGACATGATGAGGCGGCTTTCCGCCGGGTCTTCAAGGTAGGCATCGACCGCTGCTGCCCCTATGGCTTCCTGCAGGGAAGCGCTGCGGGGCTGCATCTCGTCATGCCACAGGCACAGCAGCGTGCGGCATGTCTCGGCAGGCGCATGATGGGGAAAATGGAAGCGCGCGGGCTGCGGCTGGCCCCTGGCGTCCAGCACCACCACAACGGTATTGGTCGTGCCGAAATCTATGCCAAGCCGCACGCCATGGGGGGGCTTTATGGAAGACATGCGGCCTCCCATACGCGCCGATGCGGGCCATGTCCATCGGGGTCATTCACATTTTGCGTAGGGTGGCGTAGGGGATGATATCATGACCGAGCCGTTTACCTGCGCCAATGCCCGCTATCGTACCGACACCCGCTACGGCCACCCTCATGGCACGGCACAGGCACGTGGCAGCGTGCTGCCCGCTCCGCTGGTAACACAGGCCGATACGGGTGATACCCTGTGGCTCGAATATGTCACTGGAGCAGAAGGCACGCGGTTCTGGCTCATGTGGTATGATGCCCATGGCCTGCCGCGCCTGACCAGCAGCGCGGTCATGGATCAGGCCAATCTGGCCATCATGCTGCGCGCGTTGGGTCACGGCGCGGAACTCGGTGCGGTGCAGGCCGCCGTGCTCCCTGCCCGGAACGCGCCCTGACCCGTCTGCCCGGTTTTGCCGATGGCCCCCGGCCTGTTATCAAGATCCCGCCCCCTTTTGCTGCATATGGCACGAGACGATATGATGAACCCATTCCCTACCCTGAACCGTAGCGCCCTGACGCGGCTTGCCGCCCTTGGCGCGCTCGTTCTGCTTGGCGCCTGTACTGCCCGTCATGACCCGGCGCGGGCGGCGCGGATCGGCATGCCCAACCCGGCCTCCGCCTATTGCCTGCACCTTGGCGGCAGGCTTGAACTGCGCAAGTCCCCCCAGGGCACAAGTGGCTGGTGCCACCTGCCTGATGGCGCCGTGATGGAAGAATGGGCCCTGTTCCGCCGCGACCATTCCGCCGGGCGGCCGTGACGCCACACCGCACTGCCCGGCTCGCCCTTCTGGGCCTGCTCGGGCTTGCGGGCTGTGGCGATGCCCTGATGGCGCGCAACCTGCCCCCGGCCCAGGATTGCAGGCAGCGCGGCGGAACATGGCGCGTAACCCCCGATGGCCATACCGGGCTGTGCACCCTGCCGCCTGGCGCAGGCGTGGCAGGCGCGCGCATCGTGCCCCGCCACCCACGCGCGCCCACGCGATAGCACACTGCCGGAAAAGTCCGTTCAGGCAGTTCTCCAAAACGCCCATGATGTTTTATATCGCCCGACTAGGTATCGCCATGCCAGCAAACGGCCGGGGGCATGCAGCATGCAACTGTGGCGCGGGTTGCCCGTTTTGGGTCAGGCAGGCTGTTTCACAAGGTCCCCTGCCGGTCGGCCATTGCCCAGAGTGGTCCTGACCCGTCCTTTACCCGGCATGGTGTTTTCTGAAACAGCCTCCTGATGCAACAAGGAGGAACCCGTGCCCGTAGCCGAGACCACCACCCCGCACCGCTTCATGCCCATTGGGGTCATGGCCCGTTCATGCGCCCTTGTGGTGGGCATGGGGCTTGTCCTGCCCCTCATGGCCTGTAGCGGTCGCATCGGGGAGGACGCCTGCATTTCCTGTTCGGCGGAAAAAACGGACACGCCTCCGCATGATTCCGCGGCTCCCTCAGGCAATGCCGTGGGCGAAGGCATGGGCGGCCCCACCGGCTCGCCCCAACAGGCAGGACAGGATCAGAGCCCCGGCGCCGCCAGCGCGCCGGGCATGTAAAGCGCGGCAAGGGCCGCGCGATCATTCACAGCAACGTGTTTTTACGCCTGCCAGGCGGGATGAACCCCAAAAAGCCAGGCGCGTTCGACCCTTGCCACCCTATTGAAAAACACCAAGGAGGATACAGGATGCGGCTCACCGTTTTCCCCGCCCTCCCCATCGCATTAGGGTTGGGGATCGGGATGGCAGCAGATGCATATGCCGATGACCCGGCAACACCGCAGCAGGTTGCGGCCTGCAAGGCCGATGCCCTGCGGCTGTGCCCGCTGGACATACCGGATACAAGACAGGTTGAAGCCTGCATGCAACGCAAAGTCACCCGTCTGTCGCCTGCATGCCGGGACACCGTGCAGGGTAAATAACACCGTCCCGTGACCGGGGTACGCCATGGCTCGGGCCTGCCCCGCTACCGTTTCTCGGAGGCTCACATGACGATTTCGCGTAATGTAACCGACATGACCACCCGCATCGGTGATTTCCTGACAGGCGCGCAGGGAGACCGTTCCGGCGCGCTGTCGGTACTCAATGACATTCTTGGCCCCCTGCCAGCACCAGACGAACCCAGCATGCTCGAGCACCGCGCGGAGGAAGCGGGCATGCTGCCGCTGATCCGCTCATGGCAGGAGCACGACAAGGCTCCGCATGCCGATGAAAGCACCATCCATGCCCTGTTCCGCCCGACGGAACTCGAGCGTTTCTCCACCCAGACGGGACTGTCCGAGCAGGCGGCAATGAAGATCCTGCGCGAGATGCTCCCTTCGGCCATCCGCCACCGGGCGCTGAACGCCCGCGCGGGCTGGCAGCCTGAAACCACGGCTGACCCCAACCTGCACTGATACACGGCAATCAGGTTCACGCCTTTTTCAGCCTGCCACACCGGGGCGCCTTTCCCCGGTGTGGCAGGTTTTTTTTCAACCCGGCCCATAGCCTTGAATCATCAAGACGTTTGGATGAATCTTTTTTCGGAAATCTTCAGAAGAATGCCGCCTTTTTGAAAAATAAGGCGGCATCCGGAAGCTTCTGTCAGCCCTGCTTCCTCACTTGCGCTCAGGCTGTATCGGGGGCGACCGCCGGACTGGCTGCCCGATTTCGCGCAGGGGATAGCCTGCCTTGACCCGCTGCTCGATCTCTTCAAGCGAGCAGCCCCGCGTTTCAGGCACGAGGAAATAACCGATCAGGAAGAAAACCGCATTGAAACCGGCCAGCAGCCAGAAGATGCCGTAATCCCCGATAAGACTCATGACCGACAGGAAAACATTGCTGATCAGCCAGTTGGTCATCCAGTTGGCGAAGGTGGAACACGCTATGGCCAGCCCGCGCCCCTGCAGGGGCTGGATTTCGGTGCACATGGTCCACGGCACCGGCCCCTCGCCCAGGGCATAGCCCAGCGTAAACAGCACCAGCAGCGCGATGATGGCAATACTGACCATGCTGCCCCCCACATGCGCAAACAGCACAAACCCGAATGCACACAGGCTGAAAGAGGCCATGAGCGTGCTGACCAGCAGAAGCGGGCGACGGCCCCAGCGGTCAATCAGCATGATGGCCGCGCCGGTCGCCACCATGTTGGCAAGGCCAAGCAATGTTGTGCACCACACTGCCGCCTGCGCTGAAAAGCCAAGATGCTCAAGCAGATGCGGGGCGTAATACAGCAGGATATTGATGCCCGCGAGTTGCTGGAACATCTGGAGCGTCATGCCCAGTGCGAGCGTCTTACGAAAACCGGCGGAGGTTTTCAGCAGTTCGAAGCCGTTTCCCTCGGTTTTCCTGAGGTTCTGTTCGATCCGGTCGAGTTCATTATTGGCGCGTTCGCGTGATCCGCGCACCTTTTGCAATACGCCGCGCGCTTCGCGCCTGCGCCCGTGCATGGCCAGCCAGCGCGGCGAATAAGGTACCTGTGTCGTGGCCAGGATGAAAAACACCGTTGGCACGGCCAGAATACCGAGCATCCACCGCCAGTGCCCGCCATACGAGAGCAGACTGTCAGACAGCAGTGCAAGGAGCATTCCGGCCGTGATGACAAGCTGGTAGAGCGAGATCATTGTACCGCGCTGGCTCTTTTCCGTAATTTCGGCAATGTAGAGCGGTGCTGAAAATGACGCGAAACCAACCCCGATGCCAAGACAGACACGCCCTGCAATCATGACGGGAATGGACGGGGCCAGCGAACACAGCGCGGTGCCAAGCAGGAACAGAAGCCCTGCATAGAACATTGCTCCCCGCCGCCCCCGGTAATGCGAAACCGGGATGGCCAGAAGCGATCCACCCGCCGCCCCAAGCATGAGCGAGGAGACAATCCATTCCTGCGCGCGCTCATTGGCGCCAAGGTCGATGCCCATGAATTTGAGCGCACCGGCAATGACACCGGTGTCGAGGCCAAACATAAGCCCGGCAAGTCCTGCCGCCCCGGCAAAAAGAAAAGCGTTCCGACGTCCTTGCTGCACGTTGTCCTGATAGGACAGGTCATCATGCTTCAGAGTATCGTCATTCACGATGAAAAGCCTTTTTATCGTTATAGTTACAATATAAAACGCTCCTCATAAAAAATAGTTCTATGGAATGTGCTCACTCATCCATGATCGGCAAGGTGCCGGGGCACCATATTGTGGTCTGCCTTGAATATAATGTTATGAAAGTGCCAGAAAGAAATAGCCCTTACAGGTCTCTTACGCAGCGCCAGTCTTGCCGTAGGACGACATGCCTCTTTATCCTGTCCTGATAAACATAGCCATGTATGATATCCGACCAGGGAAACCATGACAGGCGGCTATCCTGTTGTACAAAATCAACTTGTTTCCAGAATATATTGATTTATAATTCATGCGGAAGTTTTTGAATATAATATAATTGTAATGGAAAATTCTTTATTATGGTAATGGTCTTGTCTAGACAAAAATATTACTTTTTATCGTTATTGATTTTTTCATCTTTCCTGACAGGATGCTCTCACTACAGGAACCCCGACCCCATGCGTCCGGCCCATCTGGCTGCCGTTATGGATTCGGGCACACTGTGCCCCTCAGTTCAACATTCGCGCCATGCATCGAAATTGGTTGCTCATACCTTGAGGGATATCATCAGAAACAGCCCTCCTTACAGGCAGGCGCATCACCTGCCGCCTGTAATCCCTCACCCGGCACAAAATGACGGCTCGGTGAAAAAGGAACTGTATTGTCCCCTCTCCCCTCTTTTCAGGCATGAAAAATGGAAGATCATCTATGTTCTGCAAAAAGTTGCCCACGAACCAAAACCAGGCTGGGTCAGCTATAGCTATAAAGAAGGAATGGAAATAAGCACAATGATCTGGGATAGATATGGCTACAATCAGGAACCTGTCCATGCCCATAAAAAGATCAATCCGGCTCCTCATGCAACTACACGCGTCACGCCGCTTGATCTGTGGATCCAGCAGCACCTGTCTTACCCCGCAGCCGCGAGCAGCGCGGGTATTGACGGCTATACAACCGTCAGGGTCCGGATAACGCGTCTGGGCAAGGTCCGGTCTGTCCGTTTTGTCAAATCTTCGGGCAGCATTCTTCTGGATAATGCGACCATGAACATGTTCATGGGGCAGACACTTCCAAATGATCCGCATACAAAAATGTCAGATCATATTGATCTTACTGTAAAGTATATCATAGTCAGGCCATCCTGATACAGGCAGTACTCTGTAAATACAGAACTGTCAGGATACCGGTTCACGCCAGGCATGTCGGCTTGACCAAATGGGCCCCGTGTTTTTTTATGATTAAAACAACTTGTTGCTATGAATGATTTATTTTATATTTCAATAACCGCATTAAAGAAGTAATTAATATGCAGGAAAATTATCATAGTGCTAAATAAAATGGCAAAAAGAAAAGTTTATAAAATATCTTTATTGATTTTTTCCGCCTCCCTGACAGCATGCTCGCATTACTTGAAACCTGACCCCATGCGTCAGGAAAATCTGGAAAATGTTCTGAATTCAAAAAAAATCTGCCGCGATATCCCGCATTCCAGGATCGCATCGCGATTCATCTTTGATGCAATTAACAGTACCATCAAGAATAGCCCTGACTACAAGCAGGCGCACGGCCAGCACACAGTCTCGTACCATAACGAGCCACAACCCTCCGTTGTAACGCAGGAGGTACGATGCCCGCTTGTAACCCGGTTCCGTTTCGACCACAGGCCTAAGAAATACACAGCGGACATACAGTATGTTCTCACGAAAACTGTTGTTCAGGGCAAAATGGGCCCGCGTACCGTCATCGCGCCTTCAATCCTCTTCAACAAGACTTTCATGCACCAATACGGCTATGACCGTATTGTCCCGCAGTCTGACGTAAAACCGCCACCATCCGACCCTGCCCATGATTACGGCAGGCAGCTTGATCTATGGATACGCGGGCATATGATATACCCTGAAGCTGCCCAAAAAGCAGGCATTCATGGATACACAACCGTAACAGTCTTGATAAACCGGCAGGGTAAAGTCCTGTCCATCCGTTTCGTCAAATCTTCAGGCAGTGTCCTTCTGGATAACGCGACCATGAGCATGTTCATCGGCAAGACGCTCCCTGGCAACCCACCGCTCAAGGGCGCAGTGTTTCATATTGATCTGACAATCAATTATACCCTCGTGGGGCATTAAAATCAGCCGTGCGGTTGCGTGCCCGAGTTCAACCGGGCTGCCTTCATTCCGCATGGGTACAACCTGCGTTTATGCAACCGGGCAGGTCCATCGGGCGTTTAGTGTCCTCCCTGCCCACAGGTGACCCATGCAGCCTGACCGCCCCCTTGTTGCGGCCATTCCCGTGCGGAACGAGGCTGAGCGTATCGGCCCCTGTCTGCTTGCCCTCGCCCGCCAGCACGCAGCCCGCCTGACCCATGTTGTGGTGCTGCTCAACAACTGCACCGATGCAACCTTGCAGGCCGTGCAGGCCATAAGCGGCAGGCTCCCTTTTGCCCTTCATGTGGTTGAACGCACCTATCCGCCCCCGATCGCCCATGCCGGTACCGCGCGGCGCGCAGCCATGACACGCGCGGCTGAACTCGCGGGGCCAGAGGGCATCATGCTCACCACCGATGCCGATGCCGTGGTGGCACCGGACTGGCTGGCCCAGACGCTGGCTGCTTTTGCCAATGGGGCCGATGCCGTATGTGGTCGCGCGCTGATCGACCCGGTGGAGGCCGCGCGCCTGCCCGCCTGCCTGCATGAGGATGACCGGGCGGAAACCGATTATGCCACCATGCTCGACCGGATCCATGACCTGGCCGACCCCGATCCGCATGATCCGTGGCCACGGCATGTCGAGCATTCGGGGGCCAGCATTGCGGTGCGGACTGGCCTGTACCACCGCGCAGGTGGCATTCCCGCCATGCCATTAGGCGAGGACCGGGGGTTTCTGGCCGCCCTGCGCCGCGTTGATGCCGCTATTCGCCATGCACCTGATGTGTGGGTGAGCGTATCCGGCCGGATTGCAGGGCGTGCGCGCGGCGGAATGGCTGATACCATGGCCCGCCGCCTGATCCGGCAGGATGAAATGCTGGATGAAAGCCTGGAGGCCGCCATGATCTGCCTGCACCGCGCCCAGGCCCGCGCGGCCCTGCACCAGCTACGGGAGCAACCCATGCGCCATGGCCCCTGGCGGGCACGGGCCGAAAGACTTGCACGCCGACTAATGCTGCCCCTCTCCACCCTGATCGCGACCTGCGCGGAACCGTTTTTTGGCCTGGCATGGGAGCGGCTTGAGGCTGCAAGCCCCCTCCTGCGCCGCCGCCCTGTCAGGCGCGCGGGCCTTGCGGCTGAACACCAGCAGGCGGCCCGGATCGTGCTGCGCCTGCTGCACGCGCAGGCCCCGGTTCTGCCTGTGCTTGATGGATGATGGAAGCATCAGACAGCGCCTTCTTTGAGGTTTTTTGGAAAAAAGCTTCACCAAAAACTTCTGTGTTTATCAGCTATCTGCTTTTGCAATCCGCGCCCAGCATGTCCAGCCGGTAATGGGCATAGTGCCGGGCATGGGTCACCAGCAGCCCGGCTGCAAGGCAGGTGGCTATGAAGTGGCGGGCGGCCTCGTTGCCATCGCAGGGCGTATCGGTCGGGCCGGTCCAGTTGACCAGCACGATTGGCGCGTCTGCCTGCCGCACACGCAGGCAATGGCTGGCGAGCCGCGCAATATCGGCGCGCGAGAGAAAATACAGCATTTCGGAAATAATGATCAGATCGCACGATGCCTCTGGCAGATCAGGAAAGGCATCCGGCAATTGCCCCCGATAAAATGTTACCCCCGCCAGCCCCGCGCATCGGCGCCGTGCCTGCGCAAGGGCTGATTCGGCCACATCCACGGCCAACAGGTGGTCGCATTGCCGCGCCAGACGGGCGGTCATGGCGCCGATGGAGCAACCGAGTTCCAGCGCATGATGGAACCGTCGGCCTGCCAGCAGCGCAAGGGTGTGCCGGTATTTGTCACGTTCATAGGGGCGGCTTCCCACCCCCCACGGGTCGGAACTGGCGGCATGAATGCGCTCGAACACGGCGCGTGGCCAGCTCGCTCCGCTCATGGCGCAAGAAAAACCTCAAAATCCGTTATCAGCGCCGCCAGCAGGCTGGCAGGCAGGCTGAAGCCGGTGGGATCATCGGTAATCAGGCCGCCATACTGGCTTTCATGCGCGCTGACGGCACGGGCCTTGAGGGCACGATATGGGCTGATGTCAAGGCGCAGCCCCACGGGTGGGCCGTGGTCAAGGTCCGTCTCCCCCGCCACAAGCCAGCCCCATACCGGATAGGCCAGCAGCCTCAGCGCATGGAATTGGTGCAGGGCAAGGCCCATTTTCCATACGGCTTCATGATCGCAATGAGGATCAAGCCGCGAGGGGGCAAAAACAGTGCTACAGCCATGCCGCGTGGCCAGGCTGGCCAGCTCCCGCACCAGATGGTCGAAAACCGCCCCCTCATGCGCGGCTCCAGCATCAGGCTGGTTGAGGAACACCACGCGCTCCGGCCCCAGCCCCAGACAGGCCAGCGCGCGCAGGGCCTCCTGCCGCCGCTGTTGCCGCAGCCGTGCTGCAGGCCACTGGCGCGAGTGGGGGTGCGAGGCCGCGCCGTCGGTCACGATAACGACAATCGGCGGGTGCCCGGCCTGGCAGCACGCGGCAATCAGGCCACCACAGCCCAGGCTTTCATCATCGGCATGCGGGGCGAGAATCAGCGCCGTGCCGGGCGCGATATCGGGCAGCGGGGCCAGCGGCAGACCGCGCCACGCCGCATGCAGGCTGGCCGCCTTCATGCAAAAGCCTCCGTGGGTGGCAGGTCGCGCTGCGTGAACCATGCCGCGGCCTCGCACAGTGTTTCATCCGGGGCGGGCTGGCGCAGGTAGGTAGCCAGATCGCGGGTCAGCCGTTCCGCCACGTTTGTCTTGATGAAGGCCGCAAGCCCCAGCCCGCGCTGGACCAGTTCGATCACCTCCAGCCCGGCCCGCTCCACCGCAATCCGCGCCAGATTGACGGTGGCGGTGATATCACCCGCCGCGTAGCGCTCCTGCACGGTGGCGACCAGGGCGGCCTTGCGTGTCCAGTCCAGTGCGGTCTGGGCAGCAATCAGGGCATGGCCAATGCGCGCCAGCTGGGCCGGGGCCTGTGCCCGCCCCCGGGCGGCAAGCTGCCCGCGCAGCACGCTGGTGAGCCGTTCTATCCCGCCAAGGGCCACGGCCATGGCCCGCCATGCCCCGGCTGAAAACTCAGGCTGGCGCAAATAGTCATCCACCTGCCCGATCAGACTGTGCGGCGCGATCGACTGGCCCTCGAAATCACATTGCCCCGTGCCTGCCCCCCGCATGCCGCTCAACCCGCCAATGGAAGGATGGATGACACAGCCCTGCCCCACGGGAACGAGCAGCATACCCGTCGCGCCCGCCTGCGTGCGGGCCGTAACCAGCGCCCGTGTCACATGGCCCGCGCCGGAGGCAAAGGCCTTCTGCCCGCGCAGGATCAGGCCCTGAGCGGTCTGTTCCAGATGCAGGGGGTGCGCGCCATCGGTCACCCATACACCAAGCAGCGCGCCCTCGCGCACATCGGCCGCGAGGGCGGCGCATTGGGCCGGTGAACCGTAACGGCTGACAAGGCGCAGGGCGTTGACATGCCCCTCCACCACACGGCCGAGTGCCAGGCTGCCCTGTCCCACCAGCCGCAACAGGCGCAGCAGGCCGGTGGCGGCCTCAGGCGTTGCATCGGGCCAGCAGCCGCCAGACGCCAGTGGTAATGCTGCTGAAAGGACGCCAAGCGCCCGCAGTCGCGCCAGGCCATGCGTGGGGAAAACCCCCTGCGGGTCATTCGCGCTGGCTTCCGCCTCGAGTTCAGCGCGGCAGGCCGCCAGGGCTTCAAAGGGAAAACTCATGCAGACACGCTCCGTATTCCCGGAAAACAGGAAAACGGAGCAACCGGATCAACCCGTCACCACCTCTTCCCTGCCTGCACAAACAGCCCCGGAGCGCACTTGGTTCCCCTCAGATCATGCACACCACCCGGCGCCATGGGCATTTACCAGTGCCTTGCCTGATCCGGCCTGCATGCCCCTGTAGCCAGTTTTTCCTTCAGGAACGGATTTCCCGTTCACCGTGCCGCAATCTTGACCCGGCTAGACGGTCCTATCGCCGCCCCACAATATCCGCCACTTTCACGGCATAGCGGTCCGTCATGCCCGATACGAAATCGGTCAGCGCATGCAGGGCGTCATAGGCGTTGGTGACATGGGCGACCGGCAGCCGCAAGGCGCGCACCACCTGCGCATGATAGGCGCTCAGCCGGCTGCTGTTCCAGTCCACGGCCCGCAGTTCATTGAGCAGTGGCAGGAGGCCATCCAGAATGCGATAGACGACATTGCGCCCATAAACCTCAAGCTCCGTCTTGCGCGCCGCGTTGAAGATCTCGGTTCGCGCCACATGCCGGATGGCCTGGAATTCCGCCCCGAGCCGTGATGCCTCGACAAGCGAACGCGGAAAGGTTCCCGCCATGATGGCTGCGTAATTCTCACGAAAGGCATCAACGCAGGCGCCAATCGCGCCGCTGATGGCCTTGGCGCGGTAGATGGAGACGATATCGGCAAGGCTGCGCTCGGGGTAATCCCTGCGTGAGCGGGCGGTGAGTGCGCCAAGCAGGTCGGTTGCCACCTCGAAGCTGATATCTTCCGAAAGGTAGGCGTCCTCAAGGTCCATGATATTATAGCAGATATCGTCCGCCGCCTCCATCAGGAAGGCCAGCGGGTGCCGCCGCCACCATGAGCCGACAACCTGCCCGCTGGCGTTGCGCACATCCGTGCGCCCCAGGCCAAGCTCGGCCGCGACATGCGCGAAGGTGGGCACATCATTCTCAAAAAACCCGTATTTCTTGAGGCCGATATAGGGCATGCCCTCCATCACGCCCTCAGCCCCCGCCAGCAGCCGCACAGGCGCTGAAACCGGATATTTGGTAAAAGCCCCAAGCGAACCCAGCGCAAGCCGCATGCCGCCTTTATTGCGATACATCTCGGTACGGGTGAGGATGCGAAACCCCTGGGCATTCCCCTCAAAAGCATTGAACTCGACCTGCTGCGCGGGCGTGACGTCGCCCATGATATCGCAGCCGGCTGCAAATTTTTCCTGGAACCATGACCCTATGGCTTCCTCACCGGAATGGCCGAAAGGCGGGTTGCCGATATCATGCGCCATGCATGCCGTCTGCACGAGGCCCGCCACGACCTTGACCTGCTCGGCGGTCAGTTCCCTGAGGTCATCAGCCAGCCATGACCCCACTTCGGTGCCCAGCGAGTGCCCCACCGTTGCGGCCTCAAGGCTGTGAATCAGGCGGTGATGCACATGGTCGTTATCATAAAGCGGGTGAACCTGGGTCTTGTTCGCCAGCCTGCGGAAGGGTGGCGAGAACAGGATCCGGTCCATGTCCTGCATATAGGCGGGGCGGTGCTTTTCCTGCGTGTAGTCGGGGTCGTTCAGGCGTTCGGTCCTGAGAAGCGTGTTCCACTGCATGCCCGGTCAATCCATGATGGCAATATGAGCGCCATCATCCGTGCTGCCCCTGCCCCGGTCAAGCCGCAGGCGCACGCCATTATTCCTCGCCGCCCGACCCGAACAGGAATTCAATCGCCCACATGGCCAGCCGCATCACCGCCCATGTCAAGAAACACAGCAGGATGCCGTTACGGATTACTATGGAAATCTGATAAATCATATTCCATTGGGTCACGCGTCAGTGTTCCTTTCAGCCAGGAATTCTTGTTTCATGATATGCGTGTGCACCCTCACGCCCTGATTTACCAGTATTTACGGCCTGATATTCCCTTGATCCGCATGGTCAGGGGCAGATATCTGCCACAGATCGTGTTGCCATCCATCATATGATATTCCTGCCTTGGTGCCCCACACGCTTTGAGTCGTAGCCTTTCTTTTCAGCTTACAGGGCGCATCCGCAAAAGTATATGTTTCGTTATCGAAACGCATGAGCGCTCCGGGGCAGCGGATACGCTTTCCCAACAGAGCTTTAACAGATGGTAGGGCTGCATTTTTTTCATGCCACATCCTGTCATAACAATATTAAATACGCCGCATGTGTTGGTCGACACATCCGTGATGAAGAAAGACCAGACGGCGGGAGTTCCGGCTCCTGCCGTTTCTGTTTTTACTCCCCCTTTCCTTGCCCGCATGCCTCATGGCGGTTTTCGCTGCCGCCCGTTCGTGGCAGGCTGGGCGGCATGAAACCAAACCTGCTGATCAGTGGCTGCCTCGCGGGGCTGCCCGTGCGCTATGATGGCTCGGCCCGTCCCCTGCTTGAGCGCAGTCTGGCGCGATGGCAGGCCGAAGGGCGCGTGACGGTCTGCTGCCCCGAAACGCAGGCCGGCCTCATGACCCCCCGCCCCCCGGCTGAAATTGCGCAGGGGCGTGATGGCATGGCCGTGCTTGACGGGCTGGCCCATGTTCATGAAGCGACAGGGCAGGATGTATCGGCCCCGTTTGTGGCGGGCGCTCATCTCGCACTGGCCATGGTCCGGCAGCATCACTGTGCACTGGCGCTGCTGATGGATGGCAGCCCGTCATGTGGCAGCAGCTTTATTTATGACGGCACGTTTAACGGCATGCGCCATGCCGGGATGGGGGTCACCGCAGCACTCCTGCGCCGCCACGGGGTGGCCGTGTATGCGCCCGCGCAATTCGCGCTTGTTGCGGCCATAATGGACTGACCTTACGGCGTGTGTGCAGGCAGGCTGCGTTGTTCCGGCATTTCAGGAATATTGTCATGAATACAGGATGTGCCCGGATTGGCTTGTAAAACACGCTCTGAATTCGTGGGGCATGCCCTGTGTTACGTTTGGTCAGGTTTTTTTACGCAGCGTTATACAGGTGCGACGTATCATGGTGCATGCGGCCTCGGCTTGCCCGGCCATCCACCTGCGCCGGGGCCGTACCGCCCGGTTGCGCATGACGCCCTTGCACCTGACATGCGGCTTTTGCAGCCGGTAGTCCCCATGGCGCAGTCGCACCTGCTCCGCCCGCAGCCTGATGGGATGTATATCGGCATGCGTCTGCTCCCGCGCTTTGTCATGCTTCTTGCCTGCGTTGCATCACTCGCCGCCTGCGCTGACCATAATCCACGCGTGGATGACAATGCGCGCGCGGCATCCGATCATGGCAATGGTGGCCCGCAGGGCGAGTGGGGCAGCCTGGGTGGCGGCTGGAGCGGACCGGGCAACATGGGCTGGTAGGAGCAGCTTTTATTGCTGCAAGATGAATAATATATAATCCGTTTGAAACAAAAAGACGCTATCCGCATATAATACTGTGACATTGACCCCTTACAAGCGCTGCAAAACCACCAGAGGTATTGCCCATGCTCAAAAGGATCACCCTCGTGGCCCTGTCCGCCATGATGGTCGCAGCCCTGCCCCGGCCTGCGGCCAGCCACAGCTATCATATCGGCCTGCCCGCGCGGCTACGTGCCCATAACCATGTCAATTCAGTTTATGGCTACATGCCGGGGCATAGTGCCGTGATCCCCAGGGATAGCAGCCGTTACCGCAACATTGAGGCCAGATGCGAGGGCCGTTCGCTTGGCAGTGACTATACGGCAACGACCATCGGGGTCAGCCAGGCCTCGCACCGTAATTTCTTTGCGGAATGCATGACACAGGCTGGCGCATGGCAATAAAGGGCCCACGACACAACCTGTCTGTTCATGCCAGATGTAACGCGCTACGACGGAAAGCACCGTTACTGGCATAAAGGCAGGCATGATGGATGAAGCTTTCTGGCAGACGAAGTGGGAACGCGGTGAGATCGGTTTTCATGAACCCTGCCCCAATGCCCTGCTGACCCGCTATCTGCCCGCCCTGCGCCTGCCTGCGGGCGCGCGGGTTTTTGTGCCCCTGTGCGGCATGAGCCTCGATATTCACTGGCTGCTGGCTCAGGGCTACGCGGTGGTGGGCAGCGAACTCAGCCGCATTGCCGTAACACGTCTCTTTGCCGCGCTTGGCCTTGTGCCACATGTCACGCCCCTCGGCGCGCTTGATCGCTTCGAGGCAGGAAAACTCTGCGTTTTTGTCGGCAATATCCTTGATCTTACCCCCACGCAGCTTGGCGCGGTGGACGGCGTCTATGATCGCGCGGCGCTGATTGCCCTGCCCGCCACCATGCGGGCAGCCTATGCCAGCCACCTCGTTGCCCTGACCCGTGCCGCGCCGCAACTGCTGATCTGCCTGGAATATGACCCGTCACGCCGGGCGGGCCCACCCTTTGCGGTAGATGAAACGATGCTGCGCCAGTATTACGCCACGACCTTCACGCTCAACCGCGTGGCACGGCAATCCGTGCCCGGCGGCCTGAAAGGCGCCTGCCCGGCATGGGAAAGCGTATGGACCCTGACGCCCCTGCAGTATGCCACCGGCCCCTGAGGTTCAACGCCATCCATCATGACCTGCCCGAAGGGTTGCCCGTTACAATCCACAACACGAGTGCTGGAATAAAGAAATACAGCGCCGTGGCCGCCAGCATCCAGGGCATGATGAAAGACATGTCGGTATGCAGCACGTAGTGGCAGATCAGATTGGCAAGCCCCAGCATGACCACGACGCACAGGCAGGCGCACAGATTCATCACCGGTGTGCGCTCCGCGTTGATCTGCCGGATGTGTTCTATAATCGATCGCATGATTCCGCCTGTATCCGTATGGGTGCCGGGGCCGTATCCAGCCGGGCCGATGCCGCCCGGAACCCGAAGGGTGCGTGCCACCCACGCCCGGCCCCCGTGTTGCCCCTTCTATAATGCCCGCAGGGCAGGAAGTCACTTCCATGAACATGCGCGTGACACAGGCCGTTTCACGCACCGCCTGCTTCCGCCGCCAGTTTTTTTGCTGTAACATGCCTGTATGCTGACACGCGCTTCGCTTACGGCCTCGGATCTTGCTCGCGTTCTTGAGCAGAGCACGGATTGCGTCAAACTGCTTGACTGCAATGGCAACCTGATCTGGATGAACGCCAACGGCCTGTGCGCCATGGAGATTGACTCCTTTACCCAGATCGCGGACATGCGGTGGGCCGGGTTATGGCCCGATGTGCTCCAGCCCGATATAGAAAACGCCTTCCGCTCCGCCCGCGCGGGTGAAACCGCCCGTTTTCGCGGGGCGTGCCCCACGGCCAAAAACGATCCGCGCTGGTGGGAAGTCAGCATAACACAGGTATGCGATGATGCCGGCAGGCCCATCGGGTTTCTGAGCATCTCGCGCGATGTGACCCAGGCCGAGAACGACCGCGAGGCCCTGCGGGTCATGATCGGGGAGATGCGCCACCGCCTGCGCAACAGCTACACCATCGTATGCAGCCTGCTGCGCCGCTTTGCCGGTCATAACCCCCAGCTTGGTGAATTCGTGGCGGATATGGAACTGCGCATCATGGCGCTGGCCCGCGCGCAGTCACTGTTTGATGACGACGCGACACCCGCCGACCTGCGGGAACTGATCGAGATGCTGGTCACACCCTTCTATGGTGCCGCTGAGGACTGTTTCACGCTCGATATTCCCCCCGGCCTCGCCCTGGACCGACGCGCGGCCGATGCCGTGGCGCTGGTGATCGGGGAATTATGCGTCAATTCAGCTAAATACGGCGCAGTCAGCCAGGGCGGGCGCATCGGCCTGCACTGGCGGGGCAGTCCGGGTGAATTACGGCTGGAGTGGGTGGAACATGCATCCCTTCCCGCCTCCGCGCTGCCTGGCGGGCGCGGGCAGGGCCTGCGCCTGATCGGCCGCATCGTCAAGACCTGTGCTGGCACGTTCAACATGCAATGGCGTGCAGACGGGGTTACGGCCGCCATATTCCTGCCGCTGTCAGCATAAAATTAGGTTTTGGTGACACTTTTTGAAAAAGCGTTCCTGCCCGCAAGCATCCTTCAAGCTCCGGAAACGGAGCGTTTCCAATTTTGGCGTATCGGCGGGCGCATCGGGCCGTATTGTTAAGGCCAGTGCCGGACACACCCGGTAGCGCAGCTCGCAACATAGCGGAAGGTCATGAATATGCCCAAGGTTCTCGTACTGTATTACTCATCCTATGGCCATGTGGAAACGATGGCCCACGCCGTGGCCGAAGGCGTGCGCGAGGCCGGGCTGGAGGCCGTGGTCAAGCGCGTGCCTGAACTCGTGCCTGAACAGGTCGCCAAAAACCACCATTTCAAGACCGAGCAGGCCGCCCCGCTCGCCACCACGGCGGAACTGCCGGAATATGATGCGATCATCGTGGGTGCGCCCACCCGTTTTGGCCGCCTGCCCTCACAGATGGCCAATTTCTGGGACCAGACCGGCGGCCTGTGGCTCAAGGGCGCGCTGGTCGGCAAGGTTGGCGCGGTGTTCACCTCCACCGCATCGCAGCATGGCGGGCAGGAAACCACGCTGTTCTCGCTTATAACGAACCTGCTGCATCATGGCATGGTCATTACAGGCCTGCCCTACAGCTTTCAGGGCCAGCTCAAGGTCGATGAAGTGACCGGCGGCGCGCCTTATGGCGCCACCACCATCGCGGCAGGCGACGGCTCACGCCAGCCCAGCCCCACCGAGCTTGATGGCGCGCATTATCTTGGCCAGCACGTGGCAGGGCTTGCGCGCAAGCTCACCGCCTGATCTGCCTCTCCCCCGGCCCGTTACGCCGGGGGAGACCCCTGCTGCCTACGGGCAGTTCCCTTCCTGTGCCCAGGGCGGGTGGGCAAAGGCGCTCACCAGATAATCAATAAACGCATTGACCCGGATGGGCCGCAGCCCGCTTGCGGGCGTAATCAGGTAAAGTCCCACCGGCGGCACGTCCCAGCCGGGCAGCAGGCGCACGAAGCGGCCTGCCTTCAGCCCCTCCCACACCATGAATTCGGGAAACAGTCCGAACCCCAGCCCCGCCTCGAGCGCGGGCAGGAAGCCCGCCGCATTATCGGCCCTCAGCCGTGCCGTCTGTGAGAGCACGAACTCCCGACCATCGCTTTCATGGTGCAGGCGGATCATGCCGGGGGCGGAGGTATTGGTATAGACAAAGCTTCTGTGCCCCGCGAGCGCGCGCGGATGTTCTGGCGCGCCAATATGCGCCAGATAGGCGGGCGTGCATACCAGAGCCAGCCGCACGCTGCACAACCTCCGGGCACGCAGCGATGAATCGGCTAGGGCCGCGATGCGTAGCGCCAGATCGTAGCCGCCCGCCACCAGGTCCACCAGCGCATCGCTGTAATCTATGGTGAGGTCGATTTCGGGGTAACGCAGCAGAAACTCAGGCAGGACCGGGGCCAGGTGCTGTATGCCAAAGGTCATGGGGGCGGCCATGCGGATCAGCCCCGAAGGGGCGCGCGTGCCGCCACGGGCCTGTGTCTCGGCGGCCTCGGCTTCGGCCAGGATCGTGCTGGCATGGCCAAGCAGCAGGCGCCCTGTCTCGGTTAGCGACATCTGGCGCGAATTGCGGTTGAACAAAGCCACGCCAAGCGACTGCTCAAGCCGGCTGATGGCCTTCGACACCGTGGGCTTGGAGAGCTGTATCTCCTCTGCCGCGCGGGCAAACGAACCGCGCTCCGCCACTTTGGCAAAAATGGCCCAGGCCTCGAAATCCGGCAGTCTCATCGGCAAACTCGGGAAAGGGTGCGTGCCATGCATTTCCATAACTGATCTGCGCGCCCCTGTCTCCACCCCGGCCTGTGCAGCACATGATAAAAAAACGGAAATGAAGCATTTCATTCATTTCCATATGAATACCCCTGCCCGCCCGATACCATGGGGACAACAGAAAGGAAGAAACCCGATGATCGAAGTCCGACCCTTTGGCCTGCTGGGCCACGCCAACCATGGATGGCTCGATGCAAGGCATCATTTCTCCTTCGCGGGGTATCATGATCCCGCCCGTATGCACTGGGGTGCGCTGCGGGTCTGGAATGACGATATGATCGCGCCCGGCACCGGCTTTGGCACCCATCCGCACCGGGATATGGAAATCATTACCTTCGTGCGCGAAGGAGCCATCACTCACACCGACAGCCTGGGCAATACCGGGCGCACCGAGGCGGGTGACGTGCAGGTGATGTCGGCTGGCACCGGCATCCGCCACAGCGAATACAACCGTGACGCGGTGGCCACCCGCCTGTTCCAGATCTGGATCATGCCCGACCGTGCTGGCCATGCGCCCTCATGGGGCACGCGGGCTTTCCCGCGCGATGAGCGTGCCGGGCAGTTTGTGGTGCTGGCCTCGGGGCGGCCGGGTGATGACGACGCCCTGCCCATCAATGCCGATGCCCGTGTGCTTGGGGCCACCCTGGCCAGGGGGCAGACAGCCACTTACAGGCTGGGCGCCGGGCGACTGGGCTACCTCGTGCCCGCGCGCGGCGCGGTGGAAATAGACGGTGTGCGTGTAAACGAGCGTGATGGGGCGGCGCTGTCCGATATCGAGACCCTGCACGTGCGCGCGCTGGAGGATGCCGAGATCATTGTGGTCGATACCATCGCCTGAACCGCCGGCGGTGTGTATCATGCAGGCCGGGGCGCAATACCGTGCCCCGGCCTGACCCACGCCATGACCAGGACTGATCCGTGACCCCTGCTTCCTATTCCGCCACATGGTCGCCTGATGGCGCGCCCGCTGCTGCTCCGCCTTATGGTGAATCCTATCCGGTGCGGCTGACTGATGGCTCCACCCTGACCCTGCCGCTGCGCGCCCTGCCCGGCGGCGAGCGGGCCATTGCCCTGCTCATGGCCAACCAGACCGGCTTTGCCGTCGAGTGCCAACTCACTCGCCTGCTGGCCGGAATGGTCGGCCCGCTGGCCCCCCAGGCGATCGTTGGCGTGCCCACCATGGGGCTGGCCTACGCCCGCCCCGTGGCTGAAAAGCTTGGCTTTGACGATTACGTGGCGCTGGGGCACTCACGCAAATTCTGGTATGATGACAGCCTTGCCATCGCGCTTACATCATCGACCAGTCCTGACCAGACCAAGCATCTTTACCTTGACCCCGCCCTGGTGGAACGCGTGCGGGGCAGGCGCGTGGTGGTGATTGATGATGTGCTCAACACCGGCCGCACGGCTGCTGCTGCCGTGCAACTGCTTAAACACGCGGGCGCATGCGTCGTGGCCATTGCAGCCGTGCTGACCGAAGGCTGGGCCTGGCGCGCGGCATTGGATGCGGCCTGCCCCGGCACCGTGCCACCGGTGCATGCGCTGGGTCATATTCCGCTCTTTGGCGGGCAGGCAGGCAACTGGCGCCCCCTGCCCGGCACCTGAAACTGCCCATTGTCTTGCCGGGGTCTTTGCGGCATGACGGCACTATCAAATTCACTTTTGCCCGCAGCAGGTCGCTTTATGTCAGAACACACGCCCATCGGTCTTGAAAACCCCACCGCTCCCGTCAGCGCGGTGACACATTCAGGTAACTTCCACCTTGATGAGACGCTGGGCTATGTGATCCTGCATTACGCGCTGGCGCCGGATGGCGACCTGCGCGGGCGCGTGATGGGCACCGGCCCGGATGGGCGGCTGGCCTTTACCCGCACCCGCTCGCCCGAGCGCATTGCCGCAGCCGATATCGTCTTTGACGTGGGCGGCAAATACGACCCCGCCACGGGCCGCTACGACCACCACATGAAGGAAAAGCCCCTGCGCGAGGACGGCACGCCCTATAGCGCGGCCGGGCTGCTGTGGAAGGATTACGGCATGGCCGCGATCCGCAGCATCCTTAAAAACCCTGCGCCGGAACCCGAAGTCGCCGCCATCTGGCAGTCCATTGACCGCTCGCTCGTGCTGCCCATCGACCTTGATGATAACGGCGTGACCAAGATGGGCAAGCTGTCGCTGGCCGATATCGTCTCCGCCTGCCGCCCCACATGGGATACGGTGGAGCTGTACGGCCCCGATGCCGCCAAAACCCGCGAGACCGAAGGCTTCGCCAATGCGGCGGTGGCGGTTGCCGGGCACCTCGTCAACATGATCGACCGCGTGCGCGCCAGCCTCAAGGCGGAAAGCCGCGTGCTCGCCGCCTATGCGCAGGCGGAGGACAAGCGCATCCTGCTCATGGAAACCGGCATGCCGACCGAGAAGGTCATTTTCGATCATGACCTGCCGGTGGTCTATGTCGTCTCCCCCGCCGCGCCCGATCGCTGGAACGTCAAGGCCATTCCGCCCGTGCGGGGTGACTTTGGCCAGCGCGTCTCCCTGCCCGAGGCCTGGCGCGGACTTGATGGCGCGACGCTGGCAGGCGTATCCGGCGTGGCCGATGCGGTCTTTGCCCACCCGGCCCGCTTCATCTGCGGGGCGGCAAGCCGCGCGGGCGCGCTGAAAATGGCGCAGCTCGCCCTTGAGATCGACGCCGCACAGGCACAGGGCTGAACCTGCCCGTGCCCCTGAACCGCAGGGGTGCGGCCTTTTCCGGAGCTTTTTTGAAAAAAGCTTCGCCAAAGACCTGGATGATTTCAGGATATGGTCGGGCCTGCCTTCGTTCATGGGCGGCAGCGCATGCAGCCAGCATGCCTGATGATGCCATAAACGTGATGGGACAGGCCCTCTATCCGGCCTTTTCCCCTCTTTCCGGTGGCCCCGGCGCATCCCACGTCACCTCCATCGGGCGGGACATGTCCCCCCGTAAGGGAGGTTGCCATGAATATGGGAACACGGTACCGCACAAACCCCAGTGTCATGGATATGGTCGGCCTGGGCATGGTCCTGCTGACACTGGCGTTATGGTTATCCTTTATCTTCATATGAACAGGCAGACCGACAGGTAGCGCCTGATCGGCAGCATGCCCCGGATACAGGAGGCGTCAATGAAGTTGCGTCTACGTCGTGCCTTTCAGACCGGCACGGACAACCCCGGCTATGCCAGCCGGTGGGACATCATGGGCCCAGCCCTGCTGGCCATCGCCTTTGCGCTCTCAACGGCGATGATCTTTTTACTTTAGGCGGAACGTCTTTACACCGGGCCTGCCGGGGCAGGAAAAGCTACGCAGGCCCGGATCCTGTCGCCCCACCCTGAAAACTGCCTCGGGCAGCCTTTCGTGGCAGCATTCCGCACGCCGCAGGGCCGTGTTGCGCCGTTGCCTCAAAAAGGCAGAATGGTCGGGTGTCATCAGATATTCCACCGGGTCCGCCCAAACCTTCCGTCTCCTGCCACGTTGCCAGTCGGCAGTTACAGGAGATCCCCATGAGCCGGACCCTACAGATCCTCGCGATCCTTTCCCTTACCCTGTCCATGACCAGTTGCGCCGACGGTCGGCACCACCACCACCATCGGGAATGGCAGGACGGTCACTACGGTGATGGCTACGGCCCCCATGGCGCGCGCATGCGCGGTGGCCCCGGCGGGCGGTGGTAACGCCAGGGCAGGCAAATGGCAGGCAACATCCCGCGCGGTCCGTGCGTTAGGTGGAGGCAGGGCATGACCCTGCCCTTTCTCCACCATGACGGAGCGCCTGCATGACCACCACCATCCCCCCCCAGAGCCAGCCCCACCAGCCCGGCGTCGAGCGGTTGATGAACCCGCAGGCCGAGCATATCCGCGAGAGCTATCGCGGCAGCGGCAAGCTGAAGGGGCGCCGGGCCCTTGTCAGTGGTGGTGATAGTGGCATCGGGCGGGCCGCCGTGCTGCATTTCGCCCGTGAGGGCGCCGATGTCGCCATTCTCTACCTTGAAGAAGATGAAGACGCGCACGAGAGCGTTCGCCTGGCCGAGGCCGAGGGAGTGAAGGCGCTTGCCATACGCGGCAACGTGGCCAACAGCGCTGTATGTGATGATGCGGTCAAGCAGACCGTCGATACGCTGGGCGGCCTCGACATCGTGGTGAACAATGCGGGTGTGCAGTATGTCAGCGAAGACCTGACCGATATTACCGATGACATGTGGCAGCACCACATGGATGTGAACATCAACGGTTATTTCTACCTCACCCGCGCCGCCCTGCCGCATCTGGGGCGTGACAGCGCCATCATCAATACATCCTCAGTCAATGCCTTCGCGGGTAATGCCTCGCTCGTGGCCTACACCACCACCAAGGCGGCCGAAATGGGCTTTACCCGCGCGTTGGCCCTGCAGCTTGCGCCCAGGGGCATCAGGGTGAACGCCGTAGCCCCCGGTCCGGTCTGGACCCCGCTGCAACCTGCAAGCTGGGGGCCGGTTGACCCCGAGGCCGTCGCCCATCTGGGTGACAAGACGCCCCTTGGCCGTGTTGGCCAGCCCAGCGAACTGGGGCCAGCCTATGTGTATCTGGCAGCGCAGGATTCATCGTTCGTGACCGGGCAGACCCTGCACGTCAATGGCGGCATGATTATCAATGGCTGAGCCGCTGCCCGCCCTGATGCTGCCCGCCGCATCATGGCTGCGCCTGTCCCCCCATCGCCGCTGGCTCGACATGCAGGGCCAGCGCCTGCTTGATTTCTCCAAGCCATCACGCGTGGCGCAGGGCTTCGCCGCCCTTGATGATGACGGCGCCCTGCCGCCCCCCGCCACGGCAGACAGTACGCTTAGCGCGCGCATGACCCATGTCTATGCCGTGGCTTCAGGGCGCGGCCTGCCGGGCTGTGGGCCGCTGGCCGCCCATGGCGTGGCCTGCCTGCTCGGCCCCCTGCGTGACCATGAGCATGATGGCTGGTTCCTCACGCCGCCTACCGATGGCTCCCGCCCGGCAGATGCCCGCAAGCAGGCCTATCTGCATGCCTTTGTGGCCCTGGCAGCGTCATCCGCAACAGTTGCGGGCGTGCCGGAGGGCCGCGCGCTGCTCGATGCCGCACTCAGGGTATGGGAAGAGCATTTCTGGAGCGAGCAGGAAGGCGTCTTTCGTGAAAGCTTTGCCGCTGACTGGTCGGATGAGGAAAACTATCGTGGCGCCAACGCCAACATGCATTCGGTCGAAGCCTGCATGGCGGTGGCGGACGTAACGGGCAACCCGGTGTGGCGGCAGCGCGCGCTGCGCGTGGTGGAGCGCTTCATCCACACGCTGGCCCGCGAGGCCGACTATTTTCTGCCCGAGCATTACGACCGGAACTGGACCCAACTGCCCGATTACCACCGCAACACCCCTACCGACGCCCTGCGCCCCTATGGCATGACGCCGGGGCATTTTGTGGAATGGTCGCACCTGCTGCTCAAGCTGGAGGCCGCCTTACTGCGCACGCAGGGCAATGCGCCATCATGGCTTCTGGACGATGCCGTGGCCCTGTTCCACCGTGGCATGGAAACCGGCTGGGCGCGCGATGGCGCGCCGGGGCTGGTCTATACCATCGACTGGAACCACCAGCCCGTGGTGCACAACCGCCCCCACTGGTGCCAGGCCGAGGCCATGACCGCTGCCGCCGCCCTGCTCAAACGCACGGGGCACGCGCAATATGAGCAATGGTACCGCACGATATGGAATTATATCGACCTGTACATGATCGACCGCAAACGGGGTGGCTGGATACAGGAACTTGACCAGCACAACCGGCCATCCGCCGTGGTCTATGCAGGCAAGGCCGATCTGTACCATGCCTGGCAGGCCACTATTACACCGCTGCTGCCACTTGCGCCAAGCTTTGCTACGGCCGTATCATTACTGGAAAATTAGGGCCTGAAAGGCACGCTATGCCATAAAGCCCTTGGCCCGCGATTTTCAGGAAATGATCATATGAACGGAACGTACGGATCAGTCATAGATGCGTTGAAGAAGCATCTTGAAGTAGATCATCCGGATACATTGACTGTAGATCAACTGGTTACGGAACTTCATAGAAACTTTATCACCGTTCCTGAATTTGTTCCAGATATGTTGGGGTTACTGTCAGACAAAGACGAAAGAGATGAAGCCAGTTTTCTGATACTCAAGGCCGCAGAAGATCTGGATAATCATGTTTATATAAAAAAAGATTCTGGAATTCTTCCCTGAATTAATCAAAATTGCCCCTGAGTGGTCTGTATTTCCGTTATTAAGAGTGATAAACAACCAGAAGTGTAAGAAAATACTTCTGTCGCAGCTCAGCCTGTCCTCAAAAAACATCAAGGAATCAGTATTTGCTACATGCAGGCGGATAAATGATGAGTCGCCTGATTTTATGGAAAGAACCCGCGCTGTCATCGCCTGTTGCGAAGTATAAAAAGTTAAATAATCTATGCTTTACCATGATGACAGGCCCTTGCCTGGTTCAGGCTGAGTTTATTGGCCCCACCTGAATAGTCCGGGTCCGCCGACTGCACGGGATCATCTTCCCAATTACAGACGGGACAGATCTCATATCCTCCATACTCTGAAATTTCCAATGATTTACAGCACGGGTATGGTAGCAGTTCCGTCATGGCCTGTTCCTATCAATCGAGCAGAAACCATTTTGTTACCATGGTCGATATCATGATAACAGGATACCTCCTGAAAGATATTTTCAAGTCATATACAAGGGCGCAGATCATGTTCGATCTTTTTTTTACCAGCGAAGGCCGTATGTTCGGTGAGGCAGGATATAATGGCAGCATAAAAATTGGAAATTTCTCTGAAAATTTCTTCTCCAACAATATATTTTTCAATGCACGCCAGTATCAGGAACAGTGGCTTGCGGCAGCGGAAAGAGTGCTGTCAAACGGGAAATCGTATTTTCTGGTAAATGTTTATGACCCCGACATGGCCAATTTCTTTACGTCCTGGCCCTGTTCTGTAATTGATGGAACAGTTTATATTCAAAATCAAATCATTTTTGCCGATCAGTATTGCCTGAGTGACATTCTCTCCTTCCAGACCAACCTGGGAGAAATCGAATTTATTGACGAGGATGGTGAAAAGTTTTCCACCTGGCAGACAGACCTGCATGCCATGCAGCAGTTCCGCACGAAAATGCGCCACCTTCTCGCCTGAAAACTGCGTTCACGCGCCCAGCCCCGATCCATGCCCGCAGAAGCGCGCGTGACATAAAATCATGGCAGGCACTCCCGCATGCGGGTCAGGTCGGGTTATAGTGGCAGGACCAGTCCTGCAAGCCATCGGGGTGCGCCGCCAACCATGTCTTCGCCTTCCCCTTCCCTTCCATCTGGCCCGTGGCGGCAGGCCGCGCGTGCGTTCGGGCGCAACAGGTCGGCCATGGGGGCGCTGGGCGTGCTGGCGTTCATCACCTGCGCCTGCCTGCTGGCCCCGCTTTATGCCCATGACGTGGCCCATACCGATCCATTCGCCTCCAACGTGGCAGGCAGCATCGTGCTGGATGGGCAGGAAGTAGACATCATGCAGCCCAATGACAATCCGCTGCATCTCGGCCTCAGCCCCATCGGCCCCACGGGGCATGCAGCCTACCTGCTCGGCGCGGACAGCCAGGGCCGCGACCTTGCCGCCCGGCTGCTGTACGGCGGGCGCAATTCCCTGTTCATTTCGGCCGGTGCCGCGGTGCTATGCCTTGCGGCGGCAACGCTTGCGGGCATTGTGGCCGGTTTCTGCGGTGGCGTGATCGATACCATTCTCTCCCGCATCATGGACATCATGTGGGCGGTGCCGGTCTATCTGTTCGCCATTTCGCTTTCCATCGTCATGGTCAGCCAGAAAATCCATCTGGGTCCGTTTACGCTGGGGGCGGACAGTCTGCTCATTCCCATCTTCATCATAGCGCTGGTCTACATACCCTATGCCGCCCGCCCCATACGCGGGCGGGTGCTGGCGCTGCGGCAGGCGGAATTCGTCATGGCCGCGCGCAGCCTTGGCGTGCCGGGGTGGCGGATCATGCTGCTTGATATCGTGCCCAACATCACCACCACGCTGGCGACGCTCGGCCCACTGCTCATGGCGCTGGCCCTGCTGGCGGAGAGTGCGCTGTCCTTCCTCTCGCTGGGCGTGCAGGCGCCACAGGCTTCGTGGGGCACCATCATTCAGGATGGCGAGGGTCTGATCTATACCCGCCCGCTGGTGGCCGTGGCGCCGGGGCTTGCCATCGTGGCGGTAGTGCTTGCGCTCAATATCGTGGCCGATGGCCTGCGCGATGCGCTTGACGGGCGCGGAGGCACACGATGATCGCCCCCCTGCTGCGCCGCCTGGGCCAGACGCTGCTCGTGCTGTTTGGCGTGTCGGTGCTGGTGTTCGCGGTGTTTTTCGCAACGCCGGGGGCAGACCCGACCGCGCGCATCGCAGGCCGTAACGCCTCGCCGCAGATCATGGAAAAAGTGCGCCTTGAATACGGCTTCGACCGCGCCCTGCCGGTGCAGTACGCCACCATGATGAAAAAGCTGTTCATCACCCGCGATCTCGCCTCCTACGCCGACCGGGGCGAACTGGTGGTGCCCCAGATCCTGCAGGCGGCCCCGGTCACGGCCTGCCTGGTGTGCGGGGCGGCGTTCATCTGGGTGGGTGCGTCCATCATCATGGGCACGCTGGCCGCAGCGATGAAGGATACGTGGGTGGACCGCACGCTCATGATGGCCGGGCTGGTGGGTATTTCCATCCCCGTCTTCTGGCTGGGGCAGGTCGCCAACCTTGTTACACAAAGCCGCTATCATGACACATGGCTGTTCTCGTGGGTGCCGGGGCTGGGCTACGTGCCCTTCAGCGAGGATCCGGGCGGATGGTTCCGCGCCCTGGTCATTCCGTGGGTTGTGCTGGCGGTCATGTTCATCGGCATTTACAGCCGGGTGCTGCGGGCGGATCTCGTAGCGCTGGCGGGCGAGGATTTCATGCGCACGGCCCGCGCCAAGGGGCTTTCTCCCACACGGGTCATGCTGCGCCATGGGCTGCGCACCGCGCTGGTCACGTTCGTCTCGCTGTTCGGGCTGGATTTTGCCCAGCTTGTAGGCGGTGGCGCACTGCTGACCGAGGTGGTGTTCGGCCTGCCCGGCGTGGGGCGGCTGACCTATCGGGCGCTTACCAATCTCGACCTGCCGGTCATCATGGCCACGGTCATGTATTCCGCCATTTTCGTGGTGGTGGCCAATGCGGTGGTAGACATGGTGTATTTACTGCTCGACCCGAGGGTGCGTGATGCCCGCTGATCCCGTGCCCCTGCTTGATGTGCGTGACCTGTGCGTGAGCGTGCCCGCGAACGGGAGCATGATCCGGCTGGTCGAGAACGTATCCTTTTGCGTGAACGAAGCCGAAATCGTGGGGCTGGTGGGTGAATCAGGCTCGGGCAAGTCGGTCACGGCCATGGCACTGATGGGGCTGATCGACAGCCCTGGCGTGCAGGTCAGCGGCTCGGCGCGTTTTCGCGGGCAGGAACTGGTGGGGATGGCGCCGCGCGCCCTGCGCAACCTGCGCGGGGGGGACATCGCCATGATCTTTCAGGACCCCATGACGGCGTTCACCCCGGTCTATACCATTGGCTGGCAGATCGATGAGCAGATCCGCGCGCATGAGCGTCTCTCCCGCCGCGCCGCGCGAGCCCGCACGGTGCAGCTGCTCGCCGAAATGGGCGTGCCCGACCCCGCCCGCACGGCGCAGCGCTACCCCCACCAGCTCTCGGGCGGTTTGCGCCAGCGCGCCATGATCGCCATGGCGCTTTCATGCAATCCCACCCTGCTGATTGCCGATGAACCAACCACTGCCCTTGACGTGACCGTGCAGGCCCAGATCCTTGACCTGCTGCGGGGCCTACGCCACAGCCACGGCTCCTCCGTGCTGCTCATCACGCATGATATGGGGGTGGTGGCCCAGACCTGTTCACGCACGCTCGTGCTCTATTCCGGCCGAATGGCGGAAAGCGGGCCGACCGCCACCCTGTTCGCCCGGCCTGCGCACCCCTATACCGCTGCATTACTGGACTCCATCCCCCCGCTTTACGGCACGCGCCCGCATCGCCTGCCCGCCATTGCGGGCGTGCCGCCCACCCCACAGGAGCGGCCTGCGGGCTGCGCCTTTGGGCCACGCTGCGCCTATGTGCACGCCACCTGCCTGCCGGCCCCGCCACCGCTGGCCAGCATCGGGGCGGGGCAGCAGGCCGCCTGCGTGCTCCCCACCGAGGGTAAGCCCCTGCCACCGCGCGCCACCGCACAGGCCATGCAGCCATGACCCACCCCACCCCCGTGCTGGAACTGCGCGACGTGCGCAAGACCTACCGCCTGCCGCATGGGCAGAGGCTCAGGGCGGTTGATGGCATATCGCTACGCGTCATGCCCGGCGAGATGCTGGGGCTGGTGGGGGAATCCGGCTGTGGCAAATCCACGCTGGGGCGGTGCATGCTGCGGCTGGATGATGTCTCATCAGGGCAGGTGCTGTTTGAAGGACGCGACATCACCACCCTGAGCGAACGCAAGCTGCGCCCGCTGCGTCCGGGCATGCAGATGGTGTTCCAGAATTCCACCGCAGCGCTCAACCCGCGCCGCAGCATTGGCGACCTGCTCGCCGAGCCGCTGCGCGTGCATCCCGGCCCCGATGGGCGCAGGCGCGCGGCGGCCACGATCACCGCGCGCCTGCATGAACTCATGGCGCTGGTTGGCCTGCCTGCCTCCGCCCTTGCGCGTTATCCGCATGCCTTCTCGGGCGGGCAGCGCCAGCGCATCAATATCGCCCGCGCCCTCGCGCTGTCGCCACGGCTGGTGGTAGCGGATGAACCGGTCTCGGCGCTTGATGTTTCGGTGCAGGCCCAGATCGTCAACCTGTTTGCCGAACTGCGCGAGCGGCTGGGGCTGACCTATGTGTTCGTGGCGCATGACCTGGCGGTGGTGCGGCAGATTTCCACGCGCGTGGCGGTCATGTATCTGGGTGCGATTGTTGAATGTGGCGGAACGGATGATGTGCTGCATGCGCCCGCCCACCCCTACACCGCCGCCCTGATCGCCGCCGTGCCGCGCCCCATGGTGGGTGCGCCCCCGGCCATGCTGCTGCGTGGCGACGTGCCCAGCCCGGTCAACCGGCCTGCGGGCTGCCGGTTTCACACGCGCTGCCCGCAGGCGCAGGCGCGGTGCAGCGCGGAGGAACCCCAGTTGCGCGCCATTCGCCCCAACCATGAAGTTGCCTGCCACTACCCGCCTGGCGAGGAGAACCCACCCGCTTAAAACAGGAAACATGACAAGGTTTTGGGTGTCGCTGCTTTCAAAAAGGCGGCGCCCGAAAACTTCTATCCGTTTTTATGTATCCGTGGGTTCCACGGCCTGGCCCAGCGTGTGCATGAGCCGGTTGGCCCAGCCAAAAATGGCGCTGGCCAGCACAAGGTCAAGCGCCTGAAGCGCGTTGAAGCCCAGATCGCGCACGTGGTTCATATCGGCCTGGGTTGCGGCGACAGGCGTTTTGGAAAGTGCAACCGCAAAGTCGAACAGGCCTTGTGAATACTCATCGATTTCGGCCTTGGTACCATCGGTAAAGATCGCATCCATGACCTCGGGCCGTTTTGTCAGTTCGATATAGCGCGCGGCATGGACCGAGCCGCAGTAAATGCAGTGGTTTACCACCGATGTCGCCACCGCCGCGAGTTCGCGTTCCGCGCGGGGCAGGCCGTCCTTTCCGTACATAATCAGGTTGAACAGCGGCGAGCGGTATTTCAGGCTTTCGGGGTCGTGCGCCAGCGTGAGCGTATATTTCGAGATCTTGCGGTGCGAAGGCGTTTCCTGCAGCGCCTCGCGCTGGGCGGGCGTTGCCGTGTCATAATCCACCGGGGTGATGTACGGCTCCCAGGCGAGCGTATCGGTGGTAAAGCGGGTGACGGGCTTCATGCGAATGTCTCCTCGACCAGACGGACCCCGGCAAGCACGCGGACCTGGAAATTGATGCACGCCACGAGTTCGGCCAGGCTGACAACATCGCTATCGGTCAGGCCCGCGCCGAGCAGGGCATCAATATGCGCGCGGCTGGCTCTGGTGGGCGTGCGTGTCACCGTATCGACATAGGACAGGATGGCCACCCCGCGCGCGTCCGCCGCATCCGCGCCATCCGCAATGGCCGCGACCTGCGGGGCCGCTTCCATGGTGGCAAGCACGGTGGCGTAGATCGTGGCCAGTTCCTCATTGCCATTGGCCCGCGCAATGCGGATGGCAATGGCGCAGCGCAGGGCGTGGGGCAGGTTGCCACAGGCCGCGGGTGTGACGACAGCCTGCCCGCTGGCATCACATAGCTGCATGATCTTTGCACGCTCCGCCAGGGCGGCCTTTACCTCGGCTGAGCGGGATTGTGCCGATAAAGAACTGAATGTCGAGAACGGGTTGGACATTACGTTCCACTTCCTGATGGGCCAGCTCCGCAGGAACCGGCAGTGGGGTGTGGGCCGCAGGCTACCATGCACTTACTGCATCGCAATATAGCAAATGCCCACATGGCGCATTTTATTATCAGGCCCGATAATGCGGACTTTACGGCGCGGATATGGGTATCGAGATGCCCGACATTACGGAGCACGAGGCATCGCAGCCGTCATGATCTACCGCCGAAATCACGCCTGAGGCATGGCAGGGAGGCTGTATGGCCTTGCGCGGGGTGATATGCCACCATGCGGTTACAGTCATAAACGGCACCCCGGAAAAGAGACCCCATGCCCATTTCTGCCCCGACCAGTCTGGCCGAGCTGTTCCTTGCGGTAAGGCAGCAGAAAACCGACCCTATCGCCAGCGTGCATGAAGCGCTGATCCCGCGCACCCTGGCCGATGCCTATGCGGTGCAGGATGCGGTGGGGCTTCATCTCGGGCCGATACGTGGCTGGAAGGTGGGCGCCGAAACACCGCAGTCCGAGCCCTTCGCGGCCCCCATCCATGCCGCTACGATCTTTGAGGATGGCGAGACCGTGCCCGCCTATGTCTGCCGCCATCTGGGCGTGGAGGCTGAAATCGGCTACCGCTTTGCCCACGCCCTCCCCTCGCGCGCGGCGGCGTGGACGGCGGATGAGGTGCTGGCCGCCATCGGCACGATCCACCCCATGATCGAGATTGTGGATACGCGGTTTGAAAAACCCGGCTCGCAGCACAGGCTGCTCCACACCGCCGACCACCAGAGCCATGGCGCGCTGATCGTAGGCCCCGGCATGGCGGACTGGCGCGCCATTATCCCCACGGACGAGCCGGTCAGCCTGACCATCAACCGGCGCACGGTGGTTGAGCATGTGGGCGGCAACAGCGCGGGCGACCCGCTGCGCCTGCTGGTCTGGCTGGCCAACCATGCCGCCCGCCGTGGGCTGGGCATCGAGGCCGGGTGCCTGGTCACGACCGGTTCGACAACCGGCACGATGTTCGTGGTGCACGACACCGATGTACGCGCAAGCTTTCCCTCCATCGGCACAGTGCACGCCCACCTGGCCTGACCCTGCGGAAGACATGACCATGAAACCTGAAATCCTGCTGCTTGAACCCATGATGGATGCCATCGAAAAACAGCTTGAGGCGGCTTATGTCGTGCACAGGCCCGGGGCTGCGGGCGTGCCTGCGGATGTTGCGCCGCGCATACGCGGCATTGCCACCGGCGGCGGCACGGGCGTGCCCCGCCCGTTGATGGACAGCCTGCCGGGGCTGGAAATCATCGCCATCAATGGCATCGGCACCGATGCGGTCGATCTGGAGGAAGCCCGCAGGCGGGGCATCCGCGTCACCACCACGCCGGGCGTGCTGACCGATGACGTGGCGGACATGGCCATGGGGCTGCTGCTGTCGCTGCTGCGCGGCCTGCCTGAATCCGATCGCTACGTGCGCGCGGGCGCATGGGGGCACGCCCCGGCGCCGCCACTGGGCCACAGGGTATCGGGCCGCCGCATGGGCATTCTCGGCATGGGGCATGTGGGGCAGGCCATCGCCGCGCGGGCGCGGGGCTTTGGCATAAGCATTGCCTATACCGACCGCTGCGACAAGCAGCTGCCGGGCTGCGTGTTCGTGCCGGAGCTGCTGGCGCTTGCACGGGGCGTGGATACGCTGGTTGTCGCGGCATCGGGCGGCGCGGGTTCACGCAATCTGGTCAATGCGGCCGTGCTGGAAGCCCTTGGGCCGGAGGGCGTGCTGATTAATATCGCGCGGGGGTCGATCGTGGATGAAACCGCACTGGCGGCAGCGCTTGCGGCAGGTAAGCTGGGCGGCGCGGGGCTGGATGTCTTTGCACATGAGCCAGACGTGCCCGAAACCCTGCGCACCGCGCCACGCACCGTGCTGCAACCCCACCGCGCCAGCGCCACGCTGGAAACCCGGCTGGCCATGGGCGAACTGGTGGTGGCCAACCTTGCCGCCCATTTTGCCCGCAGGCCCCTGCCCAGCCCTGTTGTCTAGGCATCAACGCCAGCCCGGTGGGGGCGCACCGTTATCGCAACAGGCATAAATTACTGAAGAACGGGAAACACCCCGGCCCCACCGCTCCGGCGGGTGGAACCATCCAGAAGGGGGCACGTTGGGTCAGCAGGCATTTTGCGGAGTACATCCCATGCTGACTCTTCTCATCATCGCACTCATCATCTTCGCCATTGGCGGGGGTGGGTATGGCTATCGCTCCGGCTGGTACGGCGGCCCCCGAAGTACGGGGTTCAACGGGCTGGGGCTGTTGCCCATCATCATCCTGATCGTGGCACTGTTCCTGCTGTTCCACACGCCGGGCACGACGCCCTTGCCCTGACCACCCGGCACGGACGGGGCATGCATTGCGCCATGCCTCGCCCCTGTCGCGGCCAGTACCGGATACGTTATTGTGGCCGATCTCCATCACGGGGCGGCCGCCCGGCCCACAGGGCCGCCAGAGCCGAGCCCGATATGTTGTGCCACACCGAAAAGACTGCTCCGGGCAACGCCGCCAGCGGCGAGAAATAGACCCGCCCCAGCGTCGCGGCCAGGCCCGAGTTCTGCATGCCCACCTCCAGCGCCAGCGTGCGGCATACGGATTCATCAAAGCCCAGCAGTCTGCCCCCCCAGTAGCCGCCCGCAAGCCCGATGGCGTTATGCAGTATCACGCCCACCAGCACGATCGGGCCAACGCTGGCCAGGGCAGGCCGCACGCCTGCTACAATGCTGCCGATGATGATCATGATCGACACCATGGCCACCAGCGGCAGCGCTGGCGAGATGCGGCGGATGAAGCGCGGGCACAGCATGTTGACCGCCACGCCGCCACAGACCGGCAGGGCCACCATCTCCATGATGCTGCGAAACAGGCCCCAGCTATCCACACTGACGCCCGCCGAGACATAAAGCCGGGTCAGCAGCGGGGTGGCGATGATGCCCACCAGCGTGGACAGCGTGCTGATACTGACCGAAAGCGCCACATCACCGCGCGAAAGATAGATCATGACATTGGAGGCCGTGCCGCTCGAGACACAGCCCACCAGCACCATGCCCGTGGTGATCATGGGCGGCATGCGCAGCATATGCGCAATGCCCCATGCCGCGAGCGGCATGACAAGGTAATGCAGCCCCACCCCTGCCAGCACCGGCGCGGGCCTGCGCGCGATGCGCCCGAAATCGGCAGGCGTGAGTGTGACCCCCATGGTGAACATGATGAAGGCCAGCAACGGAGTAATGGCCGGGGTCACGCGCAGGAAGGGGCCAGGCAGCAGCACGGCCGCGAGCGAAACCAGCACCGCCCATACGGGAAAAAGCCGCGTCAGCACGTGCCTGCCCCGCACATCCGTCCTGCCCTGACATCCATCACCATCATCCCTGCGCCCCCTGCCAACCAGCCAAGGGCGTGTGCATAGCGGGCTGCCCTGTGCGTGAACAGCCTGTATTGCGCCTGTCCCGATATCACGGTGTTGCCATGGCGCATACGGCATGCAACCCTTCGCCCCACGGGCGGTTTAAACGGGGGCATGATTTGTGGCACGACGCCATCAATACGCCGCAATACTGTCTCGTCATGCTGCCTGCCCATCATCCCCCTGGAGACCTGCGTGCCTGATACCATCTACCGTAACGCGCTGTTTTTCGATGGCACGGGTGCCAGCCCTACCAGAACCGACATCGCCGTATCAGCGGGCAGGATCTCCGCCATAGGCCACCTGCTCGTGGCCGGCAGCCACACGACAGAGATCGAATGTGATGGCATGTGGCTCATGCCGGGGCTGCTCGACATCCACACCCATCTCGACCTCGAGCTTGAACTCGATCCCGCCCTGCCCGAGGTCGTGCGCCATGGCACCACCACGGTGGTGATCGGCAACTGCTCCATTGGCGTGACCTATGGCAACCAGCGCCGCGAGGGCGAAGACCCGATCGTGGACTGCTTCGCCCGCGTGGAGAACATGCCCAAGAGCGTGCTGGCCAAAGTGGCCGATGCATGTGACTGGACGGATTCACAAAGCTATCTCGACCATCTTTCCAGCCTGAGGCTTGGCCCCAATGTGGTGCCGCTCATTCCGCATTCCATGTTGCGCATCGAGGTGATGGGCCTGCGTGATTCCATCTCGCGCCGCCCCACCCGGCGCGAACGTGCGCGCATGGAGCGCCTGGTCGATGCGGGCATGGCGCAGGGTTATGCCGGTTTTTCAACCGATGCCCTGCCCTTTCATTTCCTGGCAAACGACCCGCACAAAAAGCGCAAGATCCCCACGCAATACGCCAGCTTCCGCGAACTCAGGCAGTTGACCGGGGTTGTGCGCCGCTACGGGCGCGTGTGGCAGGCCACGCCCCCCAAGGATGACATCGTCGATGCCGTGCGCAGCTTTCTGCTCACAAGCGGGCGGCTGTTTGGCCGCCCGCTCAAGACCACGGTGCTGGCCGCGATCGATTTGCAGACCAACCGCGCCGCCGTCTCGATGTGCCTCATGCTCTCGGCCATGCTCAATTCGCGGCTGCTCGGCGGCATGTTCCGCTTTCAGGTGCTCGCAGCCTCGTTCCGGATCTGGAGCGATGGCGCGATCAACCCCATTGCCGATGAAATACCGGAACTGCGCGCCCTGAACGAACTCGAACTCGATGACCGTGCGGGGCGTGCACGTATTCTCAATGACCCGGAATGGATCGCGGGCTTCCGTGAGATGTGGCTCAAGGGCAAATCCGGCTGGACATTCGACCGCCTGCGCCGCCTGATGCGACAGGAAGAAACCGTGCTGACCCGCAGCCTGGCCGACATGAAAGTGGCCGAATGCCCACTGGCCAACTGGCAGGGCGAGACCCTGCTCGCTCCCTACAACCGCCTGCTGCGCTGGCAGCACACCAAGGGCCGCCAGGGGGCTGCCAGCACGGCGGAAGCCGCGTTCTTCGCCACCTTCCCCGACCCCGTGCGCGATGACGCCACCTTCCTCCTGCACCTGCTGCGGCAGTGGGATACGGACCTGCGGTGGGAAACGACTTTTGCCAACCGCGATCCCGCGCGGCTGAAAAAGCTGCTGTTCAACCCGCAGACCCTGCCCGGCTTCAACGACAGCGGGGCGCATCTGGCCAATATCGCCTTTTATGATGGCAACCTGCGCTTCCTTAAGATCGCCCAGCCGGACGGGCCTGAAAAGGTGGCGCTCGCCATCCATCGCCTGACCGGCCTGCCTGCTGATTTCTTCAACCTCAATGCAGGCAGGCTGCGCGTGGGCGCGCAGGCCGACCTGTGCGTGATCGACCCCGAGGCCCTGCGGCGGTGGAACCCGGAGGCAACCTACGAATTCGTGCACCGCTCCGAATTTGGCTGCCGACAGGTCATCAACCGCCCCCCTGGCGTGGTGCGTCATGTCATGATCGCGGGTAAACCGGTCTGGACCGAAGGCCGCTATGCGCCCGATTTTGGCGCAACGCCACATGGCCGCGTCATGCGCGCCAGTGACCACCCGCTCGAGCATGAGCAGGCCTGCGCCCTTGATGAGCGCATGGTCCATGACAGAGCGGTCATCACGTAATCTTCATGCACGGACAGGCAGTTCGTGCAATTTTTTGATAGATACCCTGCCCTGCCCGCCATGCTATCCCGCCACATTGTTTATGGTTGGAGAAAGCACATACCCTTGGCATGGCGGCTGAAAACCGGATGTTTGGCATCCCTCCCGGTGGCGATGGTGGCTGCTTGTGTGCCGGTGGCGGGCCTGCAGGCCCAGAGCGTGCCCGTGGTCAGGCTACACGGCGTCACCATCCGCCCCTACGCCACCGACCAGCTTGATACGGGCGGCTTTGTCTCGGCTGGCCCCGCCCATCCAGGCACCGGCGCGCGCGGGGCGCGGCTGCGCAATGGCGTGCGCGTCAATATCCATGACCAGGTGGAAATTGGCGCGATATGGGATTTCGGGCCTGCCCCCAATGGCCCCATGCGGCTGTTTGAAGGACAGGTCTCCTATATCGGGCTGAAGCATTTTGTCTTTACCGCCGGTATTTTCAAACCCAGTTTCGGCCTTGAATCCATGCAGGCGCAGGGCGATACGGTGTTTGTCGAACGCTCGAGCATTTCCACCATTACCCGTAACCTTGCCACAGGCATCGAACGGCAGGCCGTGCAGGCGGAAGCCTATGGCAGGCGCTACCATTTCGCCCTTTCCGCCACTGCGGGTACCGCAGGCCCCGGTGAGGATGGCAACCAGCGCGCCATGGCCTTCCGCCTCGTGGGCCTGCCGGTGCGCAGCCATGATGTGGTGGTGCATGCTGGCATTTCGGGGGAATGGGTGTTCCGCCCCGCCTCCATGACCCATGGCAGCCCGGCCATTGCGCTATCCGACAACCCGGAACTCAATACCGGCACGGTCTCGAAATACCTCAATACCGGCCGCCTTGCCGCGACATCCGCCGGAGCCTTTGGCGCGGAGGCCGCCGTGGCGTGGAAAAGGCTGCTGTTTCAGGGCGAGGGCTATGACATCATGCTCGACACCAGCCCCGCCGCAGGCAGCCAGAACCTGAACTTTCATGGCTGGTATGGCATGCTGGGCTACACGATCAATGGCACGCCGCGACAGTGGAAGGGGCGCTCGGCCGCCTTTTCCGCCCCTACATGCGCGCGGGGGCAGGATGTGCTGTGCAACGGCTACGGGGTGCTGGAAGTCGCGGCCCGCTACTCTGAAGTCAATCTTGATTCAGCCACCGTGCGCGGCGGCAGCCAGCAGACCGGCTCGCTTGCCCTGAACTGGTGGCCCACCGCCATCATCCGCACCACCGTGCAGTATGAATACGGGCAGGTAAAAAGCGGCAGGGCGCCTGAGCACTTCCATGCCATCATGTCGCTTTTCCAGATTAAATTCTGAGCGGTAGCTGGCAGCTCCCTAATCCTGAATATGAGTTTTGTAACTTTTTGTTGCCAAACACTCGCCACATTTACCGGCGCACACTGCCCGGGTCGATGCATCGGCGATAACCGGCACATAAAGGAATACAGAACATGCTGATCCGATCTGCTTCCATTCTCGCAACTGTCGCGGCAATCGCGCTGGCAACCCCAGCTTTCGCGCAGGGTCATCCCGATTACTGCAAGTCCGTGTCCAAAGAGCCTTCAGGCGAGTGGAAAGTCAATTCCGACACCACCGTCACGGTTGGTGGCGCACGCGTGGACCTCAAGCCCCAGTCGGTCTATCGCGGGGAAATCAAGATAAACGAACAGGACGTTCATAACGAGTTCGAGAAAAGCTGCGGGAAGTAAAACCCCGTGACAGGGTCGGCGCTGCATGTCCGGCCCTGTCTGCCATGAGGTGCGGTCCGGACAGGCCGCCGTTGCGAGAACCTGTATATCATAAAGACGTTCTACCTTACCCTTTATAAAGCAGGTTATTCTCAGACAGCGTCCTGTCATGATCCGACACCGGGAGAACGCCCTCATGGAACCATCCCCATCCCGCCAGCCGGTGCTGTTCCTGCCGCATGGTGGTGGCCCCTGTTTTTTCATGGACTGGCCCGATACATGGGACCATATGGCCGCCTATCTGCGCAGTGTTGCCGCCACCCTGCCTGCCCGGCCCGATGGCATTGTGGTCATGTCCGGCCATTGGGAAACAGGGGTGCCCATGGTCACCGCATCAGCGCACCCGCCGCTGATCTATGATTATTCCGGCTTTCCGCCCCATACCTACCACCTGCAATACCCCGCCCCCGGCGCGCCGGCACTCGCTGCCGAGGTGCTCGACCTGCTGGCCCATGCAGGCATGCCCGGCGAGGCCGATACCGGGCGCGGGCTGGACCATGGGGTGTTCATTCCCTTTATGCTGGCCTTCGCGCAGGCAGATATTCCCGTGGTGGAACTCTCCCTCCCGCGCGACCTCAATGCCGCGCATACCCTGCACATGGGGGCTGCCCTGCAGGCGCTGCGGGCGCGCAATATCCTGATCGTGGGCACCGGCATGACCTATCACAACGTGCGCCACCTGATGGGGCGCGATCCGCAATCCGATGCCCAGTCGCGCGCGTTTGACACATGGCTGGCGCGGGCGGTGGAATCACCACCCCCCATCCGCGCCGAGGCCCTGACCCACTGGGCGCAGGCCCCCGGTGCGCGTATCTGCCACCCCACGCCCGAGCACCTGCTGCCGCTGCTCTTTGCCGCCGGTGCGGCAGGAAATGACCTTGGCAGGCGTGATTACAGTGATACGATCATGGGCAAGGCACTGTCCGGCTTCCGCTTTGGCTAAGGGCACGCCGCTCCCCTTCGCCTGCAAGGACAGGACGCCTATGACCCCGAAGATCATCACCCTGGGCATGCTCACGGCGCTGGCTGTCACCCTGCCCCTTGCCCCGCTTGCCGCCACCACACCGGCGGCCGATGTGCGCCCCGGGCAGTACAGGGTCGAGCCGGGCCATACGCAGATCACATTTTCATTGCTGCATATGGGTTTCACCCCTTATTCGGGCCTGTTTGCGGGCATTTCGGGCACGTTGCGGCTGGACCCGGCCCTGCCTGCCGCATCACGCCTGAATGTAACCGTGCCGGTAGCCAGCATCACCACCACCAGCCCCGTGCTGACAACCGAACTCAGGGGGCAGGACTGGTTTGATACTGCCCGCTACCCCAACGCCACCTTTGTTTCCAGCCGTGTCGTGCCGGTGGGGGCTGACCATGCCAGCGTTACCGGTGACCTCACGCTGCATGGCGTCACCCGCCCTGTGGTGTTGCAGGTGCAGTATGTCGGCGCGGGCATCAACCCGCTCGACAAGGCCTATACGGTCGGCTTTCAGGCCACCACGACCATCCAGCGCAGCGCGTTCGGTATGAAGACCTACCTGCCCATGGTGGGCGACGAGGTAACGCTTTCCATTGCTGGAGCCTTTGAAAAACAGGACTGATTACGCCCCTGCCCCACGCCCAGCCCGTGCAGGAAGAACCGCCACGTTTCATCAACGTAAGCCGCGCGTGCGGCAGCCTCGGGCAGCGGGTGCCTCCCGAGCAGGCGCTGCTGTATGGCCCAGCCGGTCATGAGGCCGGTGAGCAGGCGGGCGGTGTGTTCGTTGTCATGGCCGGGCGGAATCTGCCCCGCCTCCCCCGCCGCACGCAGCAGGTTGATGATACGGCAGTGAAAGGGGGCTACGATTTCATCCATCGCATGGTCGATCAGGGCCGGGTAGCGGTAGCCATCGGCAATCATCATGCGGTAGGTGGCGATCACATCCTCCTGCATGATGAAGTCGAGCAGCATGCGGCACACCGCATGCAGGGCCTGAAGCGGATCACGGAGCGAAACCTGCGTGTCGTGTTCCAGAAGCCGCGCGCATAAATGGGTAATGACAGCCTTGAACAGCGCCTCTTTCGAGGCATAGCGATGATACAGCGTCTGTTTGCTGGCCCCCGCAGCGCGCGCGATCTGTCCCATCGAGGTGCCTGCATAGCCATGGGCGATGAACAGTTCACCCGCCACTTCAAGCAGGTAGCGGTCCAACTGGGCTGAATCCGCAGGTGTGGGGCGGCCTGAGCGGCGCGGTCGGGGCATGGCGTTCGGCATCGTGAAACTCCCGGTCTGGCGGCGGTCAGGGCACAGGCCCCGCGCTTATGTGGCTTGACCGGGGCGTATTGTCCATCCTAACAAAACCGTACCGACCCGTTCCATAAATGGTGGCGCATGCCTGATACCCCCCCGACCGACCCTTCCCCCGCAGGCCAGCCTGCCACCCCCAAAAAACCGGCAGACCCGCGCAGGGCCGCCATGCGCAAGATGGTGCTGGCCGGTATTGGCGGCGTGGCGCTGATCGCCTTTGTGGTGTGGCTTGTGCACTGGTGGATGCATGGGCGCTTCATCCAGTCCACCAATGACGCCTATCTGCAGGCCGATCAGGTCACGGTCTCGACCCGTGTGGCGGGATTTGTGGATGAAGTGCTGGTGGCCGAGAACCAGAAGGTGAGCAAGGGCCAGGTCCTGCTGCGCCTTGATGAGCGCGACCCGCGCGCACGCTTCGAGCAGGCCCGCGCACTGGCCGATCAGGGGCAGGCCGCGATTACCCAGACCAAAGCACAGATCGATGCGCAGGATGCCCAGATCGCGCAGGCGCAGGCCCGCGTGCAGGCGGCACAGGCGCAGGCCGATTTTGCCGACCGCGAGGTGACCCGCTACCGCGCCCTTGCCGCCACCGGGGCCGAAACCAGCGAGCATTACGACCAGTTGCGCAACAGCAGCGCGCAGGCCCATGCCCAGCTTGCGCAGGCCACCGCGGGCCTGCAGTCCGCCCAGCGCCAGCTTGCCACCTACAGCGCCGAGATCCTGCAGGCGCAGGCCCGTATCGAGCAGGCCATTGCCCAGCAGCGCACGGCCCAGGTCGATCTTGACGCCACCACCATCCGCGCCGCCATTGATGGCCGCGTGGGCGACAAGACCGCCCGCGTGGGGCAGTACGCCACAGTGGGTACGCGCATGATGACCATCGTGCCGGTGCAGGACCTCTACCTCGTGGCCAACTTCAAGGAAACGCAGATCCGCCGCATGCGGCCCGGCCAGCCGGTTGAAGTCTCGGTCGATGCGCTGGGGGGCGCCAAAATAAAGGGCACTGTCGAGAGTTTCGCGCCCGGCACCGGCGCGCAGTTCGCGCTGCTGCCACCCGATAACGCCACCGGCAACTTCACCAAGGTGGTGCAGCGTGTGCCGGTGCGCATCCGCATCCAGCCCGAAGGCAGCGAGCGCGCGGTGCTGGTGCCCGGCCTGTCGGTCACGGCTGCGGTTGATACGCTGGTCGAGCCCGCGGCGGATGGCGGCCCATGACCACGGCCCCGGCTGAAGAGCAGCCACCCGTCGAGAAGGCGGATGCCGCCGCCTGGCTGGCGGTTGCGGCAGGTACCATCGGCGCGCTCATGGCAACGCTTGATACCTCCATTGTCAACTCCGCCCTGCCCACCATCCAGGGCGAGATCGGGGCCAGCAGCAGCGAGGGCACATGGGTCACCACCGCCTACCTGGTGGCCGAAATTGTCATGATTCCGCTGGCGGGCTGGTTCGAGCGCATTTTCAAGCTGCGCAACTTCCTGCTCATCGCCGCCGTGCTGTTCACCATCTTTTCCATGTGGTGCGGGCTGTCGCCCAACCTGCTGCACATGATTATCGGCCGCGTGGGCCAGGGCTTTACCGGGGGGGCGATGATCCCCACCGCCATGACCATCGTGGCCACCCGCCTGCCACCCGCCCAGCGCCCGGTGGGCATTGCGCTGTTTGGCATGACCGCCGTGCTCGGCCCCGTGATCGGGCCGGTGATTGGCGGCTGGCTGACCGAGAACCTGAGCTGGCATTACGCCTTCTTCCTCAACCTGCCCATCAGCATCGGGCTGGGCGTGCTGCTGTTCGTGGGGCTGCCCGCAGGCAAGATCGACTGGGGCGCCTTTCGCGAGACGGATTATTACGGGCTGGCCGGGCTGGTCATGGGGCTGGGCGGCCTGACCGTGGTGCTGGAGGAAGGGCAGCGCGAACGCTGGTTTGAATCCGACATGATCCGTGAACTCAGCGTCATGTGCGTGATTGGCATGACGCTGCTGGTCATTGGGCAGTTCCGCTCGCCCCGACCGGTCATTCACCTTAAAATACTGCTGCAGAAGAGCTTTTTTGGCGTGTTCATCCTCAGTCTCGGGGTAGGCGGGGCGCTTTATGGCATCCTGTATCTCATACCGCAGTTCCTTGCGGCCGTGCCGGACTACAATTCCGAGCAGTCGGGCATGGTCGCGGCCATAAGCGGCGTGCCCACGCTGCTCATGCTGGCGGTGTTCCCCATTCTGGTGCGCAAGCTCGACATCCGCTTCGCCATCGGCTTTGGCATGTTCCTGTATGTGGTGAGCTGTTTCATGAACGCCCATCTCTCGCCCGACAGCGCGGGCGAGCACTTCTTCTGGTCACAGATCGTGCGCGGATTTGCGCAGTTCTTCTCGCTCCTGTTCCTCAACCAGGCCGCGACGAGCGCCGTGCCCATACAGTATGCCGAGGATGCATCCGGCCTGTTCAACGCCGCGCGCAACCTTGGCGGCTCGTTCGGGCTGGCGGCGGTGGCCACCCTGCATGACCGCAGGCTGGACCTGCACACCGCCCGCCTTGAGGAAACGATAACCGCCAACTCGCTGGCCGGGCAGGACTTCGTGCAGCATTTTGGCCTCGCCCGCCTCAGCGCGCTCATTACCCGGCAGGCCACGGTCATGACCTATAGCGACCTGTTCTGGATATTTGGCATGGCATTGCTGGCCATGCTGCCGCTGGTCATGCTGATCAGACCCCTCCCCAAAGACGCCGGCATGACGGTGGGATGACAACAGATATGATGCGCCTTTTCCCCTCCCTGTGCCGCAAGCCTCGCCGCCTTGTGCTGGGTGCTGCCGCAAGCCTCTCCCTTGCCGCCTGCTCTGTCGGGCCGGACTACAAGGGCCCGCCCCACGTCGCCCCCGCCGCCGAGCACGCGCAGGCCTTCAACCGCGCCGACCCTGCGCGCACCCCCGCGCAGGAACCACTCGCCCAGTGGTGGACCGGGCTCAATGACCCGATCCTGACCCGACTCATCACCGCCGCGCTGCAAAACAGCCCTGACGTAAAGCAGGCCGCCGCCCGCCTGCACACAGCACGCGCCACCCAGCGCGAGCGCTTTGCGGGCTTCTTCCCCGGTGGTGGGGCGGCGGCCTTCTGGGACCGTACGCGCATTCCCACGGGTGATATCACGTCCGTGCTCGGCGGCAGCGGGGCCGAGCAGGCTATGACGCTGCCACCGGCCATCAAATCCGATTCCTACGGCGCGGGTTTTGATGCCAGCTGGGAAATCGATCCCTTTGGCGGCAACCGGCGCGGCTATGAGGGCGCGCGTGCGCAAAGCGAGGCCCAACTGGCCCAGCTGGCCGATACACGGCTGCGCCTCGTGGCCGATGTGGCGCGCAACTATGTCAGCCTGCGTGATGTGCAGAACCGTCTGGCGCTGATGGAGCGCACGATCACGATCGAGCGCCAGATGCTGGACCTGACCCGCCAGCGCCGCGCGCAGGGCACCGCATCGCAGGAGGACGTGGCCCGCTTTGCAGGCCAGCTTGCGCAGGTCGAGGGCGCCATCGCTCCGATGAAGGCGCAGCAGGCCAGCTATATGGATGCGCTCGCCACCCTTGCAGGCCGCGAACCCGGCCAGCTTGACGCCATGCTGGCCAGCCCCGCCCCCGTGCCCGTGCCGCCTGCGCTCGTGCCCGTGGGCAACCCTGCCGACATGATTCGCAGGCGGCCCGACATTCGCGTGGCCGAGCGCGATATCGCGGCCAATAATGCCCAGATCGGTCAGGCCATTGGCCAGTATTTTCCCAAGATCAGCCTGTTTGGCACGGTGGGTTTTACCGGAGCGAACGGGCAGCGGTTCTTCTCGGGTGACAGTTTTTCCTACATGGGCGGGCCTACGCTGGAATGGAGCATCCTGAACTTTGCCCGCACCAACTCACGCGTGGGGCAGGCCAAGGGCGGGCGTGACGCGGCCCTTGCGCATTACCAGACTGTAGTGCTCGCCGCCCTGCAGGATGCGGAAGGCAGCCTGTCGCGCTTTGGCCGCCAGCGTGAATACGTGCTCAAGCTCGATGAGGCCCGCACCGCCTCCGACCAGTCATGGACACTGGCCCAGCAGCGCCAGCGCGCGGGCACGCTCTCGGTCATCGACGCGCTCGATGTTGAACGCCAGCGCATCCAGATCGAGCAGCAGCAGGCGCAGGCCCGCGCCAGCATGACGACCGACTATATCGCCGTGCAGAAGGCGCTCGGCCTGGGCTGGCAGGCGGCACCCGCCACGCAGCCCGTGGCAGCACAGTCTCCGGCGCATTGATGTCACGCGGCCTGCGCCCGAGTGCAGGTCGCCCCGTCCACCGCCCCCATTGTTTACCCGCGCCTGTCGTGGTTGCAGGGCGGTGTGTCAGGGCATGCATGGAAGACATGGCCAGACGTTACAATTTGCAATGCAACTCCTGCGCCCAAAACGATTCCCGGATCTTGCCTTCATGCCTGATCTGAATTCATAACGGTATGCAATAGCACCAGGCAGGAGACCGGGCTTTGCGCTTTACCCACACGCGGGGCTATGCAGGCATAGTCCTCTCGGCAGTGCTGTGCTGCACGTCCGCTCCGTCCGTATGGGCAACAACTCCTGCAGCACCTGCACAGACCGCAGCCCCCGCCCCCGTCAGCACCAGCGCGCCTGACACCATCATGGTGAATGATCTTGAACGCCGCACCTTCCAGTGGTTCTGGGATGCGGGCGACCCGCGCACCGGCCTCATACCCGACCGCTACCCCTCACCCCAGACCCTGAGCAGCGTGGCGTCCGTGGGCTTCGGGCTTACGGCCTATGGCATCGGGGCCGAGCGCGGCTACATCACCCGCGCGCAGGCGGTGCAGCGCACGCTCGCAACCCTGCGTTACCTCATGCAGAGCCCGCAGAATGACAGCCCGGACAAGGCTGCTGGCTATCACGGTTTTTATTACCACTTCCTCGATAAAACGACCGGCCTGCGCTTCAACCGTGATATCGAACTCTCCAGCATCGACACGTCGCTGCTCATGCAGGGCGTGCTGTTTGCACAGGCCTATTACACCCGCGACACGGCCCCCGAGCGTGAAATCCGCACCCTGGCGGACAAACTGTACGAACGCGTGGACTGGCAGTGGATGCGCAGGCCCGATAACCGGCTGAGCATGGGCTGGAGCCCAGAGCACCAGTTCATTCCCAATTACTGGGAAGGCTACAGCGAGGGGATGATGGCCTATATCCTGGCCCTCGGCGCCCCGACCCACGGACTGGAACCCGCCTCGTGGCAGGCCTGGCTTGCCACCAACAACCAGCGCTGGGGCGATTATTACGGCCAGACCTTTCTCAACTTCGCCCCGCTTTTTGGCCACCAGTACACCCATGCATGGATTGATTTTCGCGGGTTGCACGATGCCTGGGCGCGCGAGAAGCAGATCGACTACTTTGAGAACAGTCGCCGCGCGGTCTATGCCCAGCAGGCCTATGCCATTGCCAACCCCGGCAAATGGCAGGGCTACAGCGCCACGATGTGGGGCCTGACCGCATGTGATGGCCCCGGTGACACCACGCAGCAGATTGATGGGCAGGCGCGGCATTTCCTGTCCTATTCCGCCCGGGGCGCGGGGCGTGACTATACGCTCGATGATGGCACCATTGCGCCGACTGCGGCTGCCGGTTCCATCGCATTCGCGCCCGAGATCGTGCTGCCCACGCTGCGCGACATGAAGGCGCGGTATGGCCAGCAGATTTATGGCCAGTATGGTTTTGTGGATGCGTTCAACCCCAGCTTCCACGATGGCAAGGCGTTCTGGACCGACCATGAATATCTTGGCATCGATCAAGGGCCGATCCTGCTCATGATTGAAAACTGGCGCAGCGGGCTGGTGTGGAACGTGATGAAGCGCAGCCCTTATATCCGCGCCGGGCTTGAACGCGCGGGCTTCGAGGGCGGCTGGCTGCCTGCGGCGCCACGCACCGCAACCGCCCCGCAGCCCACGACACAACCCGCAGGGGTGGACGCCGCGCATGCCAGCGCCGTGCTGCCCGCGGCACCCCATCCCTCGTAAAGGCGGGTTGCTGATAACGCCGCCTTTGGGGGAAAAGGCGGCACCCTGGGGACTTTATCGGGGATTACGGCGCTGCATCGATCGGCACCACGTCGATCAGTTTCTTGTTGACGAATTCCTGAATGCCGAGCGAGGACAGTTCCCGCCCGAACCCCGAGCGCTTGACCCCGCCAAATGGCAGGTCGCATGTGGTCCATGTGGGGTGGTTGATATAGACCATGCCGGTCTCGATCTGCTCGGCCACACGCACGCCACGCGCGGTATCGCTGGTAAAGACCGAACCGCCCAGTCCGTACGGGTTGTCGTTGGCAAGCTGTATGGCTTCCTCATCATCACGCACGCGGAAGAACATGGCCACGGGGCCGAACAGTTCCTGATGAAAGATGGGGTTCTCCGGCGTGACGCCGGTCAGGATGGTTGTCTGCACGAAAGCGCCGGTCTCGGGCGGGGCCTCACCCACGCGGATGGCGATCGCGCCATGCTTGACCGCAAGGGCGACCTGATCGTTCAGCTGGTCAGCCGCGGCCTGCGATGACAGGGGTGGCACGCCGGTTTTCTCGTCCATCGGGTCACCAGGCACGAGTTTGGCCAGGGCTGTCTCGAAGCGGTCAAGGAATTCATCGGCAATCGCGTCCGCCACAATGATGCGCTTGGAGGCGACACAGCACTGCCCGCCATTGTTCATGCGGCCCCATACCGCCCATTTGACGGCTTTTTCCATATCGGCATCATCGAGCACGATAAAGGCATCGCTCCCGCCAAGCTCCATGGTGGTTTTCTTGAGCGCCTTGCCCGCCTGCGCCGCCACAATGGCCCCTGCCCCCTCGCTGCCGGTCAGCGCCACGCCTATCACCCGATCATCGGCAATGATCTCGCCCAACTGGTCACGCGTGGCGTAAAGGTTGGTGTACAACCCTTCCGGTGCGCCAGCGTCCCGGAAAAGCTGCTCGAAGGCGGCAGCCGATTGCGGCACGTTGGAGGCATGCTTGACCACCACCACGTTGCCCGCCATGAACTGCGGCCCGACCACGCGGGCAAGCTGGTAATACGGGAAGTTCCACGGCTCGATGGCAAACACGATGCCCAGCGGCTGGCTGATCAGCATGGCGTTGTCGCCCCGGCCGCTCTTTTCGGTCAGTTTCTGGGGGGCAAGGAATTCCTCGGCATGATCGGCGTAATACTGCAGGATATCCGCCGAGAGTTCGACTTCCGCCAGGCTCTCACGGTACAGCTTGCCCATCTCGAGTGTCAGCAGGCGGGCATAATGGTCGTTGTTCTGGCGCAGTAACTGAGCCGCGCGCCCCACAATGGCCGCCCGTGCGCTGAAGGGCTGTTTCGACCACTGCCGGTAGGTTGCCTGCGCGCAATCGAGCTTCTGCGCCAGTTCCGCATCTGTCAGGTCAGGAAAGGTGGTGAGGGTCTCGTTGGTAAACGGATTGATGGTCCTGTAGGCCATTGCTCTGCCTCCGTACGAAATGATGCAGGCTTTCGTGCTGCAGCGCCCCGATTGACCGATGGGAAGGCACGGGATGGCCCTGCATGCTGCCTGTTCTGGCCCAACGGCAGGCAGCAGCGCGGGTTGCCTGCCATTTTGGCGTGCAGGCGGCATTTGAGGATGGCAGGCAGCAAAAACAGGAAAAGTTTCCGGGCGCCGCCTTTTTTCAAAAAGGCGGCGTTATCCGGCGCTTTTTCAGGATTGCAGGGTATCGGCAACGCAGGCCCTGTTCAGGCAGGCACCTTCTTCTCCACCGGGGCTGGCACGCGGATGAGATAGTCAAACGCCGAGAGCGCCGCCTTCGCGCCATCACCTATGGCGATGACAATCTGCTTGTAGGGCGTGGTGGTGGCATCACCTGCGGCAAACACGCCGGGCACCGAGGTCGCGCCATGATCATTGACCACGATCTCGCCAAACGCGTTGCGCTCCACCGTGTCCTTCAGCCAGTCCGTATTGGGCAGCAGGCCGATCTGCACGAACACGCCTTCCAGATCGACATGATGGTCCGCCCCGTCACCGCCGCGATAGGTCAGCCCGGTCACGTTGCGGCCGTTACCCTCGATGCGCGTGGTCAGCGCCTCGGTCAGCACGGTCACGTTGGGCAGGGTGGCCAGCTTGTCGCACAGCACCTTGTCCGCCTTGAGGTGGGAGCCGCGCTGGAGCAGCGTGACATGCGCCACGATGCCGGCAAGGTCGATCGCCGCCTCCACCCCGCTATTGCCGCCACCTGCCACCGCCACGCGCTTGCCCTTGTAGAACGGGCCATCGCAATGCGGGCAGTAGGCCACGCCCTTGTTGCGGTATTCCTCCTCGCCCGGCACGCCAAGGTGGCGCCAGTGCGCGCCGGTGGCCACGATGACGGTGCGGGCGTGCAGGATCGCGCCACTTTCCAGCGCCACGCCATGCAGCCCGCCGGGATGGACGGCGGGGAAGAGTTCGGTTGCCACCTCGCCCGGTATGACATCGACATCATAGGCGCGCACATGGGCTTCCAGTGCTGCCGAAAGCCTCGGGCCGGTTGTCTCGGGCACGGAGATGAAGTTCTCGATGCCTTCGGTATCCATCATCTGGCCGCCAAAACGCTCGGCCACCAGACCGGTGCGAACCCCCTTGCGCGCCGCATAGACCGCAGCCGAGGCCCCGGCAGGCCCGCTGCCGATAATCAGCACGTCAAAGGGTGCGATATCCTTCAGCTTTGCCGCGGCGCGTTTTGGCGCATCCGCATCGAGCTTTGCCAGGATCTGGCCCGCATCGGTGCGACCGGTCTCGAACAGCACGCCATTGAGGTAGACCTGCGGCACCGACATGATGTTGCGCGCGCTCACTTCATCCTGAAACAATGCGCCATCGATCGTGACGTTGCGAATATTGGAGTTGATGACACTCATGGCGTTGAGCGCCTGCACCACGTCGGGGCAGTTCTGGCATGACAGCGCCACATAGGTCTCGAAATTGTAATCCCCCGGAAGGGCGCGGATCTGGGCCACCATGTCATCAGAGAATTTGGGCGCGTGGCCACCCACCTGCAGCATGGCGAGCACGAAGGAGGTGAACTCGTGGCCCATGGGGATGGCGGCGAAGCTCACGTTCCCTGTCCTGGCCCCGGCCTGCTTGATGACAAAGGAAGGCCTGCGCGTGGCCTCGCCCTGCTCGCTCACCTGCACCCTGTCGGAAAGGGCGGCGACCTCGTGCAGCAGTTCATGCATCTCACGCGAGGGCGGGGTATCATCCAGCGAGGCTTCGAGCACGATGGGGTGCGCGAGACCGGCGAGGTAACCCTTGAGCTGCGTCTTGATGGCATCTTGCAACATGGCACGTCTCTCCACTTTTTCAGGCAGGGTGTGCGGGGGCTCTGGCCCGGCCCGCACCGTGCGGGACCAGGCCAGAGGCCGGGATCAGATCTTGCCCACGAGGTCGAGTGAGGGGGTCAGCGTTTCGCTGCCTTCCTTCCACTTCGCGGGGCAGACTTCACCGGGGTGGGAAGCGACATACTGCGCCGCCTCGATCTTGGAGAGGAGTTCGGCGGCGCTGCGGCCAACGCTGCCTGCCGTGATCTCGATGTACTGGATCTTGCCTTCGGGATCGAGCAGGAACGCGCCACGGTCGGCCACGCCAGCTTCCTCGATATACACATCAAAATTACGTGCGATATGGCCCGTCGGGTCGCCCAGCATGACATACTTGATCTTGCCGATGGCGGGCGACGTGTCATGCCATGCCTTGTGGGTGAAATGCTTGTCGGTCGAGACCGAATAGATTTCCACGCCCAGCTTCTGGAAGGCGGCGTAATTATCCGCGAGGTCTTCGAGTTCCGTCGGGCAGACAAAGGTGAAATCCGCCGGATAGAAGAAGAAAACGGACCATTTGCCCTTCACGTCGGCATCGGTCACCTTGATGAACTGGCCGTTATGGAAGGCGTCGGTCGTAAACGGTTTCAGCGAGTCATTGATGCGTGCCATTGGAATGCTCCTTGGTTTCGCGTGTCAGTTGTCGACGGGTTCTTATCCCACGTCCACGAAATGCGCAGAAACAGTTTCTGTCAATGTCTGTGATAGGATAAACCTTTTTACAAATGACCCAAAATAGGTTCTATCTATACGCATGACCTACATTCCTCTCTCCGGCCTCTCCCTGCGTGATATCGAATATGTTGTAGCGGTCGATGACCTGCGCAACTTTTCACGCGCTGCCGAGCGGTGCGGCGTGAGCCAGGGCGGCCTGTCGGAACAGGTGCGCAAGCTCGAGGCCCTGCTGGGCGTGGTCCTGTTCGAGCGTTCGCGCCGCCATGTCGCGCCCACGCCTGATGGCGCGCGGCTGATTGGCATGGGGCGCGAGGTGCTGGCCGCCGCCCGCGCCATGATCGAGGCCGCGCGCGTGCGCACCGGCCCGCTTGAAGGGCTGCTGCGCATTGGCGTGATTGCAACGCTCGGCCCCTATTACGTGCCCAACCTGCTGCCGCTGCTGCGCCGCTACTACCCCCAGTTGCAACTGCGCCTGACCGATAGCCTGACCGACATCATGCTGCGCATGCTGCGCCATGATGAACTCGATATCGTGCTCGCGGCCCTGCCGGTCAGTGGTGAGGGCTTTCATAGCGTGCCGCTGTTCAGCGAGCCGTTCCTGGCCGCCTTCCCCGCCGAGCACGCACTTGCCGAGCGCAAGAACCTGACCATGCCCGACCTGAAGGGACCGGACCTGCTTTTGCTGGAAGACGGGCACTGCCTGCGCGACCAGGCACTGGCCCTGTGCGGCATGTCATCAAGCCATGAACCCGAACGCCTTGCTGCAAGCCTTGAGATGCTGTGGCACATGATTGGCGCAGGCGAAGGCTATTCGCTCATTCCCCGCCTCGCCCTGCGCAACCGTGGCGAATGGGAAGGGCTGATTACGGTCCAGCCCATTCCGGCGGCAAGCCGCACGATCGGGCTGGTCTGGCGCGCCTCCGACCCGCGCGGAGCAGCCTTTGCCGACTTCGCCACATGCCTGCGCAACAACACGCCCGAAGGCTGTACCCCGCTGTCGCCCTTCCCCGCAAAAACCGGCCCTGAGCAGGACATGCAGTAGTCAAGGACCGGTGGCTTCGCCTGACCATAAGTCGGGCATGAAAGACGAACTACAGCGGCAATGCTGGCCGGGCGGATCTGCCCCCGGCACGTTGGACAATCAGGGAATTCGGTCTAAAGTAGGGTTTGTCGCGTGAACGGGCGCCGCCTGCTGGTGTTCGGTTCTCCCCTTTACCCCAAACACAAGCACGGAACCTGATATGCGCCGCACTGTTGTCTCATGGGGCAAGATTTCTGCTTCCTCATTAGTCATTTCTGTTTCCGTTCTCTGCGGTTTTTCAAGTTCGGGCCATGCCAGCGGTGATAATGATACTACTCTGACTATCAAATACTCCGCACCAAACTACACAACAACTCTGGATGACGGATCAGATATTACGCTCAAGGGCACAATAGAGTTTGTTGAAACCAGGGACAAACATTCAGGCAATTACTACAAATACGCTGTATTGAAAACAGATACGCCTTACCGGCTCAAGGAAGTTGAAAATACGGGAGAAGGTGACTACATCGATGACAGCAATGTCACCCCCACGATGTTCCTCCCGATCACGGAACATGATCCGAAGAATTCAATCAGCGAGTTCACGTCCTATCTGGGGCAGTATGTCACGCTGACAGGCAAGATAAAATCAACCAGTCACAACGGCCCGGTGCTGGAGTATCAATCCATCACCTTACCCCAGAAGGATAACTGACGCCCTGATGCGGGCAACCATTGCGGGCAGGCCCGCTACCCGGTCAGGCGGGTAACAAGCAACTGGTTGATGCGGAAGCCTTCCACGTCAACAACTTCAAAGCGGAAGCCCATCGTGTCCACCCGGTCCGCCTTGCGCGCCATGCGGCGCAGGCGGTGCATGATGAAACCGCCTATCGTATCAAACGGGCCGGCTTCATCAAGATCGGAGGCGTCGAGTTCGCGCCGCACATCCCCGATCGAGGCTGCGCCATCAATCAGCCACGAATTGGCATCGCGCCGCACGATCAGCTGCTCCTCGAACGGGTTGGCCACCCCACCCATCAGCGCGCCCATGATATCCTTGAAGGTAATCAGCCCCACGACCAGGCCGTATTCGTTCACCACCAGCGCAAAGCCTACGCCGTGTATGTCGAACTGGGCCAGCGTATCCCACAGATTGATGGTCTCGGGTACCGAAAGCACGTCGCGGCGCACCTGAAAGATGGGGCTCTCCGCCGAAGGGCCGCCTTTGCGCACGGGTGGCGGCGGCGTAGCGGGGTCGCGGTCCACCACGGCGGCCAGCACGTCTTCCGCCCGGATGGAGCCCACCACGTTGTCCAGCCCGCCATTGCATAAAGGATAGCGGGAATAAGGCTTGGCGCGCACCTTGGCCTTCTGCATCTCGGTGGTTTCCTGCAGGTCGAGGAATACGATCTCGTCACGCGGGGTCATGGCGGAGGTGATGGAGCGGTCCTGCAACCCCAGCACGTTCTGGATCATCTGGTGCTCCTGCTCGAGCAGCACGCCCGAGGCGGTGCCGGCGGCAAGAATGGCCCGCAGGTCCTCAGGCGTTACGGGCTCCACCGCCGAGGCGGCGGGAATGCGCAGCGCGCGCAGGATTGCGTCCGACACCTTGGAAAATACCCACACGATGGGAAAGAGCAGCCGCAACGCCAGGGCAGGAAACCACCCCACGGCCAGCGCGATCTTGTCGGGCGCATTCATGGCGATGCGCTTGGGCAGCAGGTCGGCAAACAGCACGAACAGGCCGGTAACGAGCATGAACCCCAGCATGGAAGCCAGCGTCTCGGCCGTGGCTGCGCTCAGGCCCCACTGTGTAAAGCCATGCGTGAGGGAGGGCGAGAGCATCTGCGAACTGATCATGCCGCCAAGCACGCCCACGCCATTGAGGCATATCTGCAACACGGTCATGACCTGCCCGCTGTTGCGCCGCAATTTCAGGAAGGCGACGGCCCGTTCATCCCCCGCTTCGGCGCGGGAGCGCAGGCGGGCATCACGGGCGGCGGCAAACGATATTTCCGATAGCGAAATAAATATATTGAGTGCGACCAGAAGCACAAGCGCAATCAGGCCAGAAAAAAACAGGACCACCAGAACACCCACAAAATAAATACAGCACTGTATAACACGCACCCCGCCTTACCGGCAGGACTATATGCACGCGACGGATATTTTTTTACTTGACCCATCATATCGGAACAAAAACAAATCACGGCCCCGCCGCCGCCTTGCCCCGATGATATGGCAGATGGAAAAGCGGGCGGGACATAAGCGTTTTCGGGCCTGTGTCGTTTTAGGCGTCAAATCTTTTTCCGCTTTGCAGGCCACCAGCCTGACAGCATACTTCGCCGTATCATCAAGGGCGCTGTTGCGCTGGCTTCGACCTGGCCGGGCGGCGACGGACCTGTGTATGAAACCATAAATTATGGTGAAACAATAAAATCACTATTGATGGTGTTATAATTCTGTCTTATCTGTCAGACAGGATATATGACGCTCTTCTTCTCCCCGCCACGAGGGGGCATTCTGGTACCGCCTGCGTGCTGTCACCCCCGCGCACGCAGGCATGAACAGCCGTAGCAAGGAAACAGGTGATCCATGAACGCAACACCCTCCCCCGCCCCGGCACGGACTCAAGTCGCCCTGACGGACATGGTGGCCCGTTTTGCGCAGCGCGCGGCGGCCTATGACCGATCGGGAGAGATTGCGACCGATAACCTTGATGATGTGCGCGCGGCTGGCCTGCTGGGCCTGACCATAGCCCGTGCGGATGGCGGGCAGGAGGGCGGGCTGCGGCAGATTGTCGAGGTCATCGGCACGCTGGCCAAAGGCGACCCGACCACGGCGCTGATTATTGGCATGCACTACCTGCAGCATGCCGTCATTGCCAGGGCCACCCACTGGCCTCAAGCCGCGCGCAAACAGGTGATCGAGACCGCCCTGCACGAAGGCGCGCTGATTAACGCGCTGCGGGTCGAGCCCGAACTGGGCACGCCCTCACGCGGGGGGCTGCCAGGCACGCGCATCACATGGGTTGATGGCAGGCCCCGGCTGAACGGGCGCAAGATCTATTCCACCGGGTCCACCGCCCTGCGCTGGGGCACGGTCTGGGCCGCCACTGATGAGGACGCGCCACGCGTGGGGCAGGTGCTCGTGGACCTGACCCTGCCCGGCGTGAGCATAGAGCGAAGCTGGAACCAGATGGGCATGCGCGCCACGGGCAGCCATACCATGGTGTTTGACAATGTGGAACTGCCTGACACCGCGCTGGTGGACCTGCGCGCGCCCGAAGAATGGCACACCCGCGATGGCTCGCTGGTCGTGGGGCATGTGCTGGCCATTGCCTGCCTGTATGATGGCGTGGCCCGCGCGGCACGGGACTGGCTGATTACTTTCCTGCATGAACGCGTGCCGACCGCACTGGGCAAGCCACTGGCCACGTTGCCCCGCTTCCAGACCCTGCTGGGCGAGATCGATGCGCTGCTGATGGTCAATGAAAGCCTGATTGAAACCGCGCTGACCAAGGCCGAAAGCGGCAACTACCCCTCGCATGAAGCCAATCTGGCCAAGTATGTAGTGACGGAAAACGCCATCAGGTCGGTTGAACTCGGCCTTGCCGCGATTGGCAACCCGGGCCTGAGCCAGGACAACCCGCTCGAGCGCCATTACCGCAATGTGTTATGCGCACGCATCCATACCCCTCAGGCCGATGTGGCGCTGGCCACCGCAGGCAAGGCGGCACTTGATACGGGGCGGTAGGACGGTTTTTCGCCGACTGCTTTTCATTCATGTATGATAATAGCGGGCGTGTCCTAAAAATTGCTTGAAAACAAGCTATTGATGAAAAATAAAAGTTTGGGGGTGTCGCCTTTTTTTTCAAAAAGGTGACGTCTTCCGAAGCTTTTTAGAAAACGCTTCACCAGAAACTTTTATAATTTCAGGGTATTATTGGCCTGTCTTTTCCAGCAGCCGCTTATTGCGAAATTTAATGAAAATTACCTTTTCTAAAGATGAAATAATAATCGTTTTCAACCCTGCCTGCATTTCGTAGGATCAGGGCTGACCCAACCTTCGAGATCAGGCCTGTAAACGTAATGAAAAAACACTCTTTTCTGGCGCTTGGCGCAGCCTGCCTGCTGGGCTTTGCAACATCCGCCCAGGCCCAGCCCTTTGGGGGACCCCAGGCATCCGGTCCGGGTGGCATGGGCGGCCCCGTCGGCCATGAAGGCCCGCATGCAGGCCCGGGTGGTCCCGGGTCGCGCGGCCCTGCACCCGGACCGCAGCGCCGCCCTGCCCCGCATGGCGGCCCCGACCACCGCATGGCAGGCCCTGGCGGCAACCGCGATGGCGGCTGGCATGACAATAATCCCGACATGAACCGCGTCTGGCACCGGGGCGAGCGTTATGATGGCCCGCGCAACAGTCGCTGGATTGTCAATGACTGGCAGAGCCACCGCGGCCTTTCCGCCCCGCCGTCAGGCTACGAGTGGATGCGCTATGGCAACCAGTACCTGCTGACTGGCATCACCACAGGCGTGATCGCAGGTGTGGTCAGCGCCACGCTCGGCAGCGTCATGCGCTAATACCGATAGACCGGTAAAATGGCCATGGGACAAAATCATGTCCTGTGGCCATATGAACGCCCGCCCCTACAGGCATGGTAGTGCTCCAGGTGCTGATTGCACAGGAACCGCAAGCTGAAAAATATATCGCGCATCGCATCATACGCGCCATAACCGGCTCATTCATCGGCATGATCGGTGTTCGCACCCGCTGCATGCGCGTGGTGCCTGCCATCTTCCAGCTGTCGTAAGCCATACGAATGATCTACGTCCGATTTCTCGAAAAGAGACTCTACCGCATCATAACAATAGGTATTCTCTTCATGGATATTGACTTCATGCGGATATTTTAATTCTATTTTTACTTTTCTATTTTCTATAACATTATTGTCGATATATGATGCGCATCGTTGTTTTTGCATTCGTGCCAGAAATCAGATAGTAGATCACCCAATTGCACAGAACATATCCTGAATTCGATCGTGCCATGACCATTCAGGACGTAGATAGCATCAGAAATATATCCTTCATCGCCTTCTACATACAAAAGCGCCTTTTTAGTATCCCCGACTGTCTCGACCAGCGCGCAACCTATTTCCTGATAAAATTTTCTATTTCTCTTTATTTATTTTATTTGTTTTATAAATATATTTACAATATTATCTACTCATAATACTTCCAGAATTCCTGTTCTGCGCCAAGGTAGAAAATCCTCGTGCTACGAGGCGCCATCCGCATGCCCCCGAACATACCATGGCCTGATAATATTTTCTTGTGCTATCTAATATAGCGTATTGCATATTGTGAGCGGATACGATTAGCTCACTCCATGACTCCTGACCATCCTGCTCCGCCGCGCCCCACCCAAAACACGGCTTGGCGGTTTGAAACAACATCCGGATCCGATCAGAACAGCCTGCCTGAAGTATTCGCCTCCGTGCAGGTGCCGCAGGCCGGGGCTTCATGGCTGCGGCGGCTGCTGGCCTTCATGGGGCCAGGCTATATGGTGTCGGTGGGTTATATGGACCCCGGCAACTGGGCGACCGACCTGCAGGGCGGGGCACAGTTTGGCTACACGCTGCTGGCCGTCATCCTGCTGTCAAACTTCATGGCCGTGCTGCTGCAATCGCTCTCGGCCCGGCTGGGCATCGCCACCGGGCGCGATCTGGCGCAGGCCTGCCGCGACCACTTTCCCCCTGCGGTGAACATCGTGCTGTGGCTGGCCTGCGAACTGGCCATAACGGCGTGCGACCTGGCAGAAGTCATTGGCACAGCGGTGGCGCTACAACTGCTGTTTGGCCTGCCACTGGTCATGGGGGCGGTCATATCGGTGCTTGATGCCTTTATCGTGCTCATTCTCATGAACCGGGGCTTCCGTTACCTTGAAGCCTTTGTTATCGGGCTGCTCAGCATCATCGCCCTGTGCTTTGTGGCGCAGGTTGTCGCAGCCCATCCGCCCATTGCCGCCGTGCTGGCAGGGTTCATGCCCCGCGCCGCAATCGTGACCAACAGCCAGATGCTCTATATCGCCATCGGCATCATCGGGGCGACGGTTATGCCGCATAACCTCTACCTGCATTCCTCCATTGTGCAGACCCGCGCCTTTTCCCGCACCGAGGCAGGGCGGCGCGACGCAATCCGCTGGGCCACGTGGGACAGCACGATCGCGCTCATGCTGGCGCTGTTCATCAACGCCGCCATCCTGATCGTGGCGGCCGCGGCCTTTCACACCAGCGGCCATCAGGATGTGGCCGAAATCGAGGATGCCTACCGCCTGCTCTCCCCCATTCTGGGGCTGGGTATTGCGTCCACACTATTTGCAGTGGCGCTGCTGGCGGCAGGCACCAATTCCACCGTGACCGGCACGCTGGCCGGACAGATCATCATGGAAGGCTTTTTGCACCTGCACATGCCTCCCTGGGCGCGGCGGCTGCTCACGCGCGGGCTGGCCATCGCTCCGGTCGTGGTGGTTACCGCTCTGTATGGCGACCAGGGCGTGGGGCGGCTGCTCATGTTCAGCCAGGTCATTTTGTCCATGCAATTGCCCTTTGCGGTCATACCTCTGGTCATATTTGTGTCTGACCGGGGCAAGATGGGGCCTTTTGTCATATCGCGGCCTGTCACCCTCCTGTCATGGGTCGTGACGGCGGTCATTCTGGCGCTCAATTTCAAGCTGCTGTTCGATACGCTTTCCTGACCGCCACACGGGGCCGTGCAGGGCAGTATTGCAACAATGAACCACCCCCGCCCCTTCTGTGCCGGGTCAGACAGGTTATAACGCTCACAGCCCGTTATAACATGCGGGAGCGTGTCAATATCTACCAGAATGGAAAACAGCCATGTCCGTTGAAAACATGCTTCGTGACGCCATCAGCAAGAAAAGCGTTGTCGGTTTTACTTTCGATGCCAAGAACTACATCGGCTCCCCCCACGCGCTCGGTGAGCGTGACGGCAAGCCGCAGGTGCTCATCTATCGTGGCGAAGACGCCCACGAAAAGCGCGTGCCGCCCATGGGTGAATGGAGCGTCCTGCCGCTCGACACCATCACTGACCTGAAGCTGCTGCCCGGGGAAGCCTTCCATGTCGGTCACCCCGATGCGAAGGTGGAAAAGGAACTGCACAAGGTGACACTGCGCGTCGCGTAATGCAGCCAGTCAAGGCCCCTGCCCGGTTTGTGGCAGGGGCCTTTTGTTTTTTCAGGCCTGCCCCTGCTGCGGGGGCGCCTTGGTCGTGGCGTCGATCTTGAGTTCGTTACCCGGCCAGTTATCAACGAAGTTGAGATAGCTTGGCACGGGGAACTTGATGCCCTCTGCATTCATGCGCACGGCAACGCGGCTGTAATACTGCCGGTACACGGTCCATTTCGACCCCGGCGCCGTGCGGATGGAGCCAAGGAAGCGCGCGCCATTGCCATCGGCCTGCTCAATGCCCAGAAACGTGAAGTCCGACAGGATCAGATGCGTAAAACGCGGGATCTTGCGCAGGGCCACAAGTTCTTCCTGCAATATTGTTGTGAGCTGCTGCGTGTCCTGGCTGAGGTCGATCATGACATCAACCACCACAAGATTGTAATCACGTGAAGTATTGGCGATGGACGATACCCCGGAAAACGGGATGATATGCAGGTCGCCATTGACCGAGCGCAGCCGCAACGTGCGGATGGACAGATGCTCCACAGTGCCCGACACGCCACCCGCTGTAACCCAGTCGCCTACCTGTATGGCGTTTTCCACCAGCATGAAGAAGCCGGTGATGAAATCCTTGACCAGACTCTGCGCACCAAAGGCGATGGCCGCACCCATGATTCCCGCACCCGTCAGAAGTGGTGCGACGTTGATGCCAATCTGTGAAAGCGTGGTGACAGCGACGATGATGATGATCAGCGCCAGCAGCACGGTCTTGATAATGGGCAGCACGGTGCGCAGGCGGCTCGCACGCCCCTGCTGTGATGAATTCTCGAACCGCGCGATCTGGCCCTGCAGCACCGCGTTGACTGCCTCCCAGATGAACACGGCTACCGTATAGGCAACGATGACCGACGTGATCGTGCCCATCACCTTCTGCCCCAGTTTGCCGTGGAACAGGAAACTGATGGCCGGCAGCCCGAGTGCCTGCAGGAACAGGATGACGGTGGCGAACGATAGCAGGAAGGACAGGATCTTGCGCGCGGTCGGGTAATAATAATTCACCCGCGCCTGCAGGCCGGGATAACGCGCCTCCATGGCGGGCGAGATATGGAACAGCCGGTTCTGCACGTTATAGGCCAGCACCGAGAACAGACGCGACAGGATCACGACCGCCGTGGTCAGGATGACCGTGCGGATGATCCACGCATAACCACCCTGGATGTGGGTGGCCCAGATCAGCCACAGCGCGAAGTTGAAGAACATGGCCGGTATCCACCACAGATACACAAGGCGGCCCACGAACGCCCAGAACGGCTGCTGGCGCAGGCGCGCCGAGGGTTGCAGCGCCGAGGCGACATGCCTGCGCACCCGCCACGTAAAGATGGCCACCAGCACATGCTCGATCAGCACGACCGAGCGGATGATGGCTTCCGTGCCACGGGCAGGCATGTCGAACACACCGCCAAGCGTGGAAAGACACACCACGACCGAGGGCGCCGCCACCAGAAAGTTGAGCCAGCGCGTGACCATGAAGGCCGTCTGGTCGCTTGCGCTGCACAGCCGGATGGCGGGCGAATGCGGCACAAACAGCGTTTCCATGAGCAGGTAAACCACGCGCGCCACCACATAGGCGTTGGTCAGCGTCAACGTAACCAGCATCGCCTGGTGGGTGGTGGTCAGCATATAGGCAAAACCGGTGCCCAGCCCGAAGAACAGCCCCACCGGCACCAGCTTGATGAGCATGTGCATGAGCGAATACGGCACGCGCGCCAGCAGGCGCAGGGTGGCGTGCTGGGCCTGCATGTCCTGCTGGCGGGCTGCGGCTTCAGTGGCTGGCTGTTCACCATTGCCATCTGCCGTGGGCGCCGCCGGTGCGGCAGGCGCTGGCGCGGCGGCTGAGGCATCAGGCAGGTTGAGGCGTTTTTCCGTGGCCAGCGCGCGTGCGGTCACCCCGCGCAGGGGCTTGCGCAACAGCAGCGAGAGGCCATGCTCGGCTGCCAGCGCCAGAAGCAGAATCAGCGTCGCCCTTCCCACCGCATCAAGCAGGATACCGCGTGATTGCGGGTCGGCGAAGATGGTATGCGTCCAGTGAACGACGAACGCCAGATCCCCGAACAGGGCGACAAAATGCTGTGCCTGCACGATCAGGCTGGCCCGCAGGGCTTCGGTGTCCTGCACAAGGTCGCTGCCCAGACTGTCAGGCTGCACGGTCAGTTCCTGTGCGGAGGCCGCCGCGTGCGCAGGTGGCGCAGCAGGGGCCGGAGCCGGGGCGGGTGCTGGCGGAAGCCCGGCGCTAATGGCCGCCAGGGTATTTTCAAACTCGGCGCGGCGGGCGGGATCATTAATCACCGCCAGCACCTGCCGCGCCTGCTCGGGGGTCATGCCATGAGCGGGCGCGGCAGGTGCTGGCGCCACATTTTCATCCGCCGCACGGGCCACATGCGGCCCGAAACCCGCCAGCCCGACCAGCAACCCCAGAACCGCTCCGCGCAACAGAGCTCCGAAGGCCCCGTGCCGCTGGCTCCCTGCGGAAAAATGCCGCCCCTCGCCCCGCTGGCCGGTTTGTGTTGAATGGCGCATTTTTCAAATTCCGTCCCGACTGCTCGATCCTGCCGATCTGCCGGACAGACATGGCAGGAAATGCGCCACGACCCGGACAGATGGCGCGATTTATCGCAGAGATGGATGTAAAAGCGCAGGCACGGGGAAGCCGGGCAGATATGCAATAAATTGCCCTACCCTTTCACCCTATACTTTGTATCAGCCCCAATTACTTTCTGTGCTTAATTTTTATTTTGATAATGCCTATATGATAATTTTATATCGATTTATCTTATATCTGAAAAATAAATTAATACCCCCATCACGGCCTGCCCACATGCTTGCGGATAAGCGGTATGGCATCGGGGTCATGCCGCAGGGCCCGCGCCAGCAGGTCCTGCCCCAGCGCCTTGAGCGCAAGCGGGTGCATGGTCTCGACCGCGCGGTCGAGGCTGTGCCGCTCCGTATCGGACAGGTCGGGATCATCGACAATGCGCTGGCGCAGCGCTTTCAGCGTTTCAGGCCCCGATAGGGTGACGTGCAGGTCATCGGGTCGGTCGAGATAAGCGCGACCGGCTGGCGTCAGGCTGGTTTCACCCGTAATGCCAAGGCCCGTGGGGCGTATGCCCACCCCGCCCTTGCACAGGCCCTGCAGTTCAAGATCCATCAGGTTGCGGGCGTATTTTTCCTCATCCGCCGCCTGTACGGGCCGCAGGGTGGTCGTGCCGCCCTGATCGGCCATGTGGCGCAGCAACTGCCCCTGCAACTCACGGTCAATCACGTCTTGCCTCCACTCATCATGCATACAGGTTCCATGATGGTCCGGCATGATCGGGCAGACAACAGTCGTGTGAATACATACGGTTATACAGCATCAGTCACAATCGGGCGCATCGTGGCACCATTGCGGCACATGCGCGCGGGGCACGCGTTCGCGCGCGGCCTGCGTAACCTGGGCAAGCACGCCAAGCGCATGCTCACGCACGGCACGGGTGTTGACCCGGCTGGCCCCTTCGCGGCCCTGCGCCATGACCTGCCCGAACTGCCCGAGCCGCCGCAGCAGCGCCGCGCGCTGGGCTTCATCAAGGTCAAGCACCGCCGCGTGGAAGGCATTCTGCCAGATCTGCAAGGCCAGGCGCTCCTGTTCAGGCGCGGGCAGATGATCGTGGCCTTGTGTCATGTCGTTTTCTTATCCTGCTTCATGGTGGGCATAGAACACCATGAAATGCCATGACCCGGAAGGTATGGCCGCCTTTTGCGCCAAAACTGACGCCTCAGGGCTGATGCTTCAGGGCTGGGCCGCGGGCCATGTGGCGGGCTGGCCCATTGGGCAGGGTACATCATAGGTCAGGCGGTCGGGGTGGATGTCGCGCAGGATTTCCATGTTGCGAAACAGCTCGCGCCGGTCTGGCCGTAGCGCCTGACGCGACAGGAACGCCCGCGCCTCGGCCTTTGCCGCCTGCATGGGGTAGTCCTGCCCCGCAGGCTTGAGGTGTTCTATGGCCGTATAATCCACAATGCCAACATTATGGTGGTTGCGGCGTGCCGCGTTGCAGAACGCGATATCCGTCGCCCAGGCCCAGCGTAATTCGGGGAATGGATAGACATAGGCCATCGCATCACGGTGGAAGGCGGTGACCGGCCCGTCTTCCACATATCGGGTAATGCGCCCGAGGCTGTTCCATTTGCGATAATTGAACGTAAAGGATGTATAGGAATGGTAACGATGGGCGGGCTGGGAAATTTTCAGCCCCATGACCTCGCACAGCGATATGAACCCATCCAGAAAACGCGGCGGCAGGGCAACGTCGTCATCGGTAATGACCACCCAGTCATAATCCTGCAGTTTTACTGTTGCGAGGGCTGTATTGATGTTGCCGAACTTGCCCTTGTCGCGCATCTGGGCAGTTACGAAATCAACCTTGTGCTTTGTATTTCTCAGCCGTCTGAACACCTCATGCAGCCTGCGCTCGCGTTTTGGCACCCGCACGGATGTAACGAGAATTCTGCGCACCGGCTGCCTGCTGGCAATATTCCTGACATGACGGAAATACTTCCGATTATGGAAATCAAACACCATATCCGCCAGAACGGAAACCTTGCGTTTTTGCCAGAAGTTCTTGTGCTGACAAAAATCGGAATCAAAGAAATCCGTTTTTTCCTGCTCTGGTATTGTCATGTTTTTCTCTCCATTACCATTTCATGGGCAGCAGGCGATGGGCGGCGCACCCTGCCACAGGCAGCGCGGGCATGGCAGGACAAACATGATCCCGTTCGTAAAGTTTCAAATCATTTCTGGAGAAATCATATTCCATAATATTCAGGCACGGGCCGGAACTGTACCCCCATCAGCACGATACGACCAGCGGGGAGCCTGCCTGCAAGATTGTATCCACCCCTCGCATTTCTTAAAAAAGGATAGAATACCATGCGTATCATTTCTGTCTTTGCAGTAACGGGCATGGTGCTCATGGTCAGTGGTTCGGCTGCCCTGGCCCAGAAACATCCGACCGACAGAAGCGTGGACCTGCCGGGAGATAATTCCCCCTCTGCCATAGAACGGGCGCACCCGCAGTCCCGCAAGACCGTGCCGCTGCCTGAAAAGAGTGAACGGCCCGACCCCGCAGACCAGCCCAGGCAGCCCGACCAGCCGCTGACCCGTCAGCCCGCCGCCAATAAAAGTCCGGATGGTCCCGGCATGTCTTCCAACCACCAGACCCTGCGCAGCCCATCCGCCCTGCAATAGAAAATTGCAAGGTGTCGCCAGTCGGACAATCGCTTCATCTACAATTCTGCTTGTAACAACAGGCCTTTCGCGGGGCTGCTGACCGCAACCCCGCTTTGCCTGGTGTTGTCACGCTCAACCCAAGAACAGGCAGCAGCACTCCCTGCCTTGCCTCAGGCGCAGCTTTTCGCTTGCGACATGGTCATGGCATGGGTGGCAAGATAGCGGAACTGCGCCTGTTCTTCAGGAAAGGCGGGCATGCCCTGCAGGGCATGCGTGCTCCTGCGGTAGCGATGCAGGTTGCTCAACCGCCGCCAGGGGCGGTCGGGGTGCTGTTTGTTCCACAGGCTGATCGCCCGCAGTTCAACTTCCTGGATGTTTACATCATGATCTGACTTCGGCATGTCCATCTCCCTTGCATTTGCGTTGTGGGTATTGGAACTGTCACGAGGTTTATGCTGGTGCGGTGGGTCATACCCGCCACGCGCATCCAACGCCGCAGCATAGCACGGGTTCATGCACGGGCCTGCAATCTCTCTGTACCGTGATGCAGCAACCCTTATTACGTGACGCAATCAAACATCACGTTTCGTTACGGCTGTTGCGAAGCCGCACCCGTTAAGATCGTGTCAATCGTGGGCAATTACGTGGAGCGTGCATGTTTTTCCTGGTTCGCAGGGCACCAGAGACAATAGATGTGTCAAACAGCCAGATCAGCAGGCCGGGTTGAATGCGGGCTGCCGCCATGCTGGCCTGTTTCATGATGCTGGCTGGCTGTACTGCCCGTTCCGTGCCGCTTGATGACGACGGACTGCCCGTTACAAACGGCCGGGAAATGGACACCCCGGCCGAAGGCGGGACGTCGGACGGCAGGCGCGGCCTGTGGTCTGACATGCTGCATACCGCCATGCAGGCGGGCATGGGCATGCTGCACCACTAGCCGCGCCCTGCCCTGTTTTACTTCACGGTGGCGGCAGTCATTTTGGGAAACACCATGGTTTTCACCCCCTCAGGGGTAAGATCACGGCCGCCAGCAGGCGCGCCATTTTCACGCAGCATGAACGCCAGCAGGTCCGCATTCTGCGCGGGTGTCAGCGTGCCGGGCGCAAAAAGCGGCATGGCTTTTGCCATGTAGTCAAAAAGCTGGCCCAGCGGCGCGCCTGCCCAGTTGGCAGCAAAACGCCCCACAAGCGGCGGCACGTCAAAGGCCCCGCCCAGATCCGCCCCGTGGCACACCGCGCAGAACTGCTGGTAGGTCAAAGCCCCCCGCCCGGCCTGTGCCGTGGTGTAATAGGCAGTACCGGCCCGCGCCGGTGCGGCATGGGCCATGGGTAGTGCTGCATGCGCCATTATGCCAAACAGCCCTACCCCCAGCGCGGCACCACGCAGCCTTGCCTGCAGGCCGCGCATCAGCCCTGTACCGCGGGGAAACGGGCGAAGAGGTTTTCAAATATGCCAATCGCCTTTTCCGCCTCGCTGCGGTCGGCATGTTCAAAACTGTTGCCCACGCCATCCATTTCGCCCAAGCCCGACATGTCAAACCCCTGTATCATTAACCCGTCACTTTTCGAGAGGGCGGAGGCCCCCTTGTATCGCACCCCATAAGCCGCATCCGGCTGCGGCGGCAGCCACGCGGTCTGGCCGCGCACGGGAATGAGCGAACGGTCCCCCCACAGGTCACGCGCCGCATAGCCGGGGCAGTTGATGATGACAGGCTCGGGCAGTGTCTTCATGTCGGCAGGCGTATGGAACTCACGAATGACGATCCGCCCCCCGGCCTGATAAAACTCGGACAGCAGCAGATGCCCATACGCCCCGAAATTGAAGATCATGAGCGGCGCGCGCCGGGCATAGGGCACCGAAAAAGGATTTTCCTGCGCTGAAAGCAGCTCGGCGGCAGGAATGATATCGCGTATCCGCTCGCCATAACTGGCAAATTCGCTTGATTGCTGCGGCATGCCGGTCGAGGCGTAATCCCCCTTGTGGCCCGGATTTTCCGGCTCGGATTCCGGCGCATCAAAGGGCGTGTCGGACAGGACATAACTGTCACGGAAGTCGATCGGGTTGCCGGGCAGGCCAAGATAATCGCGATAGCTTTTCCATGAATAGCGGGCCATCCGCTCCCATGTATCGGCAAATTGCGGGCCTGCGGGGGCTGTCAGCGCCACGCGTGAATCCGGTGTCCAGCTGCCATTGGCCCGGACCGAGCGTGTATGGGGCAGCAGGTCGCGCGTATAGATCGTGACATCAAGCCCCGCGCGCTGCGCCGTCAGCGCCGTGGTCAGGCCAATGACCCCGCACCCCACCACCGCAACGCGCCGGGGCGACAGGGCGGCCGCCTTGCCCACCGCCATCTCGGCCGACCCCCATGAAAGCGACCACCCGCTGCCCCCATGGCCATAATTATGAATAACCACCTTCTCGCCCACCCGCTCGACATCCAGCCGGGGCCCCGCCGCGCGGAACGGGCGCAGGCAGACCTTGATATCGGTTATCTGATCGGCATGGGGGCGCATGGGCACAAGACGGGGCACCGTGCCGGGCACCGCCGTGCGCCGCAGCGCCGCCGCCGCTGCGGGCACGGAAGCCCACCGGCCACCAGCCAGCGCGCCAAGGGCCAGGGAACCGGCAAACAGCCCCCTCCGGCCCAGACGGGAGGGCGTGTTTTTCGGGTCATCAAGAAAACTGTTCACGTTCAAACCTCTGTTTACCGGGCGCCTGTCATGGAAAATCCGCCGGTTTCATTACATGAGCCTTCATGCAGATCCGTTTAAAAATGTTCTGTATGCTGCTTTTTTAAATCCGCTGTCATGGCCTGTGCTTTCATGGGGTGGGCAAGGTAAATTTCCTCTCCCTCGCAGTCAAACCGCAGCTAGAAAAAACCAGGCCATGCCGTTGCACCGGAAACGCTCATGGTCCGTCGGCACGCCTTCAGGCCGTGCGGGCGCAGGCGGACGGCATGGACATGGTTACGTGGAGATCAATATTATATAATTTTCATTCTATGTGGATTTTAATGCCTCCCATATCGCCTTTAATTAGGTGATCCATGAAGAAATACTGGCGCGTATGGAATTTGAGGATAAAGCACGCAAAGCCGATTTTTTCATTGCCGACATGCCTGCGGGCCGGACCATCCTGCAATCCAGCCCGTGTGAATACCTGCCGAACAGCGCGCCTGCTCACCTGCCTTTTCGGGGCAGGCATACATCATGGCTTGCTGCGTGCTGGAAACAACCATGATGAGCGTCGGCTTCGGGTGTGGTTATGATGAACACACCCATCATCAATGGCGACCCGCGCCTAGACTGGCACGGACAGGAACATGGATATGGTTTTGACATGCCTGTCCATAACGGCAGGGAAATCCGTTTTACCGAACTGCGCTCTCGCGCCACCGCCTGATTTCAGGGCATGCCCCGCCCGCCCGCGTCATGCACGAGGCAGACAAGTGGCACCTGCCCGCGTGCAAACGGCATGGCGGCCTCAACGGGTGCGGCACCCAGCAGGCTGTGCCACGGGCCTGCATGTTGCATCAGGGCCACGCGCAGCGCCATGTCGCGCCCCACGGCCAGCGTATCGGGCTGCACTTCCATGCCCAGCGGCAGGCGCGGGGCCACTACCAGCAGGGTGAACCCGTCATGCTGGCGCAGGAAGGCAATGGCATGGTCACGGTCCGCCCCTTCCAGCTCAAGCGGCTGGTAGCTCCCTATGGCAAACAGATCAGGGTAGCGTGCCCGAAATGACAGGATGCGCCGGATCAGGTCGAGCTTGACCTGGCCGGTGCGCCATGTAGCGGCGGAGGCGTCAAAACTGCTGGCGTGCTCGAGCAGCGCATGGCGCAGGCCAAAATCAACCGGGCGGCGGTTATCGGGGTCAACAAGGCTGAAATCCCACAGGTCACAGCCCTGATACAGGTCCGGCACGCCGGGCGTAGTCAGCCGCAGCAGGGTCTGCGCCAGCCCGTTGAGCGCGCCCGCCGGGGCAATCCACGCCACCATACGGTCCATCTGCGCCGTGAAAGCGGCGCTGGCGACAAGACGGCGCGTAAAGGCCGTGCAGGCTTCCTCATACGCCGTGTCGGGGTCGAGCCAGTTCGTATGGCGCTTGGCCTCCCGCAGGGCCTTGGTCTGCCATTGCACGATCCGGTCGCACCATGCCTCACGCAGGACCACGCTGGCGAAAGGCGTGAGGGGCCACGCGCCGAGCATGGTCTGGTACAGCATCAGTTCATCAATGCGGTCCGGCCCGATGCCGGCTTGCGCTCCATTACGGGCAAACCATTCGCTGACCTGCGCGCACCACTGTGGCGCCATCTCGCTCAGCACGGCAAGGCGGGCGCGGCTATCCTCGCCACGCTTGTGGTCATGGGTCGCGGTCGTGAGCATGGCGTCCGGGTGCAGGCGCGCCCGCGCGGCGCAACCGGCATGAAAATCCGCAACCGTAAGGCTGAGCCGTGCCGGGTCGGACCCCACATCATTGCGCGAGATCAGGCGTGCGTAACGGTAGAAGGCTGTATCTTCCGTTGATTTGGCCGCCAGTGGCGCGGTCAGGTGCTCGAAGGCCTGCTCGGCGCGGCGCACGCACGGCGCAGGCGCCTGCTCCGGCCGGGCGGACAGGATGCCCAGCACCGCATCAAGCACCGGTTCCTGCCCGGCTCCAAGCCGTGAGCGGGCAGCCCTGGCCGCATCGTGCACGGCTGCGCCATCTTCGGCATGGTCCTGCACCGCTTCATCGCCAAAATAGGTGCGGTAGAGCGTGAAGGATACCAGCATGGCCTCAAGCACCATTCGCAGGCCTGCTGGCGTGCAGTCCGCCCCCCGCGCCTTCAGCGCCGTGGCCAGCAGGCGGGTCAGCTGCCCGAATTCGGCGGCAAAGCCCTCGGCCAGCAGTTGGGCGCGGGCTTCGCGCGCAATCAGGCCACAGGTCCTGGCCTCTGGCCCGCAGGCCGCCCACAGCTTATCCAGCACGGGTACTGCACGCGCATCATGCAGCACGGCTGAAACCTGATCCATGAAATCATACCCCGTGGTACCCGCAACCGGCCAGGCGGCAGGCAGGTTCTCATGGGAGGCAAGAATTTTCTCCACGTAAATAGCCGCCCCCGGCAGGGCGTTTTCGGGGCGCAGGCGGGCCAGCGCGTCAAGCCGCGCGCGCAGGCGCTGGCAATAGGTGGCGGGGGCGGCCAGCCCATCAATGTGATCGACCCGCACGCCATCGACCAGTCCACGCTGGTAAAGCGAGAACAGGCAGCCATGCACCGCCTCGAACACCTCGGCACGCTCCACGCACACGCCCACAAGGCCGGTAATATCAAAAAAACGCCGCCAGTTGATCCGCGTCGCGGCCTCGCGCCAGCAGGCCAGAAGCCATGACTGCACGGCCAGCAGGCCTTCCAGCCGGGCACGGCCCGCGGGGTCACACCCGTCATGCAGGGTGGCAAGGCGCGCCATGGCCGCCTGCCCCCGTTGTGTTGCTGCCCAGTGCCGCAGGGCCGCCAGCGCGGAATCCGCTTCCGCTCCCGGCCCGCCGCGCACCGCCACGGTGGTGAAGGCCGCAAGCAGCGCACCGGGGGCTTCCACCTGCGCCAGCAGGCCTGCATAGCTTGCCGGGCAGAGCGGAAAACGGTGCTCATGGTGATGGATGTGGAACAGTCCCCCATCCCCGTCATGGCGCAGTACGAGGCTGCCTGCCACTATTGCCTCGGGCAGCGGGCGATCCAGGAACGGCAGCAGCACGCGTCCGCGCAGGTCCGGATCGGGGTCATGCCAGTCGATATCGAACCATGTGGCATGGGCCGAAGCCTGCCCCCAGGCCAGCACATCCATCCACCACGCATTATGGGCATCGACGGCCATGTGGTTGGGCACGATATCAAGGATCAGCCCCATGCCGTGAGCATGCAGCCGGTCGGCCAGGCGCGTCAGGGCCGCCTCGCCCCCCAGCGCAGGGTCGATGCGGTCATGGGCCACGGTGTCATAGCCATGGGTCGAGCCGGGGCGGGCTGCAAACAGGGGCGAGGCATAAAGATGGCTTATGCCAAGGCGGGCGAACTGCGGCACGAGGGCCGTGGCGTCATCCAGCGTCAGGCCCGCGCGGAACTGCAGCCGCAACGTGGCCCGCACCATGGCGGCAGGGGTGCTGCTATTCATGCGCGCGGCCCGCGCGCAGGCGGTTGAAGCGCCGGCGCGTCTCATGGCCAGACAGCAGGGTCGCGCTCATGCCGGGGTAGCGGCGCTGCCAGTTGGGGTGGCCGCTCGTGGTGCCGGGCAGGTTGGGCTGTTCGGCAAGGCCGAGCATGTCCTCCACCGCCATGAGGGCCAGCGGGCACGCGGCCCGGCCCACAAAGCCGATCGCCTCCTCCACCACCTTTTCTGCCCCGGCGGCGTCAGGCGGCGGCTTTTCACCACTCCGCCCCCGCGCGGCGGTTGCGGGCCGGTCCTGCATCAGGGCGGACCACAGGGCGGTGCGGTCATTTTCACGCTCGTCATGCAAGGTGTTGGGGTCGAGGCCCGCAGGGAGCTGATGCAGTTTCTCGCGCCATGCAATATCCGTTCCCTGCCACCACCCCGCCACAGTGGGCAGGTCATGGGTGGTGGTCATGGCCGTGGCGTGGGGCGACCAGGCGGCGGGCGGTTTGAACATCCCTTGCGGCGTGCGCTCGAAAAACAGCACGTTCATGCCCATGATGCCGTGCGCGCCCGCCGCCTTGCGAAAGGCGGTGGTGACCGTGCCCAGATCCTCGCCAATCACCATGGCGTCGGCCCGCATGGCCTCAAGGGCGACGAGCCGCATGAGGTCGCGCACGGGAAAGGACAGGTAACTCCCCTCAGCCGAGGCGCCGCCCTGCGGTATGATCCACAGCCGTTCCAGCGCCATGACATGATCGATGCGCAGGCCCCCGCCATGGGCGAAACCCGCGCGCAGCGTGTCGATAAAGGCGCGGTAGCCCGTGGCCCGCAGCCCCGCAGGTGAAAACGTGGTCAGCCCCCAGTCCTGCCCCAGCGGGCTGAGCGCATCGGGTGGCGCGCCAATGCTGGCGCCAAGCAGGAATTCGGACTGGCGCGCCCAGCATTCGCTGCCCGTGGGGTCCACGCCCACCGCCATGTCCTTGATCAGGCCGATGCGCATGCCCGCTGTCTGGGCGCCTGCGCAGACGCGGGCCAGACTGGTGGCCGCCAGCCATTGCACGAACACATGAAAGGTTACGTCATGGGCGAATTCCTGTGCAAAACGCGCCACTTCCGGGCTGTCAGGCTGGCGCATGGCCACGGGCCAGCGCCGCCAGTCACTGCCGCGTTCGCCACGGGTGGAAAAATAGGCATGCAACGCCTCGAACAGGGCATGCTGCTCGAGCGCCCTGCCCCCAGCCTTGCGAAAGTCGCGCATGGCCTTTGGCGGACTGGCCGCGATCCGCTCATCATACAGCCGCCTGAGCAACTGGTAGCGGCACGTGCTGGCCCGCACCCAGTCGATCAGCGGCGCATCCTCGAGTTGCCTGAGCGTATCGACATAGGCAGTGCCCTCCTTGACCACGGCGGCCTGCACGGTTGCGGTATCGAACACGGCATGCGGATCAGCCAGCAGCCCGTTGAGGAACAGCCGCGACGAGGGGGAATACGGGCTGTACTGCCCGGGGCGTGCGGCAAACATGGCATGGGCCGGGCTGATGGCCAGCGCATCAGCCCCCCGTGCCGCAGCCGTGCGGGCCAGGGTTTCCACCGCGCCAAAATGGCCAATCCCGCCATCACCCGTCATGCGCAGGCCATAAACCTGCACCCCCAGGCCCCAGGCCCGCACGCTGCCCCCGGCGCACATCCTGCTCACGCGCGGGCATGATGGGGGTGCTATGGCCAGGGTGGCGGGGGGCGTATCCCCCACCTCCAGCCGGTGGTAGCCACATACCCCCACGGGGGGCAGCGCGGGGTGGCCACGCATCAGGCGCAGCTTACCTTCGATTTCCGTGCCATTTTCCAGCACGAGGCGAAACCGGCCTCCGGCATCGCCGGGTGGCAGGGGCAGCACGGTCGCCTGCCCGGCCACGCCCACCACCATGGCGGGCAGCGCCGTGCGCGGGCGTGGCGGCGGGGCATGACCTTCCAGCACGGCCAGCAGGCGGCGCAGGCTCTCGTTCGAGACGCGGTGCATCTCGCCTGCGGCATCGCGCCAGCGCAGGCTCAGCCCGGCATGGCGGGCACGCTCGACAAGGGTGCGGTTATTCATCCTGTGCCTCGTTCAGGCAGGCCATCATGGCATGGGGGGGCAGCGTGGCGGAGAACAGGTCCACCCCCTGCGGCAGCACAGCGTGCAGGCAGCGCCCCTGTGGCATGTCTGGCAGCGGCACCGCCGCATTGCCCAGGTTGAGGGCAATGGAGAGCACCGCCCCATCCCCCATGCGCCACCGGGCAAAAACCGCCCCTGCGCCCAGAACCCGTGCGCCCATGGCACGCGCGCCGGGCAGGCGAGGTGTGATCTCGGCATGGCGCAGGGCCAGCAGTTCCGCAATCTGCGCGTTCCATGCCCTGTGGGCCGGGGCATCGCGCTCGGCGGGGTCGAGACGCGAGGCGGCGTACGTTTCCGGTGCGTTGGGGTCGGGGATGGTTTCGCGTTTCTCCGCCGAGGCAAAATGCGAGAAACCGGCAAATTCCTTCCGCCGCCCCTCGCGCACGATCCGCCCCAGCGCCGGGCTGTAGTCGGTAAAGAACAGGAAAGGCTGGCGCGAGCCCCATTCCTCGCCCATGAACAGCATCGGGATCTGCGGGCACAAAAGCACCAGCCCGTAAGCCGCGCGCAGGGCCTGAGGCGTGGCCAGCACGCCCAGCCGCTCGCCTAGCGCGCGGTTGCCGATCTGGTCATGGTTCTGCAGGAAGATGATGAAGCGGTCAGGCGCCAGGTCGGCGCTCGGGCTGCCCCGCGCCTTGTCATTTACGGGCTGCACCTCGCCCTGAAAGGCAAAGCCCTCGGCCAGCACGCGCGCCAGCGCTGGCGCCGGATCGGGGGCGAAATTGCCGTAATAGCCCTCGTCCTCGCCGGTCAGCAGCACATGCAGGGCGTTATGGGCATCATCATTCCACTGGGCGCGATAGCCCGCGCGCAGCAGGCCGGCATCATTGTTTTCGTTTTCCACGATCAGATGCACATGCCGCCCGCGCTCGACATGAGTGCGGATGAAAGCGGGCAGCGCCAGCAGCCAGTCCCGATCCACAATGGCCTGCACGGCATCGAGCCGCAGGCCATCGAAGCGGAATTCCATGAGCCAGTACAGGGCGTTATCAACAAAAAACTGACTTACCGCATCCTGCCCGAAATCAATCGCCGCTCCCCATGGCGTGGCCGTATCATAGCGGAAGAAGGGTGTTGCGTAATCAGCCAGGTAATTTCCGTCAGGGCCAAAATGGTTGTACACCACATCAAGGAACACCATCAGCCCCAGCCCGTGCGCCGTATCGATCAGCGCCTTGAGGGCGTCGGGCGGGCCATAGGCGGATTCCGGGGCAAATGGCAGCACGCCGTCATAACCCCAGTTGCGCCCGCCCGGCACCTCGGCCAGCGGCATGAGCTCGATGGCCGTGACTCCGAGCGCCGCAAGCCTCGGCAGTTCGCGCGCCACGCCTTCATAGCCGCCCATCAGGCCCACATGCACCTCGTATATGACCGCCTCATGCCACGGGCGGCCCGGCCATGCCCCATGCCGCCAGTCATAGGTGGCGGGATCGACCACCTCGCTTGGCCCGCGCACGTCATCGGGCTGATAGCATGAGGCGGGGTCCGGCACGGCAAGGTCACGGGCCACGCGGTAGCGGTAGCGCGTGCCCGCCCCGCAGGGAAACACGCATTCAAACCACCCTTCCCTGTCGCGTGCCATGGCGACCGGTGCGTGACCCTGCGCCTCGAGCACAACCGTGTGGCATGAGGGCGCCCAGAACCGGAAGCGGGTATGCCCGGCATCGAGCAGTGTGGCCCCGGCGTAGCGGGCAGACTGGAAATGGGTGCTCATGCGGCATCCTCCCCTGCGTTATCGCCACCGGGCGCGAAGGCCAGCAGCACAAGCCCGTGGGCGGGCACGGTGATGTCATGCACGTCCGGCCCCAGCGGCTGTGCCGCCCGTTCGGGCTGCGTGGTATCGAGCAGCAGGGTCCACTGCCCTTCGGGGCCGGGCAGTGTTGCGTTCACATCGTTCCCCCCGGGGTTGAGCAGCATGTAGGTAATGTCGAGCGTGCCATCGGCCTCGGTGCTGGCGCGGCGCACGCCCAGCAGGTGAAATGTCTCGTCAGTCCACTGCTCCACCCCCATGGGCGTACCATCGTGGCCAAACCAGCCGATATCGGGCATGTCGGGCAGTGGCCTGTGGCGGCCATGCATGTAGCGCGCCGCCCGCAGCGAGGGGTGGGCACGACGCAGCGCGGCAAGGCGGGCAACGAAACCGGTCATCAGCTGGCCTTCCGGCGTGGCGGCGCGGCGCCAGTCCAGCCAGCTTGTAGGGTTGTCCTGGCAGTAGGTGTTGTTGTTGCCGTTCTGGGTCTGGCCAAACTCGTCGCCCGCCAGCAGCATGGGGGTTCCGTGCGAGAACATGAGGGTGGCCATCATGGCGCGCTGCACGCGGCCACGCAGCTCAAGGATGGCGGGGTCATCGGTCGGGCCTTCCACACCCCAGTTGGCGCTGTTGTTGTCAGCGCTGCCATCCTGGCCGTCTTCCCCGTTGGCCTCGTTATGGCGCTCGGCGTAGCTGACCACATCCTCGAGCGTGAAGCCGTCATGCGCGGTAATCAGGTTGACCGAACTCCACGGCCTGCGCCCCCTGCGGTCGAGCAGGTCGCCCGAGCCTGCGATGCGGGCGGCGATATCACCCTGCTGCTGGCCATCGCCGCGCCAGAAGCGCCGGGCCGTATCGCGGAAGCGGTCATTCCACTCGGCAAAGCCGGGCGGAAAATTGCCGAACTGGTAGCCTCCGGGGCCGGGATCCCACGGTTCGGCAATGAGCTTGCGGGTGGAGAGCACCGGGTCCTGGATGATGGCATCGAAAAAGCCTGATCCCTGGTCAAAACCATAGGGTTCGCGCCCGAGCACCGGAGCGAGGTCGAAGCGGAAGCCGTCAATGTGGAATTCGTTCGCCCAGTAACGCAGCGAGTCCAGCACCATCTGCAGCACGCGCGGGTGTGACAGGTTGAGCGTGTTGCCACAGCCGGTATCGTTGATGAGGTGGCGCTCGTCGCCCGGTACGAGGCTGTAATAGGTGGCATTGTCCAGCCCCCGGTAGCACAGGGTGGGGCCGAGTTCGCTGCCCTCGCAGGTATGGTTGTAGACCACGTCCATCACCACCTCGATGCCCGCCTTGTGCAGCCGCCTGATGGCCGCGCGCAGCTCATGCGGCGAGCCACTGGCCAGATAACCCGCATGCGGCACGAAAAACGCCAGCGTGTTGTAGCCCCAGTAATTGGTCAGCCCGCGCTCGATCAGGTAGCGCTCGGGCGCGAAGCACTGGATGGGCAGCAGTTCAAGCGTGGTCACCCCCAGCCGGTGCAGGTGCGCGATCATCTGCGGCGCGCCAAGGGCCTGGAACGTGCCAGGCTGGGGGTTGCGCTCCATCTCGCGCTGCATGGTCAGGCCCCTGACATGCGCTTCCATGATGACGGTATCATGCCACGGCACGCGGGGCAGGATGTCATCCTCCCATTCATAGGCGTCGTTCACCACCACGCATTTGGGCATGGAGGGCGCGCTGTCACGCCGGTCGAACGACAGGTCGGCGCGCGGCGAGTGCAGGCGGTAGCCGAACTGCGTGTCCGACCATGAAATCGGACCCGTGAGCCTGCGGGCATAGGGGTCGATGAGCAGCTTGTGCGGGTTGAAGCGGTGGCCGTTGGCCGGGTCATACGGCCCAAAGGCGCGAAAGCCGTATAACAGCCCCGGCTCGGCATCGGGCAGGTAGCCGTGCCAGATTTCATCGGTATATTCGGGCAGGCGGAAGCGCGCGATCTCGCGCCGGTCGCGCGGGTCGAAAATGCACAGGTCTATCTGCTGGGCATTGGCCGAGAACACCGCGAAATTGACGCCAAGCCCATCCCAGCACGCGCCAAGGCGGGTGGGACTGCCGGGCGAGAGCGCGGGCGGAAAGCGCATCATGAGCCATCTCCCGCAGGCTGAAGGTAAAGGGCTGCCAGCGGCGGCAGGGTCAGCACGCACGAGCAGGGCTGGCCGTGGGCAGGCTCGGGCTGCGCCATGACGCCACCGCCATTGCCCTCCCCGCTGCCGCCATAGGCGCCCGCATCGGAATTGAGGCGCTCGCGCCACGCCCCGCCCACCGGCACGCCCACACGGTAGCCATGGCGCACCATGGGCGTAAGGTTGAGCACCACCAGAACCGGGTCATGGCCCGGGGCCAGCCGCAGCCAGGCCAGCACGGCGTTGGCGGTGTCATCACCAATCACCCACGCAAAACCGGCGGGATCACTGTCGAGCGCATGCAGCGCGGGCAGCTCGCGATAGAGGCGGTTGAGATCGGAGACGAGGCCCAGCATGCCCGCCTTGAGCGGATCATCCAGACTGCGCCAGGGCGGCTCGCCCTCATGTGACCATTCGGCCTCCTGCGCGAACTCGCCGCCCATGAACAGCAGCTTGCGCCCCGGATGGGCCCACATGAAGGCGAGAAACACCCGCAGGTTGGCATGGCGCTGCCACCCGTCGCCTGGCATGCGGGCCAGCAGCGAGCCCTTGCCGTGTGTCACCTCATCATGCGACAGGCACAGGATGAAGTGCTCGCTGAAGGCATAATGCAGCCCGAACAGGATTTCATTAAGGTGATAGCCACGCCAGAGCGGGTCACGCGCAAAGAAGCGCAGGCTGTCATGCATCCAGCCCATGTTCCATTTATATGAAAAGCCAAGCCCTCCCTGCGGCACAGGGCGGGTCACGCCCGGCCAGGCAGTGGATTCCTCGGCAATCATCATCGCATCGGGGCAGGTTTCGTGCACGGTCTCGTTGAGCTGGCGCAGGAAGGCCACGGCCTCGAGGTTTTCACGCCCGCCATGGATATTGGGTATCCACTCCCCTTCCCGTCGGCTGTAGTCGCGGTACAGCATGGAGGCCACGGCATCGACGCGCAGCCCGTCTATGTGAAAGCGCTCGAGCCACATCAACGCGCTGGCGATGAGGAAGCCGCGCACCTCATGGCGACCGAAGTTGTAGATATGGGTGTTCCAGTCCCGGTGCACGCCCTCACGCGGGTCCTGGTGTTCATACAGCGCGCAGCCATCGAAACAGGCCAGGCCGTGCACGTCGTTGGGAAAATGGGCGGGCACCCAGTCCAGGATCACGCCGATGCCAGCCGTGTGGCAGGCATCGATGAAGGCTGCGAAATCAGCGGGCGTGCCATGCCGGGCCGAGGGCGCGAACAGCCCGAGCGGCTGGTAGCCCCATGAGCCGCCAAACGGATATTCCATGACCGGCATGAGCTCGATATGCGTAAAGCCCGCCGCCTGCACGTAAGGGATGAGTTCGCCCGCCAGTTCCCGCCACGACATGATGCGGTCCGGATCACCCTGCGGCCTGCGCCATGAGGGAACATGCAGCTCGTATATGGCAAGCAGAGCATTTTCGGCCTGCGCGCGCCCACGCGTGGCCATCCAGTTCGCATCGTTCCAGGCAAAAGGGGCGGGCGAGGCCACGACCGAGGCTGTGGCGGGCGGACGCTCGGCAAACCGGGCGAAGGGATCGGCCTTGTGCGGCAGGATATGGCCCTCACGCGTCATGATCTCGAATTTATAGCGCTCGCCGGGACCAAGACCGGGAATGAACAGCTCCCACACCCCCGCGCCGTGGCGCAGCCGCATGGGGTGGCGCCTGCCATCCCAGAAGTTGAAGTCCCCTATGACCGAAACCCGCCGCGCATTGGGCGCCCAGACGGCAAAGCGCACGCCCACCGTGCCATCAATCACCATGGGCTGCGCGCCCATGAGGTGGTCAAGCTGACCATGGCGGCCTTGGGCAAACAGGGTCAGGTCCGCCTCATCGAGCAGCAGGCCGAAGGCGTAGGGATCGGCGGTTTCCTCCACCGCATCGGCCCAGACGATTTTCAGGTGATAGCGCGCGCCTGCGGGAATGGTGCCAACATGCAGCCCCGTCTCGCCCATGCGCCGCATCGGGCGCTCGATGGCGGCGGCACGCGGGCGCTCAACCACCAGCCGCACGCGGGCCGCATCATGGTACAGCACGCGGATGACATCGACACGCCCCATGTTATGACGGCCAAGAATGGCAAACGGGTCAGAACTGCGCCCATGCACAAGATCATCAATACCATCGGGAAGAACATAGTGGGCTGCATCGTGCCTGATCCGCATGCCGGGGCCTTTACTGTGCTGTAGGGATATGCCGTGAACAGGGCCCAGCAGGGGGCCGGGCGTATTTAATGGGGGGCGACCAGCGCGCGTGACAGGCGGGGTGGCCTGCGCGCGATGCGCCGCCTGCGCCCCTCGCGCAGGCCGTGCCGCCCCGATGGCAGGCTGATCACGTTTGAATCCGCGCGCCCACCCGTGTCCATGCCCAGCATCTCGGCAAACAGCCTGACATAATGGGCGGCCTTGTCGTTCCACGACACGTCATAGGCCGCACCCGTAAGCTGGAGCTGGCGCCACATGTGGCGATTGCGCCGGTAGAACTGGCGCGCGCGCGCCACGGTGGCGAGCAGGGTCTCGCCATCAACGGGCGTGAACAGGAAGCCCGTCGCTGCGCCCTGGGCAATGGCGGCGGGGTTGGCGTTGACGATCGTATCGGCCAGGCCGCCCACGCGGGCGGCGACCGGCACCGCGCCATAGCGCAGCGCGCCAAGCTGGGTCAGCCCGCAGGGCTCGAAACGCGAGGGAATGAGCAGCGCATCCACCGCCGAAGGCAGGCGGTGGCCAAGGGATTCACTATAGCCGAGATGGCAGGCAAACCGGCCGGGAAACTGGCGTTGCAGGCTGGCGAGGCGGCGCTCGATCTCGCGGTCGCCCTCGCCCACCACGATAAGCTGGGTGTTGCCTGCCAGCAGGCGCGGGGTCACGTCCGCCAACAGGTCTATGCCCTTTTGCGCGGTCAGGCGGCTGACTACGCCCACCACAAAGGCATCCGGGTCAGCCCACAGGCCGAATTCCGCCTGCAGGTCGCGCTTGTTGGGCGCGCGGCCCACGGTATCACCCACCATGTAGGGAAAATGCACCGCCGGGTCTGAGGCCGGGTTCCATGTCTCGGTGCTGATGCCGTTGAGAATGCCCTCCAGCCGGTCGCCACGGTGGCGCAGCAGGCCATCAAGGCCCATGCCGCCTTCGGGTGTCTGGATTTCCTGCGCGTAGGATGGCGAGACGGTGGTGATCCGGTCAGCATGGTACAGCCCCGCCTTGAGGAAGCTGATGGCCCCGTAGCACTCGCACCCCTCGACCGAGAACGCCTCGGGCGGGAGGCCGAATTCCGCCAGGCACTGCGCGGGAAAACGCCCCTGAAAGGCAAGGTTGTGAATGGTCTGGACGACCGGCACGCGGGTAGCCACGGGCTGGCCGCCGCGTTCAGCGGCCTGCTGGTCATGATGCAGGTAGGCTGCCGTCAGCCCCGCCTGCCAGTCATGCGCCTGCACCAGATCGGGACGCGGGTGCGGCGTGCGACCCTGGGCAATATCGGCCGCCATGCGTGAAAGGACTGCGAAGCGGAGGCCGTTATCGGGCCAGTCCTGCCCCTCGGGGGCGAGATAGGGGTTGCCGGGGCGGTCGAACAGGGCGGGCACGTCAAGCACCAGCAGATCGAGCCCCGCCACATGGGCCGACCACAGCGTGGCCTCATGTCCCAGCAGGTCGGGATGGTGCATGACCTGCGCGCGCGTGAAAAGTGCCGCCATGACCGCAGGGTAGCCGGGCAGAAGGGTCGTGACTTCCACGCCGTAAGGGGCCAGCGCATGTGGCAGGGAACCCACTACATCACCCAGCCCGCCGGTCTTGACGAAGGGAAACATCTCTGCCGCGACCGAAAGCAGGCGGATGGGTGTTGAAAAAGGTGTAACCGCATTCATCATCGGCCTGTTTCCTTGCAGGAGGAGAAACCGGTCCTATTTCTGGATCTGTAGCGGTTAACGGGTTATTACCTCCTGGGTCTCACCCACACGGTTAAGTGATCTGTTTTATGGACTCTCATTACTTATTTAATTAGTGCCGATTCAATAAAAATGGCAATTCCGTGTCATTATTTACAATACCGACACGTGTGGTTATTCTTTCCCCTATCAGGGCTGGGTACGGAAATGGCAGGATATGACCCCAATCATAAAAAACGGCGAGCCCATTCGTTACGGCTACTGGGCCACATGCGGCGAATGTGCTGCTGACGACTACTCTGACTTTCATGAACCCGTGACCGGATGCAGCGCGTCCGGGCAAAAAGAACAGCCAGGCATGGATGCCCGCGTAACCTACTGGGAAGAACAGCACATCACCTGCCGCAAAGCGCAGGCCGCGTTCAGCCCGCCCGAGCCCGAGCAGCTGATCGTGGTATCCGATGGGGTTTATGAACGTGATATGGTGCAGGGCGTGCGCTATGCCTCGCCACCCCATATGTCAGGCTGATGGATCATCACCGACTGCTATGATGGTGACATCACCAGCCTGAAAACCGTGCACGCCCATTATGTCACCGTAGTACGGCCCGACCTGGCGCGCTATGTGGCCCTGTCATTTGGATGGCGGTTCGACACGGCGCATGACCGGATTTACCTTGAGCTTGAATCCAGCAGACCTGTTGAAGAACAGTAAGGCCGCCTTTGTTGAAAAAAGGCGGCCTTAAAAGGAGTGCTGCCACGCTCAGAACCGTGGCAGCGGGATGTGGGGCGCGAAAAGGCATGTCAGCACGATAAGCGTTACAAAAAACACCACCATGCCCCCCACAATAAAGACATGCCGCTTTTCTGCCGGGGTGGCTAAAGGTATATCATGGCGCGGGTTGGTCGCCGCCCCACCATGCATCTGTTTGTCTTGACCGTATTGCATGGGAAATACTCCCTTGGCAGGTGTTGATACAGGCTGCCCCCGAACAGGCGGGTGGCGTGCCTGCGGGTTTACTGTGGCAGGTCCTTGGCCATCTGCAGGTGGTTTTCAAGTGTGGGCAGTGTATTGCCTGCCCATGTCTTGAGCGCTGCGTTATCACCACTCTGCGCATAACGGCGGAAGAGCGAGACAGCATCTTCATGCCCCGCGATCTGGTCCGCACGGTACTGCAGGGCGAAGTCACGGCCATGCAGGGTCTTGAGGTGATCGAGCTTGTCCTGATGGGCCTCGTCAATGCCAGTGGGCGGACTGACCTGTACATTACTGCTCTGGAGCAGGTCTTTCAGGGCGGCGGATGTTTTCTTGTGGTCTTCGATCATCCGGTTGGCAAAGGCGGTCAGCTTGGGGTCATTGTCCTGCAATGCCAGTTCGCTTGACTGGATCTCGAACATATCGCTGATCGTGGCCAGCTTGATGAAATCATCCGTGCGGGGCGCCACCCCCATCAGGGAGTTGATGCCTGCCTTTTCGGGTATGGACTGGGCCAGGACCGGCGCGGGCACGCAGGCCACCAGCCCCAGTATCACCATCATGCTTTTTTTCATTGTTTTGCTCCAGATGGATCAGAAATCCGTGTCATCCCGGCCCGGCCGGGCAATGGAAGGGGCGGAACCAGGCCGGGGTTCCGCCCGGCATCAGTCAGGATTTACCGTGATCGTGACTATGCTGGCCGCCCTTGCGCCCGGCTTCCGCCGCGCGTTCGGGGTCCTGGGCAAAATTGCCGCCGCTATGCTGGCCACCCTTATGGCCTGCCTCGGCGGCCTTTGCCGGGTCGTGAGCGAAATTGCCGGGGCTGTGCTGCCCGCCCTTATGGCCCGCTTCGGCTGCGCGCTCGGGGTCCTGGGCAAAATTGCCCGAACTGTGCTGGCCGCCCTTGTGGCCCGCCTCCGAGGCTTTCTTGCGGTCATTGGCGAAGTTGCCCGGATTATGCTCGGCGCCCCCACCACCCCGGCTATCAGCCGGTGCTGAGGTGGCAGTACGGGTGCGTTCTTGCATGGGAATGCGATAAGACATGGTCATTCACCTTTTCCAGATTACAGCACGGATACGGGATCCTTGTTTTTTCTCGCCGCCTCATGGGGCCAGGGCGAGAAAGCAATCCCGGCAACAGGTGCTGTGGAGGGTTCAACGAGGCAACCGGCAGGCGGTTTCGGCACACCTGCGGAAAATAAAAAATAAATATTCAGCACCACAAACACCTTATATGGACAAAATTCATAATAAAGCGAAGCGGTAGCCCCAACTTCACCCGCAACCCATCCCCACCCCACGCGATAGGAAGCCCATCGCCATGGCCACAGCATCAGGAAAAGAGCAACATGCAACATCTCTCCCGCTTCGCGTTCGCCTGCGCCAGTCTGCTGCTCATGATGCTGGCCCTTTTCCTGCTGACATCGGGCATGTTCGACCTGATCAGGGCCGTGGGGCAGTCATGGCATACGGGCCGCAACGCCATATTGCAGGCCATCAGCTATGTCGTGATTGCGGTGGCGGTCTTTGACGTGGCCAAATACTTCGTGGAGGAGGAGGTGATCCAGACCAGCGGCAAGAAAAGCCTCGGCGAGGCACGGGCCAGCCTGACCAAGTTCATCACCACCATCATCATTGCGGTATTCATTGAAGGACTGGTTGGCGTTTTCGAGACCAGTACAAGCGAACCGGCCGCCATTCTCTACCCCGCCAGCCTGCTGGTGGTGGCGACCTTCATCGTCCTTTCGCTAGGCGCGTTCCAGCGCATGAGCGTGGATGCCGAACGTGAAAAGAAAAAGGTGGGTGGGGAGAAAAGAATAGCCATCCCGTATATCGAACAGCTTCAACATTTTAAAAGTAATGCCGCCTTTTTGAAAAAAGGCGGCACCCGGAAACTTTATCTCGTCTGCCAAGGCCGCTTTCAGGCCCGTGGCAGGTTATTTCTGTGCAGGGGTAGCCTGGGTTCCGGCGGTCGGTGGGGCCAGTGTCTCGGAAACATCTTCCGAAACGAACACGACATTATCAAGCACCTGCTGCAGGGCTGCGGAAGCCTCCTGCGGGTGGCGGGCTTCGGTGAAGACGGTGGCGCGGTTGATCGCGCCCTGCGTGGGTTCAAGGGCTGTCAGCGCCATGATGAAATCGGCATCCTCGCCCACAACCTGCAACGTCTGCGCGGCCTGTTTGGTCTGGCCCGCCTTGAGCTGGGTGTTGGCGGTGGCGATGGCGGCCTTCTTCTCGGGTGCAAGCGTCTCGCTGCCAATGATTTCACCCCCGACCGGAATCCAGGTCACGGGCGTGGTGCCTGCCACGTGGCCGGGGGCCGCCGGGTGCTGCGGGGCGGGGTGGAGGCTTGTCTCGGCAGCGATGAACTGCGTGTTGGCCTTGCCTGCTGCGGTCAGGCGCCTGGTCGCGTCATACAGCGCGGGAATGGCGGCGTCGGTCTGGCCTGCGTCGAGCACCTGCTTGGCATTGAGCACATCCATCATGGCGCGCTGCCCATCAGCCGAGAGGTGATTGAACGCACGGGTGGCCTTGAACTTTTCCCAATCCGTATGCACCGATGCCGCGTGGGCACCCAGTGGGGCGGCGAGCAGTCCCGCCACGGCGGCCAGTGAAGCGATAAAACGCATGGTTTCCCTTTTCAGAGCAATCTGTCTGTTCATTTATTCCGTGGCCCGGATATCCGCGCCCGGGCGGAATATTACAAAAAATGGCACACGGGGTCCATGACTATTGCCATTGTTACACCGTGGGCCGCATGCGGGCGGTTGTCGGCCCCGCGCGCGCCGTGCCATGATCGTGACAGACCATTATTACTCACGGAGAAACTGCATGTTCAGCCATATTGCTGTTGGCGCAAACGACATTGAAGCCGCAAAGAAATTCTACGATAGCATATTTGCAACCCTTGGCGTGCCCCCCGCCACCATCAATGCCAAGGGCAAGCTGGTCTATAACGGTGATACGGGTTTTTTCCTTGTTACGAAGCCGGTCAACGGCCAGCCTGCCACGGCCGCCAACGGGGGCACGATCGGCTTTGCCGCCCCCTCGCCTGAAGTGATCGACGCATGGCACGCCGCTGGCGTGGCCAATGGCGGCACCACCTGCGAAGACCCGCCGGGCATCCGCCACATGCCTAATGGCGATCTGTACCTGGCCTATCTGCGCGACCCGACCGGCAACAAGCTGTGCGCGCTCTATCGCGTAAAGTCCTGATCCGGACCAGCCGATACAGTTTCCGGACGCCGCCTTTTTTCGGGGAGGCGGCGTTCTTCCGAAGCGTTTGAATAAAGCTTCACCAGAAACTTTCGACTGCGCCGCGCCTCGTAACGGGCGGAAAGAAGGCAGACCATGAGCCGCCAGCCTGCTGTCTTTTCAACACGATGGTGCCTGTGCATCGCCGTTCTGGTCATGGCGGTGGCGTGGGGGCACCCGACCCATGCACGCGGGCCGGATGCGCCTGGGCCGAATGCGCTACAGACCGCCTGCACGGCGTTACATGCCCCATCCGTGCTGCAGGTCTCGCTCCTGTTCGGCCTCAACCGCCCTGATGGCGGTCATGTAAGCCAGCGTGACTGGACCCATTTCGTGCGTGACATCATTACCCCGCGTTTTCCCGCCGGTTTTTCGGTCCTGCGGATGACGGGGCAATGGCGGGATGAGCACAGCGGGCGCATCGTGCGCGAACCCTCGCGCATCATCTGGGTGGCAACCCCCTTCACTCCTGACCTCCAGCCACGGCTTGAGGCCATACGCCAGGCCTATCGCCAGCGCTTCGGGCAGGATTCCGTGGGGCTGGTCATCACGCCCGGCTGCGCCGCGTTCTGAGAGAGCACTTAATACCCCGCCCCACCACTATTTACGGCCATGATGGAAGCATGGGGCAACCAGACCGTGCGGAGACGGCATACGGAACGTCCGGGTTATGGTTCAACCCGACGGGGCTATTGCGCGGCACGCCAAGGGTCACCGGCCCATAAGCACTGAATTGTGGCGGCGCGCTGAGATGACATGGGGCGCAGTGCCCTTGTCCGTGCGGTCACCCCCTGCGCCTCACGCACCAGCAGCGCATCATGTTTGCTATCATAGGGACACAAAACGGATCGTGGCGGTTGCGTTGCGTGACTTTGTCAACACGGGTTCAATCAGGTTACCTATGCCAACCAGCGCCCCACAGTATAAAGGACCGGATTATCGTGAACCCGCGCAAGATCATCATTGATACCGATCCGGGGCAGGACGATGCGATTGCCATCATGCTCGCCCTCGCCGCCCCCGGTCTCGACGTGCTGGGCGTGGTCAGCGTGGCGGGCAACGTGTCGGTGCATCACACAACCGCCAATGCCTGCAAGGTGCTGGAACTCGCCGGGCACACCGACATTCCGGTTCATGCCGGTTGCGCTGCCCCCCTGCGCCGCACGCCCATTACCGCCGCGCATGTGCATGGCCAGACCGGCATGGATGGCCCCACCCTGCCCGATCCCGTCATGCAGCCCCGCGCGCAGCATGGCGTGGATTTCCTGATCGATACGATCAGGGCACATCCACCGGGCAGCATAACGGTGGTAACGCTGGGGCCAATGACCAATCTGGCCATGGCGCTGGTCAAGGCGCCCGATATCGCGCAGCGTATGGCGGGCATCGTCTCCATGGGGGGCGCATGGGCGGAAGGCGGCAATATCACGCCCAGCGCCGAGTTCAATGTCTATGCCGACCCCGATGCCGCCGATATCGTGCTGCGCCACGCCATCGCGCACACGCTCGTGCCGCTGGATGTAACCCACCGCTTTCTGGTCACGCCGGCACGGATGGCGGGGCTCAGTGCGCTGAAGGGCCGCTGCGCCCGGGCGGCAGCGGCCATGCTGGGCTTTTCGGGGCGGTTTGACCTGGCCAAATATGGGTGGGACGGTGCCCCCCTGCACGATCCCTGCACCATCGGCTGGCTGCTTGCCCCCAACCTGTTTGCAGGGCGGGAGGTGAACGTATCGGTTGAGGTGGGCAGTCCGCTCATGCAGGGGGCTACCGCTATTGACTGGTGGCATGTGACCGACCGGCCCCGTAACGCGCTTTTCCTCAATGAAGTGGAGAGTGACGGCCTATGGGCGCTACTGCTGGCGCATCTGGACCGCCTGCCCTGAAGCTGGCCGGGCCGCCCATGCCTGGCAGGCACCGCTGGCCCGGACCATGACGGGTTCATCATGAATGGTGCAGTCATTCACCAGCGGCTGACAGTCCGGTTCCACCGGAACAGCCCCCTGCCGCGGTGATGGCGGGACAGGCTTTTCGCAAGTCCTGCCCCGCATGTCGGTTTCCGGGCCGTTTATTGCATTGCGTAAAACAACCATCCAGATCCTGCCGCAATCCGGGGCTTATCTGCCAGCAGGAGGACGCCATGAAAAAGATGATCCTGGCTGCTTTTACCGCCCTGCTCTTACTCGGTGCGCATGGTGGAGCGCAGGCCCAGCCCTGGGGGTGGCGTGACCAGCCGCACTGGCATGCCCCCTATGCCGGTGGGCCGCGCCGCCCTTATTGGCGCGAGAGTGGCTGGCGTTATGACCGCCCACCGCCGCCACGCCGGTGGGCATGGCGGCCACCCCCGCCGCCGCCGCCCTATCCCTACCCTTACTGATGATGGAACCCGGCCTCGCGCCGGGTTTTTTCTATTTTACGCGATACCTGCAAAAATAACGGGGCAGCTTATTAACGATCAGGCTTGTGCCGGATCATAATTCCACGTAGAAAACTGCACAGATACCTGATATTTCACTTTATTTTATCGTGTTTTTAGCGCCAGGCGATCAGAAACGGATAACCCGCCACCATGCCCCTGCTTGAATCCATCAACCTGCTTTATGTTCTCTCCGGCCTTGGCGTTGGCTTCCTTGTGGGCATGACCGGCGTGGGCGGTGGTTCGCTCATGACGCCGCTGCTGATCCTGCTGTTCAAGGTGCATCCGCAATCCGCCGTGGGCACCGACCTGCTCTATGCCGCCCTGACCAAGACTGTGGGCACACTGGTGCATGGTCGCAAACAGTCCGTGGAATGGCATGTGGTGGGCCGCCTGGCGCTGGGCAGCATACCGGCAACGCTACTGACCATTGCCGCCCTGCACTGGGCGGGTAGCCCCTCACCCGCTGTGACGCATGTCATTTCGGTCGCACTGGGCATTGCCCTGCTCATTACCGCGCCAAGCGTACTGTTCCGGCAGAAACTGCAGGATCTCTCACGCCGCAAGGCTGCTGCCATCAACCCCGCCATGACCGCGCACCTGACCACGCTGCTTGGCGCGGTGCTCGGCGTCATGGTCACGCTGTCCTCTGTCGGCGCTGGCGCGATTGGCATGGCGGCATTGATCTTTCTCTACCCCGGCCTGGAAATCCGTCGCCTCGTGGGCTGCGACATCGCCCACGCCGTGCCGCTCACGGCCATTGCGGGCATGGGGCACTGGTGGATCGGGGATATCGACATGCCCCTGCTGGCATCGCTGCTGTGCGGGTCTGTTCCGGGCATTATATTGGGCAGCCTGTGCATCGGCCTTATTCCTGACCGGGCGCAGCGGATTATCCTGGCCGCCATCCTGCTGACCGTGGGCCTCAAGGTTATCTGATCCACGCCCCGCCTGTCTGGCGTGGACAGACAGGACATAATGCCGGGCAGGTCATGAAAAAGGTTCAGGGGGTGCTATTGGCAGATAAAGGCAGGTGCCCAGAACTTTCATCAATATGAATTTTTAAAAATATCTTCTTGATATGAAAGCTCAATCTGCTTCTTCTGCCTGATACAACAAACAAAAAAAACACCCGCCTCGTTACCGGGGCGGGTGTTTTGTCTTTACGTAACGGGCTGGCTCAGACCAGCGTGTCGTCCGTGTTCTTCTTGCTGCGGCGTGCGCGGGTCTTGCGGGCAGGCTTTGCAGCAGGTGTTTCCTCGACTTCCTCGGCCACGGGTTCAACCACCACTTTCCGGCCGAGCCCGATCTTCTGGGCAAGCGACGAGCGGTGCGCGGCGTAGCTCGGCGCAGTCATCGGGTAATTGGCGGGCAGGCCCCACTTCTCACGATACTGTTCCGGCGTCATGCCATAAGCGGTCTGCAGGTGGCGCTTGAGCATTTTCAGCTTCTTGCCGTCTTCAAGGCAGACGATGTAATCGGGGAAGACCGACTTCTTGATGGGCACGGCAGGCTGCAGCGGCGCGGGTTCAACCGCCTTTTCAGCCCCGAGTGCCTTGAGCGCAGTATAAACGGTCTCGACCAGTGTGGGGATCTGCTCAACAGCAACCGTATTATGATTGGTGTGCGCGGCCACGATCTCGGTGGTCATGGATACCAGTTCGGTATGCGGGATTTCTTTATTATCCAATGTCGGTACTTTCCTTGGTGGTCGGGTCATCAGGGGATGATTAACCCTATGAGTAATAATCATGCGTGTATTATGCAACCACAATAAAGCATTTTAACCCGTATTTTTTACGCCACCCCCATTACAGCCTCCCCTGCTTTTGCCGCCAGCATAGGTTGCATAGGGTGCGCCATGCTGTTCTTGCAGGTCATGATTACATTATAATAATCCAACCATTATCCTTCCCCCTGCATATATGCAATTATTTTGTTTAGAGGCTGCTTGAAAAGTCAGGATCAATAATATCCTGAAATTATAAAGGTTTTTGGTGAATATTTTATAAAAAGCTTCAGAAAACGCTGCCTTTTAAAAAAAGACGGCACCCAAAAACTTTTCTTATTTTTTATCAATGTTTTTTTCAAACAATCTCTTATAATAATTAAATGGAACGCGCCCGGAAAAGGGCGAATCACTGCTTCTACGTTACAGAATTTTCATTGTATCCGCATCAGGAACAGAGTATAAACACGCGATGTTATGACAAATTTTAGCGATTATGGTTTATATTTAGTTATAAATAGAATATATCTGCATCAATAACCACAAACAGACAGATGAACCATAATGCCCGCAGGCTGCGGTCGTAACCGGTCCGGCCAGACGCCTGTCATTACATTTTGCTAACATGCTTTTACATATCAGCACTTTTTTCAGCATCATGCCTCAATACAGTATTCATCATCATACCATGTTATCACATCGGCACTGCACGACCCGATGCCCCTGCACGTAATACAGCTACTGCGCTGCATGGCCGGGTTCGCGTTATTGTAGCGCACTGTATAAGGGTCTGCCCTGCAGGCATTGCCCATCACCATCCTGTTATGACAGACAGCGCGTTACTTGTGATTCGCCGCCGACCGTCACAGGCAGGGCGACGAAATATCCATTATGTAATGAATTGTAATTTTCCTCGGGTCTCGAAACCCGGTTTAACACAGGCCGTCAACCATAACGTGTGGGAGGCCCCGGCTACATTTTTCCACCCGCGCCACAATATCATAGGTCTGGCCCAGAGTTTCGGGCGTAATAACGGCCTGTGGCGTGCCTGCGGCAATAATCCGTCCTTCGCGCAGGATCACGTCGTAATCAGTCATGCGCACGGCAATATTGAGGTCATGCAGCACCATCACGGTCACGATCTGCCGTGCAGCGGTTTCACGCCGCAGGATCTCCATCACCGCAAACTGGTGGTGCAGGTCAAGTGCGCTGAGCGGTTCATCAAGCAGCAGGGCATCGGGGTGGCGGCCAAGCGCCTGTGCCAGCCCCACAAGCTGCCGCTGCCCGCCCGAGAGTTCATCCATATACCGCATGGACAGATGGGCTATGCCAAACACATCCAGCATATGCAGGGCGGCATCGATTTCATCGCCCTGCACATCGGATGGAACAACGCCGGTGGCATGCTGAGCGGCAAGCATGGATTCCAGAACCTGCAGGTGCACCATGGCAGGCAGGGCCTGCGGCAGGTACAGGCAGCGCCGCGTGCGCCCGGCCAGACTGAGGCGCGTCAGGTCATCCGCCCCCAGCATGACCCTACCCGTGGCCTCGCCCAGCCCGGCCATGGCGCGCAGCAGCGTTGACTTGCCGCTGCCATTGGGGCCAAGCAGCGCCGAGACCTGGCCGTGCGGAAACGGCCCGACACTTATATTATCCAGCACCGTGCGCCTGCCGTAGCGCACGGTCATGTGCTCGCAGTACAGCCCGTCCATCAGGTCATGCTCCGCCTGCGCAGCACAATGGCCAGAAAGAACGGAATGCCCACCAGCGCGGTCACGATCCCGGTGGGAATGACCACGCCTGGCAGCAGGTTGCGCGCCGCGATGGATGAAAGCGACATCACCAGCGCGCCCACCAGCATGCTGCCCGGCAGGTAGAAACGATGGTCCTCGCCCAGCATGCGGCGGGCGATATGCGGCGCTACCAACCCCACGAAACCGATCGTACCCACGAAGGACACGGCCAGAGCGGACAGGATGCTCACCCGCAGCAACGCGCCACGCCGCACGCGCGGCACGTCCACGCCCAGGCTCGCGGCACGTTCCTCGCCCATGCGCAGCACGGTCAGCTTCCATGACGCAGCAAAGGAAAGCGGGGCCACGATCACGCAGGCGGCGGCCAGCAGGCCCAGCTTGGGCCATGTTGCGCGTGTCAGGCTGCCCATGGTCCAGAACACCAGGTCCTGCAACGCATCTTCATTGGCCACAAACTGCAGCAGCGACACCAGCGCATGGAAGGCGAACACCAGCGCAATGCCAAACAGCACCACCGTGCCGGTGCCCGCATTGCGCCTGCGCGAGACCATGTCGAGCAGCAGCACGGAGCCTATGGCAAAGACAAAGGCATCCCCCGACACCACCCACGCATCGGGCACGCCGGGCAGCCGCCAGCCAAGAATGATGGCGAGTGACGCGCCAAACGCCGCAGCCGCCGAGACCCCGAGCGTGAAGGGACTTGCTAGCGGGTTGGCGAGCACGGTCTGCATTTCCGCCCCAGCCAGCCCCAGCGACGCCCCGACACATACGGCCATAAGCGCGTAGGGTAGCCTGATCTGCCACACGATCACGCCCTGCCCGGCGGGCACGTCATGCGGGTGCAGCAGGGTGCGGATGAGGGCTGAAGGCGAAAGCCCCGATGGCCCGAGCGAGAAATCAAGCACCACCGAGGCCACGATCAGCGCGAGCAGCAGGCCAAGCAGCCCCATGCGCCGCCGCAGCAGCCCATGGTAGCGCCCCCGCACCTCACGCGCATAAGCTGACAGGCCCGCGGAGGAGGAAACAGAAGGCGTACCGATCGATTCCTCAGGGACGCGCATCAATCCAGAAGGTCCCTTCCTGCTTTACGGGGAGGAAGCGGCTGTAGAGTTCCTTCTGCGTGGCGTCGGGGTCGATATCTGTAAACAGATCGGGGTGGAACCACTTCGCCATGACTTCGATGGCAAGAATATTGTACGGCGAATCATAAAACGAGTGCCAGATGCCATGCGCATGCCCATCCGTTACGGCATGCAGCGATGAAATGCCGGGGCGTTCCATGACCTTGAGCAGCGAGGCACGGGCTACATCCGGCGTTACTTCGGCCCCCATGCGCACGCCCGGCCCGCTGGCCTTCGGCCCCTTGGTGCCGTCCGCAATGTAAATATCGGGGTCAGAGGCGATCACTTTTTCGAGGTCGATATCGCCAATATAGCCCGGCAATAGCGGGGCCGCGATGTTCTGGCCGCCGGCGGCTGCAATAAACGCCCCCATATTGCCCTTGCCCGCCGTATGGCAACAGCTCTCGCGCATGGCGGCCAGCATTTCAATGAACACTTTGGGCCGCTGGCTTTCAGGCACTGAAGCAACACGATCGGTAATGCGCTTGAGGTGAGACTGGTAGAAGGCGAGATAGTCAGTCGCTTCCTGCTCGCGATGCAGCACCTGGCCGAGGATCTGCATGGAGCGGATGGTGTCATTGACCGGATCAGCGCGGAAATCGACAAAGATGACCGGAATATGGGCGCTTTCAAGCTGACCCACAAGTTCGCTCGCCTTGCCCGGGCCATGGCCCGATACGGTCAAAATCGCAAGGTCAGGGTGCAGGTCGAGCACGCGCTCGGGGCTGACCGTATCCGCCGTGGTCTTACCGATCAGCGCGACACCTGCCGCCTGCGGAAAGGTTGCGACATACTGGTCATAGCTCTGCGTATCCGCGCCGCGGAACTCACCCTGCCAGCCCACGATCCGGTCAAACAGGTGCTGTTTTTCCAGCGGGGCAAGGGCATAGATCAGCCGCCCTTCCCCCAGTATGATGCGATGGACACTGGCCGGCACGTCCACCTTGCGGCCTGCAAGGTCGGTCACGGTATCAGCCACTGCTGCGGGCGCATGCCCCGCAAGCCCCACGGCCATGACCGCGCCACAGGCCACGGCCCGCCATCCGTCCAGTATCCGTTTCATGATATGCCCTGCTTATTTCTGGGGATAGGCGAAGTTGAATTTCTCGCTGAACGGCTGCCAGAAGCCCGGCGTGCCGGTTTCCTTATCCACATGGTGCAGGAAGCCGTTCTGCTCGGGCGAGGAATAGGTCAGCACCACCGTATAGCGGCCCGGGCCATTCATCTGCACGTTATCGGCATAATGCGGGCCATCCTTGGCGGTCATGAAATGCATGGTGCCCTCGGCCTTCCATGTTGTGCCATCCTTGGTCAGCTTGTAGCCGATGTTCAGATACGGCACCCAGGCCCCATCGGGGTAGCCCCACACGTTGTCGGCCGTGGCATGCACGTCGGTTTCGAGGTGGATGGTGTCGGGCTTGGTGTTGTCCATCATGCCTGCGGGCATGGGGTCGACCATGATGCCGGTCAGGTAGCTCGAGGCAATTTCCATGTCATGTTCATGGACCGGGCCACCGATCGGGTATTCACGCGCTTGTGCAGCGGTGGAAAGGACAGGCAGCGCCGCGACGGCGAAGGCCAGAATGGAATATTTCTTGTTCATGATGACGGTTTCCATACTTAATTGAATTAAGTCCGGGTGCCTGCTGCCATTTATTGTTGTTTACAGTCACACCAGGGCCTGATCGCAGCTTCCCAACCGGCTGATTTCCAAGCTCTGATAATGATAATTGTTATCACTGTCAACGGATGGTATGCCCTCTGCAAGGTAACGGAGAGCCACCCGCCATGATCACCCACCCCTTCGCATTCATGCGCCTGCCCTATGCGGTCCTGATGGCGCTGGACAGTCGGATGTTCCACTTCTGGCTCCAGCCGGTCCATTACCTGATCCGCATCGTGCATATCATCAGCATGGCCATGTTCTTTGGCATGGACATGCTGTTCGACCTTGGCGTGCTCAGGCCCCGCATGGCCGCACGCATCGCACCCGCGGCCCAGCTCATGGTGCGGCCGCTGCACGTGACGTTTGCCATCGCCATGGTCTCGGGCGTGGTGCTGTTCTTCTATGACCCGGTGCATATCGGCAGCCGCGCGTATCTTACCCCCAAGCTGGCGCTTATTACGCTGGCCATGCTCAACGCGCTGTGGTGCCACCGCAGCGTCTACCTGCCCGTGCTGCGCGGCAATGCCGCCATGAGCATGCGCGGCCGCATCGGGGCCAGTCTTTCGCTGCTGCTATGGAGCGGGGTGATGATCATGTCCTGCCTCAACAGCGAGGGCGTGCCCAAGGTTTTTCTTAGATAATAACAGGATTGCAATATACGCATACCGGTTTGAATTGACGGCTTCGTATCAAAATGTTATTGAGAACCATTCTTAATGAAATTGATTCTCAATACGGCGGACCCCATGAGCCCTTCATTCCTCGCGACTGCCATTGCCAGACATGCCCTTTCCCGCTGCCCGGCATTTTTCCCCTCCAGGCTGACGCGCCACCGCCTGCGTGCGGGCTCATGCCTGGTCTGCTTCGGGCTGGTACTGCCCGCAACCGGCTTCGCGCAGGTCCAGACCCAGATCGAGGAAGACCGCGCCCGCCTCGGTAACTCCACCCCTCTGGTCGAGCAGATCGACCCCGCCACGGTGCGTGATTCCGAGCGCGCCCAGGCGGAAGCGGAGGAAAAGGCCGCAGGCGATGGCGACAAACTCGACACCAGCGGCAACCTGCTGGGCAATATGTGGGGCGCGCGGCCGTGGCTGTACAAGCACGGCATCAGCTTCGACATTCAGGAAGTCGATGAAGTGTGGGGCAACGGCACCGGCGGTTCGCCTTCCAGCAACGATGGCTCCAGTGGCTCGGGCACCGGCCCCGCCTATGACGGCGTGACCATGCCCACGCTGACCGTGGATACCGAAA
>NZ_NIRT01000098.1 GCF_003207795.1 Komagataeibacter nataicola | reverse complement strand
CAGGTCCACCGTGCCGCCTGAAAGTGTGACATCGGTCACGTTGGTTACCGACGTGCTGGCGGCATAGGCGATCTGGATCAGGCGCGAATAGCTGGCCGAGGCCCCGATGGCGAGGCTGTTGAGGTAGGTTGCGATATTGGTGCTGATGGTGGCCTGCACGGTGGTGAGGTCGCCGGTAGCGCCCACGGTCACGGTCATGGTGACGGGCGGGCGCACCACGTTAGGCCGCACGACCTGAATGGACACGGCGGCAGGCCGCACGTCATCCACCGCCGCATAGACCTGATCAATCACGCTGTCGGACACATCGCCCGAGCCATCATCGACAAACACCACCACGTTGCCGGGCAGGAAAGCGCCAGACGTGTCCACGTTCTCGAGCACCTGATAGATCAGGTCGGCGGATACATCGGTCACTGCGTTCTCGATAGCCGAAACCGTCGCCTTGGAGCGGCTGTTGATGTAGGAGACGAACCGCGTGCGCAGCGCCGCATCCGTCTCGCCATCGCTGCCATTGGTGAGCGCCGTGGTGTTGGTCACGGTGTCGATGCCCGATATGGCCGTGCCCAGCAGGCAGATGG
>NZ_NIRT01000097.1 GCF_003207795.1 Komagataeibacter nataicola | reverse complement strand
AGATACGGCTGGGATCGGTCAAACGGGATGAAGCGGCTCATCGCGACACTCTACAGCCTTACCCCTTCACAGGGTACCCCAACCCGACAGGCTGCTAGGTCATTTGGTGATACCTTGCTTGACGGCTTAGAAACCAGTGGAGCACCAATATTTTCGTAGGCAGCGGCAATCACCTGAGAGCAAAACATTGCGGCTGGATCGGTCTTCCAGTTACCGGGAACTTTCGTCGCAATTGCGCCGGCTGTCCCGTATTTCATATGTGAGAAAGACCGTGCTTCCGCGGCTGCGAGGCGGCCGATGTTGGGATCCGGGTGGCGCAAAATAGTCCATTCAGTTGGGTTGATGATAAAAAATCGTGGGTAGCTGATTACTCGGACACCCATGTCAACAGCTTCAATAAAATTAACAGTATCGAGCCACATCAAGGCGTGACTATAACGGCCTCTATCGAAAATTCTTATACCCTTGCTGATCAGACTATGCCCACGCTCTAGGCTCAGGACCCATTGATTTTTGTAGGGAATTTTGATTCAGGCTCTGCAAGGAGACTGAAGATGAGCGACCTGTTCTGGCTGACGGATGAACAGAT